>NZ_CP029194.1:5325000-6037500 GCF_008642375.1 Streptomyces venezuelae | reverse complement strand
GGCGGCGGTGAGGCCGGCGAGCGGGGAGACGACGTGGTCGGGGAAGACCTGGGCGGAGCCGCCGCCGAGGACGCGGGCGTCGCGGGCGGCGGCGCCGGAGAGGGCGACCGTGCCGCTCTTGAGGGGCAGGGCTTCGTTCTCGTTGCGGACGAGGACGAAGCCGCGGCGGGCGATCTCGCGGGCGAGGGCGTCGCCGTCGATGGCGGCGGGGTGCTCGGTGACGACCGCCGGGGCGCCTTCGAGGGCGCCGACGCGGGCGGCGAGCCGCAGGACGTTGCGTACGGCCGCGTCGACGGCGGACTCCTCGACCTCGCCGGCGCGGACGGCGGCGGCCAGGGCCCCGCCGTAGACGGTCTGCGGGCCGGGCATGGCGACGTCGAGGCCGCCCTCGATGTCGCCGGTGGTGGAGCGGGCGGCCATCCAGTCGGAGACGTTGCAGCCGTCGAAGCCCCATTCGCCGCGCAGGACCTCGTTGACGAGGTGGTGGTGCTCGGTCATCGTCACGCCGTTGACCTGGTTGTAGGCGGTCATGATGCCCCAGGGGTGGGCGTTCTTGACGATGGCCTCGAAGGGGGCGAGGTAGAGCTCGCGGAGCGGGCGGGCGGCGACCTTGTTGTCGACGGTGAAGCGGTCGGTCTCGGCGTCGTTGGCGACGAAGTGCTTGACGGTGGTGCCGACGCCGCCGTCCTGGACGCCCTGGACGTAGCCGGTGCCGATCTCGCCGGTGAGGTACGGGTCCTCGCTGTACGCCTCGAAGTGGCGGCCGCCGAGGGGCGAGCGGTGCAGGTTGACGGTGGGCGCGAGGAGGACGTGGACGCCCTTGCGGCGGGCCTCCTGCGCGAGGAGCCGGCCGGCGCGGCGGGCGAGCCCGGGGTCCCACGCGGCGGCGAGCGCGGTCGGGGACGGCAGGGCGGCGGACGGGTCGTCGGCGGTCCAGCGGACGCCGCGGACGCCGATGGGTCCGTCGGACATGACCAGGGACTTCAGGCCGATCTCCGGCAGGGCGGGCAGGGACCACATGTCCTGGCCGCCGAGCAGCCGCGTCTTGGTGTCCAGGTCGAGCTTGCCGAGCGCCGCCTCGACGGCCGCGTTCCGCGCGGTCTCCGCGCTGTTCTCCGCCATGGCCGTACCTCCTCGTTGACGTACCGATGACCCCGATGCGCCCATCGTGCACCCATCTACCTGTAGATCGGTAGGTGACGTGACGATTCTGTTACCTGAGGAGGGGGGCGAAGGGGTACCTTCCTGTCGGGACGACCCTGCGAGAGGAGGCCACGGGCGATGGTGCGGGCCAGAAGCGAGGAGCGGCGGGCGGAGATCCTGCGCGCCGCCCTCGAAGTGATCGCCGAGCGCGGCTACCGGGGCGCGACCCTCGGCTCCGTCGCCGAGCGCGTCGGACTGACGCAGCAGGGGCTGCTGCACTACTTCCCGACGAAGGAGGCCCTGCTCATCGCGGTCCTGGAGGAGCGCGACCGCTGGGACACGAGCGGCGGCCGGGACCGTGAGGGCTGGCGGCTCGACCTGCTCGAATCGCTCGTCGAGTACAACGCGATGCGGCCCGGGATCGTGCAGACCTTCTCCGCGCTGCTCGGCGAGAGCATCACGGACGAGCACCCGGCGCGCGCCTTCTTCACCGAGCGCTACACGCAGGTGCGGGCCAACATGGCGCAGGTGCTGCGCCTGGAGTTCGGCGACCGGCTGCCGAGCGGGCTGAGCCCGGAGCGGGCGGCGCCGCTCCTGACGGCGGTGATGGACGGGCTCCAGTACCAGTGGCTCCTGGACCCCTCGGCGGTGGACATGCCGGCCGCCTTCCGGGACTTCCTGCACCTGCTGCACGGGGGCGCGGAGCGGCCGTAGAAGTACGGGGGGACGCGGGTGCGGGGCCGACGGGATTCGAACCCGCGGGGTCCGGTCGCCAGGTCCGGCGACCGGCCGCTCGCCCCGGGCGTCGGGGACCTCCTCCGCCCGGATTCGCAATGGACCGTGCTCTGCCACGGCCCCACACCCTGCGGCACCGCGCGCGGCACCGCTGCGCCGGAGTCTAGGAGTGTCCGCCGGACGGGCACGGCGAATTACGGCCGGCAGGGGGCGGGATGATGGGGGCATGATCGTCGCAGCCACTCAGTTCGCCCCGGTCGCCGGGGACGTCGAAGCCAATGTCCGTACGATCGCCGGGCTCGTCCGGGCCGCCGGGGCCGAGGGCGCCCGGGTGGTCGTCTTCGCCGAGCTCTGCCTCGGCGGGTACGAACCCTCGCTGATCCGGGACACGCCCGCTCTCGTCCTCACCGAGGACGACCCGCGTCTTGAACCGGTACGGGACGCCTGCCGGGAGGTCTCGGCGGCGGCCGTGGTCAACGGGCCCGTGCGGACGGCCGACGGGCGGACCGGGGTCACCACGCTGGTGATCGGGCCCGACGGCGGGCTCCTCGCCCGCTACGACAAGCGGAACCTGTACGGGATCGAGAAGGAGGTCTTCGCGCCGGGCACGGCCGACGGGCGGTTCACGCTCGACGGGATCCGGTTCGCGACGGCCACGTGCTACGACAACCGCTTCCCGGACCTGGCCGAACGGGCGGCCGCGGACAACTGCACGGTGTATCTGGCGAGTTCGGTGCTCACCGCCGACAACGACTCGTTCGAGACGGTCTATCCGGTACGGGCCCGGGACTTCGGTCTGTACGTGGTGCTCGCCAATGTCCTCGGGCCCAACGAGGACGGCGTGGGCGGCGGCGCCGCCGGGGTCTGGGGTCCGGACGGCGGGCGGATCGCCGACGCGGGCCCGGAGAAGCAGGGGTTCGTGCTCGCCGAGGTCGGCTGACGGGACACGGAGACGCGGAGAAGCCGGGCGGCCGTGGGACATACGGCCGCCCGGCTCGGGGAGGTCCGTCACGGGACCCCCGGCCCGTGACGGTGCCCCGTCCCCGCTACGGGGCGCTCAGGCCCAGCGTGTACGCGCCGGAGCCGCTGTACGCGTGGACCACATACCGGTAGTAGCCCGCGGTGCCGTTGTAGCTGGTGTTCTCGTCGGCGGTCGCCGTGCCGCCGACCGCCACGTCCGCCCAGCCCGACCCGTTCCACTTCTGCAGGTAGAGGTCGAAGTCGGTGCCGGCCGGGCCGCGCAGGCAGCTCACGTGGGTGCCGGAGGTCGCCGAGTAGTAGTACGAGCCGTCGGGCTGGGCCGCCGCCTGGCCGGACGTCAGGCTGCCCTGGTAGCTGTACTCGGTGTTGTCGCAGCCGGTGGGCGGGGTGGTGGTGCCGACCGACAGCTGGTAGGTGACGGTGTGGGTGGCGGAGCCCGTACCGGTGACGGTGATCGGGTAGGTGCCGTTGGCCGTGCCGGCCGCGACCTGCACGGTCATCGTGGAGGAGGAGCCGGAGGTCACCGAGGAGGGGCTGAAGGAGACGGTGACGCCGCTCGGGGCGCCGCTCGCGGAGAGCTGGACGGTCTGCGCGCTGCCGCCGGTGGTGCTGGTGTTCACCGTCGAGGTGACGGAGGCACCCGGCTGGACCGAGCCCGTGGCCGGGTTCAGGGCGAGCGAGAAGTCCGGGTTGGTGGTGCCGCCGCAGTCGGTCTCACCGGACTGGGCCGGGACGCCGATCGCGTTCCACGCCGCCTTCACCGCGTTGCACTCGACGCTGCCGTAGGTGTTCTTGGCGCTGGTCAGCGTCGCCTTGCGGGCGGCGAGGTGGTTCCAGGAGGAGGTCTTCATGAGCAGCGCGCCCATGAAGATCTTGCCGGCCTTCTGGATGCCGATGCCGGTCACGGAGGAGGGACCGCCGGAACATATGGGGCTGTTGGGCTTGCCGTTGCCCGGGTTGGAGCCCTCGGCGAGGAGGTAGAACCAGTGGTTCTGCGGGCCGGCCGCCGCGTGCACCTCGGTGCCGGAGGTCAGCTGCGGGTAGCAGTTGGGGTCGTTGTTGATGAGCGACGGGTTGTACATGTTGCGGATCGGCTGGTTGTTGCCGGTGAAGTTCAGCTTCTCGCCGACGGTGTAGTCGGGGGTGTCGTTCGGGTTGTTGGCGTAGTGCTCGGTGAGCGCGCCGAAGATGTCTCCGGTCGACTCGTTCATGCCGCCGTTCTCGTTGGACGAGCCGGCGCTGCCCGGGGTCCGGTCGAAGATCTCGTGGCCGTACTCGTGCGCCACGACGTCGATGCCGGTGAGCTGGTTGGTGCCGTTCTGGTTGCGGCCGTACGTGGTCTTCGTACCGTCGTAGTACGCGTTGACCTGGCTCAGTCCGGCGCGGGCCGGGACCATGCCGCCCTGGCCGTTGATGCCGTTGTAGCCGAGCCACTGCTTGAGCATGTCGGACTCGCGCTGGGCCGCGTACATGATGTCGACGCAGGCGGTGACCAGGTCGTTGGCGCCGTTGTTGCCCCAGGGCGAGGAGCCGGTGTAGGCGCTGCCGTTCTGGCCGCCGCACTTGAAGCCGCCGCGGCTGGTGTCGGTCATGGAGCTCGCGGCGGTGTCGATGGTGACGTTGCCGTTGTGGTAGCCGCGGCCGTCGGCGTGCCGGACCTTGTCGGTGGCCTGGGCGACGGAGCCGGTGCGCGCGTCGACGTAGGTGTCGAGGGCGCTCGGCACGTTCTGCGCGGTCTGGCCGACGACCCGGGTGTGCCAGGTCAGGACGGCCTTGCCGCCCTTGAGGAGCACGGTCAGCTCGGGGGCGCTCGCGCTCTCCACGGAGGCGAGCTGCTTCCGGGCGGTGGCGAGGGCGGCGGCGGCGGTCACCTTGGCCTTGGTGGAGACCTTGATGGCGGGGGCCTCGGCGCCGGTCACCTCGCGGACCTTGCCGGCGCTGTCGGAGACGACGACCGCGTCGCCGCCGACGACCGGGAGGCCGCGGTAGGTGCGCTCGTACGAGGCGTAGTACAGGCCGTTGGACCAGGGGGTGACGGAGGTGCGGACGAGTTCCTCGCCGGCACCGTGCCGCAGCTCGTCGAGACCGCTGTCGGCGGCCCGGTCGGCGGCGGCGAGCGCGAGGGACTTGCCGTGGCCCGGGGGTACGGGCTGCGCCTGCGGGGCCGCGGTGGCGGTGCCGGCGAGGGCGGTCGCGAGGCTCGCCGACAGTGCCAGGGCGGCCACGGCCGCCGTGATTCTGCTGGGGTGCAACGTCTGCTCCGATCGGGGTGGGATCGTGGTGGGGGAGACGGATCGTCGCGCCGAGTATGGGCGTGAACATGACCGGTTCGGGACATCTCATCCGGCATAAGACGCGGGTTATGGTGCGGCTGTCCCGTGCTGCGTACGCTGCTGAAATGCAGCTGGAGTTGAGGCATCTTGAGGCCGTCTGCCGGATAGCGGAAGCGGGCAGTCTGGGGCGTGCGGCCGGCCGGCTGGGGGTCTCTCAGCCGGCTCTCTCGGCACAGCTGCGCCGGATCGAGCGGGTCGCGGGCGGGGAGCTGTTCCTGCGCGGCCGGCACGGCGTGGAGCCCACTCCGCTGGGCGAGTTCGTCCTCTCGAAGGCGCGGCTCGTGCTCGGCGAGATGGACGCGCTCGCCGCCGGGGCTCGGGCCGTCGCCCCCGGCACCCCACTGCGGCTCGGCTGCATCCTGCTCGTCCTGGTCGACGGGCTGCTCGAGCAGCTGGAGCGGGTGATGGCCGGTCAGGACATCTCCGTCACCGTGGAGCACTCGGCGACCACCCTGACCCGGCAGCTCGGCGCCGGCCGGTACGACGCCGTCCTGTACGGGGAGGTCAACGAGCACGAGGTCGCCCTGCCCGAGGGCACCACGGCCAGGACCCTGGTGCCCAAGGAGCCGTTCTGCGTGCGCCTCTCGGCCGCGCACCCGCTGGCCGGGAAGGACCGGATCGCGCTGGCCGAGCTGGCCGGCGAGGACTGGATGACGCTGGTGGAGGACGACGACGGCGGGCCCGAGGCGCTGGTCGCCGCCTGCGCGAAGGCCGGGTTCACGCCCTCGCTGCGGCACCGGGTCGCCGACCGGAAGATGCACTACGACCTGATCGCCTCGGGCCGGGCCATCTCCATGAGCCAGCCGACGGCCCCGTACGCGGCGGGCACGGTCCTGCGCCCCCTGGAGGGCGACCCGGTCCTCGGCCGGATCCGGCTGGCCTGGAACAGGGCGGCGGTCCCCGCACGGCAGGCGGAGCTGCTGTACCGGGCGGCGGTCCACGCCTACCTGGCGAACGTCGGCAACAACGCCTTCTACCGGGAGTGGTGGGACGCTCGGCCGGAACTGCACCCGGTCCTCGACGCCTGAGGAGACGTCGGGGACCGGGTGCGTACGGCTAGTCGTACGAGAGGTCTCCGGCCGAGTAGCGGCAGGTGGTGCCGTCCGCGCCGGTGCCGATCTCCTTCGGCTCCTTGCCGGTGTTGTTGCCGGTGAAGCGGGTGCACGGCTTGATCTTCTTCTTGGTGTCGCCGTGGATGCGGATGCCGCGCAGGCTCGCGGTGTCGCCGTAGTTGGCGTTGACGCCGACGATCGACTTGCCGGGTGTGGTGATGTCGACGTCGTTGATCAGGATGGTGCGCGGGTACTGCTTCTTGCAGTTGCCGCAGGAGCGGACCAGTTTGCCGAAGTCGGCGGCCTGGAACTTGTTCACGACCAGCTTGCCGGCGCCGTTGAACTGGAAGATCTTGTCGGACGCGCCCTTCGCGCCGCCGCCGTGGACCGCGTACACCGCGGTCTTCGAGGTGCCCTTGAAGGTGGCGGCGTCCTCGCCGACGTTCTCCCACCAGACGTTCTGGAGGGTGCAGCTGCCGAGGCAGTGGACCCCGTCGGCGGCGGGGGTGCCGATGACCACGTTCTTGAGCGTCGCGCCGTCCTTGAGGACGAAGAGGGGCTGCTGGCTCTCGCTCTGCCCGTCGGAGCCGAGCTCCCCGGTGCCGGCGAAGCGCTTGAGCTTGCCGTCGTAGGTGCCCGACACCTCGATGGTCGTGGCGACCGGCGTGCTGCCCTTGGCCTGCGGCCAGGCGGGCAGCGTCGCCGCGCCCGCGGGGGCGAGGAGGGTGGTGGTGACGATCGCCGCGCCGGTGATGCCGAGGGCGCTCAGGCCGCCGACGACGACGCGGCGGCGGCCGGTCTTCCGCTTGTGTGACGTCATGGTGCTCTTTCCTCAGTGGGGGAGGTGGTGCACCCCCTGGTCGCCACCGAGGGACGGAAGGTTGCCGCGTTCTTGATCGTTTTTCTGGGAGGCGCCGTCCCGGTCGTCGCCGGCCGTCTCGCCGCGCAGGTCGCGGGCCATCAGGGTGGCTCCGGCGACGGCACCGGGCATGAGGAAGACGGCGACGAACGGCACCAGGAAGGCGAGGGTCAGCGGCACGCCGAAGCCGAGGGTCGCCATGCGGCGGCCGCGCAGCAGCGTGAGCCGCTCCTTGAGCTCGACGCCCCGGCGCTGGAGCGCGACGGCCGTGAGCTCCTCGGCGAGGAAGAAGCCGGAGACGCAGAAGCCGAGGACGGGGACGACGGTCTGGCCGATCACCGGAATGAAGCCGCAGGCGAAGAGCAGGATGCCGTAGAACACGACCCGCAGCAGGACCCGCAGGCTGTCGCGGGCCGAGATCCACAGCTCGCGCCAGAGCGGGAGCCCGGACTGAGGCACGTCCCCGCCCTGGCTCCGGTCGACCTCCTCCGAGAGGGACTCGTAGAAGGGCTGGCCGACGAGGAGGGTCACGGCGGTGAAGGTGATGACCGCGAGGAAGAGCCCGAAGGCGAAGACCAGGCCGGTGAGCGTGCCGCGGAAGAGCCCGAGCCAGGGCGAGCTCCAGTCGTCGGCGAACGGCGTCACCCAGGCCGCCAGGTCGTCGGCTCCGTAGCCGAGACCGATGAGCGCGCCCACATAGAGGACGAAGGTCACGATTCCGGGCAGCAGCCCGAACCCGAACCACCGTCCGTGCCGGCCGACCCACTTCTGGCCCTGTACCAGGTATCTGAAACCCACCCCGAGATCACGCATGGGAGTCACCCTACTGACGGACGTGGTGAGGGCCGCACCCCGGTCGGTCGGGGTGCGGCCCTCACTCAGTGTGCCGGTCCGGAGCTCAGACGGCGAGCTCGACCGTGATGTTGCCGCGGGTCGCCTTCGAGTACGGGCAGACCTGGTGGGCCTTCTCGATCAGGCTCTTGGCGGTCTCCGCGTCCACGTTCGGGATGGTCGCCGAGATCTTGACGATGATGCCGAAGCCGTCGTCGTTCTTGCCGATGCCCACCTCGGCGGTGACCGTCGAGCCGGACACGTCGGCGTTCTCGTTGCGGGCGACGACGCCCAGCGCGCCCTGGAAGCAGGCGCTGTAGCCGGCCGCGAAGAGCTGCTCGGGGTTCGTGCCCGCGCCCGAGCCGCCCATCACCTTGGGCGGGTTCACGACGACGTCGAGCTGACCGTCGTCGGTGGCGACCCGGCCGTCACGGCCGTTCTCGGCGGTGGCGACGGCGGTGTAGAGAACGTCGGAGTGCTGAATGGACATGCTGGTCATTCCTTCATCGGTTCGCCGCGACTCGCGCCCACGATCGCGGCGGCTGAGGGAAGACTAGCGGTTCACCGAGACGATCATCTTTCCGGTGTTGTCCCCGCGCAGCAGCCCGAGGAAGGCGTCCACGCCGTTCTCGATGCCCTCGACGAAGGTCTCGCGGTGCTTCAGCTCGCCGGAGCCGAGCCAGCCGCCGACCTCCTGGACGAACTGGTTCTGCAGGCCGTAGTGGTCGCCGACCAGGACGCCCTGGAGGCGGAGCCGCTTGCCGATGATCATCGCCATGTTGCGCGGGCCGGGGACCGGCTCCGTGTCGTTGTACTGGGCGATCATGCCGCAGATGGTGGCGCGGCCGTGCACGTTGAGCGAGGAGATCGCGGCTTCGAGGTGGTCCCCGCCCACGTTGTCGAAGTAGACGTCGATGCCGTCCGGGGCGGCCTCGCGGAGCTGGTCCTTGACCGGGCCGTTCTTGTAGTTGAAGGCCGCGTCGAAGCCGAGCTCCTCGACGAGGAACTTCACCTTCTCGTCGGAGCCGGCGGAGCCGATGACCCGGGAGGCGCCCTTGAGCCGCGCCATCTGGCCGACCTGGCTGCCGACGGCCCCGGCCGCGCCGGAGACGAAGACGGTGTCGCCCTCCTTGAAGGAGGCGACCTCGAAGAGGCCCGCGTAGGCCGTGAGGCCGGTCATGCCGAGCACGCCGAGGTAGGCGGAGAGAGGGGCGAGCGCCGGGTCGACCTTGGTCGCGTGCTGCGCCGGGACGTCCGCGTACTCGCGCCAGCCGAGGCCGTGCAGGACGTGGTCGCCGACGGCGAAGCCCTCCGCGTTGGACGCGACGACCTCGCCGACCGCGCCGCCGTCCATGGGGTGGTCCAGCGTGAACGGCGGGATGTACGACTTCACGTCGTTCATCCGGCCGCGCATGTACGGGTCGACGGAGAAGTGCAGGTTGCGCACGAGGATCCGGCCCTCGGCGGGATCGGCCACCGGGACCTCTCGCAGGGCGAAGTCCGCGGCGGTCGGCCAGCCGTGCGGACGGGCGACGAGGTGCCACTCACGGCTGGACGCGGGAAGAACGGACATGAGCACGGCCTCCAGGCAAAGATTCACAACGCAAATGTTTCACTGACTGAAACAACCATGCGCCTTGATATTTCATGTTGTCAAGTATCTGGGTAGGATGATGCCCATGGCCACCTCACGCACGGACCCCCTGACCCTCGAAGTCGTCGAGCTGATCGGCACGGTCGTGGCGCGCTACTACGAGGAGTACGAGCAGGCGGCCGCTCAGCACTCGCTGACCGGCGCGCAGGCCCGGGTTCTCGGGCTGCTCTCGCTCGATCCGCTGCCGATGCGCAGGATCGCCCAGAAGCTGAAGTGCGAGCCGTCCAACATCACGGGGATAGTGGACCGCCTGGAGGCCCGCGGGCTCGTCGAGCGCCGGCCCGACCCGGACGACCGGCGGGTCAAGCTGGCCGTCCCCACGGACGAGGGCCAGGACACGGCCCGGCGGCTGCGCGAGTCGCTGGACTTCGCCCGCGAGCCCCTCGGTGAGCTGACCGAGGTCGAGCGGACCCTCCTGCGGGACCTGCTGAGGCGGATGCTCGGCGAGGACGCGGTCTAGAGCGGGGCGCGCCGCCCCTGGCTCCGCACGCCCTCAGACGCACCACCAGAGGAAGCGGGTGCACGGGGTCTCGGTGGGCGTCGGAGTGGGGCTCGGCGAAGCCGTCGCCGTCGCCGTTCCCGACGGTGAGCCGCTCGGGGTGGGCCCGGTGCCTGTGGGCGTCGCCGTGGCCGTGCCCGAGGCGGTCGGCGTGCCGGGCTGCGGGACGTCGGGCGTGGCGGAGGACGGGGACGCCGGGCGGGTGGGCGTCGGCGATGCGGCCGGGTCGCCACCGGCACCCTCCCCCGAACCGGAACCGGAACCCGAACCGGAACCCGAACCCGTGCCCGAACCGGAACCCGAACCCGTGCCCGAACCGGAACCCGAACCCGTGCCCGAACCGGCGCCGGACCCCGCCTCCGTACCGGAGCCGGATCCCGTGCCTATCTGGTGTTCGCGGGTGGGCGCGTTCGTGCTCGGCGCGACCGTGACCGCCGACGGGCCGGAGCCGTCCTGCGGGCCGGCGCTCTCGCTGCTCTCCGTACTTCCGGGGCTCTCGGAAGGAACGGGCGGGATCGAGGTCTCGACGACCTCCTGCTCCTGCACGGCCGTGGCCGCGCCGCTCGCCTCCGGCTCCTGCAGGGCCAACTGCACCACTCCCAGCGTCCCGGCCGCGAGGACCAGTCCCACCGTCCCCAGCAGCACCGTGCGCCCCCGGCGCACCCGCGCCCGTCTGCTCCCGCGCGCGGCGGACCGGCCCCGCGCGGCGGTCCGGGCGGCGCGACGGCCGCCCGAGGCGGGTCGCGGCGGCTCGACGACGTCCAGTTCGTAGACGTACTCCGGCTCGGCGGGCGGAACGGGTGCGTGGGGGGTCTCGTACCGCAGTTCCTCGACGGGGGTCCCGCACCCGGCACAGGCGAGGGCCCCGTTGAGATGCCGCCGGCACGCGTGGCAGTAGTCCATGGGGCCCGCAGGCTATGCGGCGCGGTGCGGCGTCAGGTAGGCGCGGAAGTGAGGATCTTGTGAGGAAACCGCAGGTCGTCGGCGGTGCGTCGCGATTCTCCCGCTTCGGTCAGGATCGTCTCGGGCCGCACCGGCCCCCCTCCGGGTGCGCTCCCGGCACTCCCGGGGCACGGCCCCCGGCACGCTTCAAGCACCCTCCTCGGGCACTCCCCCGCCCTCCCCCGGCCCTCTTCCGGGACGCACGGGTGGCCCCGGGCGGCGCAGCCCAGCGCGCGCCGGACCCGGGGCGGTCGCACGATGCGAACAGGACCGCGCAACGCGAAACACCTCGCCCGTGCCAGCACCGCATTCCGGAGGATCCGCCGTGACCGTCAGCCTTGAGCAACTGCGCCGTTGCCATGTCGCCGTCGACCTGGGGGCCGCGCGCACCCGGGTCTTCGTCAAGGGCGCCGGACTCGTCGTCGACGAGCCCAGCGTCGCCGCCGTCAACACCCGTACAGGAGCGCTGATCGCCGTCGGCGCGCTGGCGGAGAAGATGACGGGCCGCACCCCCGACTACATCCGGGTCGCCCGGCCCGTCTCCGGCGGCACGGTCGTCGACATCGAGATGGCGCAGCGGATGCTCCGCCACCTCCTGGGCGAGAAGCTGCGCCGTCAGCTCCGCCGCAAGCCGCGGCTGCGCGCGGCGGCGTGCACGCCCCACGACAGCGACCCGCTCGCCCAGCGCGCCGCCGTGGAGACGCTCGTCGGTCTCGGGGCGCGCCGGGTCGAGCTCGTCGACACCCTGATCGCCGCCGCCGTGGGCTGCGGGCTCCCGGTCGAGCAGCCGACCGCCACCATGATCATGGTGTGCGGCGCGGCGACAACTCAGGTCGCGGTGCTCTCGCTCGGCGCGATCGTCACGGCGGAGCGGATCCCGATCGGCGGCGACGCCATCGACCACGCCGTCATCCAGCACCTGCGCCACCACCACGAGCTGATGCTGCCGAGCCAGTCGGTACGCCCGCTCCAGCTCGCCCTCAGCGGCAACGGCCTGACGCCGCACGGCCCGGCCTCCACGGAGATCCACGGCCGGGACGTCGCCACGGGCCTGGCCCGCTCGGTCACCGTCGACACCGCCGCCGTGCGGGAGGCGATCCACACCCCGCTGACGGCGGTCCTCGACGGCATCGGGAAGGTGCTGCGCGACTGCCCACCGGACCTGGTGGCCGACCTCGCGGACCGCGGGATCATGATGGTCGGCGGCAGCGCCCTGCTGCCGGGCCTCGACCAGATGCTGCGCGAGGCGACCGGCATGCCGGTGCACATCGCCGAACGGCCCGACGTGTGCGCGGTCCTGGGGCTCGGCGCGATGCTGGAGGGCAAGGTCCAGCCGATGGTCCTCGACCCGCTGTCGGTGCGCGACCCGCTCGCCGACGCCGACTGACCCCCATCACCACCCCATTCGTACGATTCGTACGACGATGAGACCATGATGATCATGGACGAGGCCGAAGACGTGGACCGGGGCGGGGACGGGGACGGCGTGGACGAGCACGGTGCCGTCCTGCCCCTGCTGCTCGAAGCGGTCCTCAGCGTCGGTACTGATCTCGAACTCCACGCCACCCTCCAGCACCTCGTGGACTCGGCGGCCGCACTGACGGGGGCCCGCTACGGGGCGCTCGGGGTCCTCGACCCCGAGCGCCGCCGGCTCACCGACCTCTTCACGTCCGGCATGACCGAGGAGGAGCGACAGCACGTCGGCGGGCTCCCCGACGGTCACACCGGCCTGCTCGGCGTCCTGTCCCAGGACCCGCAGCCGCTGCGGCTCGACGACCTGGCGTCCGATCCTCGCTCGTCCGGGGTCCCCGAGGGCCACCCGGAGATGCGCTCCTTCCTCGGTGTCCCGATCCGGGTCCACACGCAGGTCTTCGGCAATCTCTACCTCACCGAGAAGCGGACGGGCAGCTTCACCGAGCAGGACCTCTCGCTCCTCCGGATCCTCGCCTCCCAGGCCGGGATCGCCATCGGCAACGCCCGCCTGTACGAGACGACCCGGCAGCGGGAGCGCTGGATCGAGGGCGCGGCGGCCGTGACCACCGCCCTCCTCACCGGCGAGTCCGCCGAGAACGCCCTGATGACCGTCGCCGAACAGGCCCGGATCCTCGCCGACGCCTCGGCCGGTGTGGTCCTCCAGCCCACCCCTGAGGGCGGGATGGAGATCGTCGCCGCCTCGACCAACGACGACCCCGGCGATCTGGTGGGCACGACGATCGCGCCCGGCTCCCCCGTCCTCGTCCAGCTCCTCGGCGGGGAGCCGGTCTTCGTGGAGGACTCGGCGACGGATCCCCGGATGACCACCCATGTCCGGTCGCGCTTCGGCCCGTCGATGATGCTGCCCCTGCAGAGCGGCGGGAAGCTCATCGGCACGCTCGCTCTCCCCCGGCGGCACGGCGGCCCGCCGTACTCGGCGGTGGACCGCCTGCTGGCCTCGCAGTTCGCCTCGCAGGCGGCGCTCGCACTGGTCCTCGCGGACGCCCGGCAAGACCGGGAGCGGCTCGCGGTGTACGAGGACCGGGACCGGATCGCGCGGGACCTCCACGACCTGGTCGTCCAGCGGCTGTTCGCCACGGAGATGATGCTGGAGTCGACCCGGCGGCGCGCGGCCGGCCCCGAAAACCCCGGCTCCGCCGGTTCCCCCGTCCCCGCCGAGTCCGACTCGGACTCGGACTCGGACTCGGACTCGGACTCGGACTCGGACTCAGACGAGAGCGCGCTCCTCGGCCGGGCCGTGGACGAGCTGGACTCGACGATCCAGGAGGTCCGGACGACCATCTTCGCGCTCCAGCAGCCCCCGGCGGACGCCCCGGCCTCCTTCCGCGGCCGGGTCCTGCGCGAGACCGGCGGGGCGGCGGCCCTGCTCGGCTTCCAGCCGTCCGTGCACTTCTCGGGCGCGGTCGACACGCTCGTCGGGGACGAGGAGGCCGGGAAGCTCCTCGCCGCCCTGCGCGGGGCGCTCGCGGCGGCTCACCGGCGGTCCGGGATCACCGCGATCACCGTGGAGGTGACGGCCGGCGGCGGGGGCGGGGGCGTACGGCTCCGGGTCGAGGACGACGGGACCCCGCCGACCACCGTCGTCTGGCCGTAGGACCCGCTCCTCCGCCCCTGTCGCCGGGCCCCCGACGCACCCCCCGTACGGAGCAGTCCGGCGCGCCGCGGCCCCCGCCCGGATCTTGACTGGAGGCGTGGACACCGAGAGCAGACCCCCGACAGCGGCGGCCTACCGCAATCTGGCGATGGCCACCATCGGCTTCACGCTCACCTTCTGGGCGTGGGACCTGATCGCGCCGATCGCGAGCTGGTACGGCGACCGGCTCGAACTCAGCTCCTTCCAGCAGTCGCTGCTCGTCGCGGTGCCCGTCCTGGTCGGCTCGGTGGGCCGTATCCCGGCCGGCGCCCTGACCGACAAGTACGGCGCGAAGCTGATGTTCCCGGTCGTCTCGGCGCTGACGATCATCCCCGTGCTCCTCCTGATCGTCGCCAAGGACAGCTACGGCCTGATGCTGGTCGTCGCCTTCCTCCTCGGCCTCGGCGGCACGACGTTCGCCATCGGCATCCCGCTGGTCAACTCCTGGTTCCCGCCGTCCGAACGCGGTCTCGCGCTCGGGGTCTTCGGCATGGGCATGGGCGGCGTGGCGCTCTCCGGCTACTTCACGCCCCGGATCGCCAAGCACGGCGAGAACCTCCCCTTCATCGTGGTGGCGATCGCGCTCGCCGTGTACGCGGTGCTGGCCGCCCTCCTCATCACCGACCGCCCCGACCGGCCCGTGCCCACCGCCTCCCTCGCGAGCCGGCTCGGCTCGGCGGGGCGGCTGCGGGTGACGTGGGAGCTGTCGGCGCTGTACGCGATCGGCTTCGGCGGCATCGTCGCCTTCGGCGTCTACCTGCCGACGTACCTCAAGACGTGGTACGAGCTCGACCCGACGGACGCGGGCACCAAGGCCGCCGGTTTCGCCCTGGTCACCGTCATTTTCCGGCCGATCGGCGGCTGGCTCTCGGACCGGATCCACCCGGCGCTCGTGACGGCCACCGCGCTCGGCGTGGTCGCCGTCTTCGCCATCGTCCAGGCCTTCGACCCGCCGCTGAACCCGGGCGGCACGATCGCCCTGCTCGTCATGGCCGCCGGTCTCGGCACGGCGAGCGGTTCCGTCTTCGCCCTGGTCTCGCAGGTCACGCCGCAGGCCAAGGTCGGCAGTGTCACCGGCATCGTCGGCGCGATGGGCGGCCTCGGCGGCTTCGTGCCGCCGCTGGTGATGGGCGCGATCTACAGCGCCAAGGACTCGTACTCGATCGGCTTCATGCTCCTCTCCGACCTGGCGCTCGCGGGCTGTGTGTACGCGTACGGGCGGATGCGCGCGATCCGGCCGGGCGGGGAGGAGCCGGAGTCCGAGCCGACGAAGATCACAGTCCGTCAGCCCTGACGGACGGGCAGAATTCTCCGGGCAACCCTCGACCTCGACCCGAGGAGTACGACCGGTGAGTGCGCTCTTCCCCGCCCTGGCGGCCCCGTCCGACCGGCCCGCGCTGCGCTGCGGCCCGGACACGCTGACGTACGCCGGACTGGCCCGCGCCGCAGGCGCCCTCGCGGTACGGATCGGGGGTGCGGGCCGGGTCGCCGTCTGGGCCACGCCGACCGCGCACACGGCGGTCGCGGTGGTGGCCGCCCTGCTCGCGGGCGTGCCCGCCGTACCGCTCAACCCGCGCACGGGCGAGCGGGAGCTGGCGCACATCCTCGGCGACAGCGCGCCCGGCGCGGTGCTCGCCGCACCCGGGGACGAGCTGCCGGCCGGGCTCACCGCGCTCCCCCGGACCGATGTGGACCTCGCTCCGGCGGACGGCCCCGCGTCCCCGGTGACGGAACCGGACGACCCCGAGTCCACCGCCCTCATCGTCTACACCTCGGGCACCACCGGCCCCCCGAAGGGCGTCGTGCTCTCCCGGCGGGCCATCGCCGCCTCCCTCGACGCGCTGGCCGAGGCCTGGGCGTGGACGGCGGACGACGTGCTCGTCCACGCGCTGCCGCTGTTCCACGTCCACGGGCTGATACTCGGCGTCCTGGGCCCGCTGCGGCGCGGCGGCGAGGTCCGGCACCTGGGCGCGTTCTCGGTGGAGGGCGTCGCACGGGAGCTGGGCGCCGGGGGCGGCACGATGCTGTTCGGCGTCCCGACGATGTACCACCGGATCGCGGACGCGCTCGGCGAGGACGTCCGCCTCACGGAGGCGCTGGCGGGAGCACGGCTCCTCGTCTCGGGCTCGGCGGCGCTGCCGGTCCACGACCACGAGCGGATCACGGCGGCGACGGGCCGGGCGGTCGTCGAGCGGTACGGGATGACCGAGACGCTCATGAACACCGGCGTGCGGCCCGGCGGCGAGCCCCGGCCGGGCAGCGTCGGGACCCCGCTCGCGGGCGTCGGCCTGCGCCTGGTGGACGAGGACGGATCCGTCCTGAAGGAGCTCGACGGGGAGACGGTCGGCGAGGTGCAGGTCCGCGGCCCGAACCTCTTCTCCGGCTATCTGAACCGGCCGGACGCGACGGCCGCGGCCTTCGACGGCGACTGGTTCCGCACCGGCGACATGGCGGTCCGCGAGGCGGACGGCGCGGTGCGTCTGGTGGGACGCAAGGCGACCGACCTGATCAAGAGCGGCGGCTACAAGATCGGGGCGGGCGAGATAGAGAACGCGCTGCTCGACCACCCCGGCGTGCGGGAGGCGGCCGTGACGGGCGAGCCGGACCCGGACCTGGGCGAGCGGATCGTGGCCTGGGTCGTGCCGGCCGACGCCTCGGCGCCCCCGGCGGAGGCGGAGCTCGCGGCGCACGTGGCGGGCCTCCTCGCCCCGCACAAGCGGCCCCGGGTGGTGCGCTACCTCGACGCGCTCCCCCGCAACGACATGGGCAAGGTCCTGAAGAAGGCGCTCCCCGCCGCTCGTTGACGAAGGAAGAGGCCGGGCCCCCGGCTCACCGGGGCCCGGCCTCGTACCGGTTCGGCTGCTACTTCACGCCGAGCGCGCGGACGAGTTCCTGTGTGACCGTGCCGCCCTGGTCGTCGCTCGCGCCCGCCCGCAGGGAAACGGAGGCCGCCCCGGACGGGATGCGGAGCTCACCGCTCCAGGAGGCGCCGCGCCACGAGGGCTTGAGGGCGACCTTCGTCCAGGTCTTCCCCTCGTCGTAGGAGACGTCCAGGGTGCCGCCGGTGATCGTGCCGGTGCCGGAGGCACCGTCCACGTACTCGGCGAAGGTCCGCACGGGCAGCCTGCTTCCGGCCCGGACGTCGCCGTTGAGGTCGGTGTCCAGGTCGAAGCCGAGGTTGAGCATCGGCAGGTAGGTGATCCGGTCGTGCGGGGTCTCGGCCGAGCGGAAGGTCCACTCGCTGCGGCCCTTGGTGGCGAGCCGCCAGCGGGCCGGGTCGAGCGCGGTGTCGGTGACGACCTTGTACGTGGCCTCGTGCGCCGGGGCGTCCCAGGCGTAGGCGCCGGAGCTCTTCTTCCGGTCGACGCGGACGCCGTCGACGTACACCTCGGTGTACTGGCTCATCGTCGGGTCGCTCCACACGTTGCCGAAGCCGGTGTGGTCGGTGCCCGAGTCGCCCCAGCCGGGGGTGTTGAAGCGCAGGTCGTTGCCGGTGCGCTGCTGGCCCCAGCCGAGGCCGGTGCCGAGCCAGGGGTGCCAGACGGGGCCGAACCAGTCGAGGTCGACGCGGCTGCCGCCCCGGTAGGACGGGGTGCCGCCGCGCTCCTCCAGGGAGTCGCCGAGGTCGACGGACTCGTGCCAGCGCTGGCCGGTGCCGGTGGAGACGTACTCGGTGCGCTCGGCCGGGAAGGCGATCCACTCCTTGAAGCCGACGCCGATCGGGAAGGTGTCGGTGATCGAGTAGCGGAACTCGCCGCCCAGCTCCGCGCGCTTGGTCGGCGCGTGGAACGTGGAGCGGATCGTGGCCAGTTCGTCCTCGCCGGGCCGGAAGACGAGGTCCTTGCCGATGGCACGGGGGTGGCCCTCGGAGAGGTCGTACGTGTACGGGGTGAAGCGGGTGCCGGTCAGGTCGACGCGCTGGCCCCGGGCCGCGCCGGCGGCGAGCCGCTGCGCGTCGGCGGTGTTCACGGTGGAGACGGAGAGCGGCCGGTCCTCGTAGTCGGCGGTGCCGAACCACTTCATCAGCCGGCCCGGCCGGTCGTCGGTGACGAACAGGGCCTTGGCGCCCGCGTCCTGGGCGGTCTGGGCGAGCTGCGTCGGGTCGGCGCCGGCGGTGAGCCGGACGAGGACGGCCTTGCCGGTGGCGTCCTTGCCCGCGTACTCGGCGGGGGTGCCGGTGCCCGCGTCGACGAGGCCGAGACGGTGGCGTCCTTCGAGGAGGGTCGTGCCGCCCTGGGGGGTGGCGCCGGAGAGGCGGACGCCGTCGACGCTCGCCTCCACCATCGGCTTGCCGAGGCGCCAGACGGTCCGGTACTCGAAGGTGCCGTCGGTGACGGGCGCGGTCGGCGCGGCGAAGAGGGAGTCGTAGGTCATGGGGACCTGGACGATGTCCGTGTAGGAGGTCCCGTTGGCCTTCCGGTCGTACTCCATGAGGAGCTGCCGGGTCTCGGTCCGCTTCTCGACCTCGGCGCGGATCTCGCGCAGCTGCCGTCCGTCGAGGGTGATCTCGCGGTCGCGGTCGAGGACGACCTCCGGAGAGGCGAGGAAGCCGAGGCCGAGGGAGTCCGCGCCGTGCGAGCCGCGCACGTCGAGGAAGGTGTCGACGGTGTACGTGCCGGGCTTGAGGCGCAGTTCGACGGTACCGGAGTCGCCGACGGCCGCCGGGAAGGGGTCCTCGCCCGCGGTCAGCTTCTTCATGCCGAGGAAGGCTGCGGTCGGGGCGCCGTCGCGGCCTTGACGTGGACGGTGAGCGTGTAGCGCTCCTCTTCCTTGACCAGGCCGAGCGCGGTGTGCGCGACGGGCGCGCCGCCGGCGGTGGCGGTGATCCGGCCGGAGGACCGCCCGACGGGAGCCTTGGTGCCGTCGCCCGTGACGGTGGTGCTCGCGGAGCCGTGGGCGGGGACGGTGAGGGTGGTGTCGGCGAGGGCGGCGACCCCGGCCGGCATGCCCTCGACGGCGAGGTCAAGCCCGACGGGCGCGTCGGAGGAGTTGGTGTAGGTGACGGTCCGGGTGACCGGCTTGTTCTCCTCGTACGGCCAGGAGGCGAAGCCGAGGTCGGCGGAGCCGGTGGCGGTGATGTCCGCGGCGATCGCGGCGGCCACGTCGACCCGGCCGGCGCCGAGGGCGTACGCGGACGCGTCGAGCGTCTTCGACGAGGACATGAGGGCGTTCTTGAGCTGGGCGCCGGTCCAGTCGGGGTGCTTCTCGGCGAGCAGCGCGGCGACGCCGGCGATGTGCGGGGTCGCCATCGACGTACCGCTCATGGAGGTGTAGAGGCCGCTGCCGGTGGCGAGCTGGGAGCGGGCGGCGAGGATGCCGACGCCGGGGGCGGAGAGGTCGGGCTTGAGGGCCTGGTCGCCGTAGCGGGGGCCCTGGCTCGTGAAGTAGGCGGCCTCGTCGGCGGAGTCGACGGCGCCGACGGTGAGGGCGGAGTCGGCGGCGCCGGGCGAGCCGATGGAGCCGGGGGCCCCGGAGTTTCCGGCGGCGATGACGAAGAGGGCGCCGGTCTCGGCGGTGAGGGTGTTGACGGCCTGGGCCATCGGGTCGGTGCCGTCGCTCGGTTCGCGGGAGCCGAGGCTCATCGAGACGATCTTCGCGTCGATGTCCTTGGCCGCCCACTCCATGCCGGCGATGATCTGCGACTCGGTGCCGGAGCCCTCGTCGCTGAGGACCTTGCCGACGGCGAGGGTGGCGCCGGGGGCGACGCCCTTCTCCTTGCCGTCGCTCGCGGCGCCGGAGCCACCGACGGTGGAGGTGACGTGCGTGCCGTGGCCGTCGCGGTCGGCGACCTCCTGGCCCTCGATGAACGACTTGCTCTCGGCGACCCGGCCCACCAGGTCGGGGTGGCCGAGGTCGGCGCCGGTGTCGAGGACGGCGACCTTGACGCCCTTGCCGGTGAGGCCGGCCTCCCAGGCCTTCGGGCTGCCGATCTGGGCGTTGGAGTCGGCCATGGCGGCCTCGACCCGGCCGTCGAGCCAGACCTTGCCGGGGGCGGCGGCGCGGGAGGCCGCGCCCTTCGCCGTGAAGCCCTGCCAGAAGGCGCCGGGGTCGGTGGCGGTGACGGCCGCGCCGCCGATGCTGGGGAGGGCGCGGACGGTCTCGGCGCCGCGCGGGGCGGGGGCGGCGGCCCGGGCACCCTTGGCTCCGTACGTGACGATCAGTGGCAGTTCGCCGGTGACGCCCTGCTCGACGAGGCCCGTGACGTCGAAGAGGCGGGGGTCGAGCGCACCCGAGGCCAGGTAGGGGGCGGCCTCGTCGGGGACGACCGTGACGCGTCCGTCGACGACCTGGGTGCGTATCGCGCCGGTGGCGCCCTCGGCCCGGTCGACGGTGACGGTCTGCCGGGCGCCGCCGAGGTCGGTGAGGGTGACGCGGTCGCCCGTGACGAGGGTGACGGTGGCGCTGGTGCCCGTGCCCTTGGCCCCGGTGAAGGTCGCGGGTACGGAGGTGGTGGCGCCCGGCGCGGCGGCGGTCTGCCCGGCCGAGAGCATCACGAGGGAGATGCCGGCGGCGAGCAGGCCGGCCCTCCCTCTGCCGAAGGGGGTGATCCTCGACGTCATCGACGAAACTCCTCGCGGACCCGGGGTAGGGGTTTTTCCGGGTGCCGCGAGGAGTCTTGGCCTGTGGGGCGGGAGTTGACCCCGGTTACTCCTGGCGGTTATGTGCCGTGGCGGCCAACCGCCAGGTCAGGACGGCCGGTTCGGGTCGAAACCCGCACGGAGCCTCACGGAGTGGGGTCGAGTGCGTCGTACCGGCGGAAAGAGCGGCCGTAGAGCGCCAGGAGACCGACGGCGAGGACGCAGGCGATGCCGCCGCCCGTGATGGCGACGGCCGGGGAGGTCAGGTCGGCGACGGAGCCCGCGAGGAAGTCACCGAGCCGGGGCCCGCCGGCGACGACCACGATGAAGACGCCCTGGAGCCGGCCGCGCATCTCGTCGGGTGCGGCGACCTGCATCATCGTGTTCCGGAAGATCATCGACACGGTGTCCGAGTAGCCGGCGAGCGCGAGCAGGAGCAGCCCGAGCCAGAGGTTCCGGGTCAGTCCGAAGACGGCGATGGCGGTGCCCCAGCAGGCGACGGCGATCAGGATCGCCTGTCCGTGGTGGCGGATCCGCCCCTGCCAGCCGGAGAGGACGCCGCCGAGGAGCGCCCCGAACGCGGGCGCGGCGACGAGGAGTCCGGTGGTCTTCGCGTCCCCGCCGTACCAGAGGACGGCGACGGCCGGGAACAGGGCGCGGGGGTGGGCCAGGATCATCGCGCAGAAGTCGGAGAAGAACGTCATGCGCAGGTTGGGGCGGGTGGCGAGGAAGCGCAGCCCGTCGAGGACGGAGGCCCTCTTGCCCCCCGTCCGGTCCGGGAGCATGGACGGCAGCCGCCACATCGCGTAGAGGCTCGCGGAGAAGGCGAGGGCGTCGACGAGGTACGCGGCCTGGAAGCCGGCGAAGCCGACGATCAGGCCGCCGAGGCTGGGCCCGACGAGCATGCCGAAGGTCATCACCATCGAGTTGAGCGCGTTGGCGGCGCGCAGCTGCTCGGGCGGCAGGAGCCGGGGGATCATCGAGCTGCGGGCGGGCGAGTTGAGCGCGGCGCACACGGCCTGGAGGGCGACGATCCCGTAGAGGAACCAGACGCGGTGGAAACCGGCGAACGCGGCGCCCGCGAGGGTGATGGACAGGACGGCGGAGCCGAGGGCGCTGGCGAGGCCGAGCTTGCGGCGGTCGACGGTGTCGGCGACGGCGCCGCCGTACAGGCCGAAGACGACGAGAGGGACGAGGGAGAACAGCCCGACGAGCCCGACGGAGAAGGGCGAGCGGGTGATCTCGTACACCTGGAGGGAGACGGCGAGGGCGGTCATGCCCTGGCCGACCCAGGAGACGGTGCTCCCGAACCAGAGGCGGCGGTAGTCGGCGGAGGTCCGCAGCGGGGTGAGGTCCGCGAAGACCCTGCGGCGGGCCTTCTCCTGGGTTTCCTGGGCGGCGGTCACGCGATGTCGTACCGCAGCTCGGGGCGGGCCCAGTGGATCCGTCCGGCGGGCGGGAGGACGCCGGTGCGGACGGCGCCGGTACGCAGGTAGAACTCCTCGGCGGGCGGGTGCGCGACGACCCGTACGGCGCGCAGTCCGGCGGCCCTGGCCTGCCCGGTCATGTGCTCCATGAGCAGCCGTCCGATGCCGAGGCCCTGGGCGGAGTCGGCGACGAAGGCGAGGTCGAGCTCGGCCTCGTCGACGAGGAGGGCGTAGAACCCGAGCACCCGGCCGTTCCCGTCGACGGCGACGAAGACGAGGTGGTGCTCGATGTACGCCCCGCCGACCTGGTACCCGTCGACCATGGCGGCGTAGTCGCCCCGGTAGGCGGCGGAGGTCCGGACGAGCCGGGTGAGCCGCTTGGAGTCGTCGGCGCCGGCGCGCCGGATGGTGATGTCGGGCATGGAGCGAGTATAGGGACGTAGCCGGTGGTTACTCCTTACAGTTTGGTGAACGCGGTGGTGGGCCCGGCCTGGCTCCCTCCGCGGGCCGCCTCGCTCACGGCGGTGTCGTGGGTCAGTGCCGTGCCGTGGGCGAAAGCCGTGGCGAAGGCCTCCTCGCCGAGGGCGGCGCGGGCCGCCGCCTCCGTACGGTCGACGTCGGCGCGCTCCGCCGGGGGCAGCGGCGCGCCCGTCGAGGCGCGCAGCGCGGCCGCCGCGCCGAGCAGGAGCGCGGCGCCCCGGGCCCGGCCGGCCGGGGCGTGCGCGGAGGCCAGACCCTCCAGGGCGAGCGCGACGGCCCTCGGGTCGCCGGAGGTCAGCGCGGTGCCGTACCCCTCCTCCTGGAGCTTCAGGGCCTGCGTCAGGTCGCCGCGCGCGAGCGCCGAGAAGCCGAGCTCGGCCAGGATCAGGGCGTTGGCGGAGTCGAGGCCGACCGAGCGGTGCCAGTCGAGGACCTCCCGCATGTGGCGCTCGGCCTCCTCGTGGAGGCCCTCGCGCCGGGCGCCCAGGCCGAGCCCGAGGACGGCGTTGATCTCGCCCGCGCGGAAGCCGACCTCGGCGGCCCGGTCCCTGGCGGCCTCGTGATAGGTCCGGCACTCGGCGAGATCGCCCCGGAGGAGGGCCGTACGGCCGAGCCCGGCGAGCAGGTCGGGCACCTCGGTCGTCAGGCCGAAGCTCTCGGCCGCGGCCAGACCGGCCCTCTTGAGGCGGTCGGCGCGCTCGTACTCGCCGTGGATCTCGGCGGCGGTCGCGAGCGGGTAGACGGTCCACAGCCGGGAGCAGGCGTCGCCGAGCTCGGCGAACAGGGCATCCGAACGGGCCGCGTCGGCCTCCGCGCCCGCCACGTCGCCCCGGAGCAGGAGCTGCACGGAGCGGTCCGCGAGCGCGGCGGCCTCGCCCCAGCGGTCGCCACGGGCCCGGAATCCGTCGAGGGCGCCACCGGTCAGCTCACCGCCCTCGACCTGGCTGCCGGTGCCGCAGAGCGCATGAGCGAGGAACCAGCGGGCCCAGGGACGGCCGGCGGCGCTTTCGTAGGTGGGGCGGGCGGGCGAACCCGGCAGGCCGGGCGCGTCGGACGAGCCGGGCGCGTCGGAGGAGCCGGGCAGGCCGGTCACTTCGGTCTCCTCGATCTCCTCTGCCTCTTCGGTCGTCGCCGCGTCGTAGGCCGCCAGGGCGTCCTCGATCCGGCGGCGCCGGTCCGTCCCGTCGCCGCCCATGACCGCGAGCCCCGTGCGCCAGACGCCCACGCGGGCCCGCAGGGCGGCGAGTTCGGGTGCCTCGGCGGCGCCGCCGCCGGCCGGGTGCGCCCGCAGCGCCGCCGTCGCCGAGCGGAGCGCCTCGCCGAGCCGCCCGCGCATGATCCAGTACCAGGCGAGCGCGTCGACGAGCCGGAGCGCGGCCCCCGCGCGGCCGGTCTCGGTGAGCGCCCGGTCGAGGGCCGCCCGCAGGTTCGGGGTCTCGGCGTCGAGGTGGGCGAGGCGCCGGCGCTGGTCGGGGCCGCGCAGGGCGGTCCCGGCCGCCTCCGCGACGCGGAGGTAGTACGTGAGGTGGCGTTCCCGTACGGCCTCGGTCTCGCCCTCGTCCCGCAGCCGTTCGAGGCAGTACGCGGCCACGGACTCCAGCAGCCGGTAGCGCGGCCCGTCCGGTCCGTCGACGGCCACGACGAGCGAGCGGTCCACGAGCCGCACGAGCAGCCCGAGGACGTCGGCGACGGCCACGTCGTCCTCCCCCGCGCAGACCCACTCCGCCGCCGCCAGGGTGCAGCCCTCCGCGTGGACGGCGAGGCGGCGGAGGACCGTCCGTTCCGGCGCGCTCAGCAGGTCCCAGCTCCAGTCGATGACCGCCCGGAGCGTCTGTTGCCGGGCGGGGGCGCCGCGCAGGCCCGCGTCGAGCAGCCGGAAGCGGTCGTCGAGCCGTTCCAGGAGCCCGTGCACCCCGAGCGCGCGGACCCGGGTCGCGGCCAGCTCCAGGGCGAGCGGGATGCCGTCGAGGCGGCGGCAGATGCCTCGTACCGCCTCCCGGGCCGACGCGTCGAGCGCGATGCCCGGCGAGGAGGCGGACGCCCGGGCGGTGAACAGCGCGACCGCGCCGTCCGTGTCGAGCGGCTCCACCGCCCACAGCGTCTCGCCCGCGAGCGCCAGCGGCTCCTGGCTCGTCGTCAGGACGACGAGTCCCGGCGCGGCGCGCAGGAGGAGTTCGGCGAGGGAGGCGGCCTCGTCGACGACGTGCTCGCAGTTGTCCAGGACGAGCAGGGCGCGCCGTCCGCGCAGGACCTCGGCGAGCCGCTCCGCCGTGGTGGGCGGCCGCTCCCCGTCGGGCCGCAGCCCCCACACCCCGTCGTCGCGCAGTTCGAGCGCGGCGGCGACGACCTCGGCGAGCTCGCCGCCCGCACCGGCGAACTCGACGAGCCACGCGCCGTCCGGGAACGCCTCCTCCACCCGCCGTGCCGCCTCGACCGCCAGCCGGGTCTTCCCGACGCCGCCGGGGCCGGTCAGGGTGACGAGCCGCCGCTCGCGCAGCAGCCCGGTCACCTCCGCCACCGACTCGTCGCGGCCGACGATCCCGCTGAGCGGCACGGGGAGGTTGCCCCGCGCGGACGCACCGGCCGAGGAAGGCGAAGGCGCAGGCACAGGCACAGGCACAGGAACGGGCACAGGAACGGGAACAGGCCCCGGCACAGACACAGACACAGGCACCGGCGCCGCCTCCGGCGCCGACAGCTCCGCGTCCTGTCGCAGGATCGCCGTGTGGAGCGCGGCCAGTTCGGGGCTCGGGTCGAGTCCGAGCTCGTCGGCGAGGAGGGCGCGCAGCTCCTCGTACCCCGCGAGCGCCTCGCTCTGCCGGCCGGCGCGGTACAGCGCCCGCAGCTGCACGGCGCGCAGCCGTTCGCGCAGCGGATGACGGGCCACCAGCTCCGCCAACTCCCCTGCCAGTAGGTCGTGTTCACCGAGCAGCAGACGCGTTTCGGCGAGCGCCTCGCGCGCGGAGAGCCGCTCCTCCTCCAGCCGGTCGGCCGCCGCCCGGGCGAACGGCTCCGCCGCGAAGTCCGCGAACGCCGGCCCCCGCCACAGGCCGAGGGCCTCGCCGAGCAGCTCCGCCCGGCGGCGCGGCTCCGCCGTGGCCCGGGCGCGGGCGGTGAGCGCCGCGAACCGGTGGGCGTCCAGGGCCTCTTCGGGCACCGCGAGGAGGTAGCCGGGGGCCCGCGTGACGACGAGCTCCCGCCCGCCGGGCTCGGCCTCCTCCAGGGCGCGGCGGAGTTGGGAGACCTTGGCCTGGAGGGCCCGCAGCGGGCTGCCGGGCGGTTCGTCGCCCCACAGGTCGTCGACGAGCCGGTACGCCGCGACCGGCCGGTCCGCGTCGACGAGCAGGGCCGCGAGCAGGGCCCGCACCTTGAGCTCCGGCACCCGGACCGGCCGCCCGCCTTCGGTCCGTACGGACGTCTCCCCCAGCACCGCGAATCGCATGCGGTCACCGTAACCCGGCCCGAACCGGGCCCGAACAGAGCCCTGACCAGGCCCGAACAGGATCCGAGCCCGACCCGAACACCCGCCCGGCAGAGTCGTTCCCGTCAGCAGGAAACGACCGAACAGACACACACCGGGAGCCCACCATGAGCGCCAACACCACCCACACCCTCGCCGGCAAGACCGCCCTCGTCACCGGCGCGAGCCGGGGCATCGGCCGGGCGATCGCCCTCCGACTCGCCGCCGACGGCGCCCGCGTCGCCGTCCACTACGCCAACAACGAGACGGCGGCGAAGGAGACGGTCGCCGCGATCGAGGCGGCCGGCGGCAGCGCCTTCGCGATCCGCGCCGAACTGGGCGTCCCCGGCGACGCCGAGGCGCTCTGGAGCGCGTTCGACGCCGAGGCGGGCGAGGACGGCGGCCTCGACATCCTCGTCAACAACGCCGGGATCGCCGGCCCCGGCGTGATCCACGAGGTCGAGGAGGCCGACTACGACCGGGTCTTCGCGGTCAACGCCAAGGCGCCGTTATTCATCATCAAGCAGGGGCTCGGCCGGCTGCGCGACGGCGGCCGGATCGTGAACATCTCCTCCGGGGTCACCAAGGTCGCCTTCCCCGGCATGACCTCGTACGCCGCGTCCAAGGGCGCCGTCGAGGTGCTGACCCTGACCCTCGCCCAGACCCTCGGCTCCCGGGGCATCACGGTCAACGCGGTCTCCCCGGGCACGATCGAGACCGACATCCACCCGTGGATGGCCGACCCCGCGGCCAAGGCGCACGCCGCCGGCTTCTCCGTCTTCGGCCGGGTGGGCCAGCCGGGGGACGTGGCCGACGTCGTCGGCTTCCTCGCCTCCGACGCCGCCCGCTGGGTGACCGGCCAGAACATCGACGCGAGCGGCGGCTCCGGCCTCGGTCTCTGACCCTTCGAACACGCACCGCCCCACCCACGCCCGCCCCCACCCACGCCCGCCCCCACCCGAAGGACCCGCACACGATGAGCCCGCACACTCTCCTCGTCCACGCCCACCCCCGCTCCGACTCGCTCACCGCCCAGGTCGCCGACCTGGCCCACTCCCGCCTGAAGGACGAGGGAGGGACCGTCGACGTGCTCGACCTGTACGCCGAGGGCTTCGACCCCGTCCTCCGGCCGGCCGACGAACCGGACTGGGGGGACCGGGAGAAGAGGTACTCCCCCGAGGTCCACGCCCACATGGACCGCATCCTGGCCGCCGACGACATCGTGATCGTCTTCCCGGTGTGGTGGATGGCGCCGCCGGCCGTCCTCAAGGGCTGGATCGACCGGGTGTGGAACTACGGCTTCGCCTACGGTCGCAGCAAGCCCCGCCTGGCCGCCAAGCGGATGCTGTGGCTGGCCCTCATGGGCCAGTCCGCCCAGGAGATCGAGGCCCTCGGCCTGTCCACCGTCGTGGACACCCAACTGCGGCTCGGAGTCTCGGAGTACTGCGGGATCAAGGACGCGTCCGTCCGGATCGTGTACGGCACCGAGCTCTCCGGAGTCCCGAAGGACCGGCGCCCGGAGCGCGTCCGGACCCTGCTGGCCGAGGCGGACGCGGCGCTGGAAGGGGGACTCTCGCGATGACCGCGCCCCTGGACACCTCCCCGCCCCGGGCGGCGCCCGCGAAGGCCGGGGCCCTCCAGTGGCTCGGCCTCGCCGTCCTCCTTCTCCCCGTCACCCTGATGACGGCCGACCTCGGGGTGCTGTGGCTGGCCACTCCGTACCTCTCCGCCGATCTCCGGCCCAGCGGCGCCCAGTTGCTGTGGATCACCGACATCTACGGCTTCCTCACCGCGGCGACGCTCGTCATCATGGGCACGCTCGGGGACCGGCTCGGCCGGCGCAAGCTCCTGATGGCGGGCTCGGCGGGCTTCCTGCTCGCCTCGCTGCTCGCCGCGTACGCCCCGAACGCCGGGACGCTGATCGCGGCCCGCGCCCTCCTCGGGGTGGCCGGCGCGGCCGTCCTGCCGTCCACGCTCGCCCTGATCAGCCACATGTTCACGGACGCCCGGCAGCGGGCCACGGCCATCGCGATGTGGGTCACCGCCCTCTCCGTCGGCCTCGCGATCGGACCGGTCGTCGGCGGGGTGCTGCTCGCGGCCTGGTGGTGGGGGTCGGTCTTCCTGATGGGCCTGCCGATCATGCTGATCGCGCTGGTCACGGCCCCGCTGCTGCTGCCCGAGTACCGCGATCCGAAGCCGGGCCGGCTCGACGCGGCGAGCGTGGTCCTCTTCCTGCTCGCGGTCCTGCCGCTGGTGTACGGCGTGAAGTCGCTGGCCGCGCACGGCCCGACGGCGGAGGCGGCGGCCGCCTTCGCCCTCGGCGGAGCCTTCACCGTCCTGTTCGTCCGCCGCCAGAACCGGCTCACGACCCCGCTCCTGGACCTCGGGCTCTTCAGGCGCCGGGCCTTCACGGGCGCGCTGCTCGCCCTGCTCCTGGGGATGACCGCGCTGAACGGCGTCGAGTACCTCATCCCGCAGTACCTCCAGTCGGTCGCCGGGCTCTCCCCGCTCGGCGCGGGGCTGTGGCTGCTGCCGGGGGCCGCCGCCCTGATCGCCGGTTCGCAGCTGACGCCGTTCGTGGCCGCCCGTGTCCGCCCCGCGTACGTCCTGGCCGGCGGGCTCCTCGTCTCGCTCGTCGGGTACGCGGTGGTCGCCCTGGCCTCCGGCGTGACGGCGGCCGCCCTGGGCCTCGCCGTGATCATGTTCGGCGCGGCACCGATCAGCGTCCTCGGCACAGCCCTCGCGGTCGGCGCCGCCCCGCCGGAGAAGGCGGGCGCGGCGGCGGCCACCGGGCAGACGGCCTACGACCTGGGCCTGGCCCTGGGGATCGCGGTGACGGGCAGCGTGGCGGTGGCCGTCTACCGCACGGGCATCCCGGCGGACGCCCCGGCGGCGGCTCACGAGAGCCTGGGCGCGGCGCTCTCCCTGACCGACGAGGGCGTGATCGCCCAGGCCCGGGAGGCGTTCACCACGGCCCTGCACACGGCCTCGGGACTGAGCGCGGCCTTCGCCCTGGTGACGGCGGTCGTGGTCCTGGCCCTCCTGCGAGGCGCCCCCCGCACGTGAGTTGCCTCCCGAGCCGCCGGGCCCCGCCACCGCGCCCACCCGCCGCCACCTCACCCCACCACCACCTCACCCCACCACCGCAGACGCTCCACCATCCGCTCCTCGAAGGGCAGTTCACCCTTCGGGGAGTCCGTCGTTCCGGGCAGGGGGCCACGCGGGACCCGAAGATCACAAAGGGAGCTACGATACGTCACCATGCAATCGCAATCCGTGACGGACGGCCTGCTCCCCGACTTCCTGGACGACTCCGTCGTGGCGGCCTGGGCCGCCTCCGGCGCCCCGCTCGTCGACCTTCTCCGCCTGGCCCGCGTGCCGGGCCGGGTCACCGGCTTCCGCCGGGGCGGCCGGGCCGCGGTCCTGATCACGGAGCCGCGCCACGTGCACCAGGTCCTCGGCATCGGCGGCGACCGGTTCGTGAAGCGGTCGCACCGGGCGAGACCCCTCATCGGCGACGGGGTGATGACCGTCACCGGGGAGGTGTGGAAGTCCCAACGCCGCCTGCTCCAGGCGATGTTCACCGGCCGCGGCATCCAGCGCTGGGAGCGTCACATCGTCGCGGCGGCGGACCGCGTCATCGCCCGCTGGGCGGAGTCGGCCCGGCGCGGCGAGCCGAGGGACATCGCCGAGGACGCGCAGTTCTTCACCGTCGACACGATCTGGCGCTCACTGACGGACCACCCCCTGGACCAGGAGACGTACGTCGACCTGTCAGCCGTGCAGGACATCGTGGCGGCGCTCCCCGCCGACGTGGGCGGGTCGGCCGCGCTCCCTCCCGAAGTGGAGACCGCTCTCGCCGCCCTGGACGAGCGGACACACCGGGCCATCGCGGAAGCCCGCGGCCGGCGTGAAACCGCAACCACCGGCACCGGCACCGGGCCGAGCGTCCTCGACCGGCTCCTCGACGCGGCCGGGAGCGATCCCGCGTACACGGACCGGCTGATCCGCGACGAGCTGGTCACCCTGCTCGTCGCCGGTTACGAGAGCAGCGCCCGCACCCTGGCCTGGGCCTTCGTCCTCCTCGACCGGCACCCCGAGGCCATGGAGCGGGCGGCGGGCGACGCACGGGCCGTCGAGGCGGTGCTCGCCGAGACGCTGCGGCTCTACCCCACGGGCTGGCTGCTCCCCCGCCACGCCCCGGCCGACGAGACCCTGGACGGCCTGCGGATCCCCGCCGGTACGGACCTCCTCGTCTGCCCCTACCTCACCCACCGCGACCCGGAGGTGTGGCCCGACCCCGAGGCCTTCGCCCCGGAGCGCTTCCCCGCCCGGGCACCGCTGCCGCCGGGCGCGTACCTCCCCTTCGGCATCGGCCCGCGCGCCTGCCTCGGCACCCGCTTCGCGATGCGGGAGATGGAGGCGCTCCTCGGCGCGCTCCTGTCCCGCTTCACCGTCGAGACGACCGGACCGGTGGGCGAGCCGGTGTTCGGCATCAATCTGCGCCCGGCGGGCCCGCTGTACGCACGCGTCCGCGAGCGGAGGTGAGCGCGCGGCCCCACGAGCACGTCGACTACGTCGACCCCGGGGACCGGGTGATCGCCCAGGGCGGGCGGGCGACCGGGGCCCCGACCGGCCTGCTCCGCCGGTACGCGGCGACCGTCTGCACCGATCACGCGGGCCGGGTCCTGCTGTACCGGCGGACCGCCTCGGCGCCCGTCTACCCGGGCCACTACGACGTGCTGGTGGGCGGGGCGGTGCGGGCGGGCGAGGAGTACCGCGCGGCGGCGCTGCGGGAACTACGGGAGGAGCTGGGCTGGGCGGCCGCGCCCGGCCTGGCCGAGGCGTACCGGATCCGCGTCGACGATCCGCACGGCGCCTGCTTCCTGACCGTCCACCACTGGCGGGCCGACCGCGCGCCCCGGCCCGATCCGGCGGAGATCGCCTGGTGCGGCTTCGTCACGCCGCTGTCGATCCTGACCGGCGGGTACACCCCGCTGGTCCCGGCCGGCGAGGCGGCCGTCCGCCGCCTCTTCCCCCTCTGACCCCCCTCCTCCTGACACCCCTGCTCGCACGACAGACCGACTCGACCGACACCACCGACCCGACCGACTCGACCGACTCGACCGCCACGACTCCGCCGAAGGACCCCTCCACGATGCCGACGTCCTGCGCTCTGCCCCTGAGCGGTGCCTCCCTCGCCGTCCCGGGCCCCCTGGCCGGGCACCCCCTCCGCCCCGGCACCGACACCGACACCGAGCCCTCCGGCCTCGACCGGGCCCGTGCCCGGCTGGCCACCCGGCTGCTGGCGGCGGCCGGTCCGGACGGGCTGCTCCGCGCCCCGTGCGACAGCCGGATCCTGGAGTCCGCGCTGGCGCTGCGGCTGCTCACGGTGACGGGGGTCGACCCGGACGCCCAGGAGCGGCTGACCCGCTACCTGAAGATCGCGCTGGACGAGGGCGCGCCCGACCCGGTGCAGGAGGCCGCGGCGCGGGCGGCGCTCGGCGAGTACGTGGACGGGCGGGCCGCCCTGAACCGGCTGCTCGGCGGCTTCGACCACTTCACGGCCGCGCGCAAGCGGCTGATGTTCCGGACGGTCCTGGCGGAGCTCGGCGCCCACCCGTTCCCGGAGCTCTCCTCCTCCGGGGACCCCGGCGACACCGTGGCGCTCTTCGAGGGGCGGGGCCAACAGCGGTGGCTGGTCACGGAGATGGCCGCGCTGAAGACCCTGTACGCCTTCGGCACCGGCGTCCCGCATCTCGTCACCGAGGACGACTGGCGGGCACTCGCGCCCTGCGCACTCCCCGGCCCGCCTCCGTACGGCAATCATCTCGCCCGGCTCCTCGGCCTGTTGGCGCTCCGCCTGCGGCCCGGACACGCGGCGACCGTCCGTGCGCGGGCGCGGGAGCTGCGGACCTGGCTGCGCGGGGACGGCGGGCTGCCGTTCCTCTCGGGGATGGACGTCTTCGCGACGGCGACCGGCGGTCTCGCGCTCGCCGGGGCGGGCGCTCCCGCGCACACGCTGCGGGCCCTGGCCGCCGCCCTGATGGAGCGACAGAACCCGGACGGGGGCTGGGGGTTCGGCCGGAGTACGGGGCAGAGCGACGTCGACGACACCTCGTACTGCGTGGAGTTCCTGCGGGCCTCGGCCCCCGAGCGGTGCGGTGGCGCGGTGGCGGCGGCGGTGCGGTACCTCCTCGACCGGCAGGGCGGGGACGGCGGCTTCCCGACCTTCGAGCCGGGCAATGCGTCGGAGGTGGCGATAACGGCGGCCGCCGTGAACGCGCTCGCTCCCGAGCCCGGTCACCGGGCGGCGGTGGAGGCCGCGGTCCGGTTCGTCGTGGAGCGGCAGGAGGAGCAGGAGGCGGCCGGGTCGTTCGAGCGGAGCTGGAGCCTCAACGAGAGCAACGCCCTCTTCCGCGGGGTCCTCGCGTACGACTCCTTCCGTGCCGTCGCCCCGCCGGGGCACGCCCTGGCGGCCGGGGTCGCGCGGGCCCGGGCGCGGGCCGTCGCCCGGCTGGTCGCGACGCAGAACGCCGACGGCGGCTGGGGGCACCTGCCGGCCGACGCGAGCGACCCGATCAGCACCGCGTACGCGCTGATCGCCGTCTCACGGGGGCGCGACGGGCCGGCCGCGCCGTGCGCGCCGACGGCCCGGGGGGCGACGGAGCGGGCGGTGCGCCACCTGCTGGCGCGGCGGGGGCCGGACGGCGGCTTCGTCTCCCGTCCCGACCAGGCGGGCCCGCGCCCGCTCGCGTACCACGTGCCGCTCCTGGCGGACGTGTGCGTCCTCCTCGGGCTCAACCACGCGCGCGCGGCCGGCCTGCCCGGCTGACACCGTCGGCCCGCCCGCCGGGCCGACGCGACCGGCCGAAGGGGCTCAGGTGCAGGAGCCGAGGGCGTCCGGGTCGACGGCGTCGAGCCGGACGGCCAGGGCGTCGAGGCGTTCCCGCAGGTCGCGGATGTCCTCCAGCGGGAGGCCGGTCGCGGCGGCGATCCGGCGCGGGACGCCGAGCGCCTTCCCCTTCAGAGCGGTCCCTTCGCCGGTCGGCCGCACGGTGACGGACCGCTCGTCCTCGGGGCTGCGGCGCCGCTCGACGTATCCGGCGGCTTCGAGCCGCTTGAGCAGCGGGGACAGGGTCCCGGAGTCGAGCCGCAGCCGCTCCCCGATCCCCTTCACGGGCAGCTCGCCGTGCTCCCAGAGCACGAGCATGACGAGGTACTGGGGATAGGTGAGCCCGAGCTCCTTGAGCGCCTCGCGGTAGACGCCGTTGAAGGCGCGGGTCGCCGCGTGCAGCGAGAAGCAGATCTGGTGGTCGAGCCGGAGGAAATCCTCGTCCGGGACCGTGTCGAGCGTCTCCATGGCTCCAGGATACGCGAGGACACCTCACACACGATTCAGTTGTGCACAACTTAATCGTGCGCTATTAATAGAAGGGCGCCCCGGAAGAACACCGCCGGGGGCAACAGGGGGACACCGCCCCCGAGGAGAGGAACGGAAGAACCATGGACGCGATCTACACCGCAGTCGCCACCGCCAACGGCCGCGAGGGCCGCGCCGTCAGCTCCGACGGCCACATCGACCTCCCGCTCGCCCACCCCCAGGCCCTCGGCGGCAACGGCCTGGGCACCAACCCCGAGCAGCTCTTCGCCGCCGGGTACGCGGCCTGCTTCGCCAGCGCGATGGGCGTGGTCGCCCGCCAGGAGAAGATCGACGTCTCCGAGGCCTCGGTCACCGCCGAGGTCTCCATCGGCAAGGACCCGGCGGACGGCGGCTTCGGCCTCGCGGTCGTCATGCGCGCCGAGTTCCCCGACCACCTCCAGGGCGAGGCGGGCCTGGCCCTCCTGGAGAAGACCCACGCCTTCTGCCCGTACTCGAAGGCCACCCGCGGGAACATCGCGGTCGAGCTGGTCGTCGAGTAGTCCGGACGGTTTCGGGGGAGGGAACCTGAGGGAACCCGCGTACGGGGTGGCGACGCCTCAGGCCCGGGTCATACCCTGAGCGGGGGACCGCAGCGCCCGAACCGCCCATGTCCGATGGGGATTCGGGACCTTCGGAGCGGATACGGGGGGGCCATTGTTCAGCGAGAGCCATGTCGCTCATCCGCCGGCGCTCGAACACGCGCTGGTGGACCACATGTGCGCGGTGACGGGTCTCGACACCCCGGACGGACGCGACCTCCTGATCAGCATGCTGTCCGGCCCGTTACCCGAGCTGGGGAACGTGCGCCGGCACGGCCGGACACGGCTCGACACCCTGGAGATCGTCCGGGCCTGTCTCCGGGAGCCGCGCGGACTGCCCGAGCTCCTCGCCACCCTGGACGTGTACGCCCCCGGATCCGCCCCCGTCCTGCGGATCAAGGAGCTCGTCGCCGCCCCTTCGGTCCTGGCGGCCCTGCCCGAAGCGGAGTTACGGGACGTCCGCACGCTGCTGGCCCGGGTCGACCACCTCGACGCGCACGGCGAGCTGTACGCGGCCGCCGGTGACCTCCCCCTCCCCCACCGGCCCGTCGCCACCCTGGGGGAGGCGTTCGACTTCCTCAGCAGGGCCAACGCCCGCCCCGACGGACTGCTCCCCACCATGGTGCTGGTCGAGCAGGTGGCCGCCGCGCTCGACCGGTCGCCCGCCCACCGGCCCACCGCCGTCGGGCTGCGCGAATGGAACGAGGCCCAGGCAGCCAAGCTGGGCCTCGCGGCCCCGCTGGCCGCGATGCGCGCGGAGAGCGACCGGGGCCCGGCGGCACAACCGGCTCCCGCCTGTCTCGTTGTGCAGTTGTGCAAACACGGAATGAGCCCGGACCGGTATCTGCTGTCCCACTGGCGACAGATCCGTCCGGGGCCGTGGCGGCCGGAGCGCGGCGAGGACCGGGTCGTGACCCTGGCCGAGGTCGGGCCCACGGTGGAGCAGCTCGTGTACCGGGCGGAGAACGACTGGTCCGGGCGCCCCGGCAATCCGGTGCTGGAGTTCGTCCTCCCCTTCCACCTCCTGAACCATCCGATGGAATGGCTGCCGCTCGGCTCGCAGTCCTCCTTCGCGAGCGCCCTGTGCCTGAGCTATCCGGTCGTGCTGCGCAGCCTGGAGCGCATGAGGGCACCGCAGTTCCACCGGCGGTGGCACAACCGCTGGCAGCAGATGCAGGACAGCCACGACACCGTCTGCCACTGGGACACGGCGGGCCGGCGCGGCCACGACCCCGTCCAGTGGAACAGCAGGCTCACCGCCGACGAGCGGCTCGTCGCCGTCGCCCTCAACGACCCCCCGCTCCAGGGACCCGGCGGCAGCCGGGACTCGCTGGAGACCGCCCTGCGCTCGGGGGTGCCGATGGCCGTCTGGGACCGCCGCCCCGGGGCGCCCGCCGAGTTCCGCAAACGAGCGGCGAAGAAGCTCATGAAGGGTAAGCCGGCCGAGCTGCCCGCGCGCGTGCAGCAGCTGCGGAACGAGGCCGCCACCGCCGCCGCCGCACAGCGCGACACCCATGTGGGCCGTCATGTCGCGGTGCTGTTCGACGATCCGAACCGCATCGTCGACTGGTCCGGGTCGCCGGGGGCCGACACCGGGAACGTACGGGGCGGACACGACGACGAGGGGGAAACATGAGCGGTGTCCAACATCCGGTCGAGAGCGGTCGGAACGGCGGGCACGTCAGCAGCCGCAGCTGGTGGATCTACCGGGGGACCGGCCGGCCGCTGACCGACATCCGCCTGGGCGACATCCTGCCGGCGCCACCCGGCTGGCGGGACTTCGACGGCGGCCCGGTGCTGCCCCCCGTACCGGCCGAGAACGCCGAGAGCGACCGGCGCCTCGGCGTCGTGGGCCGCGCCACGCCCCGGCAGGACGCGCACGACATCGACATGATCAACACCGCGCTGCTGCTCCGCAGGCCGCTGCTCGTCACCGGGCGGCCGGGCATCGGCAAGTCCACCCTGGCCTACCTCGTCGCCCGCGAACTGGGCCTCGGCCGCGTGCTGCACTGGGGCATCACCTCCCGCAGCACGCTGCGCTCCGGTCTGTACGAGTACGACGCCATCGGGCGGGCCCAGGCCTCCCTGGGGCGCGGCCGGTCCGGCCTGCCGGTGCCGTCCCAGGCGACCGGCAGCGGCCCGGAGGACGGCGCGGGCGGGGCGAGGATCGGGGACTTCGTCCGGCTGGGTCCGCTGGGCACCGCCCTGCTGCCGTACGAACTCCCCCGCGTCCTGCTCATCGACGAGCTCGACAAGAGCGACATCGACCTGCCGAGCGACCTCCTGCACGTCCTGGAGAACGGCTCGTACGACGTCCCCGAGCTGGTCCGCGCCCGCCATCAGGAGGGCGAGGCCCGGGTGTTCACCGACGACCCGGACCAGACGGTGACCGTGACCGACGGCCGGGTGAAGTGCCGGGCCTTCCCGTTCATCGTGATCACCAGCAACGGCGAGCGGCAGTTCCCGCCGGCCTTCCTCCGCCGCTGCGTCCGGCTGGACGTCTCCCCGCCGCGCGAGGACCAGCTCGCCGCCATGATCGCCGCCCACTTCCGGGACCAGGGCGGCCGGCCCGACGCCATGATCCGGGCCTTCATGGAGCGCAGCCGGGAGAACGGCGGACTGGCCACGGACCAGCTGCTGAACGCGGTCTTCCTGCGGACGGCGGGCGTCCGGGAGGACGACGAGGCCTGGGGCGAGCTGCTGGACGCGCTCTGGCGCGAACTCTCGGGAGCACCCTGATGGACGACGACTCCCGGCCGGAACCGGAGGCCTTCGAGGTGGCGGAGGCGCTGTGGCTGCACGCGTACCAGACGCTCGCGGCCCGGCTCTCCCCGTCCACCGAACCGCCGCGCCCCCGGCCGACGGTGCCGCCCGGGCTCTCCGGGCCGCTCGACGGCCACGGGAGCCCCGAAGATCACGAGCCCGCCGACGACCCTGCGCCGCCGGCGGGCTCCGGGCTGCCCGAAAGCCCCGGACCGCCACCCGGTGGAGCGCCCGAGGGGACACCGGGCGGGACGGCCGGCGGGTCTCCCGGCGGGTCCGGCGCGGCTGCCGGTGGCGTTCCCGACGGCGCTCCCGGACGGGTCGCGAACGGCGGCGGTCCCGACCCCGCGCCCGGGCTGCCCGGTGTCCCCCGGCCGACGGTGGCACGCGGCGGCCCCGACCGGCTCCCGCCCGGGGGCGACGCGGTCTCCGCGTACCCCCTCGCGGGCGGCTTCCAGGACGTGTACGTCCGGGCCGGCCCCGCACCGGACCTGCGGGACGCGCCCGACATCGGGCGCTGGCTGCGGCCGCTGAGGCAGATGGTGCCCTCGGCGTCCGAGATCGAGCTGGACGAGGAGGTCACCGCCGAGCGCGCCGCCGAGGACGGGCTGTGGCTCCCCTACCTCCGGTCGGCGGACGAGCGCCGCTTCGACCTGGTCCTGGTGGTCGACGACCACGTGACCATGACGATCTGGGAGCAGACGGTCGCCGAGTTCACCGCCGTGGTGGAGCAGTCGGGCGCCTTCCGGGACGTCCGGGTCCGCCGCCTGGGCGTGCGCGAGACCGCCGCGGGCGAGGAAGTGGTGCTGCACGGCCCGTACGGGGAGCGCGGCCCGGCCGGCGACCCCGCCGAGCTCGTCGACAGGACCGGTCGCCGGATCATCCTCGTCCTGACCGACGCCCTGGCACCGCTGTGGCGGGGCGAGGCGGGCGCGAAGGCCCTGGAGCTGTGGGCGACGGCGGGGCCGACCGCGGTCGTGCACCTGCTGTCCCAGCGGGACTGGCACCGCACCGCCCTCACGCCCCGGCGGGTGCGGGTCCGCGGCCCGCGCGCGGGCGCCCGCAACACCGAACTGTCCGTGCACTTCCCCGAGGCGGAGCGCGATCCCTTCGACCCGCCGCCCTCGACCTGGCGGGTGGCGGTTCCGGTGCTCGAGCTGGACGCGGGCTGGCTGGGCCGCTGGGCCGCGCTCGTGGCCGGTACGGAACCCGGGTGGACCGACGCGTCCGTCCTGCTCCTCGGCGCGCCCGCCCGGGACGCCTGGGAGGACGAGGAGATCGAGCCCTGCGCGCCGTCGGTGCAGGAGCGCGTCCGCCGCTTCCGCAGCCACGCCACGCCCACCGCCTTCCGGCTGGCCACGCATCTGGCCGCCACCGTCCTGGAGCCGCGACTGGTGCGGGACGTCCGGCTCAAGCTGGTTCCGGAGGCCCAACCGGCCCATGTGGCCGAGCTGTTCCTCAGCGGTCTGGTCGAGGAGCTGCCGTCCGAGGAACCGCTCGGTGCCGCCTTCCCGACCCCGCTGGACTTCGTCGACGGGGCGCGCGAGGCCCTGCTGGCCAGCGCGATGCGGGGGGACACCGCGCGGGTGGCGCGCTCGATGTCCGATTTCTACGGCGACCGTTTCGAGGCGGCCCGGGGGCTGCGCGGCGCCCTGCTCGCCCCGGAGGACGTACCCGACCCACCACTTACGGAGGAAAGTCTTCCGTTTGTCCGGGTCGAGTTGGCCGTGCTCAGAGCCCTCTCCGGGCCGTATCTGGAGCGGGCTCAGCGGATCAGCGCGGCTCTGGAGGGCGGCCCGCCGGGAGCGTCGCTCGCGCCGAACGTTCCGCCATTGGTCCACGATATCCGTCATACACCTGAAAATTCCGACACGGGCGGCCTTGCCATGACCGACACCACTGCCAGTCAGCACCAGCGCGAAGACGGAGGGGCCTTGAACGGCACCCCGGTCCAGCCGATTCCCGGCCCGAGTCCCGACGGGCAGCCGGACAACGGGACGCCCCCTGCCCACGGCACGACCCCCGCCCACGGCACGCCGATCCCCGGCCCGGCCGCCCCGCAGCCCCAGCCGCAGACCCACCCGCGCCTGTCCGTCCCCGCCGTCTGGGGCAACGTCCCCCCGAACAACCCCAACTTCGTCGGCCGGGAGGACCTCCTGGCCCAGGTCCGCGAGCAGCTGCTGACCGGTGACACCTCGGCGGTGCTGCCCCACACGCTCCACGGCATGGGCGGTGTCGGGAAGTCGCAGATCGCCATCGAATACGTCTACCGGTACGCGTCCGACTACGACATCGTGTGGTGGATCCCCTCCGAGCAGCCCACGATGATCCTCACCGCACTCACCGAACTCGCCCAGCGAATGGGCCTGAACGCGGGCAGCGAGGCCAACCGGGCCGTCCCTGCCGTCCGCGAGGCCCTGCGCCGCGGCGATCCGTACAGCAGGTGGCTGCTCGTCTTCGACAACGCCGAGAACGTGGAGGCCGTGCGCCCCTACTTCCCGACGGGCGGCACGGGCAAGATCCTCATCACCTCCCGGAACCAGGAGTGGGACCGGGTGGCCCGGACGCTCTCCGTCGACGTCTTCTCCCGCGAGGAGAGCAAGTCGCTGCTCCGCCGGCGCGCCCGCGACCTGACCGACGAGGACGCCGACAAGCTCGCCGAGGCCCTGGGCGACCTGCCGCTCGCCATCGAGCAGGCGGCGGCCTGGCAGGCCGTGACCGGCATGGCCGTGCCCGAGTACCTGCGGCTGATCAACGAGAAGATCGCCGAGCTGATGCTCGAACTCGTCCCGTCGCCCGACTATCCCATGTCGGTGGCCGCCGCCTGGGACGTCTCGCTGCGCCAGCTCGAACAGCGCAACCCGGCGGCGCTCCAACTCCTCCAGGTCTGCTCCTTCTTCGCGCCCGAGCCCATCTCCCGCTCGCTGTTCAACAACTCGCGGAGCACCACGATCGCCCCCGAGCTGGACGACGCCCTGCGGCATCCGATCAAACTCGGCCGGGCCATCCGGGAGATCAACGTCTACGCCCTGGCCCGCATCGAGCACCGGCACGACACCATCCAGCTGCACCGACTGGTCCAGGCCGTGCTGGTCAACCGCATGTCCCCGCAGCAGCAGGCGGACATGCGGCACGGCGCCCATCTGCTCCTCGCCGACGCCAACCCCAACAGCCCCGCCTCGCGCGAACTGTGGCCGCGCTACCAGGCGCTGCTCCCGCACGTGGTGGTGTCCCGGGCCGTGGAGTGCGAGTCGCCGTGGGTGCGCGGTCTCGTCCGCGGCATGGTGGAGTTCCTCTACGTCTGGGGCGAGCACAAGGGCTCGGCGGCGATGGCCCGCGAGGCGCTGGAGATCTGGACCGAGAAGTTCGGCCCCGAGGACCAGCAGACGCTGGAGATGGCGAAGTGGCTGGCCTTCACCCTGCGCGTGCTCGGTGAGTACCAGGAAGCCGCCGCGATGATGCAGCGCACGGCGGACACGTACATCCGGACCGCGGGCGAGGACGACGAGGGCACCCTCGACGCCCTCATCCAGCTGTGCACCGGCCTGCGGCTGCGGGCCGAGATGGCGCGGGGCCTGGAGATCAACCGGTCGGTGTACGAGCGCTCCCTGCGGGCGTTCGGCGAGGACGACCCGGCCACCCTCCGCGCGGCCCACAGCCTGGGCGTCGGCCTGCGGCTGATGGGGCTGTACCGGGAGGCGCGCGTGTACGACACGGAGACGGCCCGGCTGCGCGCCCTCAACCTGGGCGAGAACCACTTCGACACCCTGAACACGCTGAGCGGTCTGTCGATCGACATCCGCGAGACCGGCGACTACCTGGAGGCCGTGGCCCACCAGGAGGACGTCTACGCCCGCTACATCGCCGCCTTCGGCGAGGACAACCCCACCACCCTCGGCTGCGGCCGTGTCCTCTCGGTGTGCCGCCGCCGCGCGGGGGACCACGAAGGGGCGCTGGAGCTCTCGGAGACGGTGTGGACGAAGTTCGTGAACCGCTACGGACCCGACCACCCGGACGCCGTCGCCTGCGGGGCCAACCTCGTCGTCGACCTGCGGCAGGACGGTCAGCTGCGGCGCTCGCGGGAGCTCGGCGAGGCGACCGTCGACCGCTACACGGCGAAGCTCGGGGCCGACCACCCCTACACCCTGTCGGCCCGCACCAACCTGGCCCTCACCCTGCGGCACCTCGGGGATCTCGACGCCGCCGGGGAGCACCTCGCGGTGGCCCTGCCCGGGATGCGCGAGTCGCTGGGCGACACGCACGTCCTCACGCTGACCACGGCCATCGGCGCGGCCAGCCAGTACGCGGCCGAGGGGCGCTTCACGGAGGCCCTGGAACTGGACGAGAAGACCCTGGAGATCCTGACGCGGGACCACGGCGAGGACCACCCGACCACGCTGGCCTGCGCCAACAACGTGGTCCTGGACCTGCGTGCGCTGAACCGCGACACCGACGCCACGGCCCTGCACACCGAGACCCTGACCCGCTTCCGGAGCCGGCTCGGCGAGGACCACCCTGCGGTCGCCGCCTCGGCGGGCGGCCGGCGGGCGGACGTCGACATCGCACCCGTGCCCTTCTAGGACGGCGTACGGGGTACGGGGTACCGGCTGAGCGCGACGGGCCGGCCGGGTCGCTGAGACCCGGCCGGCCCGTCGGCGTACGCGTACGCGTTCCGGAAGCCGCTACGGCAGGGGCGCCGCGTCCGCCGTGGGCACGGGCCCTGCCTCGGCCCCCTGGCCCGGGAGGGTCTCCGGGGGTGTGGCGGTGCTCGCCGGGCGTCCCTTGGCCGGCCGGCGCAGCAGTCTGATCAGCGGTCCGGCGGCCGCCGTGGTCAGGAGTGCCATCACGACCAGGAGGGCGTAGAGCCCGGGGCCGATCACCCCGGCCGCCAACCCGACGTTGAGCACGATGAGTTCGGTGAGCCCGCGGGTGTTGAGCAGGACGCCGATCAGCAGCGAGTCCCGCCAGGGGATGCGGACGCCACGGGCCGCGAGCGTGCCGGAGGCCACCTTGCTGACCACCGCGGCGGCGCATATCACCACCAGGAGCAGCAGGTCGGAGCCGTGCAGCCCGTCGAGCGCGACCGCCATCCCGGAGACCGCGAAGAACACCGGCAGCAGCAGGCCCCCGGCCTCCTGGAGCGGGCGCAGCAGGCTGCCGTCCGGGGTGCCGTCGGAGCGGCGGGGCATCACGACCCCGGCGAGCAGGGCGCCGAAGATGACGTGCAGCCCGAGCGCGTTGGTGGCCCAGGCCGAGGCCAGCGCGACGGAGACGGCGACCGGGATCTGGTGGGACACGCGGGTGCCGGCCCGGTCCTTCCACCAGGCCAGCAGGGGGCGTACGACGAAGAGCATCACCAGGACGTAGACGGCCAGCAGGGCGGCCTTGACGAGCCAGTCCCGCAGCGAGCCCTGCGCGCCGCCCACCAGCACCACGGCGAGGACGGGCCAGCTCAGCGCGTCGATGACACCGGCGGCGGCCATCGCGACCGTGCCGGGGACGGTCCCGGCAAGACCCTGGTCCTTGATGATGCTCGCGAGCACCGGGACCGCCGTGATGGACAGGGCCACGGCCATGTAGAGGGTGAAGGTGGCGTCGACCGGGCGCCCGCCGTTGACCGCCTCGAAGGCCTCGGGGAGCAGCAGGACGAGACCCGCGCCCATCGCCATGGGGACGACGAAGCCGCCCAGGGAGACGGTGGCCACCGCCCGCCGGCCGCGCAGGAGCCCGAGGTCCAGTTCGTATCCGACGGCGAACAGGAAGAGGACCAGGGCCACTTGGGCGAAGGAGGTCAGGATGGGCTGGATCTCCGCCGGGAAGAGCGTCTCGTACACCCGGCCGGGGAGCAGCCCCAGGAGGCTGGGGCCCAGCGCGATGCCCGCGAAGAGCTGGCCCACAACAGGTGGTTGGCCTAACCTGCGGGCCGCCGCGCCCAGGGCGGAGGAGGTCGCGATCACCACGGCGAGAGCTGCGACGACATGCGTGACGACGGAGTCCGAACTCACCGGCACACCCCTTCTGGCATATGCCGCCCACTGTGGCACAGTCCCTACGGAGTGTAGCCGCCGACGCGCCAAGTGGCCTATTGTGGAAGCCATTTGGCGTATGCCGCCACGAACGGGGGGTCAGCATGACGACGGTGCTGTTCGTACACGGCACGGGAGTGCGAGAGCCGGGATTCACCGGAACTCTGGAGCTGGTTCGGGAGGGATTGCGGCCCTTACGGCCCGAAGTCGCCGTTACTCCCTGTTATTGGGGCGAAAGCGCGGGATCGGCACTCCGTTCGAACGGCGCCTCCGTGCCGGGGTACGGCACCGGGCGGGGGCTGCCGGAGGCGGGCGCCCCGGGCGCGGAGGCCGACGGCCCAGACGAGGACGTCGAGTTCTGGGGACTCCTCTACCTCGATCCCCTGCTCGAACTGCGGCTGCTCACCACGGAGTCGGCCGCGCGCACGGAGCTGGCCCCGGGCGCCGTACCGCCGGGCGAGGCCCTCTCCTCGGCGGCCCAGTCCCTCACCGGGGACGCCCGGCTGCGCGAGCTGCTGGACTCCGCGGGGATCGGCGAGGACTTCCCCGCCGCTGTCGCCGCCGTCCTCACCTCGCCGGACGGCCGCCTGTTCCTGCGCTCCCCCGCCGCTCATGCCGAAGTCGACGCGCTGGCCAGGGCGTTCACGGCCGAGGCGGTACGCCGCCGGGCCGAGCGACCGGGTGCCGCGCCGGTCTTCGACGGCACCGCCCGCGACGAGGCCGTCGCCCGGATCGTCACCCTGCTCCCCGGCGACCCGCCCGACGGGGCCGGGACGCACCGCGGCCCCGTCACCCGGCGGGTCAAGCGGCTCGCCGGACGGCTGGCGCTCGGACTCGCCTCCGCCCAGGTGGTGAAGCGGCGGTCGGCGCTCACCGACGCGGCGCATCCGGCGGCCGGGGACGTCCTGCTCTACCTGTCCCGGGGCGGCGCGATCCGTGAGGTCGTCGCGGAGGCGGTCCGGGCCGCCGAACCGCCGGTCGTCCTGCTCGCGCACAGCCTCGGCGGCATCGCCTCGCTGGACCTGCTGGTGCTACGGGCGCTGCCGGAGGTCGAGCTGCTCGTCACCGTCGGCTCGCAGGCGCCGTTCCTCTACGAGCTGGGGGCGCTGCCGAGCCTGGAGCACGGCGCGCCGCTGCCCGGGCACGTACCGCCCTGGCTGAACGTGTACGACCGGCGGGACCTGCTCAGCTACGTCGGCGCGGGCGTCTTCCCCGACCGGGTCCGGGACGTGGCCCTCGACAGCCGCCAGCCCTTCCCTCTCTCCCACAGCGCCTACTGGAGCAATCCCGAGCTGTACCGCCTCCTCGCGGAGGAGCTGCCGTGACGGGAGCGCGTCCGGAGCGCACGTACGCCCTCGTCGTCGGCGCGGAGCGGTACGCGGCCGGGCCGTCCTGGGACCTGCCGGGGCCCGCCGCCGACGCCCGCCGCTTCACCGGCTGGCTGCGCGGGCGCGGCGTACCGGCGGCCCATGTCTTCCTGCTGCTCGATCCGCTGCCCGGCGCGGGCGGACCCGAGGTCGACGTCGCCGCGGGCACCGCGGGGCGGGAGGCCGTGCAGGAGGTGCTGACGCGCCGGCTTCCGGTGCTGGAGGGCGACCTCCTGTGGGTGTTCTGGGGCGGCCACGGTGTCACCGACCCGCAGGGGCACCGCAGGCTCTTCTACGCCGACGCCGGCCCGGACGACCGCCGGAACCTGGACCTGGACGCCTGGCTGACCGCCTTCACCACCGATCTCCTGCCGGGCTTCCGGCGCCAGATCTGGGTGGTGGACTCCTGCCAGACCTTCGTCGAGGACCTCGGCTTCGCCCGCTCCCTGCCCACCGAACTGCCGTCCGGGGGCGAGCGGTTGCCGGGCCGGGAGCAGTTCGTCCTGCTGGCCTCCCGCCCGGGGCAGCGGGCGGTCAACGACCCCGTACGGCAGACGGGGGCGTTCTCCCGGGCCGTACTGGCCGCCCTCGGCGCCTCGGACGGCGGCGTGTGGCCGCCCGACATGAACGCGGTCGCGGACACCGTCCTCGGGCAGTTCACGGGGCCGCCCACCGGCCCGTTCGCCGACGGGTCCGCCGGTGCCGGGCAGCGGCCCACCGCGCTCTGGCACCGGTCCTGGGCGGGCGACGAGCGCCGGCTGGAGTTCCCGACGACCCGGCGACTGGAGGAACCGGTGCCGGACGCGGGTCTCGCCGCACTCATCAACCTGCTCGCCGGCTGGCCCGGCATGGCGGACCGGGACCACCGGCAGCTCGTGCTCGGGATGCTGCCCCCCGACCTCGCCGGATCGATCCCCCGCATGGGTGCGCCGCGCCCCGACATCATCAGCATCGTGCGCACCTGCCGGCGCCACCCCGGAGGCCTGGCCGCCCTCGTCGAGGCGCTCGCCCTGCTCGAACCGGGCTCCCTGGAACAGCGCGAGCTGAAGGACTGGACCGACCGCTGGCTGACGCCCGGATCAGGCGGCTGACCGGCGGATCACGCTCTTCCCGAACCCCCCTGCCTGCGCCATCATGAAGTCAACGGGGTTCATGGCTGTGAGGGGGTTGTCGCATGCACGCGTCCGACGAATACATGGGATCCGAGTTGATCGATCTCAGCGAGATGCCGCTGTCCGCCCTCCGGTCGCAGAGTCCGAGCCTGCACGCCCGCTCGCTGGAGCGGCTGCTCCGTCAGGTCGAGTGTCCGCGGGTCAACTTCGCCGGAGGGGACGGACAGCCCGGGCGGGCCGACTGACGGTCCCCGGGAGGAGATCCGTGCAGACCGACGGACGTCACGAACCCGCCCGCAGCCCGCACCATCTCGTTCCCTCGGCGCACTTCGACGCCCTGGCCGCGGGCCGGGGCGACGCCGGTACGATCCGCTTCCTGCGGACCACGGAGTACAGCAGGCGCCTCCTGCTGCTGCGGGCCCTGCTCGACGGCGTCGCCGAGACGCCCGGCGCTCTCGGCCCGCTGCCGGACGTGGACAGCGTGTGGGACACGCTGTCGGCCGCGCAGGAGCGCTCCCCGGAGGTCTTCGGGGAGCTGCTGCTGCACCCGCAGGTCGGGGTCTGGCTGGGGCACGGGCTGCGGCGGCTGCGGCGGACAGCCTGGGGGGACGGGCCCCTGTGGACCGACCTCGGGCACGTCTTCACGGTGTGCGCGGTCGCCGCGCTGCGCACGGGACTTCCGCTGCGCACCACCGTGCCCCTGCGGGACGGCGGCGTCATGTTCCCCACCCTCGGGCTCGCCCGGCTGCCCGACCGTCCGCGCTGGGGGACGGCGGAGGTGGTGGTGGAGGCGGGACGCCTGCGGGTCGACCCGCACGGGGCGTGCGTGGGCCCGCCGGACCGGACCGGCACACCCGGCCCGCCCGGCCCGCCCGGCCCGCTCTTATGCACCGGCCCGCCCGGCGACGACGTACCGGGATGGCAGGGGCCGCACCGGCTGCACGCGCGCGTGGCGGGACGGCCGGTGGGGGTCTGGCTGGACGACATCGACCCCTACCGGGACCTGAGCGAACCGCTCCCCGCGCACCGTCTCTCCCCGGACGAGACCGCCCGCTGGCGGGAGCGGTTCGGCCTGGCGCTGGGCCTCCTGGAGGACAGCGACCCGGAGGCGGCCGTGGCGCTCGCGGAGGGCCTGCGCAGTGTGACGCCCGTGCGGTCGACGTCGGCCTGGACGGTGCTCAGCGCCTCCTCCGGGGACGCCTTCGGCGGTCTGCTGACCTCGCTGCCGCCGGATCCGGTCACCTTCGCCGTCACCCTGGTCCACGAGTTCCAGCACACCAAACTCGGCGCGCTGCTCCATCTGCTGACGCTGGAGCGGGACGACGGCGCCGAGCGGCACCACGCCCCCTGGCGGGACGACCCCCGCCCTCTGAGCGGGCTGCTCCAGGGCGCGTACGCCTTCCTGGGGATCACCGACTTCTGGTCCCGCCGCCTGGACCGGGCGCCCGCGGCCGAACGGGCCTCGGCCGAGTTCGAGTTCGCCCTCGGCCTGCGCCAGACGCGGGAGGCCGTCGAGACCCTCGGCGCCGACCCCGCGCTGACCGCCCACGGACGCCGGTTCGTGCGGGGCATGGCCGCGCGGCTGCCCGCGTGGACGGCCGACCGGCGGGTCCGGCCGGGCATCGACGTCATGGCCGCGTTCTCCGCCACGGACCACCGCACGGAGTGGCGGATACGGCACCTGGTGCCCGCCCCGGACGCCGTACGCGCTCTCGCGAGGGCCTTCGTCACCGGGGCCCCGGCCGATCTCCGCGGCGCCGGGTCCACCGTGGTCCCCGACCTCACGGCCCGCTGGTCCCACGCCCGCACCCGTCTGATCCGGCAGGTGCTGGGAACACCGGAACCCGGCACCCCGCCTTTCGGAACCTCCGGAACCTCCGCCGACCCGCCCGCGCCCTCCGCCTCCGCTTCCGCTTCCGCCTCCGCCGCCGAACGCGCCCTGGTCGCCGGCGACCCGGCCGCGGCCGACGCCTACGCCCGCCTCGTGGCCGAGGACCCCGAGGCCCCTGAGGCCTGGACCGGCCTCGTGCTGGCGCTCGCCCTCGCCGAGCCGGCCACCCGCCCGCTGCTCCGGCGCCCCGAACTCCCCCGGGCGGTCCACCGCGAGCTCCGCGTCATCGGCACGACGGCCGACCCGCGGCGGCTGGCCCGCTGGCTCGCGGCCGGCATCACCGGCCTGCCGGACGGGACCCGGCGGCCGCGGGCCTGACGACAAGGGGGGCCGGACGGCAAGGGGGGGCGGACGGCAAGGGGGGGCGGACGGCAAGGGGCCAGACGGGGGGGCCTGACCACAGGGGGGGCTGACGGCAGGGGGGCTGACGGCAAGGGATCCGCCGGCCAGGGACCTGCCAATCGGCTGCGGTCGGTGTGTGTTCGCCCACCGTACGGCGGGCAGCCATGAGGCGGCCTTCCGGACGTGGGTCGCGGGCGCTCTCCTTGGGGCGCCCGTACGCAGGCCCGGCCGGCCGCGCGCGCACCCGCACCCCCACCGACCGCACGCACTCCCGAGGAGAACTCCCCCATGACCGACATCGATCGCCGCCGGTTCCTCCAGCTGACCGGCGGTGCCGCCGCGTTCACCCTGCTCTCCGAGAGCATCGCCCGCGCCGCCGCGATCCCGGCGCAGGGCTCGACCGGCACGATCCAGGACGTCGAGCACATCGTCGTCCTGATGCAGGAGAACCGTTCCTTCGACCACTACTTCGGGGCCATGAAGGGCGTGCGCGGCTTCGGCGACCCGCGCCCCGTGACGCTGCCGAGCGGGAAGTCGGTCTGGAACCAGGCGGACGGCACGAAGGTCACCCTGCCCTTCCGGCCGGAGAGCGCCAAGCTCGGCATGGAGTTCCTCCAGGGTCTCAACCACGACTGGGCGGGCGGCCAGAAGGCCTTCAACAAGGGCAAGTACGACCAGTGGATACCGGCGAAGACCAAGGCCACGATGGCGTACCTCACCCGTGAGGACATCCCCTTCCACTACGCGCTGGCCGACGCGTTCACGATCTGCGACGCCTACCACTGTTCGTTCATCGGCTCCACCGACCCGAACCGCTACTACCTGTGGACCGGCCACACCGGCAACGACGGCACGGGCGGCGGCCCGGTCCTCAACAACGCCGAGGCGGGCTACGGCTGGAAGACGTACCCCGAGCGCCTGGAGGCGGCCGGGATCTCCTGGAAGGTCTACCAGGACACGGGTGACGGCCTGAACGCCGCCGGCTCGTGGGGCTGGATCAACGACGCGTACCGCGGCAACTACGGCGACAACTCGCTCCTCTACTTCAACACCTACCGGAACGCCCAGCCCGGCAACCCCCTGTACGACAAGGCCCGCACGGGGACGAGCGTCAAGAACGGCGACACCTACCTCGCCGACCTCCGCGCCGACGTCCAGGCCGGCCGACTGCCCAAGGTCTCCTGGATCGCGGCCCCCGAGGCCTTCTCGGAGCACTCCAACTGGCCGTCCAACTACGGGGCCTGGTACATCGCCCAGGTCCTGGACGCGCTGACCTCGAACCCGGACGTGTGGGCGCGTACGGCCCTGTTCATCACGTACGACGAGAACGACGGCTTCTTCGACCACGTCGTCCCGCCGTACGTCCCGGCCTCGGCGTCCCAGGGTCTGTCGACCACCCCGACGGCCCTGGACCACTTCCCCGGGAAGACGGGATACGTGGCCGGCCCCTACGGCCTCGGCCCGCGCGTCCCGATGATCGTCGTCTCGCCCTGGTCCACCGGCGGCTACACCTGCTCCGAGACCTTCGACCACACCTCGGTGATCCGGTTCATGGAGAGCCGCTTCGGGGTGCAGGAGCCCCAGATCTCCCCGTGGCGGCGAGCGGTCTGCGGCGACCTGACCTCGGCCTTCGACTTCACCCGGACGAACACCCAGCCTGCCCCGCTCCCGCCGACCGCCGGCTACTACCCGCCGGACCGGAACCGCCACCCCGACTTCCTGGCCACCGCCCCGGCCACGGGCACCATGCCCCGCCAGGAGCCGGGCGCCAAGCCCACCCGCCCGCTGAAGTACGCCCCGTACGTGGACGGCGCCGCCGACATCGCGGCCGGCACGTACCGCCTGTCCTTCGGCAGCGGCCCCTCGGCGGGCGCCCAGTTCTACGTGACCTCGGCCAACCGCACGGACGCCCCCTGGACGTACACGACGGAGGCCGGCAAGTCCCTCTCGGACACCTGGAACACCAAGTACTCCAAGGGCCTCACCGACCTCACGGTCCACGGCCCGAACGGCTTCCTCCGCCACTTCCGCTCCCCCGGCAAGACGGCCGTCCCCGAGGTCACCGCCCGCCACAACCCCACCACGGGCAACCTGGACCTCACCTTCACCAACGCGGGGACGGCCGAGGCCCGCCTCACCGTCACCCACGCCTACGCGGGCGGCCCCGCGACGGTCGTCGTCCCGCGCGGCGCCACGGTCACCCACACGGTCGACCTGACCTCCAGCCGCGCCTGGTACGACGTGACGATCACCTCGAACACGTCCGCCGACTACCTCCGGCGCCTCGCGGGGCACGTGGAGACGGGCGCCGCGGGCGTCACGGACCCGGGCATCCTGACCTACTGACCCGGACGCGACCCCGCCCGCCGGCCGGACCGGCGGGCGGGCGGGGTGGGCCGGCTCATCCCTTCGACGTCACCCCTTCGGCCTCGTCGGCCTTGTCGTGGCGCACGCGTCCGCTGGCCGCCAGCAGCGCGAGCACGGCGAGGACGACGAGAAGGATGAGCACCAGCAGCAGGACGGTGAGCACCGTCGGGTGGTTCCAGAGGGCGAAGACCAGCGCCAGGACGAGCAGCACCCCGATGGTCAGCCAGCGGCGGTACGTGTCCACCCAGGCGCCCGCCTTCCCGGCGCGCACTCCGTGGCCGTCGCCCCAGGCGGCGGCGGAGTCGGCCGCGCGCTCGGCCGCGCCCTGCACGGCACGCGGCAGGCGGCCGGAACCGGAGAGGTAGGCGCCGAGGGCCACCAGGATCCCGAGGACGATCGCTGTGCGCATGCTGACGCGCAGGAAGCGGAGGAGCGTGTCGAAGATCGCCGCGGCGGCGGCCGGCGACTGCACCTGCTCGGGAAGGTGGTCGAGGTAGTAGCGGCGGGCGATCACCAGGCCGATGGCGAACACCAGGCAGGCGGCGGCCGCCCCGAGGGCCGTGGTCACCAGGGCCCGCCGGCGGCGGCGGGCGAGCAGCACCCCGACGGCGCCGAGCACCACCGTGAGGACGGGCAGCCAGTTGCCGATGACGTCGAGCAGGTGGGCCAGGTCCCTGATCTTCTCCAGCTTGTCGGACTGGAAGAGCACCATCTGCTTGTCGACCTCGGGGATCTTCTCCGCCGGGGAGAGCCCGGCGTCCACGAGGTCCTTCTTCACCTCCTCGACGGCGGCTCCCACGTCGAGGGTGACCGTGCCGCCGCTGACCTCCACGGAGCCGCGGCCCTCACCGGTCAGCGCGTGCACCACCGCCGAGTGGGCGACCCGGTTGGCCCCGGTCCAGACGGCCTCGAACCGGTCGCTCTCGACGAAGCGGGTCGCCACCTTGGTGACGGCCTGGTCGACCGCCGAATCCAGCTGCGGTCCCAGCGATTTGATGGCGGTGCCGACCCGGGGCGGCAGCCCCTGGGACTCCAGCCAGGCCGCGATGTCGGACGTGACCTGCTCACCGTCGACCCTGGCGTCGGCGGCCTGGGCGATCCGGCTGACGGCCGCCGCCTCGATCGCCGGGTCCGACGCGAGCGGGGCGACCGTCGACACGTACCGATCGGAGTCGAGGACGATGTCGTGCACCCAGACGGTGATCAGGGACACCGGAACGAGAATGCAGGTGAGCGTGATCAGAACGGCCGAGACGGTGCTCGCCGCGATCCGTCCGGCACGTGAGCCCTTCCGGCCCGGCGGCGGCGCGTCGGGAGCGACGTCGGGCGGCTCGGGCGGGCGGGGAGGCTGCGGCGGCTCAGGCGGTGTGCTCATGACACTCCCGGACGGATGTGGAGACGTGACGAAAACTGCCTGCACCCCATTAGGTACGCACGGTGGACACCACCGCACTCCGGGTTGCTCCGCCGAGGGTGGGTGCCGCCCGCGGGCAGTGCGGGGGCCGACCGCGGGCAGGGGTGACGCCAAGGGACGCCAGGGGGCACGCCTCCGTCAGGCGGAGCGCCCCGGCGACCGTGATACTCGAAGGAACGGGACCTTGGCCCGGTAGTCCGGGAAGGCAGGCGCGGATCAGCGGCCCAAGGGATGCCCGGGACCGGATCGCAAGCTGCGAGGTGACGTCCATGAGCCAGCACACACCCCCGGGACAGAGAGGCGCGGGCCCCGCGCCGGGCAGGGAACACCGGTCCGGCGGCGGCCTCGCGGGCGGAGGCACCGTACTCGCCGCGGTACTGCTGTCCCTCGCCGGCGTCCTGGGCATCCTCCAGGGCATCACGGCCATCGCCAACGACGACGTGTACGCCCGCGTCGGCGATTACGTCTTCGAGTTCGACCTGACGGCCTGGGGCTGGATCCACCTGGTGCTCGGGGTCATCATCGTGCTGCTCGCGGTGGGCCTCTTCAAGGGCGCGGACTGGGCGCGGGCGGGAGGCATCACCCTGGCCGGCCTCAGTGCGGTCGCCAACTTCCTCTGGCTGCCGTACCAGCCGTGGTGGGCGCTCACGCTCCTGGCGATCGACGTCTTCATCATCTGGGCGCTGTGTGCCAGCTGGTCGCACGACTGACGGCGCCCGACAGCACACAGGAGGGCACACGACATGGCCACTGCTTCGGAAACCCCTGTCCTGGACACCCTCGCCGCCATGACGGTCGACTCGATCGAGCGCTGCGGCCTGGCTCCGGACATGCTCATGATCGCGCGGATCGCGGCCCTCGCCGCCTCGGACGCCCCGCCGATCTCCTACGCGGCCCACATCGAACTCGCCGTCGAGGTCGGCATGACCGCGGAACAGGTGCAGGACGTCCTGGTCGCCATCGCACCGATCGTGGGCACCGCCCGCGTCATGACCGCGGCGGGCAACATCTCCGCGGCGCTCGGCATCGCCATCGCCGTCGCGGACGCCGAGATCGAGTCCCCGGACTGAGCTGGGGCCCGAGAACGGGCCTCAACCCCAAGCCCCAAGCCCCAAGCACCAAGCACCAAGCACCAACCACCAGACCTCCCCCGACACCGATGCCCGGCGCGACCCCCACCGGAGCGGCCACGGACCTCCGGCCCTCGCGCCGGGCACTCCCACGGCACGGCCGGCACGAAGACCTGGCAGAAGGAGTACCGATGCCCCGGAACAGGAAGGCGACCACGGCGAAGCCAGCGGCGCGCCATGCCACGCCGAAGGAGCGCGCGGCGCTCGGCAGGAAGGCCCGGCGCCGCGCGCCGCGCTCGAGCCACGCCGAGTACGGGCCGTCCGCCGACAGACCCGACCCGCTGACGATCCTGGAGGCGCAGTCGTCGGCCCGGGTCCCCGAGCTCGTACCGATCCGCTACGGCCGGATGACGGAGTCCCCGTTCCGCTTCTACCGCGGCGCCGCGGCGATCATGGCCTCCGACCTGGCCGGCACTCCCCGCTCGGGCCTCACGGCCCAACTGTGCGGAGACGCGCACATGCTGAACTTCCGCCTCCTCGCCTCACCGGAGCGGCGGCTGATGTTCGACATCAACGACTTCGACGAGACGCTCCCCGGCCCCTGGGAGTGGGACGTCAAGCGGCTTTCGGCGAGCCTCGTCATCGCCGCCCGGGCGAACGGCTTCGACGACGCCGAGCGCGCCCGCATCGTCAGGCGCACGGTCCGCGCGTACCGCGAGGCGATGATCCGCCTCGCGGACATGCGCACCATCGACGTCTGGTACGCGAAGATCGACGCGGACCGCCTGGAGTCCCTGGCCACGGACCAACTCCACAAGCGCGGACGGAAGAAGCTGGCCCGCGCCATGGCGAAGGCCCGCACCCGCGACAGCCTGCAGGCCTTCGACAGGCTCACCGAGACGGTCGACGGCCGGCCCGTGATCGCGGCGGACCCCCCGCTGCTCGTCCCCGCGGGCGATCTGATGCCGGAATTCGAGCGCAACGCCCTCGAAGAACAGTTCCGCGACCTGGTGAGGCGGTACGGCGCCACGCTGCAGTCCGACCGGCGCACGCTCCTGTCGAGCTACCGGCTGGCGGACGTCGCCCGCAAGGTGGTGGGAGTCGGCAGCGTCGGCACCCGCTGCTGGATCTTCCTGCTGCTCGGCCGGGACGACGAGGACCCGCTCTTCCTCCAGGCCAAGGAGGCGGACACCTCGGTGCTCGCCCCGTTCGTCGGCGCGAGCGCGTACCGCAACCAGGGTGAGCGCGTGGTCTCCGGCCAGCGGCTGATGCAGGCCACCAGCGACATCTTCCTCGGCTGGGAGCGCGTGGACGGGATCGACGGCAGGCGCCGCGACTTCTACGTACGCCAGTTGCGCGACTGGAAGGGCATCGCGATGCCGGAGCGGATGCGGCCCAAGGACATGGAGGCCTTCGGCGACCTGTGCGGGGTCACGCTGGCACGCGCGCACGCCCGGTCCGGCGACCGGATCGCGATCGCCGCGTACCTGGGCAGCGGCGACTCCTTCGACCGCGCGCTCGCCACGTTCGCGGAGGCCTACGCCGACCAGAACGAACGCGACCACCAGGCCCTGCTCGACGCCGTACGCGTGGGCCGGCTGCCCGCGGAGGAGCTGCCGACACCCTGAGGCCGTCCGGAGTGCGGCGGGCCCCGCCACAGCGCACTCTGAAGGTAGTTCGTCCCACCGGATCAAGGCTTCCGAACCGGACAGCCGTGGTCCGCCACGACCGGCAGGAGATCGGCCATGAAGGATTCGATGGTGAACCTGGCAGTGGACTACCCGCTGCTCAACATGTTCTGGACCATGTTGATGATCTTCCTCTGGATCCTCTGGTTCATGCTGCTGTTCCGCATCATCGGCGACATCTTCCGCGACGACGAGCTGGGCGGCTGGGCCAAGGCCGGGTGGACCGCGTTCGTCATCCTGCTGCCGTTCCTGGGCGTGTTCGTCTACCTGATCGCCCGGGGGAAGAGCATGGGCGAACGCGAGCTGACCCGGGTCCGCCAGAACGAGGAGCAGTTCCGCTCCTACGTGCGCGAGACCGCCGGGACGGGCGGCGGCCACGCGGAGGAACTGGCCAGGCTCGCCGAACTGAAGGACCGCGGCGCGATCACGGAAGCCGAGTTCGCCCAGGCCAAGGCCAAGGTCCTCGCCGGCTGACGCGCGGGGCGCGGGTACATGGTCCTCGACCTGGTCGTCATCGGCCTGGCCATCACGCTCTACCCGCTGCCGGGGATGGCCTTCGTACTGGTCGTGTCCGCGCCCCGGGGGGTGTACAAGGGTCTGGCCTTCATCCTCGCCTGGCTCGCCTGCCTGGTGGCCGTGATCGCCATGGTCCTGCTGTTCACGGGCGGACAGCCGCCCGCGCCCCGCTCTCCGCCCTCGTTCGTGGGCCTCGTGGCCATGCTGGTCATCGGCCTGGGCCTGATCGGGTACGGCGAACACCGACGGCGCCGCCGCCGCGCGGCCGCCGCGGCCGGCTCCCCGCCCGGGTCCGCCGAGGACGACGCCGGGGAGTCGATGAAGTCCCGCATGAACCGGCCCTCGGCATGGTCGGCGGCCGGACTCGCCGTCCTCCTGCAGCCCTGGGGCATGGTGAGCGCCGCGGCCACCACCGTGGTGAAGGCCGACCTCTCCCACGCGTCCTCCTTCCTGGCCCTCCTCGGCTTCTGCCTCCTGGCCACCTCCACGCTGCTGGCGATGGAGCTCTACATGGTGTTCGCGCCCGAGAAGGCGCAGCGCGACCTGATACGCCTGCGCTCCTGGATGTCCCGCCACAAGGACCAGGCGATCGTCCTCGTCTGCCTCCTCCTGGGCCTGTGGCTGGTCGGCAGGAGCCTGTACGAACTCACGGGCTGAGCCGTCCGCCTCATCTCCCCTGGCGGACGACGGGCGCGGGGGGATGGTGGACCGAATGACCCGCTTCGGGCTTCGGGCGGGTGTCGAGGGGGCTCTTGGCGGGGGCTCCGTTCCCGCCGGCCGGGTGCGGCTCTGCTGACGCCAGGAGGGAGTCGCAGTAGGTCGCGACATCCTTGCCGTCGGCCGCGGCGATCAGACGCTCCCGGGCTGCCGCCGCCAATGCCACGGCCTTGCCCTTGTCTTCACCCTTGTCCTTGTCCAGGGACTTCTCGTACGTACGGCAGAAGGCCTCGCTCGACCGGGGCGACCGGGCCGGATCGCCGGAGACGCGGGGCGTGGCGGGGGCTCCTTCAAGGGCCGGTGAGCTCGGGGCCGGGGACGCGGACGCGGGGCTCGCGGGCTCCCGTGACGGCGCCGGAGCAGTCGTACTGCTGCGGGGTTCGGGTACGCGGACCTCGGGCTCGTCGAAGGAGTCGTGCGACGCCGCCGCGGCGAACGCCACGCCGCCCAGGGTCAGGCTCGCGGCGAGGGCCGCGAGCGCGGTTCTCAGCGGGCGGCCCGTGCCCCGTTCCGGTACGGGACGCCAGTCCTCGCGACGTCGGGTGCGCCGGGACCCGTGCAGGCCCGTGTCGCGGGCGGCGCGGAACGCGGCGACGGCCTCCTGGGCCGAGGCATCGTCCACGCCACTGGGGCGCAGGGCAGCGGCCAGTGCTGCCTCGACGTCGTCGTGTTCCCGCATGCCGCCTTCACCTCTCATCCCGCTCGTCCCCGTCAGCCCGGTCATCCCAGCATCTCCTTCGCGAGCCGCCGCAGCCCGCGGTGCGCGGCGGAGCGTACCGCTCCCACCCGCTTGCCCAGCACCCGCGCCGCCGCGGGTCCGTCCAGTCCGACGACCACCCGCAGCAGCACCGCCTCGGCCTGGTCCCGTGGGAGCCCGGCGACCAGGGCCAGGGCCTCGGCGGTGGACATCGCCTCCAGAGCCTCGCCCGCCGTCTCCCGTGGTGAGGGCAGGTCGAGGATCTCCTGCTCGAAGGGGGCCGTACGCGGCCGGGAGCGCAGACGGCGCAGATGGTCCAGCGCGCGGTGGCGGGCGATGGTCGCGGTCCAGCCGCGGAACCCCGCGCCGTCTCCGCGGAACCGCCCCAGGTCGCGGGCTATCTCGAGCCACGCGTCGGAGGCCACGTCCTCGGCGGAGTCGCCGACCAGTCCTCTCAGATATCCCAGGAGTCCGGGCTGCACGATCCGGTACGCGTCGGCGAACGCCTCGTCGTCACCGTTCTGCGCACGTTCCACCGCGTGCTGCAGAGTGGCGTCGTCCGCCCTCAAATGATCTTCCCTCGGTCTTGCTGCGCCCCGCTGTCCGGCGCATCACCCTACGCGGCGGTCAGTCGCCGGCCGTCGGCCCCCTGGGAGAGCGGCAGGGGCTTGGGAGGACGCGGGACCAGCAGGAAGAGCTCGTGGGCGGATTCGTCCGGTCCCAGCTCGAAGCGGTTGACCACCTTGCCGAGCGGGTTCCAGGCCTGTCCGTCGGGCGTCCGGACACCGACCGGCTGACGGAAGAGTTCGGAGGTCATGTCGTCGAAGTCGACCCAGCGGGCCCGCGCCTGCCGGACGATCACCTCGCCGACGTACGCGCCGAGCTCCTGGAGGACCGGCGCGACGGCGACCGGATCGTCGGCTCCCTGCCGCAGACCGTCCACCACGCGGTCGACGATGCGCAGGCTGGCCGCGGAGAAGTCGAGGGGAAGCCGTGACCTCACGGTCGTGCGGGAGGCGAACACGGAGGCGCACCGGCTCATGTCGGCGGCCCGCAGCGTGCGGCTGACTCGGTCCATCGGTCCCACCCCTCGTGTGTGGACCGGTGCGGCTGCCCCGGTCCCCTGGTTCCTCGGGAGGCCGCGGATGCGCCACGCCCTCCCAAGAACCCAGCGGAACCGGGCTCGGGATCATCACGGGTCAGCACTGTGATCAGCGCCACACCTTCGGGCAGACCCGCTATCGGCCGAAGTCGGGGTCGGCGGAAGTGCGCTTGTAGGCGCACGAGTAGGACACGCCGGGTTCCCCGACCACCGGGACACTCACGCTCATCCGCAGCTCCCCGTTCTCCACGTAGAACGCCAGAGAACGGTGGTCGTTCCGATTCTCGAAACGAAGCACCAGATACGGCGTCAGGCCGGGGTCCTTGTTGACCGCATGCCATTTCCCGTCGACCGTGAGGCGCGTCACCTTGTCGTCGTCCGGCCCGGGGCCGGCCCATTCGATCGGAAAATTCTTGACGGAGAAGCCGTAGTCGTCACGCAGCCGAACGACCGGAAGCGGCTTTCTGCATTTCGGCGCCCCGTCCCATCGGCCGACCAGTTCGGCATGATGCACGGCCTCCGGAAGGACAGGGGCCGGCCCGCTCGGCCCGCAGGCGGACGAGCCGAGCAGCGCCGAGGCGGCAGTCGCAAGGATCGCACCGATGCGAAGTACGTCGTTCTTCACGCCATCTTCCAGTCACTCCGGGCAGCGGGGCACGCCCCGACTCGACGGTCTCAGAACCTACTCCCCGGAGCGGGAGCGAAGAAGAGCTCCGGCACCAGGGCGGCGACCGAGAAGGGCCTGAACTGCGGATCAGCCACCACGTGATGGATGAACTCGGGTGTGGACGTGTCCACCTGACGCCGCTCCGGGCAGCCTCGCCCCCGCGTCACGATGGGCCACTCGTCCGCCGTCCGGCCATTGACCAGCCAGTAGCACTCGCCTTCGGTCCGACTGGATCCCCGCCGAATGAGCCCGGTCCGACCAGGCCGGTAGATCTGGTGCGGCGCGTGAAGCAAGTCCCCACCCTCGGCCGGGGCATCGGCATCGAGTCCTCGCAGCGGCTCGGGCAGACGTGCCGCAACGCACGAAGGTCCTGTGCCGTTGAGTGAGGTGTTCGACGTATCAACTCACGTGCACAGGAGCCTCGTTGATTCCCCGCGGCGCAGGGCGACCATCGGCTGATGGCCGATCTGCGCCGCAGGGGCGTGGTCAGCGGGCCAGGAAGGCGAGGATGCGCTGGTTGACTTCCTGTGGCTTCTCGGCGAGGAGGTGGTGGCCGGCGCCTTCGATCATCGCGCCGTCCGATCCCGGCGGCAGCATGGCGACGATGTCGGCGAGCGTCGCCTCGTCGACCACGGGGTCCTCGGTTCCGTGGAGGTACAGAGTGGGCTGGGAAGGCAGCTTGTTCAGCACGCCGGCCATCTCCCACTCCGGGGTGCCGAATGTCGCGGCCGGGAAGTTCTGCCGGTAGAGCTCCAGGCCGAGGTGGAGCCTCTCCGGCGTGTTGAGACCCTCCTTCATCGCCTTGCGGTCCTCGGTGGAGTCGTAGCCGGGGACGTTCCCCGTCCAGTGGTCCCAGAGCCAGTCGAGGTAGGCGAGGTCGTCGGCCGCGACGAGCTGGTCGGCTATGGCCATCTGGAAGAAGTAGAAGTGGACGTACCGCTCGATCCTGTCGGGATCCGCGCTGTTGCGGTCGTAGAACTCCAAGGGCGGGACGTCGTTGACGACGACCTTGGCCCACCGCTCGGGTGCGGCCGCGGCGGCGCCCCAGGTGGTGAAGCCGCCCCAGTCGTGCCCGATCAGGACGGCGTCGGAGCCGCCACCGAGCGCCTCGTGCAGGCCGTTGGCGTCGGCGATCAGGTCGGGAAGGCGCATGCTGCCGTCCGGCGGCACCTGGGACGGGGCGAACCCCCGCATGGTGGGGACCACGGCGCGATATCCCGCTTCGGCCAGCGCGGGCATGAGGTACCGGTACAGCCTGGGCGTGTCGAAGCCGTGCAGCATCAGGGCGAGCGGCCCTTCTCCCGCTTCGACGTAGGCCAGGTCCAGGCCGTTGACGATGATCCGCTTGTGTTCCATCTCCAGCTCCTCGTCTCCGAGAACTTCTAAAAAGAACGTTCTAACTAGTCGGAAGCTAGCACGGCGTTCGCGCGGTCCACAAGCTAGAACGAACGATCTATCCAGTAGGCTCTGCCGTATGGCGAACACACCACAGCCGGGCACACGGGAGCGCATCGTCCGCGCGGCATCCCTGCTGATGCAGCGGCAGGGGTACGAGGGGACCGGCATCAAGCAGGTCGCCCAGGAGGCCGAGGCCACGCTCGGCTCGGTCTACCACTTCTTCCCCGGCGGCAAGCAGGCTGTGGGCGTGGCCGCGGTCCAGCATGCCGACCAGGAGTTCGCCGACCTGCTGTCGGCGTCATTGTCCGGAGAGGCCGACCCGGCGAAGGCCATCGCCGCCTGCGCCCGCGCGCTCGCCCGCCACCTGCGCGACTCCGAATGGGTGGACGGCTGCCCGATCAGCGCGACCGCACTGGAAACCACCGGGCGGGTCCCTGCCATCGAGGAGGCCGTCGCCCAAGCCTTCCAGCACTGGCGGGACATGGTGGCAGACACGCTTCGCGAAGCCGGATTCCCGCAGGACGACGCGCACGACCTGGCCACCACTGTCATCAGCACTCTCGAAGGCGCCGAGCTCACCGCACAGGTCTTCAAGAGCGAGACACCGCTGACTGTCGCGGGCGAGCACCTGGCCCGGCTCATCGACTCCTACAAGGGGTGAGAGTCACCCACCGTGCAGAGCTTGTGAAGAAGCGGCCCCGAACGCATGCGGCAACCGGCCCTCGTCGCCGGCCTCACCACCAAGACCGGCCGGGCCATTGACCTCCATGCCCTGACCATCAGCTGTAGCCGGTCAGGGCGTTGTCGACGGTGCCATCGGCAACGACTTGGGTGGGTAGCTGCGCAGGACCAAGGACGTGGTGACCGGTCCATAGCGGGCGAGGGAGTCCACAACCTGCTCAAGGCGTTCGGCGTGAGAACAGTACACATCGAGCAGCAGGCAGTCCTCCCCGGTCACGCGGAGGGTCGAGACGACCTCGGGAGTCCGGGCGGCAACGGTGAGCGCTTGGGTCAGCTGCGCGTGGGTGGTGCGTAGCCGAACGACGGCGTGGATGTTCAGTCCGACTGCGGCTGGGGCGACGACGGCGCGGTAGCCGGTGATGATCCCGTTCTTCTCCAGTCGTTGGATGCGGGCGCCGGCTGCCGGCTGGGACAGCCCGACTCGGCGTCCGACCTCGGCTCCGGTGAGCCGGCCGTCGGCCTGGAGCAGGTCCAGGATGGCACGGTCGATCTCGTCGAGTGATTCCATCGTTGTCACCCCCACTTTCTTTGAGATCACTTGCTGAGCCCGACCATTGGCGATGATCCGTCGAGAATCGCCCCAGGGCGTCCCGGCGAGGCACGGGAGCCACGATTGGTAGGGCGGTAGACGATGGTCGCGTACGTCATCATTCCCGGGATCGACGGTTCGGATGACCGGCACTGGCAGAGCGTGTGGGAGAAGCGATGGGGGCCCTCAGCGGTCCGGATCGCGCCGGCCTCGTGGACCGGGCCGGACCTGCCGGACTGGTGTGCAGCGATCCAGACCGCCTACGAGGTCGCTTCCCGGCGTGACGACCAGGTGGCGTTGGTGGCTCACAGTCTTGGATGCTGGGCAGCCGCACACTGGCTGGAGCAGGCGCGCCCCGACACGGTGGTGGCGTTCCTGGTTGCGCCTCCCGATCCCCGAGGACCGGCGTTCCCGCGCGCGGCCGCTCCGACGTTCCTGAGCCTGTCCGCTCGCCCGTTGCCGTGCCCGAGCCTGATGGTGGCCAGTGACGACGACCCCTACTGCGACCGGAAGACGTCCGCCTCCTTCGCGCACGGGTGGCGGGCACAAGGCCACCTCATCGAAGGCCACGGCCACATCAATTCCGACAGCAACCTCGGTGACTGGCGGGCGGGTCTGGAACTCCTGCGCGGACTCGTCGACTGCTGAGGTGACTCATCCGGCACGGAGGCCCTCCGCTGCGATGCCGGTCCTCACCCTGCACGGAAAGCCCGTCGGGACACCTTGCCCGCGCAAGACGCTCGGCGCCCTCGCGGCCCCTCACCTCCTGGTACGGCACGAGACTCAGGCGGCCTCAAGGGAGTCGATCCAGGCGGTCAAGCGAGCGCCCTCACGGTCCATTACCCCCGGATCCCGCAGGGCGTTGGCCAGCAAGGACATGCCCTGATAGGCACCCACCAAGGTAAGGGCCAAGCCCTCGGGCTCCGGCTGGCCGAGCTCGCGGAACTGACCCTCCACCCAGGTCAGCAGGAGCCGGACGACCCTGCCCGCTTCGACGTCCAGGCCACCCTGGTCGCGTTTTCCCAGCTCCACAGCGAGAGTGCCGGTCGGGCAGCCGTAGCGGACGGCGAGGTCACGCTGACTCACCCAGCCTTCGATCAGGCCTTTGAGGCGCTCACGAGGATCGGTGAGCTGGCTCAGGTGGCCGATGAGCAGGTTCAGGTGTCGCTCGTGCTCGGACAGTGCCGCGGCGACGAGTTCGTCCTTGGTCTTGAAGTAGTAGTACACGTTGCCCACGGGCACCTCGGCCGCGCGCGCTATGTCGGCGATGGTGGTGCGCTCGGCGCCTTGCCGGTGGACGACGTCGGCCGCGGCCTCCACGAGTCGCTGCCGCTTCGCGCCGGCGACTCGGGCACGGACAGACTGCTGCGAGTGAGTCACCCGACTAACTATACGGCCCGGCGAGTGCTACGCTCCCCCAAGTCAGTTAGCCGACTGACTAAAAGTTCTGATTCGAGGACCCCTCATGATCGTTGTCACTGGCGCCACCGGAAATGTCGGCCGTACGCTCGTCCGCCTGCTGACCGAGCAGGGACACGAGGTGACCGCGGTTTCGCGCCGTATCACCCAGGCCGATGCCCCGCCCGGCGTGCGTGCCGTCACCGCCGACCTCGCCCGGCCGGTCGCCGGCCTACCCGCCACGGCTGATGCGGTCTTCCTGCTCGTCGGTGGAGACCTCATGATGACCGGCGACCCCACCACCGTTGTCGCTCCATTCACGAACTACGGCAAGATCGTCCTGCTGTCCTCACAGGGTGTGGTCACCCGCCCGGACTCCCTGTCTCACGGACAGGCCTTCGCCGCCTACGAACAGGCCGTCATGGACTCCGGCACCGACTGGACCATCCTGCGCCCGGGCGGCTTCGCCTCCAACGCCTACGCCTGGGCGCCTTCGGTCAAGGCGAGCCGGACAGTCGCCGCGCCTTTCGGGGATGTCGGCCTCCCTGCCATCGACCCCGACGACATCGCCGCCGTGGCCGCCGCCGTCCTGACCCGGCCCGGCCACGCCAAGGCCAGTTACGAACTCACCGGCCCCGCCTCGACCACCCCGCTCCAGCGCGCCGCTGCCATCACCAAGGCCATCGGCGAGCAGGTCACCTTCATCGACCAGACCCGAGAGGAGGCCCGCGCCCAGATGCTCACCTTCATGCCCGCCCCGGTCGCCGACACCACCCTCGACATCATCGGCACCCCCACCCCGCGCGAGCAGACCGTCAGCCCCGATGTCGAGAGGATCCTCGGCCGCCCCGCCACCACCTTCGCCGACTGGGCCAAGCGCAACGCCGCCGCCTTCGCGTGACCGACGGCGCGCACACGATCGGGACGTCCACGAGCACTGACGGAGTGCTCGCAGACGCGGCGCGGCGTCGTGCAGTCAATACCGCACGACGACTTGACCGGCTCCACGAGGAGGCGGGCACGATGACGGCCGGACAGCTCCTCCACGGGACGCACCGTGCCCTGCTGCATTACATGGATACGCCGTGCGGTACGGCTGGAGTGGAACGTCCCGGGAGCGGCTCCTCTGAGCCTGCCCCTTCGAAAGACCGGTCGGGCCCCTTGTTCCGAACAAGATCAAGGGGCCCACAGCTTGTACCGCATCCTCCCAGCGCGCACGCGGTCCGCGCACCGTCAGGAGCTTCGCGTGCTCGTCGGCCCGTCCTCGATGGACGGTCGGAGTTGCAGCAGGATCGCGGCCGCTTCCCCTCGAACGCTCTCGGCGGGGTCTGATGTCAGCTCCAGGCAGACCAGTTCCAGCTGTGCCACGTCTTCGTCGGACTGACGACAGATGTTGGCGATGACCCGCACGTTCACACCGAACCGGTACTGCTTGCGGGAGTGTCCGGTGTCCCGTGGATCTAGCGACTGGCACCAGCTGCCGAGCCGGCTGCATCCCGTACATCCTGCGGGAACACCGGCCCTCGTTCTCGCGTGAACCACCACACCGGCATCAGAGTGCCGGCCTCGGTGCGGAACGCCCCAGAGGACCCCGTAGGGCGACCTCGGCATTCAGGTGCTGGTAGCCGACGAAACTCTGCACGCGGCAGGGCATGACGCCCAGCGCCCGTGACCGCTCTTCCTGGCCGATGGAGTGCCGTGAGGGCACGCGGAAATTCGGTGCAGTGTGCGGCGTGTCACATCCAGGAGCCGTGGGATCGCCGTGGGATCATCGAGCGTCTTGATATCCACGCTCCACCCGAACCCCCAGGTCAAGAAGGTGCAGACCTAGCCGGACAGGCCGGGGACGCCCGTTTCGCAGCACCGACGCGAGGCGACCGCTGCACGCGGAAACACCCCTCCAGGGGCGTCTCCGCAGGCCAGAACGTTTTTCTTCGGTGGGGCGGGTGGGACTCGAACCCATTTCAGTGACGCGTCTCACCTGCGACGATGCCAAAAGGCCGGACATATCCATCCGGCTGCGTCCCCCTCGATCCCGCTCGCCCGCGGGGTGGTGCAGCGTTCGCTGCACCACCGCTTCCCCACTCCCACGCACCCCGAAGACCAGTCGAGCTCTGCCCACCCGTGGTCTCGCAGTCGCGGGACCAGCACTACGGACTGTCCACACACCGGCCGAGTACCCCTCAGGAAGCTGGTTACGGTACGTAGCCTTCCGGCAGTCCCAGGCACAGGCCCCTCAGTGCACGCCGGTCTCCGATTCAGGTCGGGGCAGCTCGTCCAGATCCAGGGTGAAGGTGCGGCCGTCGGCCAGATCGACGGGGAGCTTGCCAGTGCCGTACTTGTGCGTGTACGCCGCGATGTAGCCGCTGCCGGTGGGCTGGGTGTGGACGACGACCTCCGCCGCGTACGGGTCCACCACGAGGTAGACGGGGATGCCGTAGCGGCCGTACTTGGCGGTGCAGTCGTCGTAGTCCTTGCGCGCGGAGGAGACGGACACCACCTCCGCGATCAGCAGGACGTCCTCGAAGCTGTAGCGCTTGCCCTGCTTCTGCGCGTCCTCGCGGAGGATCGCGAGATCGGGGGCGGAGTTCTCGTCGGCGGGGAAGTCGATGTACACGTCGGAGGTCACCTTCGCATGGCGCCCCAGAGCGAGCGTGTCGATCTGCATCGAGCGGATCGTGCTGGAGTGCTCCAGGCTCTGCGGGGTCATGATCACCTTCCCGTCGGCACCGAAGAAGACCGTGTATCCCTCGGGGAACTCGGTGTGCATGATCGCCTCGACGCTCATCAGCGGCTCCTTCCCGTCGCCTCCCAGAATACGGTCGAAACACGCGTCAGCAGCGAGCATCACCGGCAATCTGGAGACACGTGGATTCGAGGGCCATGATCCGGGCAGGAGCGTCGCGGACCTCGCCCCGAACCCGAACCGTCGCTGTCCGCTCGAGGCTCCGTGGCCGTGGCCCTTGATGTCCCCCTCCGCCGACTGCCGCAACACCGCCGCCGTTCCGCCGCCCGCGCGAGGACAGCTCGCTCGACCTCCAGCTGGTCCAGCGCCTCCAGGAACGGGGCGCCGGCCGGGCTGGGGGCGGGTTGGCGCACGCACCTCGCCCCCCGGCCCCCACCCCCAGCGGCACAACCGCACCGCCGCCGGTCCTCAGCTCCCCGCTTTCCTCGTGCGGTTCCTCGCCGGTGACCATCCGGATCCCACCACGGTCGGACCTCGTCGTCGAGCATCCCATCCACGACGCGCCGCACTCCCGACAGTTCAAGCGCCACGGACCCACGCCACCAGCTGCCGCAGCACCGCCGCTGTCCCCTCGCCCGGCACGTTCTCCAAATCCATCCGCCCGAACGCCGCGCGCTCCACCTCCAGCGGGTCCATCGCCTCCAGGAACGCGGCGGCGACCGAGCCGGGGTCGGCAGGCGTGCCGACCTCAACCAGGGCCAAAAGGTCCAGCTCGGCAGGCCACGTCGCCGTGGGGCGCAGCTGCAACACGACACGTGAGAGCTCATCTGGAAGCCCGATGCCTGCCAGGTGGGCAGCAGGGCGTGTCAACGAGTCGGCTGAGTGATCCTGCTGCCGTGCTGGGGGGGGCGGTCACGGCCGCACGCGCAGAATGAGACCCATGAGCCAAGAACGCCCCACCACGGTGCAAGGGGACGAGCGGAACCGCGAAGTGCGTCGCCATGTCATCGAGGTCAGCGGGGGACGTCCCGGTCAGTGGACATTCGACGTGCTTGATCAGAACCGATGGTCCCGTCTCACAGAGGAGGAGCGGAAGGCGGAGCGTCACAGGGCCATCAAGCGACGGCAGAATCGCCGGCGCGCCCAGCGCATGCGGGAGAACGGCCCGCGGGAGAGATACACGCTGGTAGAGGTCGGGGACCGCGACGGGTGGCGCTGCGTGATCTGTCACAGCGCGGTGAACCGCGAGTTCAGACCGCCGCACCATTGTTCCCCGAGCGTCCATCACCTCCTCGAGATCGTGGCAGGCGGTAGTGACACTCTGAACAACGTCGCCCTTGCCCACCAGTTCTGCGACAGCGACTCCTAAAAATGGGGCCAGAAAACGCCGACTGTGGCCCGGCAACGGCTGGCGGACCGCCTGCTCTACGGCAAGCACGGGCCAGGGCGCCGTGAGCGCGTGCCTGACGCGGACGCTGTAGCCCTGGCCAACGAGATCACGGACGCTCCTGACTGCTGTTAGGCGGCTCCGCTGCCCACCGCCGAGGGCACGGCTCGCAGACTGTCACGCGCCTTCGGCGCCCGCCTTCTCCAGATTCGCCAACGCCTGCTCGGCCACCTTGCGTGCCTGAGCGTTGAGGTCCCGCTCGGTCACCACGTGAGCCGGCGAGTACCTCTCGACGAAGAGGAACTGACCGGCGCCGATGTCCACCGTGAGCGACGCCCGCCAGTCGTCGCCGTACATGACCTGCCGTGCCGCACCGCGTCCCTTCACCATGACCGGAACAGCTTTCGTGGGGCTGGGGTCCGTGCCGTCGGCGGTCCCCAGCAGGGCCTCCTCGTTCCTGAAGACGGAGACCACGTACCCGGCTGGGTTGTCCTCGTCCGGGGTCATGGAGAAGTAGCAGCTGACCTCACCCTTGCCTGACATCGGCTCCGCCTCCCACACACCGATGGCCTTCTGCTGGGCCTCCGTGAGTGTGGCTTCGCAGACGGAGCCCTCCTTCACTCCAGCGGTGTTGACGGGCGCCGCGGCCACGTGCTGCCCGGGACTCGGCTTCGCAGACGTGGCCGGCTGCTGGCCGGACGCGGCACACGCCGTCGCCAGAACGGCAAGCGGCACCACGGGCCACACGCGCAACTGCGGACGCACTGCTACTCCTTGTGGTTTCGGTAGGACTACACCGTGGTGCGGGGAAGGTGATCACCCTAACCAGTCACAAGTCGGCGCCGGGCAGGACCAACCGGATCCGGACCACGCGATCACCCGAAGTGGCCAGATCCGCTCTCCAGGTCGTCCGTACCGTGACCGCAGTCCGCACATGGCCGGATACTCCGGGCTCGGCTGATCGCTCCCCGCGCGAAGCGCTGCGAGCGAGGGGCGCCCGGGCCCTGGACTCCCACCCGCACCGCTTCGGAAGCGTGCGGTAGCTGGGGGGGTGATTCAGCCACCCCATCAACGTCGGCCAGATCAAACTCTCTGTGCGCGATTCTGTTCCGTAAGTTACTTGAGGGACTATCAGCGGGGGAGATTCATGGCTTGGGATGAATGGGAGCAGATCAAAGCGGGCACGGCCGCCCAGCAGCCAGCGTCGATGCGACTGAACCAGGTTGCCCCAGGAGCGGGAGGCGGAGGCGTCGGCAGGCCGGACATGGCTTCCAGCCCGGCGGCCAAGAAGGCGGCGGCGAGGACGTGGAGCCGGGGGTCACCCGGGACGGCAAGCACGCCGCCGAGAGCACGAACGCGGCGGTCAAGGAGTTCGGGCCGAAGGACGGCCACGGCTGGGACACGTCCAGCGCGCTGAAGAGGGCGCAGGAGACCTGGGAGAAGCAGGTCAGGATGTTGCTCGGCCGCCTGGCCTCGGAGAAGCAGGCTCTGAGCGCGACCGGAATCAGCTTCCAGAACAACGAACTCGACACCACCGCGCGCCTGGCTCGGCAGTCGCGGATCAACGGCATCTGACCGGCCGACTGGTTCCAGGAGAGGGGGAGACATGCCGACATACCACGAGGTCCTGACGACGGACCTGTCCGGACTCACCACCGCCGCGGGCAAGTGGGAGGAAATGGCCACCAGGTTCAAGACGCTGGAGGAGCGGTACGAGAAGGACGTCCACGGCATCTCGCTCGGCGAGTCCTGGATCGGCCTGAGCGCCCAGGCAGCCAACGACAGGTTCACCATCACCCTGAAGGAGCTACAGGGAGCGCAGAAGGAGGCGAAGGCCGTCGCCGGCGTCCTCCGTGACGCGCACACGCAGCTCACCGACCTGCGCAACCGGGTCAAGGCGATCCGTGACGACGCCGTCAAGGCGGGCATGCGCGTCTCCGACCAGGGCACCGTCGCCTTCGACACCGCACAGCTCACGCAGAGCGAACGTACGACGTTCGCTCACGACCCCGACTTCCAGCAGACCGCCCGTACCCAGGCGAACGAGTGGGCCGAAAAGCTCGTCCAAGCGGTCAAGGCGGTCACCGACGCCGACGACGGCATCCGCGTGGCCCTCGATGCCGCCGTCCTCGACTCCGACCCCATAGACGGCACCTTCAACGGCTTCAACCGGAACCCCCAGGACAGCCCCTATCCGTCCCTGGAGGAGGCCGGCAAGGCCGCCAACATGCCCAAGGACCGCAAGGACATCCCCGCCTGGTGGCAGAGCCTCGGCCCGGTCACCCGCGGCATCCTGCTGAAGGAGACGGGCGACGAACTCCGATCCGCCGGAATCATGGACCCGCGGTACCAGTGGCATTCCGCCGACCCCGGCTCCGGACGGTTCGACGCGGAAGAGCCCACCCCCGAGGACCTTTGGTTCCACGCCCGAGCCCTGGCAATCGCGACGGCCGGCGACGCCATCGGAGAGACCGGAGCCTCCCGCAACATGCTGCACTACCTGCGGGGCACAGGCGAAACACTCGACCTCGACGTGGACCGGATACTGGCCGACGACTCCGACTTCCGGTCAAAGATCGAGAACAAACATGTCGGTACGAACCAGGACGCCTGGCGGCAGCAGGCACTGAACGAGTTCCACGAGGCCGGAGGCGACAGGACCGTGGTCGTCCCGGTCGAGAGCAGGACCAGGCACACAAACCTGCAGAGCGACGAGTGGTTCCACGCGGTGGGAGCCCACGCGCAGAACGTCTCCGGGTTCGTCACCGTCACCCCGGACGCTCACGGCGGCGCACCCAAGGTCTCACTTGACTACCAGGTCAACGTCTGGGACCGCTACAACTGGGACCCCGGCAAGTCCACACCCTTCGCCGACGGCCTCATCAATATCTCGGACGGCGACATGGGCCGGCTGCACAAGGTGGGGTTCGCCCAGGAATTCGACATGCAGGGCAGCAGCTCCACCTACCACCACGATCTCAACAGCTCCACACCCCCGACCACCACTCCAGAGGACCAGGGACGCGAAGGCACCCGGGGCGACGTGTCCCGAGGCGAGGAGAAGAACCGATGAAGCTCCGCCGCACCGCGCGAGCCCTCCTGCTGGCCTCGGCCGCCACTCTCGCCGCAGGGCTGACACTAGGCGGCTGTACATCCGCTCCCTCGGGCCACGCCACGCGCACGGCTCCCTCCCCCAGCTGGAAGAAGGGAGCAGATGCCGAAGAGTCGGCGGCATTCATGAAGATCCAGGTCCCCCAGGGGGCAACGGAGGTAAAGGGGGCCGTACGGGTCCAGCCACAGGAGAACGTCTACCTGCTGTCCTTCGTCACGAGCGAGCAGGCCGCGGAGGCGATCACCAAGGACCTGCACCCCGACTACCCCTTGGCCGTGGAAAGCCCGTCCTCCTCGTCGCTGAGCGGAGACGGGTTCAAACACCTCGGGCTCACCCCACCGCAAGAGCTCAAGAGCGTGCGGACGACAAGTGCGTGTCCGCCCTGCGTCGGCGACTCAAGGCGGCGCCATATCCAGGGCATCGAGATCCACATCGGCGAGGTCACCGAGAATCGCGTGCGGGTCTACCTGGCGGCCTACTGACGCTTTCAGTGAGGCCACCGAAAAGCTACGCCCGCGTGCCCGAACGACAGACCCTGCGTATCGTCCCGGCCTACCCGCCCACCTGCGTCCGACTACGTCCCCCTTCGATCCCGCTCGATCGAGGACCGTGCAGCGTTCGCTGCACCGCGGTCGCCACGCTCCCCCGCGCCCGCGAATCTCGGGTCGACTCCACCCCCTGCGGCTCGCCATCACTCTGTGGGCCTGCTCAAGGCCCTACAGACCCCGCCAGGCACACTCAGCGGGCGGTCACGCTACGTAATCCATCCGCCGCCGAGACGGCGGCTCATTCCCGGCCGCCGGCGGCGAGCCCCTCAGCGCGCGCCGGTCTCCGGTTCGGGTCGGGGCAGTTCGTCCAGGTCGAGGGTGAAGGTGCGGCCGTCGGCCAGGTCGATGGGGAGTTTGCCGGTGCCGTACTTGTGCGTGTGCGCCGCGATGTAGCCGCTGCCGGTGGGCTGGGTGTGGACGACGACCTCCGCCGCGTACGGGTCCACCACGAGGTAGACGGGGATGCCGTAGCGGCCGTACTTGGCGGTGCAGTCGCCGTAGTCCTTGCGCGCGGAGGAGACGGACACCACCTCCGCGATCAGCAGGACGTCCTCGAAGCTGTAGCGCTTGCCCTGCTTCTGCGCGTCCTCGCGCAGGATTTGCCGTAGGTGTAGGTCGTGGTCTGCGGCTGGGTCTGTCCCGCGCCGGCGTACTGGGTGAGCTGGGTCGTGCGGCCCCTCGCGTCGGTCACCTTCGTGGTGGCCGTTCCGCCCTTCGGCGGCGTGACGGTGACCCGGTCACCGTCGTAGGCCGTGTTCGTCTCCCACTTGAAGTCGCCGAGGTAGTAGGAGGCCGTCTTGGTGACGCGGCCCAGGCCGTCGTAGGTGTTCTTGGTGACGTTGTTGACCTGGTTCTCCTCCTTCGCGGTGTAGAGGGTGGTGGAGGGAGCGACGTCGCCGTAGTAGGCGGCGAAGTTCTTCCAGGCCCAGCCGCGGGTGTCGTAGCGGGTCTCGGTCAGGACCGTGTGGGTGGTGCCGTAGGCCGGGGCCTGCGTCTGACGCTCGCGGAAGAGGCCGTCGTACAGCGTGTGTGTGACGCGGTACTCGCCGTTCTGCTTGAGCGTCTTTGTGGTGACGGCGTTGGCCTGCGTCTTGGAGATCTTGTACGCGTATTCGACCGACGGCTGAGTGGCGTGGTCGGCCTTGGGCCAACCGGGCTGCCAGACCGTCAGGACACGGCCGAGGCCGCAAGGCTGTGCAGTCACTGGTCTCGCGGTCTAGTCACTCACCTCCGCGTCCGGTGATCTGAAACTCGTTCGGTTCCCGTTCACCAGACGCAACGGACGGCCGGATCCCAGGACTGTACGGGGCATGAGCCTGGCCCGAACCGACTTCAGGCAGCCCTGTATACGAATCCGTACAACCTTGAACGGCTGTTACAAGTCTGGTGTGAGTGATGTGAACGTCCCCCACACCGCAGCACAGGAGGTCCCACCTTTGAAACATCTCAGCCCGGCCATTGCCCTCGTGGTCGCCTTGAGCACAGGTGCCTTGAGCACTCCGTCGTTCGCGGCCCCTACAGCCGAGTCGGGGCCCGGGATGACGGCAGACGCGGTCGCGCCGCTGGCCATACCCGCCGATTCCGTGCTGCTCAGCGCCGGGAAGACAGGCATGCTCAGCCGTACCGGGACCGGTGGCACGGCTGTGCACCGCTGGACGCGTCTGTCGGACGGTGTCACCACTGTGCTGCCGGCCGGGTCCCATTGGGGGAGCGCTGGCACCGATCTGGTCGTGTCCCAGAAGGGGGCCGTGTTCACGCTCACCGACATGAGCGGGACGGCGGGGCCGGTGATGATCGACACCTCGGCGTTCAACACCACCGCCTCCCGCTACACGCTGGACCGTGTCGTGGGCAGGTCGCTGCTGATGACGGCCACCGCGGGCGGCGCCGAGGAGCTCCACCTCGTCTCCCAGGGGGAGAACGGCCAGGCCAGGGACCGCAAGCTCGACCTGGCCAAGGGTTCGAGGCCGTACTTCAGCTACTCCTCCGGCCCGGACAGCCTCGCCGTCTCCTACGGGGAGCCCATACAGAACGGCTACTACCGGGCCCGTCTCAGCACGGTGGACGTTGCCACCGGGACGATCACCGCGTCCCACTACTTCCTCCCGGAGGCGAACCACACCGCGGTCGCCGTGACGCCGAACCACCTGACCTGGGTGCTCGGCCCGTACGGGGACAACCCGCAGCTGCAGGTGCTCTCCCGCGCCACGGACGCACCGGTGGCCACCACCCCGCTGCTGCCCCGGCAGACGCACGACCTGACGGTGCACCACGTGGGCGACTGGGTGACGCTGGTCAAGCCGGGCGGCGGCACCGCGTCCTCGCCCCACCCGTACACCCCGCTCACCGCGAGGTCAGTGAACGGCGCGTCGGACGTGCCGCTGCTGGACCACGCGGCCTCGGTGGCGAACAGCCCCGATGGGAGCCTGCTCGTCCTCGGCGGCACCCTCGCCCACGGCGAAGGCCTGTACCGGATCGCCCAGGACCCCGCCACCGGCAAGCCCATCGCCACCCTCCTGCGCGCCTTCGACCGGCCGACCGCGCTCGCCGTGGTGAAGGAGAACCTGCCGCCGACGGGCACGTTCGACTTCGACCGAGCGGGCGGAAAGCTGAACGCCGGCTGGACCCTCAGCCGCTTCAACGCCAGGACGACCCTGACACTGACGCACACGGCGTCCGGCCGGACCGTCAAGATCGCCCAGGAGCCGCGCGACAGTGTCACCGCCCACTCCCTCACCTGGGACGGGTTGTACAAGGATGGCCTTCCTGCGTTCAACGGTGCCTACACCTGGACGATGACGGCCACGCCCGCCAACGGCGTCGGCCTGCCAGTCGAGCGCAAGGGCTCCTTCACCCTCTCCCGCGCCCCGCGGCCGCACGACTTCGACGACAACGGCTCCCCCGACGTCCTCGCCCGCCACTGGGACGGCACTCTCTCGTCGTACGACATCCGGCAGATATGGAGCCTCGACGCGTACGAGTCGCCCTACGAGCTCCCGATCGGCGGCGGCTGGAACACGTACGACCGGATCCTCGCCGCCGGCGACCTGGGCGGGACCCGCGCCGGCGACACCGTCGCCCGTGACAAGAGCGGCGTCCTGTGGCTCTACCAGGGCAAGAGCGGCCACAAGACGCCCTTCGCCCCGCGCACCCGGATCGGCGGCGGCTGGGGCATCTACAACCAGCTGGCGGCCGGATCCGATGTCACCGGCGACGGCCGCCCCGACCTCCTGGCCACCGACAAGACCGGCGTGCTGTGGCTCTACCGCTCCACCGGCAACCCCCAGACCCCCTTCGCGACCCGCAAGAAGGTCGGTGGCGGCTGGGGCGTCTACAACCAGATCACCGCCACCGGCAACCTCGCCGGCGCGGGCGCTGGTGATCTCGTCGCCCGCGACAGGACCGGAGTCCTCTGGCTCTACCTTGGAAAGGGCGACGGCACCTTCGCCGCCCGGACACGAATCGGCGGCGGCTGGAACACATACGACGAGATCATCGGCATCGGCGACGTCGACGCGGACGGCCGCAACGACCTCCTCGCGTCGAACGGGTACATGACGGACGAGACCGTCCTGTACGTCTACCGGGGAACCGGCCAGTGGAAGACGCCCCTCGCCCCACGACAGTCCGACTCGGTCGAACAGCGAGCCTGGCTCGGCAACCTCTTCTGATCTGACAGACCCCTCCTGCCGGCCGCGCGCGCAAACGCCCGCGGCCGGCTCTCGTGGTCATCTTCGGACCTCCCTAGGCCATGCTGAACCGGCAGGTGCCTTGGGTAACCTCGGCACGTAACTCCCGAACGTCTTTGCCTCCCTACCGTGCGTTGTGCTGCAGGCGTCACCTGCGTCCGTCGAAGCGACCGTCGTTACGACTCGGAGGGTGTCGAGCTGTTCCGGATCGGCAAGCTCAGTGAGCCCGTGGACGGCGGCATCCATGCGGTCCGGGCCGTCCATGCCTTCGACCCAGGTGACCATCTGATCTTCCAGCTCGGTGTACCCGCCGACGTGGTGGGCGAGCTGCTGCTCGTACAGCTGGGCCACGGGCGCCGCGCGGAGCCGCTTGCCGACCTTCGCGGTGACCTCCAGGATCACGGGCATGAGCAGGCCCTCGGTGACGCCGCCCCTGCGTAGCTGCTCCCACGCCTGGGTGACCACCTGCTTGGCCATGTCGCCGCCGTAGTTCTTCTCCACCACGACGGCGTCGGCCTTGAGTTCGAGGGCCAGGCGGCAGGCGGTCAGGCCCCAGTCGTCGGCGCCCATTGAGCCGGACCGGTCGGCCAGCACGTAGAGCTGCCGGTCGAAGTCGCGGGCCACGCCGACGATGCCGGTCCCGTTCCCGACGGTGCCCTCTCCGCCGGCGGGGGTCGACCGCGACGATGACGCGCGCGATGTCGAAGCCGGATAACTGCACAGCGTTGATGCGGGCGTTGTCGATCCAGTCGCGCTGCCACACGCCTCCTGCGGGCGGGCGCGGCTTCTGCATGTACAAGGCGTCCCAGACGCGTTCGCCGACGCGCTTGCGGGTCTTGGCGTGGTAAGCGGCGCTGAACCGCTCGGGCCACAAGACCTCCCCCCGGTGCGCGGCCGAGGGGATCGTCCGGGCTGCCGGCGAGTGCGGGAGGCCGATGACGCGCCAGGCGTCGCGCTCGGTGGCGAGGATGCGCCCGGCGAGGTCTCTTCGTGCCAGCGGGTCTGGATCAGGCATATGGCACCGGTCGGGTCTGGATGATGGAGGTCCACCAGTCCCAGGCGCGTCTGCGCATGGTCGGGGAGTCGGCGTCCGCCATGTCCTTGACGGGGTCGTCGACGATGGCGATGTGCGCGCCTCGTCCGGTCAGGCCGCCGACGAGGCCGGCCGCGAGGAGTCCGCCTTCGCCGCCGACGATGTCGAAGCGGTTGACGGCCTGGCTGCCGGGCTTGAGCTGGAGGCCGAGGTCGTCGCCCCAGGTGAGGATGGCGTCTCGGATCCACCGGCCGTGGTCGTCGGCGAGGTCGGCGGAGTAGCTGGCGACCATCATGTGGTGGCCGGGGTTGCGCCGCAGGTACCACAGCGGGGCCCAGCGCGAGGCTCGTCGGCCTCCCTTGCCGTGCAGCGGGGGCATGGTGAGCATGACTCGGTCGCACCGGCCCTCGGCCATGCCGATGAACGCGCGGTCGATCAGGTCTAGGTGGCGGGCCTGCATCTCCTGTCCGCCAGGGAGCACGGCAGCGAGCGCGCCCGGGGAACGGTCCATGGCGAGCTGACGTTCCGCGCGTACGAGCTCGGCGCGCAGTTCAGGGGAGGCACGGACGATGGAACGGTGCCGTGCGGGCGGGAGCGTCTTGTGGCGGGCAACGATGCTCGCGGTGTCCCGGGCGGCCACTCGGCGTCCGGGTCGGTGAGCGCGATCCGCTTCTCCAGCCCGGCCGCCATGGTGGCCTCGACCTGGACCGGTCCGCCGTCCGGGCCGGACAGCTCCGTGCGGACGGGCATGTCGAGGCCGAGGAGCCGGGGCCCCGAGCGCGCCCAGGATGACCTGGAAGACGCCGGCCAGGATGACGGCGGCGATCAGGTAGCCGAGACCGTGCTCACGGTTCAGCGGCGCGATGACCAGGACGACGGCACCGGTCGCCGCGGAGATCATCGCCCGCCGGCCGCTGGCGACGGAGAGCACCACGGCCATGGTGAAGGAGGCGAACAGACCGGTCGCCGGATCCACCCCGGCGATGATCGAGAACGAGATCGCCCCGGGGACCAGAGCGAGCGCGACGACCAGACCGGCGAGAACCTCGGTGCGTCAGACCTTCGGGTCGGACAGCCCGGGTGCCGACGAGCGGGAGGCCCTGCTGGAGCGCGTGCGCGAGTACCAGCAGGCCGCCTCCGAGCAGGTGGAGAAGCTGCGTGTCCAGCTGTCCCGCGCGGAGGGCTTCTCCGCCACCCTGGGTGCACGCCTGGAACGTGAAGCCCCGGCAGCCCGGTCCTGACCGCGCCTTCGGCTGCACTTCCATGCAGCTGTTCATGTGCAGCTTGAACCGACAGGCGACGACGGGGGTCTCGATTCGCTTACGGGCGTTCCCGCCCCTGCGTTCGAGGGGCTATGGGTAGGGTGGCGGGCGGGGCAACAGTGGCGAAGGGGGAACTGGTGTCGTTCGACGAGGAATGGGCTCAGGTCCGGGAGGACTCGGCCATGCGTCAGGACTCCGCGACGAGGCTGAACTCCACGGCGGCTTCCCCGGGGGGCGGTTCGGGGCAGCCGAACCTCCGGACGAACGATCCGGGGAAGGCCGCCGCGGTGAAGGCCTTGGAGACGCGCCTGCAGCCTGAGACGCAGAAGGCGGGGATCGCGGCGGACGAGTCCACGAATGCGGCGGAGACGGCCTTCACGTCCTGGGCGACGAGCGCGGGTCTCAGGAGCGCGCATGAGCAATGGGCAATGCAGGTCAAGTCGCTCCAGGCCCGGCTGGACGCGGACAAGTCCGCGCTGCAGGGCACGCGCACGGGATTCACGGGATTCGAGACCAGGCTGCAGCATCAGTGGCTGCTCCAGCCGCCTGCCGGCGGCCCGCAGGGCCCGTACGCCAAGTAAGCGAGGGAATTGATGCTGACGTACCAGGATGTCGTCACGATTGATCTCACGCCGCTGACCACGGCCGCGGGCAAGTGGGACGAGATGGCGACGAGCTTCCACACCTTGGAGACCGACTACAAGAACTCGGTCCAGTCGGTCGCCGAGGACGGTGTCTGGCTGGGGCTGAGTGCGAACACCGCTTCGGGGCAGTTCGCCGCCACCGGTAAGCAGTACGCGGCCGCGCAGGTGGAGGCCAAGGCCATTGCCTCGCTGCTCCGGGACGCCCATACCCAGTTCGTGACGCTGGTCAAGGCCGTCAAGGACGTTGTCACCCAGGCCCAGGCGGACGAGATGATCGTCGACGGCCAGGGCAAGGCGACATGGGACTCCGCCAAGTACCAGTCTTCCAGGAACGATCCGGACTACCCGGCGTTCCAGCGCAAGCGCTACGACGCGGCGACGGAGTGGACGCGCCGAATCGATACAGCGGTGAAGGCGGTGGACGATGCCGACCAGGGGGCGAAGCTGGCTCTGACCCAGGCGGCCGGCGGGAACAAGGGCGTCATCCCGGGTCTGCCCAACCAGCAGTACGGCTTCAACGGCGCCGCGGTAGGTGACATCGAGCTCTACGAGGCCCAGAAGGCCCAGGACATCGCCACCCGAATCAACAGTGGCGAGAAGGTCTCCGCAGCCGACTACGCCGAGTTGAACCGCTCTTTCCGGGACAACGCCGGCAACAAGGCGTTCAGTCAGACTTTCCTCGCCGGTCTGGGTACGGACGGGACCATCAAGCTCTCCAACAAGCTGAACAGCAAGGAACACCAGGATCTGGAGCGGGGGCTTGCCAACACGGTGGCCGGAGCGACCCAGGTGCCGGGGAAGACCTCCGAGATGCCCCCGGGGTCCAAGAAGTTCAACGAGTGGCTCAACAGCCCGGACGGCAGGTTCTACAAGGAGTGGACCGAGAGCCTCGACAAGTCCGGTACCAAGAACTTCGGCTCCAACACCCAGCCGCTCCACGGCTACCAGTCGTTCGTCAGCATGATGCAGCACGCCGACGCCGATTACGACGACCAGTTCCTCTACCAGCTCGGTGACGACCTGATCGCAGCCGAGAAGGAGCACGAGGGCATCTTCACCAAGTGGGGCGGCGGCTGGGAGGAGAAGGGGATCGAGAGCGACCCGATCGACGGCCTCCTCGGCGTGATGAGCAAGAACCCGGAGGCGGCGACCGCGTTCTTCGACCCGCAGGGCAACGGGCCGGCCGGTGACCACGTCGGCAACGACCACCTGAAGTACCTCCTCGGCAGCGGTGACGACTCCCGCGAGTGGCCCAAGAACGTCATCACCGGGTACGGAGTCGCCACCTATGACGACTACACCAGCCGGATCGGTCTCGGCGCGGCGCTGGAAGCCGCCACCACCGGGCGGGAGCCGAACTCCGCCGGGGCCGCGTTCGACCAGCACTCCGAGGCCCAGGCACGGGTGATGCAGGAGACCATCACCGTCCTGGACAAGGACGACAAGGGCGACGCCATCGAGCAGAACCTGAAGGCACCCCTGGGGCGCGCTCTCGCCGACTACACCATGGATACCCACGCGATTCTCAGGGGCGACGGCCCCGGGGACAGCTCCGGGATCAAAGCGAACGGCGAGGACTCCAGCATCACCAACGACAAGCACAGTCTGCTCCGGGTCATGCGCGGCGTCTCCGACGCGGCGTACGGGACGACCCCCGGAGGCGAACCCGTCCTCGTCTACGACCTCCTGTACGAGAACCAGAAGCTGTACTCGGCCGAGTACCTTTCCACGGCACGGGGCGCCGAGGGGGACCAGCAGAACAACGTCGTCGGTGACTGGGACAACAAGGCTCGTAACGTCGGCGAGGTGTACGGGGCGATGACCGCGATCGGGTCCGACATGATCCTCGACGACCGCGACACCAAGATCGGCAACCTCAACGACGCGATGCGCTACACGTACCACGGTGTCGGTGGACTGTTCACCCAGATCCCGGTGGTGGGCGACCCGATCCAGCGCATGGTCGACGCGGCCACCTACGAGTACTCCAAGGACGTCTCCGCCGCGGCGGAGGACGTGGCCAGGTCCAAGGACAGCAGGGCGACCACCGCGGGCATCGGTGGCACGAACGCACTGATGGACGCCTGGGGCAGCACCCGCGGCGTCCAGGGAACCGAGGCGCACGAGCACGCCAAGGGTGAGGCGCAGCAGAGCTTCATCACCGGCCGCGAGGACGCCTACTCGGCCCTGCGAACGAGGAAGTGACATGGCAGACGGCAGCGGCCGGGCAGCTCTCGGGTGGAAGGTCGTCGCCCCGGTCCTGGCGATCGGTGTCCTGGCGGTGGGCATCCACCTATGGCTGAACACCAATCTCCTCGGACGCGACGAGGTCTGTGGTGGGCTGGTGTCCACCGACTCGGCCGCAGCCGTCATCCCGTCGTCCGGCCGTGTCTCCGACCGCGACGGTCTGGACGCGCGGCCGGGTGACCGACTCGCCTTCACCTGCACCGTCGAGAGCTCGTCGTTCCTGCCGGGCTCGGACACCGCGCACATGCGCATCTCGGGCAGCCGCGAGCGCGGAGACTTCGCCTTCACCGACGACGGCCGCTGGCCGAACCCCGCCACCGCGTCGTTCTTCACCGGCGGCGCCACCGGCGCGGTCGGCGAGGACCACGGCTGGGTCCTGCTTCCCGGCACCTGCACGACGCAGAACGGGCCTGCCATCGTCGAGGGCTACGCGCCCGAGGGCTCCGACCCCGTGAAGCTCGCCCGGCTTCTGACGGACGTGGCCAACAAGGCGGCCGAGCGGGCAGGTTGTCTCGACAAGGGACCCCTCGGGGCTCCCACCGCTCTCACGGCGTCCCCGGAGTCACGGCTGGTCGACGACGCGGCCGTGTGCGGTCTCCAGGGACTCACGTTCCCCGGACCGGACGGGCGGACCAGGGCTGAGGAGACCGTGCAGGAGAACACCCGACCCACCTGGGCCTGCGAGGTGGCCGGGTACGCCACCTACGCCGTGACGCAGGAGCCGCGGATCGTCGAGGGCATCCGTTCCTCGCCCGGATTCAAGGAGCAGCCTCGGGTGGCCGGCCGCCAGGTCTCGGGCTTCGACTCCTGGCACGTGGTCGCCGACTGCGCAGGTGTTCCGACGTACTTCTCGCTGGAGTTCGGCCAGAGCTACCAGGACGCCGTCGGCGCGCCCGGTACCCCGCGCAGGCAGGACCTGTTCGACGACTTCGTCGAAGCCGCCGGCAAGCGGCTCGGCTGTTTCACCCCGACCTCCTGAGGACACGACACGTGACACACGCACGACACCGACTGCTGATCGCGGCCACCCTGACGGCGGCGACCCTGGTGACCGGCTGCCAGAGCGACGCCGGAGGTGCCGGAGGTGGTGCGGCGCCGCTGAGTCTGAGCGGACTGACCAAGACCGCCGACGGGATGCCCGACGACGGGGCGAGCACCTGCCCGCTGCCCTATGACGTGGCCGAGGCGGCGAAGGCCGCGGGCCTGAACGGGGCGACCGGAGCCGGAGCTGTACGGGACGACGGCGATCCCGTCGCCACGGCTGAGGGCGGCAAGCGGGCCAGGCCCGGGGAGCCGTTGGCCGAGAACCCGGGTGTCCTGGTGAGCTGCACCTTCCACATCGGCGAGGACGACGTGCAGGTGCACACCGTCGCCACCCGCAAGCCCCAGGCGATCGCCCCGCTGGCACCGGTGGTCCAGATGCTGTCCGGATCGTCCGTCGACGAGCTGGTCGGCTACATGAAGAAGGCCGGCGACGCCGAGCCCGGAGACGCCGTCGTCACCGGCAGCGGCAACGTCGCCGCGATACGCCTGAAGCTCGAAGACGACGGCGACGCCTACCTCCTGGTCGGCCTCGGAGAGGCGGGGACCCGCTCCTCGGACCGCAGGCAGCAGGTCAGCGACCTCGCCGGAGCACTCGCGGGCCAGCTGCAGTAAGGCAGAGTCGGCATCACACCGCCTTCCGGCGTTCCTGCGCGTCGGTGCGGCCCTCAAGGAAGACCTGGTGGCTGGTGGCGTTCTGGGAGAGGGCGAAGCTCAGGACGAGGGCCTTCTGGCGCTCGACGCCGTACGCGATCATGCGGCGGTTCCACAGGCTGAGGTCGAACCGCGCACCGAGGTGGTGGAGCACAGCGTCACCACCCTGGAGTCCGTACGTGGCGAAGTACTTCAGCTGTCGGAGGCGGAGCTGCCCGGCGTGAGTGGACTGCGCATGGCGTTCGTGGACGCGGCGGAGAACCGTGTCGTCGTGGAGTCCGGGACGGCCGCCCCCGCACTCGTCGCGGCCTTGGGCGAGCGCTACGGCCCCGACACCATTGCCGTGAGCCTCACATCTGGTACCGAGGTGGCAGAACCCCTGGCGAACCGCCAGTGGGACACGTCGCCCTACTACGGCGGGGCGCGCATGTTGTCGTATCTGACCGCCAACGTCTCTGTACCACGTCAAGAGCGGCAGCGTCGCGACGCCCCGGATCTACAAGGGCGGCAAGACGTCCAACTCGTCGCGGCCTGTCCATGACTACTGGCGGCGCTGGGCACAGAGCGGCGACATGGTGTGCACGGGAGGCATGATGACCGGCGAGGTCTGTGGATGGAAGGTGGTCGCGACCCAAGCAACCAAGCGGTACACCGAGGGAACCACCGCCAGGAACGTGGTCATCGCCAGGAAGTCGTCCGGATCCTGCACCGTCAAGGGTGACTCCGGCGGCCCGGTGTACACCGTCGACGGCAGCGGACGGGCGTACGCCAAGGGCATCGTGTCCGGCGGTGGCGGCGGCGGAAGTGACAACAGCGGCGGGCTCTTCGACCAATGCGAGCTGATCTTCACTGACATCGGGCTGGCCAACAGCGCCCTCCCCGGCACCGTAGCGTGGTACTGACATGCGCCGAGTCCTTCTCGTACCACTGCTGGCGATGACCCTGACCGGATGTTCCTTCCTCGGTCAGGACACGCCGTGTACCAGGGCCGACGCAGACTCGGATGTCTCCGCCGTGCGGCAGCCCGCCGACTTCGGCGGCCGGGACGCGGTGAGGATCCGTCTGTGTGTGGATGGCACCTGCGAGCAGCGGACGTCGGGCAGTCCCGATGACCCGTTCGCGTCGCTGTCGGTCCGGCTCCCCGACGACATCGGATCGTCCACCGTGCAGGTGCGGCTCACCGTGACGTCCGTGCAGAGCGGTGCCACCGTCGTCGAAGACAGCACCCGGGCCAGACTGACGGAACAGCACCCCAACGGCACTTCCTGTCCGCCCACTGTCTGGACGGCGACGTTCCGCGCCCACCCAGACAAGGGCCTCACTTCACCCGAGGGCATGAAGCTCCAGTAGTGAACCGCTCTACGTAAGCGCCCGGCCCCCTGGCACCACCGGAGGGCCGGGCACTTCACACAGGTACACGAGGACAGTGGCCGGAGCATAGAGCCCGCGCAATCGCCGCCGATCCTCGGTTCCGTCCGGCCCGCGGGCTGTGTGGATCGACAGTGAGGCGGTCGCCATGCGCATGACGACCGGTTCGGACTGGTGCGAATCACTCACTCTCTTCGCTGACTGCACGCACCACCTCACCGAGGCGACCGGGCACCCCTGGACGGTCACGTCGGCTGGTCTCCGTGCTTGCCCGGCCGCGACGACGGAAGGCAGTTCGTCGACGGCATCTCGAACGGGCGGAAGCAGGCGTACACGTAGCGGATGCCCAGCTTCTCGGCCACCGAACGCACGCCCGCCGGCATCAGGCCGCTCGCCCCAGCACGTCGCATCTCTCGGCAGCCGAGGCGACCGTGTCAAAGGGCTCTGCGACCAGCTCGGCCGCGAACTCCGTCGCTAAGCCGGGTGACGGCGGAGTCCCGGTCATCAGCGGCCACACCGATCGGCTGAACGGCACGTGCTCCACGCCGACTGCGGCCAGCATCTGGGCGAGCTCCTCGTCCGGAGGCGCGCACACCCGCACTTCCGCGCCGAGTTTCCGCAGCTCTGTCGCGAGTGCGGCTGGCGGCATGATGCCGCCTCATGATCAGCACACGCATTTCTTCGTGATTCTCGTTTCTGTGGATTCTGGCCTCAGCCGGCGACAGCGCGGGAGAGTCCGGGCGTTGCCAGAAGCCCCTGCGGACAAGTTCGTGCGCGTGGCGGCTGCGGCAACCGAGCCGAGGGCAGTTCGCGGGTGAGGTGTCGACAAGGGCGCAGATTTTCGGCCCGGTGTGCGGCGTGTCACACACGGGAGCCGTGGGATCGCCGTGGGATCATCGACCCGACTCCACATCCACGCTCCACCCGAAACCGCAGGTCAAGAAGGTGCGATCCCTGCAAGGCAGGCCGGGTGCGCTCGCTTCACTGCACCAATGAGAGCCGACCGCTGCACGCGGAAACACCCCTCCAGGGGCGTTTCCGCAGGTCAGAACGTTCTTCTTTGGTGGGGCGGGTGGGACTCGAACCCATTTCGGTGACACGTCTCACCTGCGACGATGCCAAAGGGCCGGACATATCCGTCCGACTCCATCCGGCTGCGTCCCTCTTCGATCCGGCTCCATCGGGGGCCGTTAGGCGTTCGCCACACCGCTCCCTCCGGGCCGCGCACTCGTCCCGCACCCGCGGAGCTGAAGACGGCTCCGCCCGCCGGTGTCCCCGAAACCGCTGCCCAGACCGGCCCAGGTTCACCCGCTGCCCGTGGTTACGCCATGTAGTCGCGACGGTGAGGACTCTCCTGCGGACGAGTCACTCGTCCTGCACGTCGTCCTCCGCGTCGCCTGTCTCCTCGACGGGCGGGGCGAGGAACAGGCTGCAGATCCTGTCGAGGATCCAGGTTCCGCTGTTCAGCGTCATGCCGTCGATCGTCACCGGGTGCACGAGCATCGGGGTGGCGGCGAGGACGGCGAGGACGGCTTCCCGCACTCCGATGACCGGGGCAAGACGTTCGTGGAGCCGGAGGAGCTGCCCTGCTCCCCTCGCGAGGATCTTGCCCTCGTAGTGCCACTCCGGGGAGTCCTCCCGCTCCTCCGCGAGGACGCTGAGGCCGGCGGCGACGAGGTACGGATCCCAGGCGTCGGGCCGAGAATGCAGCCAGGCGACCGTGGCCGCCAGATCGTCACCCTCACCCGCCGGGGCGGCCTCCGCCGCTCTCGGAGCGACGACGGGTTCCGGCAGCGCTTCCCTGAGCTGCGGGAGACTCGTTTCGACCGGGTCGCTGTCGAGGAGGTTGTAGAACAGGGCGCGCGTCATGGCTGCCGGGCCTTGTCCTGTGATCGCGGTGAAGGGTTTGAGCTCCCAGCCGGGGTCGGCGGTCGCCCGCTGTGCGTCGGTCTCGAACCGGTTGACAGCGTGCGTGGTCATGTGGGCGCGAGGAGCCCGGGGGTTCTTCTGTGCGGCCTCCGCCGCCGCACGGGTGGCACGCCAGACCAGGTTGTAGATCTCGCCGAGCGGCCTGATCTCGGCCACCTTGTACGCGGCTTCAGAGAGCCGGGCGGCGTGGTTCTCGGGTACGGCGGGCAGGTTGAGGTCGTCCAGTCGGTTGGTGAAGTAGCGGAGCGCCTCCTCCGCGATGAGCTCCCGGGCAACGGCCAGCAGATCCTCCTGGCGGGCTTCGGTCATCTCGGACGGGGCCAGAGCGCCGGTGAGGTGAGCGTCAACCTCCTCGACGGCCTTGCCCGCGCTCGTACCGTGGGGTGCGTAGTAGTGGGCGGCCAGCGGGTAGAAGTTGCCGGGCAGATGGGGCGTGCCGATGGCGTCCAGATCACCCTCGGCCTCGTGCAGGGCCTCTTCGAAGGTCACCGGCTCCCAGACAAACGCGGTCACGGGGCTGGAGGGATGGATCCTCAGGAGGTCCGCCCGGATCAGCGTTCCCAGGAGCGAGCCGGTCTTGCCGTTGTCCGGATACAGCGGGTCCGGCCAGGACCCGACACCCGCGATGGGTGAAGTCGACGGGGCGTAGCGCAACAGGGCCAGCGCGCCGACCATCTCGCGCACCCCCGAGGCCGGCACCTCCCCGTTCGAGGGGAAGACGGCGGCGTACTCCTCGGCAACGACTTCCCGCTGGAGCTGCTTCCAGCGTGCGTGGGCGGAGTCGACGGCGTTCCGCTCTTCGGCTTTGGCTCTGGCGGCTTCGCGCTTGGCCTTCCGCGCAGGATCGATGATGAGACGCACCGCGGCCGTCAGCGACTCATTGCAGTCCACGCACACAGAGTCGTACCCCTCGCAAACCTGCTGGAAGGCTGCTCGGGAGGTGAGGCTGAGCGGGCCCCCGCACTGCGGGCACAGCCTTCCGGCCACCACGGCCCGGACACCGGCCGCGGCAACGGCGTAGATCTGGTGGCCCCAGCCGGCGGTGTCGATGTCCTTGACCTTCTCGCACCAGACGGGAGTGCCAAGCTCGGGCGCGAAACCGGCGAGCGCCCAATACCGCTCCCCGATCACCACCAGCTCCGCGTCGACTCCCTCAAGGGGGACGACCGCCGGAATCAGCTGGACAAGATCATCGACAGTCGGTCGCGGCCTGGACTCGTCATTCACACTCCGCACTTTAGTGACCACCGCTGACACACCGGCTTCTTCCCGGCCACCGGCAGCCGGCTCGTCAGCGCGCGCCGGTCTCCGGTTCAGGTCGGGGCAGTTCGTCCAGGTCGAGGGTGAAGGTGCGGCCGTCGGCCAGGCCGATGGGGAGCTTGCCGGTGCCGTACTTGTGCGTGTGCGCCGCGATGTAGCCGTTGCCGGTGTGCTGGGTGTGGACGACGACCTCCGCCGCGTACGGGTCCACGACCAGGTAGACGGGGAGCCGTAGCGGCCGTACTTGGCGGTGCAGTCGTCGTAGTCCCTGCGTGCCGAGGAGACGGACACCACCTCCGCGATCAGCAGGACGTCCTCGAAGCTGTAGCGCTTGCCAATACGGTCGAGCACACGCGTCGGCGGGGGTAGATAGGGCTCCTCGCTCCCTCCTGCTGCAGCATGTACAGCTGCGTCGCGCTGACGACGCTCACACTGGCCATGTGTTGCCCCGGCCCCGGACATGTGAGAGGGCGGCCGCACGGTGCGACCGCCCTCTCACATGTTCTCAATCAGCCGAACGCGCGGGTGCTCTTCCAGTTGACCCAGGTGGCAAGGGTCCGGCTGCCATGGGCTGTGCGCCCGCCGACGTAGAAGTACATCTTCCCGTCTGCGTCGACAGCCCAGATGTCGGGGATGTTGTCCTTGTTGACGTCAGGGGTGCCGATGATGTTCGGCATGTCCGCCTTGAGCCATCCGCCGGTGCCGTAGGTGATGTCTTCTCCGCCGAGTGCACTTGCGGCGGTGTCCAGGGAGTCGAGGTCGACGCCTCCGCCGGAGGGCTTGCCCTTGCGGAGCATGAGTCCTTGGTCGGCGACGGTTCCGCGGAAGAGGAGGTCGGGGACGTTGTCTCCGCTGAAGTCGTCAACGGTGACGATGTCGCGTTCGGTCCAGGCGCCGCTGTTGATCAGACGGGCTTCGGAGAAGGAGGCGCCGGTGTAGCCGATGAAGGCCCACAGTTCGTCGCCGGCGGTTGCCATGACGTCGGGAAGTTTGTCTCCGGTGATGTCGCCGGTGGCGAGGATCTGGGTGAGGGAGGACGGGGCGGGCGACCCGGCGGGCAGGAGGATTTCGCGGCGCTTGGTGACGTTGACCGCGCCGTATCCGTCGCCGGGGTACATCCACAGCTTGCCGCCGACGCGGACGATGAGGTCGTCCAGGCCGTCACCGCCGTAGAAGTCGCCGTTGTGGGTGATCAAGGCACCGTTGAAGTGGGCGGAGGGCGGGGCAATGAAGATGGCCAGTCCGTCGCCGCCGTTGGGGTCCTTGTTCGGGTTGAGCTGGTAGGCGCCGGACATGCCGTAGTCGAGCTTGCCGGTGCCCTTGACGGGATTGCTGTCCTTGAGGGCCTGGGACGGAGCCAGACGCAGGTTGTTGCCGCCGGAGATGGTGAACAGGTCGGGCAGACCGTCCCCGGTCACGTCGCCTGGGAGGTCGGCATTGTCGCGGGGGGTGACATAGAAGAAGTATTTGGTGGGCTCGGAGACATGGCCGGTCTGGTCCACGGTCCGCGCGTACAGCACGTTGGGTCCCGCGGCCGGCGGTTTGACACCTGAGACGGTGGTGATGGTGGAGGTGGAAGCGTTGGCCGGCCGAGAGACGTCAATGGGGTAGTCGTTGGCGTTGAATCCGTACTCGAAGCGGATAACGTCGGAGTCGAGGGCCTGGAACGTGAAGGTGCCTGCCGTGCCGAACTTGATCGTCGACCAGTTGGAGTCTTCCGGGTCGTTGCCGAAGGTGTTCTCGTTGCCGTCGGCGTTGGGGAAGTCGGTCGATCGGACACGCGGAGGCTTGGGGGCGATCTCGTCCCAGATGAAGCGGCACGGAACCGTCGGCCGGTACTCGGAGGTCGCACCGGCGGAGTCGACCGCGCGGACCGACCACGAGTAGGTCGTGTTGTTCACCAGCCCGTTGGTGGAGAAGGCGGACGTCGTACGAGTGGCGGCCGCGGTGCTGCTTCCGACGGAGACGGTGCCGGTGGACTTGAGCATGTCACCGGTCGTGTTCCATTTGCCGGTCGGCCACAGGGAGAAGTCCAGGTAGTCGAGGTTGCTGTCCTGGTCGGTGGACCGGGCGGTGAAGGTCAAGCTGGAGGCTCCGACCCTGACGTAAGGGGGGTTGGTGGTGCACTTGAAGTCGGGGCCGAGGTCGAGGTTGGTGGGAGCCGTGGGCGGTCGGTTGTAGGTCAGTTCCAGGTAGGGGGCGTTGTCGCCGTTGGCCTGGAACTTCTTCCACGAGTACTGCGACTTCTCGTCACGGGCTCTCATACCGAAGGTGATCATGCTCTTGCCCTGGTCGGCGGCCTTCTGCGCGGCGCCCAGAACGTTGAACGTCTCGTATTCGTCGCTGCAGCCGTCCTTGTAGCCGTGGGCGAAGCTGCGGGCCGGTGCGGCCATGTTCGCATCGGTCAGGGGCGGCGCGTTCTTCCAGTTCGTCTTCCCGTTGATGCGGCTTGTGACGTGGACGGACATCGAACGCGGGCTGCAGGACCAGGAGTACGTCTCCAGCATCCGCAGGGTGGCCTTCTGGATCTTGGCACCCTTGAGGTTTTTGTCGTACGCGATGTTGAAGAAGGACCGGGAGGTGCCCCAGGTGTCGGATTCGTAGCCGATGCGGGCTTCGTGCGTGCCGCTGGCGTTGAAGTCCGCGCCGTTGAAGAATGTGGCCTTGGGGTGCTTCTTGTAGGCGATGGTCCAGTCTTGGGTGTGCTTCTTGACGGTGGGGTCGATGAAGACGGGATAGACGGTGGACGGGTCGTTGAGGAAGTCCTGGCTGGGGGTAAGCATCCAGGTTTCGTCACCGAGTTCGGCCTCGACGATGTCGCCGTGGGACTCGGGCGAGGGGCCGTTGAGGAGCGGCAGGCTCAGCGTCGCGGCGTCACCGGTCTGCGAGGGGCCGGGCGTCGGCTCCCCCGGTGCCGGCGGCAGTGGCGCGTCGGTGAGGGTGGGAGCGGCTTCGTCCGTGGCGGTGGGCAGGACTTCGCCCTCGGGGTCGACGTTGTCGTCGGCGAGGGCGTCGGTGCTCGAGCTGGTGCTCGGCTCAGGTTCGCTCGTGGACGGATCCGAAGTCTCGGAGGGGTCCGGGGCGGCGGTGGTGGTGGCCGGCGTTTCGGGGGCTTCGGGTGCGGTCGGCTGCGAGGTGGCGCCGACTTCGCCGTTGGTGACGGCGGGCGAGCCGCTGCTGTCCCACATCAGCGGGGTGGGCGAGAGCGCGACCTCCTGCCCGTCGAAGTCCTCTGCCGTCACGATGCCGGAGGAGTCGTCGAGACTGAAGGTGAGCGTGGGAGAGGACAGGCCGTACGACAGCTGCGCGACGCGCGGGTCGGCCGCGGCCTGACGGTTTTTCACGACGAGGATCTGTGCGAAGCCGTCGTCCTCCGCCGTGAGCACCAGGTCCGCGCCCGGAAGGATCTCCGGGTACAGGGCGCGTGAGCCGCTGACGACCGGCGCGGGGACGGGCCCGGGCCAGCTGAGCTGGATCTCGTGGGTCTCGGGGATCTCTGCCGTGCCGCCGACTGTGAGGGTGATCAGCGGGCTGTTCTCCTCGCCTTCCGCCTTCAGGCCTTTGACGAGGGAAACCCGATGCACCTGTGCGCGCGACGCGCGAGCCGTGCCACCAGGACCGCCACCGGAGAACACGACCCTCGTGTTCGTGGCGGCCGGCGCCCAGCCGGCGCCGGTCCGCTTCAGCGTCGTGTCGATCTTCTTCCACTCTTCGCCGACCTTGGCCCAGATCGGAGAGGCGTAGAGCTTCTTCGTCATCAGCCCGTCGGGACGCGCCCACGTGGTCGAGCGTGCGGTCCGCAGCGCGGTGACCTCGACGGGCTTGCCGGTCTTGCGGGCCAGGGAGGCTGCTGATACTTCGTCGACCTTCTGTTTGGCCGACTTGCCCTTGCCGTCCTCGCTGTCGGCTGGAAGAGTCGCCCGGTCGTCCGAGCCCGCCTGGAAGCCCGCGTAGGTGATGCCGCCCGCCGCGAGAGCGGCCGCGACCACCACAGCGCTCACGCGCCGTGCCGCCGGCCGCTGCCATGTCTGTCTCATCGGGTGAGGACCCTTCTTCCCAGCATTCCGGGCTCTGACGGCGCCGGCTGAAACCACGAAACCGGCCATGTCGTCATTGAGGGGCAGGGCTCCGGGGTGGGATCACCACCGCGCACGCATGGCTGGGCGAGCCGATGATGGCCCATCAACCCCGCCACGTCACCCCACTGCTGAATCACCAGGAAGGCAGCCAACGCCATCCGCGGGCAGCAGCCACAGCTGCATGAACCTCGATCGCCGAGGCCTGGAGATCCGCCCCACAGGTAGAGACCACATGAAATCGGGACGAACGATCATCACAATCGGTCACTTTGAAGCAGGATGCACACATCACACCCACCTCTTCACCCTTCGCCCCTGACCTGCACATATACGCGATGAATCCCCGAGCGAACCCTTCTACCAACGTTTAGATTGTTACGCACCGTGACAATCCTCACGTCTCACACGGAACCTCTGGAATTCCTTCACGAACGACACGCAGAATCTGCGGGATCTGAAGTGCAATCACCTGTAGCGAACCTGTCGGCTCGCTCCAAGTGGTCCGGAGAGGCCTCGTCTTGTTTGCTCGTCACCGCCTAGCCCGCCGCCGGGTTCGACGCACCGTCATCCCCGCGCTCGGCGCAGCCCTGCTGGTGGGTCTGCTGCCTGCCCAGGCTCTGGCCATGCCGCCGGACCCCGGGAACGTCGAGGCCGGACGCGAGACGATCGAGGCGGAGCCTCTCGAGCTCGAAGAGATCGAACCGGACAAGCCGGTCGAAGGCGAGACGTTCGAGAAGGAACTCGAGACGCTCAAGACCGAGGTCCCCGCCGACCAGCAGCAGGCGCCCGCAGGCACGACGACGCCCCCGCCTGCGGAAACCGAGTCCTTCACCTTCGGCTCCGCCTCCGTCTCCCCCGCCTCGTATACGGCGGCCACGACGACTGAAGGCAGCAGCCTCACGCAGATCCCCAACCTCCCCATCGTCGCCGGCAAGGCAGAGGGCTACCCCGCTCCGACAGGCACGTGGCAGTTCAGCGTCGTCGACCGCAGCGCAGAGATCAGCCAAGGCGGCGAGGAGGCCCTCAAGGTCGGTTCCGTCGTCGCCGTCCAGGCCCCGGCGACCGGCTCCGTTCCTCTCACCGTGGGCATCAAGTACTCCACGTTCGAGAACCTCCACGGAGCCGACTGGTCCACACGCCTGCGCCTCGTCCAGTTCCCCGAGTGCTACCTCACTACGCCCCTCGAGCCGGCGTGCCAGGAGTACGAGGAACTGGAGACGGTCAACGACCCCGTCACCGACACCCTGACCGCGACGGTCGACACCGCCGCCGACGGCACCGTCACCCCCGCCGTCGCCACCGGATCCTCTCCCGTCTCCGGCTCCGGCGTCATGCAGGCCGCCTACACCGTCACGCCCGCCGCGGCATCCGGTGACAAGACCATCATCGGCACCGTCGACTCCGGCGTCGGTCCGGGCGGCTCCTTCAGGGCCACTCCCCTGGCCTCCAACGGCAAGTGGTCGGCCGGCGGTTCCTCCGGCGCGTTCACCTGGTCCTACCCGGTGGCGATACCGCCCGCCCCGGCCGGCCCCGCGCCGAACATCGCGCTCTCGTACAACTCGCAGGCCGTCGACGGCAAGACCGCCGTCTCCTCCGGTCAGGTGTCGTGGGTCGGCGAAGGCTGGGACTACAACCCCGGCTTCATCGAACGCCGCTACCGCACCTGCAAGGACGACACGCGGACACTCTTCTCCAAGACGCCCAACAACACCGCCAAGGCCGATAAAACAAGCGACCTGTGCTGGGTTTCCTACAACGCGGTCATGTCTCTCGGCGGCACCACCACCGAGCTCGTCCGTGACGCCGCGGTGGACGGCAAGCCCGAGACCGACACCGAGGTCTACCGTCCCCTGAAGGACGACGGCACCCGCATCGAGCGCATCGTCACCGCCGATACGAACGGTGACGACAACGGTGAGCACTGGAAGGTGACCACCACCGACGGAACCCGGTACCACTTCGGCCTCAACAAGGTGGGCGGCGGTCACGCCGAGACCAACTCCGTCTCCACCGTCCCCGTCTTCGGCAACCACCCCGACGAGCCCTGCTACGCCACCACCTTCGCGTCCTCCCGCTGCGGTGCCGGCAAGCAGCAGGCCTGGCGCTGGGGCCTGGACAAGGTCGAGGACGTCAACGGCAACGTCATGGTCGTCAACTGGAACCAGGAGACGAACTACTACGCCGTCCGAGGCCAGCGCAAGGACGGCGTCAAGCCCGAAGCGTACGAACGCGCCGCGTACCCGGTCAGCATCGAGTACGGCATGCGCGCGGCCGATCTGACCAAGCCGTCCGCGACCGTCGTCTTCGGCACCGCCCAACGCTGCCTGAAGACGACCGGCTGTGACGCGGCGAACTTCAAGCCCGGCAATCCCACCTCTTACCGACCCTGGTGGGACACTCCCGGCAGCCTCAACTGCGCTTCCGGCTCCAAGCTCTGCCCAGGCTTCCCGTCCTTCTGGACCCAGCTCCGTCTCAGGACCGTCACCACCAATGCCGCCCGCCCCGGCCAGACCGGGCTCGCCAAGGTCGACACGTACACCCTGAACCACTCCTTCCCCGAGGAGTTGTACGACACCGCCCCGGGCCTGTGGCTCAACTCGATCACCCGCAGGGGTTTCGCCCCGGGTGACACCGCCGGCACCCTCCAGTCGAAGGACGGCGTCAGCTTCGCCCCCTACACGGTGGGCAAGCGGTCCCCCGCATCGCTGCGCAAGTACCTCCTCGACAAGCAGCTTCCCAACCTCGTCGCCAGCGCACCAGGCGACAAGCGCCCCGACTTCACCCGGCCCCGCATCGGAACCGTCGCCACCGAAGCTGGCGCCGACATCGAGGTCGAGTACATCGGCGGCTGCCAGTACGAACCCGCCACCGACAAGGGCGAAGTCAACGGTCCCTGCTTCCCCGTCCGCTGGTCCCCTGACGGCGAGGACAAGTCACCCAAGAAGGCGTGGTTCAACAGGTACGTCGTCCACTCGGTCACCGAGACCGACAAGATCGCCAACATCTTCGGCAAGCCCGTCAAGACCACCTACGACTACTCGGGTCCGGCCTACTCCAAGAACGACGACGAGTTCCTCCGCCCCGCCCTGCGCACCTACAGCGACTGGCGCGGCTACCGCCGCGTCACGGTCACGAAGGGTGACAAGACCACACCGGCGAAGACGGCCCCGCTCTCCACACCGCCTTCCCAGTCACGGTCCACGACGCTCTACTTCCAGGGAACAGGGGGTGCGGTCAAGGACTCCGTCGACGGCACCGTTCTCCTCGCCGATGACGCCCCCCAGTACGCCGGCATGACCGCCGAAACCCTCACCTTCCTCAACTCCGACACCTCCAAGACCTACTTCGACAACGACCCGGCCACGAAGCCCGCGTTCAAGACCCGGACCCGGACCTTCCCCGACGCGTCCGTCGAGACCGCGTCGCGCGCCCGCCAGGCCGAGGACGGCACGGACCTGCCCGCTCTACGCGCCTACCGCACGGGCATCAAGAAGACCGACAGCATTCAGGCCGACGGGGCCAACTGGCGAGGCGTCCGCACCACCACCCTCGAGCGGGACGGCTACGGCCTGCCCACCGTCGGCGAGACCGCTGTCGTCACCCACAACGGCACCGGGGAAACCCTCTCCCAGCAGACGTGTACCAAGACGTCCTACGTCCACAACACCAACGCCTGGCTGATCGGCCTGCCCAACAAGGTCCGATCCACCGCCACTAGCTGTGCCAACTACACCGACCCCACCCCCTCCAATGACCTCAAGGGCTCGGTCAAGATCCGCTACGACCACCTCGCCCACGGCGCCACGCCCACCAAGGGCCTCGTGACCGAGCTGGACGAGGTCGACGGAACCGGCACCGACAACGACGCCGGCCACTTCATCACCACCAGCAGCACCGACTACGACGACCTCGGCCGCGTCACCAGCGTCGTCACGCCCTCGACCGGCCAGGCCAAGACCGCCTACACACCCTCCACGGGCGGCCCCGTCACCTCGGTCAAGACGACCAATGCCAAGGGCCACGCGTCCACCACGACCTTCGACCCTGGGCGCGCCCTGGCACTGACGGTCACCGACCCCAACGGTCGCGTCACCCGCAGCCAGTACGACGCCCTCGGCCGGCTCGTCAAGGGCTGGTCCCCCTCCCGATCCGCCGGAACCCAGACCCCGAACGTCGAGATCTCCTACCAGACAGCCGCCGTCGCCTCCAACGGCCTGACCAACCCCGCGGCCGTCACCGTCAAGACCCTCAAGGACGACGGCGGCTACGCCCGCCAGGTCACGCTCTACGACGGCCTGATGCGCCAGGTCCAGACCCAGTCTGAAGCACACGGCCCCGGCCGTATCGTCACCGACACCTCCTACAACGACCACGGCCTCGTCGCCGAACAGGCCAACGGCTACCTCGTCAAGGGCGAACCGACCACCGACCTGTTCAAGGTCAAGTCCGCCACCCTCGTCAAGTACCGCGTCAGGACCGTCTACGACGGCATGGAACGCCCCGTCCACCAGATCCCCTACCACGGGCAGACCCGCCAAGACCCGACCACGACCACCTACGGCGACACCTCCACCCTCGTCGACCCCGCGGGATCCAGCGTCCCCGCGACCACCACGGTCACCGACGCCCTGGGCCGCGTCACCGAGCTCAGGCATCACGTCGCCTCCGGCAAGTACCGCTCGACGAAGTACGGCTACGACAAGCGCGGCAACCGCGACACCGTCACCGACACCGCCGGCAACGCCTGGCGCTACCTCTACGACACTCGTGGCCGCGTGACCTCGGTCAGCGACCCGGACACCGGCATCACCCAGACGCAGTACGACAACGCCGACCGCCCCACCACCGTCACCGACGCACTCGGCCAGTCCATCCACACCACCTACGACACGCTCGGCCGTGTCACCGCCGTACGCGAGGGATCCGCCGGCTCCACGCCTGTCAAGGCGTTCACGTACGACTCCAACGACGTCGCGCAGCCGAACAAGGCCGGCTGGATCGGCCTCCTGGCCGAGTCCAAGCGCCACACCACCACGCCCGCCGGCGCCGACGCCGACTACATCACCAAGATCACCGGCTACGACACCGAGTACCGACCCACCGGCCGCCAGGTGATCATCCCGGTCAGTCCCATGACGACCGGCCTGTCCGGCACCTACACCTACGGCTACACCTACACCCTCACCGGCAAGCCCCTCTCCGTCACCCTGCCCGCCAAGGGCGGCCTGCCGGCCGAGAAGGTCATCACCCGCTACAACGAGGACGGCCTGCCCGAATCCACCTCCGGCAAGGCCTGGTACACCTCCGACGTCACCTACTCCCCCTACGGCGAAGTCCTCCGTTCCGTCTCCAGCGCACAGCCCTACCGCGTCTGGACGACCAACTTCGTCGACGAACACACCGGCCGCCTGATGCGCACCGTGACCGACCGCGAGAAGGCCGGCCCGCACCGCATCTCCGACACCGGATACGCCTACGACAAAGCCGGCGTGATCACCGCCAGCGCCCGCCAGGACGCGATCACGAACACCACGACGACCTGGGACAACCAGTGCTTCACCTACGACGTCATGGGTGAACTGGTCAACGCCTGGACCTCCAACATCAAGCCCACCGGAGCCGGCGTCGGCTGCAAGGCCGCCTCCGGAGCCACCTGGGGCTACGACAGCACCGGCGCGCCCTCCAGCGGCCCCGTCGTCGACGCCGTCTCCGAGGCGAGCACCACGCCAGGCAACCTTTCCCAGGCCGCTCCCTACGCCGGCACGGTCGCCACCAGCGGCGTCACCGGCCAGGCGGCCTACCGCCAGGCGTTCACCTACGACTGGCTCGGCAACCGCGCCACCATGACCGAGTTCGATCCCGAGGGCGTCGCGGCCGAAAACGTCAACTACACCTACAAGTACAGCGCCTCCCAACCCCACACCCTCACCTCCGTGACTTCCCCCACGGAGCTCGCCACCAGCTATTACACGTACAACGCCACAGGGACGACCGCGACCCGCAACCCCCCGGGAATGGCCGCCAACCAGGCCCTCGCATGGACCCCTGAGCAAAAGCTCGCGTCGAACACCGTAGGCACTAACAAGACCACCTACGTCTACGACGCCGAGGGCAACCGCATCCTCGAGAACAGTCCCACGGGCAGCACCCTCTACCTCGGCGAAACCGAACTCACCACAAACGGCACCGCCATCACGAGCGTCTCCCGCGCCTACAGCCAGGCCGGCACACCCACCGTCGTACGCACCGACGGAGCCAGCGGCGTCCACGTCCTGCTCACCGACCACCTCGGCACCGCTCACACCACCGTCGCAGCCACCGACAACCAGCCCGTAACCCGCCGAGCCTTCAAGCCCTACGGCGAAACCCGTGGCACCAAAGTCACCGACTGGCCCAACAAGCGCAGCTACCTCGGCGTCGGCATCGACGACAAGAGCACCCTCCTCACCCACATCGGCGCCCGCGAATACGACCAGAACACCGGTCGATTCATCTCCGCCGACCCCATCATCGACATCGCAGACCCGCTCCAAATGAACGGGTATGCGTACGCCAATAACAGTCCCATCTCGCACGCCGACCCCACCGGACTGTTCCTGGACGACTTCTTCGAAGGCGCCGCAGACGCCGTCAAGGGCGCAATTCATGGAACAATCGACTGGGCTTCGGAAACGGCTGAGGGATGGAACATCCTGACGGGTGACAGTGACGAGGCCGCCAAGATCAGGCACGACCGGGAGAACCCGGGTCCTGGCAACGGACACACGTTCCTGAAGAATCTATTCGGCAAGCCGGAGCCGAATTCATCCGCCTATCACACATCCTATTGGCTCACTCAGTTCATGATGCCAATTCTTCCCGGCGCCGGCATGGCAATTAGCGCTGCGGGCAAAGCGGCGACAAAGGCTCCTGCCGCCGGAAAGGCAATCAGTAAGGCAGCGTCATCGACTCTCAGCGAGGGAGTAGAGGCAAGCGCCAAGAAACTCCCCGATTGCCACTCATTCTTGCCTAAGACCGAAGTCCTCATGGCGGACGGTACACGCAAGAAGATAGAGGACATCGAAGTCGGCGACATTGTTGCCACAACCGAAGTCGAGACGGGCAAAGAGGCGGATAAAAAGGTCCTCGATACCATTTTGACCGAGGACGACAAGAACTTCACCAAGATCACCCTCGCAACAGGTAAGACTCGATCGAGCATCGTAGCTACCGACACGCACCCCTTCTGGGTCCCAACCCTTGAGGAGTGGGTCCCGGCAGGGAGCCTCAGCACTGGCCAATGGCTCCGCACAAACGCGGGCACGTTGGTCCAGATCGCAGCACTCGACCACTACACAAAGCGCCAGCGCACGCATGACCTCACCATCGAAGACATCCACGCGTACTATGTGTTCGCAGACGCCACGCCGGTCCTGGTTCACAACTGCAGTGGCGGAGTAGCACCCAATGGTCAGCCTTGTGCATGCAACGGTTCCACCGACCCATCCAACCTGGAACTCATACAGGCCATTGCAACGCGAGCTGAGGCTAAGGTTGGTGGAAGTGGTGCAGTCGCTGGCACCAAGAAGCACGCGTACGCCGATAAACTGCTGACCCGCTACCAGGGGATCTACGGCTCGCGTGGCCTGGTTACGGAGCAGAGCTATCTGAATGGGGCTGTCGTGCCGCATGGGACCGCAGGAAGTGCCCGGCCAGACGTCTATGATCCGGCAGAGGGAATCATTTACGACTATAAGTTCCTCTTGCATCCAGGCCGGGGAATCGGCCAGCGGCAGGCCAATCTGAACGCCCGCCACGTTCCGGGAGCGTGGCTCACAATCGAGGTGAATCCGTGACAAAGTCGGGTCCCGCTACGGCACGGCGCGTGACGTCGGACTGGGCCTCAGCGTTCCCTGAGTTTGCCCCCTGGCGTCCGATGCATCTGCTGCGGCGGATTGGGCCGGTCCTACAGGGCATTTGCCTTGACCGCTCGACCTCTGGAGACGGGTACACCCCGACCGCACACGTGCACGCGCTGACCCGGGAGTTCCCAGCGATCTCCCTAACCTTGAGCCACCGCCTGGAGCGCTCTTCGGGGCAGCCGGAAACTGTGCTCTTCTCTCGTCACGAAGATGAATTCCACGATGCGGTCAGAACCCTGAACGAGCAGTGCCGACTTTCCCTCAGCGAGCCGCCATCGCTAGACGAGATCGTGGGGGAGTATCACTCGGCCTGTTCGGATCGCCAAGAGAAGGGACTCCCTCCGGCTGTGCTGGAGATGGAGGACAGTATCCTCATTGCTGCGGCAGCCGGCAGAGGCGCCCTGGTTAGAGCTGGTATCGCACTCGCCGAGGATCTTGCTACCAGATGGCCAAAGGGTAGGCTTCCTCTCGACTGGGTCTCAGCGGAGGCATGGCTTGAGGGTCTAGCTGCCAAGGCAGGTGACCCCGCGGCTTTGGAATCCATCGTCAGCGGACAGGTGCGCAAGCATAAACTCAACAGGCTTTAAGTAACCATGGCTGGATCTAATTACAGATGATCTAGCTTTGCGATGTTGAACTTTCTCTGTAGAACGAAGATGCCCTTTCCTCGGCGTATTGAGGAGAGGGCATCTTCGGGTTTGACGACAACCGTGACGGCAACGTCGGCGGACGACGGATGCAGCAGGTGGGTCAAGGGGGTCGTCGTCGGTCGGGCCGAGCGCGCCGCCCAGGGTGTCGACGGCTTGGCGTTGCAGGCGGAGTCGGACGTGTAATGGTGGAGTCGGGTATTGGAACTGCCTGAATGCCTCAGCCGGTGTGGACCCAGATCGTGAAGTCGTCGGCGAGCCCCGGGCGGGTTGGCCGCCTCGGTCCGGCGAGCAATCCCCTCGTAGTACTCCAGCTCGTGGAGGATCACGGGAACTGGCTTACCGATGGCACTCTTGATGACGCCCTCCTTGTGGAGGTCGCGAGCGAGCTGGACGCATGCCTGGTTGAAGTTGGCCTCGATCAGCTCGGCGGTCGGCCCGACGGTTGTCATCCAGTCCTCGGGGTGCGTGGGCTCGTCGTACCAAAGTCCGAGTTCGCTGATCCATTGGTGGCGTGCTGCGGCTCCGTCGGGGTCCCGGGTGAGGTCGCCGATGATCGTGAGCTCGTTCTGTAGCCAGAAGGCGTAGTTCCAGCGGGCTTCCGCCTCGTCGGAGGCGTCCGCGATGGTGCTTCGGAACTGGGCTTCGGTGTTGTATCCGATGGTCAGGGTGGGCTGTCGCAGGTCGTCCCTCTCGTTGTCGATGAAGAACGAGATGACATAGATGTCCGCCGCCTCGGCAGCCGAGATCGAGGTGATTGCTTGCGTGGCGAGGGATCGGAGATGGTCCTGGAAGGTCACGGCGCGGGGGCCTTTCGAGAGCGGCGGCTGACTTCGGCGGCGTAGTTGGCCCAGTCGCCTGCGGAGAGGCGCTGCCAGGCGACGGCGACGTCAGTGTGGATGCCCAGGGTGCGGGCGAGGATCGCGGCGGGGATTTCGGTGGCGAGTTGGAACAGTGCGGTGCTGCGGGCCTGGTTGGGGCGGATCCCGAGGTTGTTGAGCCGCTGGGTGAGCTGCGTGGTGCTGATCGGGCGTCCGGGCTGGCCGCCGGGGAAGAGCCAGGGCGATGGCGCCAGTGCCCCGATAGTCGCGTGGCCCTTGCGGCTGGCAGCGACGGCGCGGGCGAGCGCGGCTACTGGGTCGGGTAGCCGGATGGGGGCCTGGCCGAGGTGGACGCGCACTCCTTGATCGTCGGCTTCGACGTCTGCGGTGGTCAGACGGCTGATCGCTGCCGGTCTTTGGGCATAGAGGAGGAGAAGCAGGCCGGCCAGCCGGTCTTCGGATTTGAGGGTCTTGTCGTGCAGGAGTCGGCGTGCGTTGTCCCATCGGTGCTGGTCGTCTAGGGGTTGGGTCGGGCCGCTCCAGCGGTGGGCGGGGGCGTGGACGCTGGTCAGCTTGTTGGTGCGGGCCCAGCGGATGAAGTGGCCGGCGGTCCAGCGATAGGTGGCGGAGTCGTCGGTGAGCCAGCGGTCGAGGTCGCCCTGTCCGCAGGTGACCAGGGTGAGGTTATGGGTGGCGAGCCAGCCCAGGAAGGCGACGGCCGCGTGGGTGTGCTGACGAATGGAGTTGAACTGCTGCGGAGTGGAGGGTCGGCCGTTATTCCTGCTACGTAGGCGTCTGACGAGGTGCCAGGTCGTATAGCGGTGGAGGAGGCTGCGCCGGTCAGGGTCTTGCTGGGATGCGAGGAGACCAGCGAGGAAGCGTTCGATGCGGACCATGTGCTCGTCGCGTTCGGGCAGGGCGCCGACGCTGACGAGTACTTGACGCAGATGTGCGAGGGGCTGGCTGTCGGGCAGTTCGTCGAGGGCCTGGTGGGTGAGCGGCCGGCGGCCGGCGGCGAGATCGGCGAGCACCGGGGCGATGGACGGCTTGTTCAGCCAGCGGTTGGCGGTGAGAGGGTATTCGGCGGTGGCGATGTCGTGCCGGAGGGCCTGGAGCCCGGGGTGGAGCGTCTCCGTCGAAGGCCCCAGCAGCTCGTTGAGGCGCTGGTTGATCAGGCAGCGGGCGCACTGGCCTGGGTGCGGATGGTCGGGATCGGTGCAGGTGGGGCAGGTGTGCCAGACCTCGGGGGCGGTGCAGTCGATGCAGAGGGGTTCGGCGAGGGTGCCGGAGACGACCGCCGCGATGCGGCCGCAGGCCGAGCAGGAGGCGGTGCGGTGTTGACAGGTAGGACACCACGGGCGACCGGTGGTGCGGGAAGTGCCGCAGGGCCTGTTCTCGCCGCATACGGAGCAGGTCGCGGTGCGGAGAGCGGGGCAGCTCGGGCAGATCGGGCCGTCTGGCGTGCGGGTATCCACCAGGCGTCGGCGGCCGCAGTTGATGCAGGGTTCGAGGTTCGCGGGGTCGGTGATCAGGCAGTTCGGGCACAGTGGCCGGCCCTGGTCGTCGCGGGTGGCGGGCTCCGCAGCGCGAGCAGTCCTCAAGGCGGCTGTGGGCGATGCAGGTGCGGCACACCCGCTGTCCGTTGAGTGGTTTGTCGATGCGGACGACTCTGTGGCAGCCGGGGCAGGCGGGTTGGACGACTCCGGCGACTCCCGCGGTGTGCAGGAGGTCGATCAGTCGCAGAATGGCGCGAAGGGGTGAGAGGTGCCCGTCCCCGGCGAGCAGGCCAGGGTCGGTTTCCAGGGCCCAGGCGAGTTTCTGCTGGTCGGAGGGGCGTGCTGCCGACCGGCGGACCGCATCGGCTATCACTTCGCGATCGGCGGCCGGGTCCAGAGCGGTGACCACCCTGTGGATGACGGTGATCGGATCCCGGCCGTCGACATCCGGACACATCTTGCAGCGCGGTCGCCCAGCGCGGTCCCGCTTCGCGATGCGGCGGGTGTTTCCGCAGGCAGCGCAGGGTTCGAGCTGCCGTCCGCACCTCCAGCAGTACCAGTCCTGCCCGCGGCGCTTGAGGGTTCGCATCGGACTGCCGCAGTCGGCGCAACACGGGGGCGAGATGTGCGAGGCGCCAGCCTCGCGGAGCGCGATGAGCAGGTCGCCGATGGCCCTGGGCGCCGGGGAGCGGCCGTCGGTCAGCACGCCGGGACGCTCGGCCAGGTGTGAGGCGAGGCGGCGGGCCTTCGCCCGGCCGCCCGCGAGGTTGGTGACCATGGTGCGGATCTGCTCGATTGCCAGCTGAGGTTCGATGGCCGCGACCAGGTCCACGATCGTTCCGATCGGGTCGGAGATGGCCCGGTCTGGGTGTCCCGGTGTGGTCACGGTCGCTCGGCACCACGGATGCGGGCCCGCTTGGGTCGGAGGTCACCGACACCGGCCTCGGCGCCAACTGCTTTCTTCGTCCCGCTGGTTGCTGCGGCGCCGACCGCGGCCACGGGTTCGATGAGGTCGTCCATGGTGCAGTCGAGGATGTCGAGCAGAGCCATGAGGATTCTCAGGCTGAGCCGTTCGGGGCGTTCGACGACGAGCCGGTAGACCTGACTGGAGGACAGGGTGATGCCGCGTTTGTCCAGCAGCGGGATGAGGTCGGTGGTGGAGAACAGCCCCCGGTCGGCCATGACCTTGCGCAGGTGCCAGTGATAGTCGAGCTTGGCGGCCATCAGCGGTCCTTGTCTGCGAAGGTGGTCGAGGCGAGCACGGGCGCGAGCGCCTTGTGGAGCATGGTTTTCATGAAGTCGTCGCTGACGTGGGTGTAGATGGCGGTGGAGCTGTCGTTCTCGTGACCGACCTGCTGCTGGATGAAGCGGCGGTCGACGCCGTCCTCGGTGAGGTGGGTGATGTAGGCGTGGCGGGCTGAGTGGACGACCAGCTCCTTCGGGAGCTTCAGCGCGTCGCGGTAGGCGACGAACCGGGCATTGATCTCGGCGGGCTTGATCCTTCCGCCTCGCTCGGTCACCCAGAGCGCGGGGTGGTCCTCACAGCCGAACCGCGGCCGGACGTTCTCGACGTAGTCGGCGACGGCCTCCACCGCCCAGTCCATCACTGACAGCACGCTCCGACGCCGGGGCGGCTGGCCCTTCTTTGCCTTGCCGTAGCGGACGTTGAGCGTGCCGTACCGGCCGAACTGCGGAGCCGAGGCGTTGCGGCCGAAGTCCACCAGATCAAGCTTGGCCGCCTCGGTGCGGCGCAGGCCCCACCCGCAGATGACCTTGAAGAGGGTGGCGTCCCGGTTGGCAGCGAGGGCTCCCTTGCGCTTCGCGCGCACCGCGCGGTCGACCTGGTCGTCGGCGTAGTCGAGGAACCGCTGGATCTCCTCCCGTGCGAACGGCCTCGCCTCCGGCCTGCCCTCGTAGTCATTGAGGTGGGCGATGGTGTTCCACTCATGGCAGATCGCCACCGGATGGGTGCCGAAGGCGTCCTCGCAGGCCACCGCCCAGCCGTAGCGGCCGTCGATCAGGAACTCGCTGAACAGCCGCAGACTGCTCTGGTAGCTGCGGATCGTGGATGGCGCCAAGTGCTTCTCGCTGGTCAGCCCGAGGGACCACTCGTCCACATGCCCCGGCGCCCAGGCCCACGGGTACTCGTTGGTGTGCTCCAGAAACCGGCGCACAAGCCGTTCCCTGGCGGTGACCGTGTCCTCGCGCAGCCCGCGGGCGGCCTGCTGGGCCCGCCAGCCCCGCAGCATCGCCTCGACCATCGCGTCCTGCGGACGCAGCTGGACCACCCCGGAGGCGAGTTCCAGATGAGCCGCCCCGGCCAGGTCGGCACGTCGCTGTTGCCCCACTCCAGCCCTCCCTTCCAGAGGGCAAATCCTGCATCAGATGGGATCTGATCACCAAACTCCCTGATCAAGCCACCAAGTTGTAGGAGGACCGAGCCCCCGTCGGATGCCGATCTGACCGCGCCACCTGCGGCTTCTCGCCCATCTGATGCAATTCCTGAGGGTTGGCGTAGACGCCAGCGGTGACGCCGATGCGGGCGTGGCCGAGGAGTTCCTTGACGGCTATGAGATCAACGCCTTGTTCCAGGAGCAGGGAGGCGGTTGAGTGGCGGAGGTCGTGGAAGCAGATGTGCCGGAGTTCCCTTGCGGAGTCCGGTGCGCCTGGTTCGTTCGTACAGCACGTGGAGCCGGTCGGCGTGGCCCACGTCGAGGAACCGGCTTGGCGCCGAGGCCGGGGATGCGGTGACGGCGGACGCCGGTGACGTAGCGGGTATGGGTGTGTTTCTCGCGGAGCCGGTGGACGGCGACGCTGGTTGCTCTTGGCGAGCTTGTCGGCCGCATTCTTGCGCGTGGCGCCATAGATGCGGACCTATTTGCGGGTGCCGTAGACGGTGAGGACGTAGCCGGCGGCTTCCCGTCGGCCGGTCTTGCGCTGGTAACTGGTGCCTTCGCCGTTGGCGCGGGCCTTCTTACGCTTAGGGGCTGCCATCAAGCGGCCTCTTCCAGGTGGCGCTGGACGTAGTCGTCCAGGGCTTGGGCGGGGATGCGGCGGGCACGGCCGACGGTGAGGGAGGCCAGGCGGCGGCTGCACAGGAGGTCGTAGAGGGCGGCGCCACCGATCTTGAGGCCGGATCATGGCCCCGGGGACGGTGAGGAGTCGTCGTCACGCACGAGCCGTCACCAACTTGGTCGCGCGCCGGGCCGCCGCCTATGAGTGCGGCGAGGCGTTCGAGGTCGAGGGTGAGGCCGGTGCCGTCGTAGGCCCGGCGGCCAGGGAGGAGGGCGGTCGGTGAGGGCGGAGGGGTGTGGCGTCGCCGCCATACGGCGCGTGCGACCCGGAGGGGGTCGAGTGTGATGGGGAGTAGACGCGGGAATCCGGCGTTGTGTGCGGCGTGTCACACGCGGGAGACGTGGGATCGCCGTGGGATCATCGTCGTGACCTCCAGAACCGGGTTCCGCCGAAAACCCAGGTCACAAGGTCAGGGGCCCGGTGAGGTCGGTCGAGGGCACTGGCTTCGCCTAACCAGCGCGAGGCGAACGCCTAACGCGGAAACACCCCCTCCAGGGCGTTTCCGCAGGTCAGAACGTTTTTCTATGGTGGGGCGGGTGGGACTCGAACCCACGGCCGACGGATTATGAGTCCGCTGCTCTAACCGGCTGAGCTACCGCCCCGTACGGTGAGGCGCGTACATGTGTGCGCGCCGTCTGCCGCAGCATAGCCGCTCATACGATCTCCTGCTCCGGAAGATCGGCTCTGCTGACCATGAAGACCTCGCACCGGCCCGCATGGTTCCCTGAGACGCGAAAAAGGACCCCGAAGGGTCCTCTTCCGTTCCGCTCCCCCGACTGGACTCGAACCAGTAACCCTCCGGTTAACAGCCGAATGCTCTGCCAATTGAGCTACAGGGGATCGCGCTCCCCCGACTGGACTCGAACCAGTAACCTGCCGGTTAACAGCCGGCTGCTCTGCCAATTGAGCTACAGGGGATTGCTGCGTTGCACCGAACGGACCCAGTCCGGCTGACCGGGAGGGCGCTCGCTCGCTGCGAGACATACATTAGCGCAAGCAGGGGGGTGCTCCGCCAATCGGTATCCCCAGGGCCTCCAGGGAAGGATCGCAGCCGTGCGGTACAAGCTGACGTTCGTCGTGGGCCTCGCCCTCGGTTACGTGATCGGCACACGGGCCGGACGCGAGCGCTACGAGCAGATGAAGAAGTCCGCGAGGGACTTCGCGCAGAACCCGGCCGTGCGCAACGCCGCCGAGTCCGCCGCCCAGACCGGGCGCCAGGTCGCGGGCAAGGCGATGCACGCCGTGGGCGACACGGTGGGCGACAGGCTGCCGTCGTCGGTGACCGACCGGGTCCACGCGCTGCGTGACCGCGGCCGGAGCAACGGACGCGTCGAGGACGACGACTGGGGCACCAGCAACACCTGATGCCACACCGCCCCCTTGTGCGGCAGAATCACGTCTCATGGGGATAGTCGCCGGACTCGACAGCTCTGCCGGATTCACACGCATCGTCGTCTGCGACGCGGACACGGGCGCCGTGCTGCGCCAGGGGTACGCCCCCCACCAGGGCGATCCGAAGGCTGCCGAGGTCGATCCGCAGACCTGGCTGCTCTCGCTCGGGGAGGCCGCCACCGGCGGGCTCCTGGAGGGTGTGCAGGCCATCGGCGTCTCCGCCCAGCAGCACGGGCTCGTGCCGCTGGACGCGCAGGGCGCCCTCGTGCGGCCCGCGCTCGTCGGGAACGACAAGCGGGCGCAGGTCGCCGCCGCCGATCTCGTCGAGTCGCTGGGCGGGCGCCAGGCGTGGGCCGAGGCCGTCGGCTGTGTGCCGAGCTCCGGGCAGCCGGTGGCCAAGCTGCGCTGGCTGGCCCGTACGGAGTCCGAGAACGCGCAGCGGGTCTCGATGGTCCTCCAGCCTCATGACTGGCTCGTCTGGCAGCTCCTCGGACGGCCCGCGCGGCGCACCACCGACCGCGGCGCCGCCTCCGGCACCGGTTACTGGTCGGCCCGCACCGGCGCCTACCGCCCCGATCTCGTCGAGCTCGCGCTCGGCCACCAGGCCGTGCTGCCCGAGGTCCTCGGCCCGGCCGAGGCCGCCGGCACCACCCCCGAGGGGCTCCTCATCTCCGCCGGTACGGGCGAGACGATGGCCGCCGCCCTCGGGCTCGGCCTCGGGCTCGGCGACGCGGTCGTCTCGCTCGGCGCCTCCGGGTCCGTGATGGCCGTGCACCACGAGGCCCTCGCCGACCCGAGCGGCATGATCACCTCCTTCGCCGACGCCGCCGGCATGCACCTGCCGGTCGTCTCCACCTCCAATGCCGTACGGGCGCTGCGCGGGACCGCCGAGATGCTGGGCCTGGACTCGCTCGACGAGCTCTCCGCGCTCGCGCTGAAGTCGACGCCCGGCGCCTCCGGGCTCGTCCTGCTGCCCTACCTGGAGGGCGAGCGGACCCCGAACCTGCCGCACTCCGCGGGCACGCTCAGCGGGCTGCGGCGCGAGTCGATGAAGCCCGAGCACCTCGCGCGGGCCGCGTTCGAGGGGATGCTCTGCGCGCTCACCGACGCCATGGACGTCCTGCGCGGGCGGGGCGTCGAGGTGCGGCGGGTCTTCCTGCTGGGCGCGGCGGCCGCGCTGCCGGCCGTGCAGGCGCTCGCGCCCGCGCTGTTCGGCGCGCAGGTCGTCGTCCCCCAGCCGGCCGACTACGCGGCGCTCGGTGCCGCCCGGCAGGCCGCCTGGGCCCTCGGGGTGGCCCGGGGCACCCTCTCGCCGTCCGCTCCCCCGGCCTGGCAGGGAGCCGCGGCGCAGGTCCTGGAGGCCGGCGTGGGGGTCCCCCCGACGGAGTCAGGGGGAGAGCTGGCGGTGGGGCAGGCCGTGCGGCAGCAGTACGTGGCCACCCGGGAGCAGATCCATCCCGGGGCGTTCGGTGCGTAGAGCAGGGGCCGAAACACTCTCTTCGTAAAGTCTTCGCCAGGGCTCGGGGCGCGCCCGTAAAACCGAGTCGTCCCGCACAGGGGGGCGGGCGATAGTAGGTCCCGTGCTCATAAGACTTCTCCGAACCCACCTCCGGCCCTACCGAAAACCCATCGCCCTGCTCGTCCTGCTCCAGTTCCTGCAGACCTGCGCGAGCCTCTACCTGCCGACCCTGAACGCCGACATCATCGACAACGGTGTCGTGAACGGGGACACCGGCTACATCCTGCGTTTCGGCGCGCTGATGGTCGGCGTCTCCGTCGTGCAGGTCGTGTGCAACATCGGCGCCGTCTACTACGGCGCGCGGACGGCTTCCGCGCTGGGCCGGGACGTCCGCGGCGCGATCTTCGACCGGGTGCAGTCCTTCTCCGCCCGGGAGCTCGGACACTTCGGCGCGCCCTCGCTGATCACCCGTACGACCAATGACGTGCAGCAGGTCCAGATGCTGGTCCTGATGGCGTTCACCCTGATGGTGTCGGCGCCGATCATGTGTGTCGGCGGCATCGTGATGGCCCTCGGCCAGGACGTGCCGCTGTCGGCCGTGCTGCTCGCGGTCGTGCCGGTCCTCGGTGTCTCCGTGACCCTGATCGTGCGGAGGATGCGGCCGCTCTTCCGGACGATGCAGGAGCGCCTCGACACCGTGAACCGGGTGCTGCGCGAGCAGATCACCGGCAACCGCGTCATCCGGGCCTTCGTGAAGGACGGGTACGAGGAGGAGCGCTTCCGCCGCGCCAACACCGATCTGACGGACGTGTCGATGGCGACCGGGCGGCTGATGGCGCTGATGTTCCCGGTCGTGATGACCGTCGTGAACGTCTCCAGCGTGGCCGTCGTCTGGTTCGGCGCGCACCGCATCGACAGCGGCGGGATGGAGATCGGCGCGCTGACCGCCTTCCTCGCCTATCTGATGCAGATCGTGATGGCCGTCATGATGGCCACCTTCATGTTCATGATGGTGCCGCGTGCCGAGGTGTGCGCCGAGCGCATCGAGGAGGTCCTCGCGACCGAGTCCAGCGTCGTACCGCCGGCCGAGCCGGTGACGGCCCTCGACCGGCGCGGGCACCTGGAGGTCAGGAGCGCGGACTTCCGGTACCCGGGCGCCGAGGAGTCGGTGCTGAAGGAGGTCGGGCTCGTCGCCCGGCCCGGGGAGACCACCGCGATCATCGGGTCCACCGGCAGCGGCAAGTCGACGCTGCTCGGGCTCGTGCCGCGGCTCTTCGATGCCACCGGCGGCGAGGTCCTCGTCGACGGTGTGGATGTGCGGAAGCTCGATCCCGCGCTGATGGCGAGGACCGTGAGCCTGGTGCCGCAGAAGCCGTACCTCTTCTCCGGGACGGTGGCGACGAACCTGCGGTACGGGAAGCCCGACGCGAGCGACGAGGAGCTCTGGCACGCCCTGGAGGTGGCCCAGGCCGCCGACTTCGTACGGAAGCTGGAGAACGGGCTGAACGCGCCGATCGCACAGGGCGGCACGAACGTCTCCGGCGGTCAGCGGCAGCGGCTCGCGATCGCGCGGACGCTGGTGCAGAAGCCGGAGATCTATCTCTTCGACGATTCGTTCTCGGCGCTCGACTACGAGACGGACGCCCTGCTGCGCGAGGCGCTCCGCCGGGAGACGGCGGACTCGACGGTGGTGATCGTCGCCCAGCGGGTGGCGACCATCCGGGACGCCGACCGGATCGTCGTCCTCGACGAGGGCCGGGTCGTCGGCACGGGCCGGCACGGGGAGCTGATGGCGCAGAACGAGACGTACCGGGAGATCGTGCTCTCCCAGCTGACCGAGGCGGAGGCAGCCTGATGGCCGGTCCTGGCGGACGCATGATGGCCGGTGGCGGCCCCGACCAGCGGTCGATGGACTTCAAGGGCTCGGGCAAGCGGCTGGTCAAGCAGCTGGCGCCCGAGCGCGCCACGCTCTGGGTGATGCTGCTCGCGATGGTGCTGTCGGTGGCGGCCTCCGTGGTCGGGCCGAAGATCCTCGGCAAGGCGACCGACCTCGTCTTCGCGGGTGTCGTCGGGCGGCAGACGGCCGAGGCCTCCTCGAAGGCGGACGCGATCGCGGGGCTCCGCGCGGCGGGCGACTCCGGCATGGCCGACATGCTGTCCGGGGTCGACTTCACCCCCGGGCAGGGCATCGACTTCGGCGAGGTCGGCGAGGTCCTGCTGTGGGTCCTCGCGATCTACGTGGCGGCGGGCCTGCTGATGCTGGTCTCCACCCGCCTGTCGATCAAGGTGATCAACCGGACGGTCTTCCGCATGCGGGAGGACGTCCAGACGAAGCTGGCGCGGCTGCCGCTGTCGTACTTCGACAAGGCGAAGCGCGGCGAGGTGCTGTCCCGGGCGACCAACGACATCGACAACATCTCGCAGACGCTCCAGCAGTCGATGGGCCAGCTGATCAACTCGCTGCTCACGATCGTCGGCGTCCTCGCGATGATGTTCTGGATCTCGCCGCTGCTCGCCCTGGTGGCCCTGGTGACGGTGCCGGTGTCGGTCTTCGTCGCGGCGAAGATCGGCAAGCGCTCGCAGCCGCACTTCGTACAGCAGTGGAAGTCCACGGGCACGCTCAACGCGCACGTCGAGGAGATGTACACCGGGCACAACCTGGTGAAGGTCTTCGGCCGGCAGGAGGAGTCCGCGAAGGACTTCCGCGAGCAGAACGAGGCGCTGTACGAGGCCGGCTTCAAGGCGCAGTTCAACAGCGGTGTGATGCAGCCGGTGATGTTCTTCGTCTCGAACATCAACTACGTCCTGGTGGCCGTCGTCGGCGGTCTGCGGGTGGCGAGCGGCACGCTCTCCATCGGTGACGTACAGGCCTTCATCCAGTACTCGCGCCAGTTCTCGATGCCGCTGACGCAGGTCGCGTCGATGGCGAACCTGGTGCAGTCGGGCGTGGCCTCGGCGGAGCGGATCTTCGAACTCCTCGACGCGGAGGAGCAGGAGCCGGACGCCCCGAGGAGCGAGCACCCGGCGGACCTCAAGGGCAAGGTCGCCCTGGAGGGCGTGTCCTTCCGCTACGAGGCGGACAAGCCGCTCATCGAGGACCTGTCGCTCACGGTGGAGCCGGGCCAGACGGTCGCGATCGTCGGCCCGACGGGCGCCGGCAAGACGACCCTGGTGAACCTGCTGATGCGGTTCTACGAGGTCACGGGCGGCCGGATCACGCTGGACGGGACGGACATCGCGAAGATGTCCCGCGAGGACCTGCGGAAGGGCATCGGCATGGTCCTCCAGGACACCTGGCTCTTCGGCGGCACCATCGCGGACAACATCGCCTACGGCACGACGCGGAAGGTGACCCGGGAGGAGATCGAGGAGGCGGCGCGGGCCGCGCACGCCGACCGCTTCGTCCGTACGCTCCCCGAGGGGTACGACACGGTCATCGACGACGACGGGGCCGGGGTCAGCGCGGGCGAGAAGCAGCTGATCACCATCGCCCGGGCGTTCCTGTCCGATCCGGTGATCCTGGTCCTCGACGAGGCCACCAGCTCGGTCGACACCCGCACCGAGGTGCTGATCCAGAAGGCGATGGCCCGACTGGCCCACGGGCGTACGTCGTTCGTGATCGCGCACCGGCTCTCCACGATCCGGGACGCGGACGTGATCCTGGTGATGGAGAGCGGCTCGATCGTCGAACAGGGCACGCACGAGGAGCTGTTGCTGTCCGGCGGGGCCTATGCCCGGCTGTACGCGGCGCAGTTCGCGCAGGCGGTGGCCGAGGTCGACTGACCCGGCCCTGACCGCGGTGTGACCCGTGCCGCATGATGTGCGGCACGGGTCACACAACCGAGAGTTCCTGGGTGCCTTCGGTCACCCTGTTGGTCGGCACCGGAAAGGCCGACATGGCGGCGCTGCTGCTCGGCGCGGACGGCCGGGTCCGCGGAGACGCGGACATGGTCTTCGAGGGGCAGCCCGTTCACCCGTCCGGCGCGGTACGGCACAAGGAGAAGTCGCTGGTCCTCGCGCTGCACGAGGTGGAGCCCGAGGTCGAGCGCATCGTGATCGCCGGTCCGGCGACGTCCGGCTCGCTGGCCGCCATGGCCCCGGACAGGGCAGTGGTCGTCGCCTGGCTGATCGCGCGTCCGGACGACGCGGAGGCCGTCGTGTACGGCGAGTTCTTCCGCGAGTCGGGCGGCTGGAAGTTCACCGGGATCGGCAAGGGGTACGCGTCCGGGCTCGCGGAGCTCGTCACGGCGTACGGGGTCGAGGTCGAGGCCGAGAAGGAAGCGGAGCAGCCGGTCGCGGCTCCTGCCAACGGGCCCGTCCCGCTGACCGGCGTGGCCAAGGCGCCGGGCCAGACGCCGAGTCGGTCACTGGCCCAGTCGCCGTGGCAGGCACTCGCGGCCCCAATCGCGCCCGCCCGAAAGGCCGGGGAAGCAGGCCGCACGCCCGCCCCGACGGCGTCGCCCGCCCCCACCACCGCGCCCGTCCCCACACCGTGGCCCGTCCCCGCACCGTCGCCCGTCCCCAGCGCGTACCCGCCCGTCGAGCGGCCGTACGAGCTCGTCGAGGGCTGGGAGTTCGGGCCGCTCTTCGAGCCCTTCACGGCCTCCGGCAAGGGCGGCGGGGTGGTCACCGCGGACGGCCGCGTCCCGCCCGGTCCCGTCCTGGTCGAGGCCGCGCACGAGGGCAAGGGCTATTTCGGCGTCTTTCCGCTGAACAAGTTCAACAAGGACGACGACCACGTCTTCAACACCACCCTCCCGCACTTCACGGGGAGTTCGGTCATCCGGGCCCCCGGGGACCGCTCTCTGCGGCTGCGCGTCGATGCGCGCAACCGCTGGGCCCTGCGCGTGAGCCCCATCGCCGCCGCCCGGCGTCTGACGGGCACGCTGCGCGGGTACGGCCCCGAGGCCCTGCTGTTCACGGGCGGCGCGGCCGACCTCCGGGTGCACTTCGAAGGCAAGGAGGACGGCAGCGGGTACGTCGGCATGTGGTGCCACGAGGTCGCCGGGCGCACGACTCTCCTGACCCACCCCGACCTGATCATGAATGCCACCGGTCCGCTGGTGCACACCGTCCCGATCCCGCCGGGGCCGCTGCTGCTGCTCTTCAGTGCGGACGGACCGTGGACGCTCACGGTGCGGGAGATCGACTAGGGCCTGTCCGGCGGACAGGCCCTAGTCCAGATAGCCGCGCAGCTGGTCCGCGTAGGCGTGGTCCCGCAGTTTGTTGAGGGTCTTGGACTCGATCTGGCGGATGCGTTCGCGCGTCACGCCGAAGATCCGTCCTATCTCCTCCAGGGTGCGGGGCCTGCCGTCGTCGAGGCCGTAGCGGAGCTGGACGACCTTCCGTTCTCGCTCGCCGAGGGTGGAGAGCACGTCCTCCAGGTGGCGGCGGAGCAGCAGGAAGGCGGCGGACTCGACGGGTGAGGCGGCGTCGCCGTCCTCGATGAGGTCGCCGAGCGCGACGTCCTCCTCCTCGCCGACGGGGGCGTGCAGGGAGACCGGTTCCTGGGCGAGGCGGAGGACCTCGCCGACCCGTTCGGGGGCCAGGTCGAGCTGGGCGGCGACCTCTTCGGCGGTGGGTTCGTAGCCCCGCTCCTGGAGCATGCGGCGCTGGACGCGGATGACCCGGTTGATGAGTTCGACGACGTGGACGGGGACGCGGATGGTCCGGGCCTGGTCGGCGAGGGCCCGGGACATGGCCTGGCGGATCCACCAGGTCGCGTACGTGGAGAACTTGTAGCCGCGCGCGTAGTCGAACTTCTCGACGGCCCGGATGAGGCCGAGGTTCCCCTCCTGGACGAGGTCGAGCATGGTGAGGCCGCGGCCGACGTACCGTTTGGCGACGGAGACGACGAGGCGGAGGTTGGCCTCGATGAGCTTGCGCTTGGCGATGCGGCCGAGGACCACGAGCCGGTCCAGGTCGCTCGCGAGGCGGCTGTCGAGGTCGGGGGTGGTGGCGAGTTTCTCCTCGGCGAAGAGTCCGGCCTCGACGCGCCGGGCCAGTTCGACCTCCTCCTCGGCGCTGAGGAGCGGGATGCGGCCGATCTCCCGGAGGTACTGGCGGAACAGGTCGGAGGAGGGTCCGTTGCCGCCGAGGTCGGTGCGGCGGCGCTGCGGCGGGACCTCCGGGGCCTCGGGGAGTCCGGCCGGCTCGTCCTGTTCGGTGGTCTGGATCTCGGTCTGCACGGCGGGCGACCTCCAGGAGGGGCGGAACGGCACCGTCATCCAGTGTGGGGTACGACACATCGCCGCCACGAGGGGCGTGCGGTGACTTTTTGAGTCCGGACCGTGACCGACGGTCAGAGTGCGTCGGCGCCGTTGTTCCGCAGGGACTGGCCGTACTGGGTGAGCACCCACAGTTCGTTCTGCACGGCCGCGAGCTGTTCCGGGTCGCCGTGGGCGCCGAGCCGGGCCAGGGTGCCCTGGACGTCGCGGATGCGGCGGTCGACGGCGCGGAGCCGGACCTGGACGAGCTGGGCGCCGGCGTAGACCTCGTCGATCGTCTTGGCGAAGATCGTCTCGACGGCGAGTTCGGTGACGAGGGCGCGGACGGTGTCGTTGGGGGCGGCCTCGCGGACGGTGTCGAGGTAGTCGGAGGGTGCGCCGGTGGCGCCGCCGGCGTCCTGGACGCACTGGCGGACGGCCGCGTAGGGCGGGGCGGTGAACTCGTCGATGCCGTACGCGTCGAAGGCCGGCGAGACCAGTTCGGGGCGCTGGAGGGCGAGCTTGAGGAGCTCGCGCTCGGTGCGGTGGGCGGGGCTGCGCAGGTTGAGCGCGGGCCCGGAGGGTGCGGCCGACGGGGCCGGGGTGTCGTAGCCGCGCTGCGCGGGCTGCTGCTGCGCGGGGCCCTTGCCGCCGCGGTCGCGGGCCCAGCGGGCGAGCTGGGCGACGCGCTTGACGACGAACTGGGTGTCGAGGATGCCGAGCATGCCGGCGAGCTGGACGGCGACCTCGTGCTGGGCGCCGATGTTCTTGATGCGGGCGACGACGGGGGCGGCCTCGTCGAGTGCGGCGGCGCGGCCGGCCGGGGTCTCCAGGTCGTACCGCTTCACGATCTGGCGGAGCGCGAACTCGAAGAGCGGGGTACGCGGCTCGGCGAGTTCGGCGACGGCCGCGTCGCCCTTGGCGAGCCGCAGCTCGCAGGGGTCCATGCCGTCGGGGGCGATGGCGATGTACGTCTCGGCGGCGAACTTCTGGTCGTCCTCGAAGGCGCGCAGGGCGGCCTTCTGGCCGGCGGCGTCGCCGTCGAAGGTGAAGATGACGCGGGCCGAGCCGTTGTCCATCAGGAGGCGGCGGAGGATCTTGATGTGGTCGCCGCCGAAGGCGGTGCCGCAGGTGGCGATGGCGGTGGTGACGCCGGCGAGGTGGCAGGCCATGACGTCGGTGTAGCCCTCGACGACGACGGCCCGGCTGACCTTGGCGATGTCCTTCTTGGCCAGGTCGATGCCGTAGAGCACCTGGGACTTCTTGTAGATCGGCGTCTCGGGCGTGTTGAGGTACTTGGGGCCGTTGTCGTCGTCGCGGAGCTTGCGCGCGCCGAAGCCGACGACGTCGCCGCCGACGTCCCTGATGGGCCACATGAGGCGGCCGCGGAAGCGGTCGATGGGGCCGCGGCGGCCGTCCTGGGAGAGGCCGGAGAGGATCAGTTCCTTGTCGGAGAAGCCCTTGCCGCGCAGGAAGCGGGTGAGGTGGTCCCAGCCGGCCGGCGAGTAGCCGACGCCGAAGTGGGCGGCGGCGGCCTGGTCGAAGCCGCGCTCGGCGAGGAACTTGCGGCCGATCTCGGCCTCGGGCGAGTCGAGTTGGTCGATGTAGAACTGGGTGGCGACCTTGTGCGCCTCGACCAGGCGGATGCGCTCCCCGCGCTGGTGGCCGGGGTTGTAGCCGCCTTCCTCGTACCGCAGGGTGATGCCCGCCTTCGCGGCGAGTCGCTCGACCGTCTCCGAGAAGGAGAGGTGGTCGATCTTCATCACGAAGGCGATGGTGTCGCCGCCCTCCTGGCAGCCGAAGCAGTGGAACAGTCCCTTGCTGGGGCTGACCTGGAAGGAGGGCGACTTCTCGTCGTGGAAGGGGCAGAGGCCTTTGAGGTTTCCGCCGCCCGCGTTGCGCAGCTGGAGGTACTCGGACACGACGGCGTCGATCGGGACCGCGTCCCGTACCGCCTTCACGTCGTCTTCGTTGATCCTGCCTGCCACGCATGAAGTGTACGGGGATCCGGGGGTCGCCCCCCGGGGGAATGTCGGCGTCGGGGGCGGGCGGGTTACCCGACCAGGCTCTCCAGGGGTACGGAGGGGTCGGCGAGGGCCTGGGGGTCCACGGCCGCCCGGGAACGGATGAGCTGCTGGATCGGCTCTGTGACGTCCCACACATTCACGTTCATGCCCGCGAGGACCCGGCCCTCCTTCAGCCAGAAGGCGATGAACTCGCGCTTGCCGGTGTCGCCGCGGACCACGACCTGGTCATAGGTGCCGGGGGGCGCCCAGCCGGAGTACTCCATGCCCAGGTCGTACTGGTCGGAGAAGAAGTAGGGCACCCGGTCGTAGGAGACGAGCTGCCCGAGCATGGCGCGGGCGGCGGCCGGGCCGCCGTTGAGGGCGTTGGCCCAGTGCTCGACGCGGAGCCGGGTGTGGAGCGACGGGTGGTGGGCGGCGGCCACGTCCCCCGCGGCGTAGATGTCGGGGTCGGAGGTGCGCAGCGACTCGTCGACGGCGATGCCGCCGCCATCGGCCCGGTCGACGAGGGCGAGCCCCGAGTTCTCGGCGAGGGCGGTACGGGGCGCGGCGCCGATCGCGGCGAGCACGGCGTGCGCGGGGTGCTCCTCACCGTCGTCGGTGCGGACGGCGAGGACCATGCCGTCCTGGCCGACGATCTCGGTGAGCTTCACACCGAAGTGGAAGCGGACGCCGTGGTCGCTGTGGAGGTCGGCGAAGAGCTGGCCGAGCTCGGGGCCGAGGACGCGGTGGAGCGGGGTGGGCTCGTACTCGACGACGGTGACCTCGGCGCCGTAGCCGCGGGCTGCGGCGGCGACCTCCAGGCCGATCCAGCCGGCGCCGGCGATCACCAGGTGGCCGTTGTCCCGGCCGAGGGAGGCGAGGACCTGGCGGAGCCGGTCGGCGTGGGCGAGCCGGCGCAGGTGGTGGACGCCGGCGAGTTCGGTGCCGGGGACGTCGAGGCGGCGCGGCTCGGCGCCGGTGGCGAGGAGCAGCTTGTCGTAGCGGATGACGGTGCCGTCGCCGAGGCGGACCGTGCGGGCCTCGCGGTCGACGGCGGTGACGGACTGGTTGAGGTGGAGCTCGATGTCGTGCGCCGCGTACCAGGCGGCCTCGTGGACGAAGACCGAGTCCCGCTCCTTGGCACCCGTGAGGTAGCCCTTGGAGAGGGGTGGGCGCTCGTAGGGGTGGTCGCGCTCGTCGCCGATGAGGATCACCCGGCCGTTGAACCCCTCGGAGCGCAGTGTCTCCGCCGCCTTGGCCCCTGCCAGTCCTCCGCCGACGATGACAAAGGTCTGATCTGCGTCGACCACGTCGATTCCTCCTCGTTGCGACCGGTTCCAACCTACGCCCCCCGGCGTTCGTCCGGCCGTACCGCCTCGGGGCGTGCATGCGAGCGTCCCGCACGGAGCCGGGTGACGGAAGAGGACCCGGCGAGACACTCCCTACGCGTGGTGGGGGCGGAGCCGGTGGTGGAGGGCCCGGGCGGAGGCGTCGGTGAGGTTGGCGATCTGGTCGACGATGACGCGCTTGCGGGCCCGGTCGTCGCGCGCGGCGTCGAAGGCGGCGCGGAACTGCGGTTCGAGGCCGTCGGGGGCGCGGGCGACGAGGGCCTCGGCGAGCTCGGCGACGACGACGCGCTGGTCGGCGCGGAGGACCTCCTGCTCGGCGCGCTGCATGACGTACCGGTCGGCGACGGCCTTGAGGACGGCGCATTCGTTGCGCGTGCCGCGGGGGACGACGAGCTCGACGCCGTAGCGGGTGAGGGGTCCTGATCCGAAGGCCTCGCGGGTGGCGCTCTCGGCGGCGAGGCAGAAGCGGCCGATGAGCTGGCTGGTGGCGTCCTTGAGGCGGGCCTGGGCGACGGCCGAGCCGTCGTAGCCGTGGGGCCACCACTCCTGGTCGACGAGCCGGTCGAGGGCTTCGGCGAGCTCCTGCGGGTCGGTGTCCTCGGGAACGTACCGCCCGATGGCGACGGTCCAGATGTCGGCGCGCTCGGGCTCGGCGAACAGCATGTTGGGGTCGATGTGTCCGGCGTGCAGGCCGTCCTCGAAGTCGTGGACCGAGTAGGCCACGTCGTCGGACCAGTCCATGACCTGGGCCTCGAAGCACTTGCGGTGGGTGGGGGCGCCCTCCCGGATCCATTCGAAGACGGGGAGGTCGTCCTCGTACACGCCGAACTTGGGCGAGCCGGGGTCGGTGGGGTGGCCGGCGCGCGGCCAGGGGTACTTGGTGGCGGCGTCGAGGGCGGCGCGGGTGAGGTTGAGGCCGACGCTGACGAGCTCCCCGTCGGCGTCCTTCACGAAGCGCTTGGGCTCGATGCGGGTGAGGAGGCGGAGCGACTGGGCGTTGCCCTCGAAGCCGCCGCAGTCCTTGGCGACGTCGTTGAGCGCCTGCTCGCCGTTGTGCCCGAAGGGCGGGTGGCCCATGTCGTGGGAGAGGCAGGCGGCCTCGACGAGGTCGGGGTCGCAGCCGAGGGCGGCGCCGAGCTCGCGGCCGACCTGGGCGCACTCCAGGGAGTGGGTGAGCCGGGTGCGGGGGCTGGCGTCCCAGGCGTGGCTGCGGGTGCCGGGGGTGACGACCTGGGTCTTGCCGGCGAGCCTGCGCAGTGCGGCGGAGTGCAGCACGCGGGCGCGGTCGCGCTGGAAGGCGGTGCGGCCGGGGCGTTTGTCGGGCTCGGCGGCCCAGCGCTCGGTCGCGGCGGAGTCGTAGCCGGGAGTGTCGGTGAGGTCGGTGATGCCCGTGCCGTCCTTGGTGTCTGCGCTGTCTGCGATGCCTTCCATGCCTCGACGGTAACCGGAGGGACCGACAGAAGTGCTCAGATGGCGGCGAGTTCCCGCACGGGGGTGGTGGTGCGGGCCGTGCGGGCCTGTTCGTAGCGGTGGAGGACCAGGCGGGCGAGGGCGGGGTGGGCGCCGAGCGGGGCGGCGGCGAGCCAGGGGGCGTGGGCGGCGGCGCGGGTCGCGAAGAGGCCGGGGGCGGTGAAGCAGGAGGCGACGGCCACGCGGTGGCGGCCCCGGGCGGCGAGGGCGCTGACGGCGTCGAGGACGGTGGGGGCGGCGGCGGAGGCGTAGGCGGGGACGACGGGGACCCCGCCGAGCCGCTCGCCGAGGAGGGCGGCGATCCGGCGGATCTCGGCGCCGGACCGGGGGTCGCGGGAGCCGGCGGAGGCGAGGACGACGCCGGTGGCGCGGGAGGCGCCGTCCCGGGCGGTCCAGCCGGCCTCGGTGAGCCGGCCGGCGAGGGCCTCGACGAGGAGGGGGTGCGCGCCGAGCGGCTCGGCGATCCGGGCCCGGAGGGCGGGTACGGCGGCGAGGGCGGCTGGCAGGTCGTGGGTGACGTGGTGGCCGGGGGCGAAGAGCAGGGGTACGAGGACGGCGTCCCGGCCTTCGGCGGCGAGGTCCGCGAGGGTGTCGTCGAGCAGCGGGGCGTTCAGTTCTATGTGGGCGAGGCGCACGTCGAGCCCGGGGCGGAGCTCGCGGACCCGTTCGAGGAGTCGGCCGAGGGTGGCCCGGGCGCGGGGGTCGCGGCTGCCGTGGCCGACGGCGACGAGGGTGGGTGCGGGGGCGGACATGGCCGGGGCGGCGGTGGCGAGCCTCGTGCGGCGCCGTCCGGCGAGGGTGGGGACGTTCATGGGCGGGCGTGCCTCCTCGTCGTGCTTCCGCTGCCGACGGCCGTCCGGATGCACCTGGGCGAGCCGCTCCGCGAGCTGCTCGGTGATCCTCCCGAGCAGCCCGGCGGCGCTGTCGAACGTGCTGTCCGGATCCGTCATGCACCGATCCTGAGGGCGCGAGGTTGCCTGCCCGTTGCGCGGGGGTCACGACTGTTTTCCGTGACCTCACGGGCGTGCTCGCGGCGCTGTCAGACCGCCGTCCTCGCCGGACTCCACACGTACCGGACGTCCGGCTCGCGTTCCTCGTTGCGCTGCCCGTCGGTGCGCTCGGCGGCGACGAAGCCGTGCCGTTCGTAGAAGCGGCACGCCGGGGCGTTGACCTGGAACGTCCACAGCGTCAGCCCGGCCGGACGGCTCTGCTTGGCCACCTCCACGAGCCGGTCGCCGATGCCCTGGCCGCGCCACGGCGGGTCGACGTAGAGCTGGTCCAGGTCTTCGTCGTCCAGGACCATCATGGCGACGACCGTGCCTTCGACCGTCGCCACCCATGTCTCGTGGTGCGGCACGACGATCTCCCGGAGCCAGTACCGGACCTCGTCGTCCGTGTGCGCGCGGCGCACGCTCGGGAGCGCGGCCGTGTACGAGCGCAGCCAGACGTCGGCCACCGCGGCGGCATCGGAGTCGGCCGCACGGCGGATGTCAACGTTCTCGATCTTCACGACTCGGAATCGTACGGACCCGCGCACCTACCCCTCCCCTCTTTTTTCATTCCGAATCACGGAATATCTTTTCCACTATGAGAATGTCCCCGCCCTCTCTCCCCCGCCGCACCGCCGCCGAGTTCATCGGCACCGCCTCGCTCGTCGCCGTCATCGTCGGCTCCGGCATCCGCGCCGACTCCCTCAGCCAGGACATCGGCGTCCGCCTGCTCGCCAACGCCGCCGCCTCCGCCCTCGGCCTCGGTCTGCTCATCGCCCTCATCGGCCCGCTCTCCGGGGCCCACTTCAACCCCGTCGTGACCCTCTCGGAGTGGTGGTCCCGTCGCCACGAGCGCGGCGGGCGCGAAGCCCTCGCCTACATCGGCGCCCAGCTCGCCGGGGCCGTCACCGGCGCCCTGCTCGCCGAGGCGATGTTCGGCCGGGCCCCCGGCGCCTGGGCCACCGAGCCCCGCGGGGCGCTCCACCTCCTCCTCGGCGAGGCCGTCGCCACCGCCGGGCTCGTCCTCGTCGTGCAAGGACTGCGCCACATCGGCCGCCCCGGGCTCGCCCCGGTCGCCGTCGCCGGATACATCGGGGCGGCGATCTGGTTCACCTCCTCCGGCTCCTTCGCCAACCCGGCCGCCACCCTCGGCCGCTCCTTCTCCGACTCCTTCACCGGGATCGCCCCCGGCTCGGTGCCCGCCTTCGCCGCCGCCCAGCTCCTCGGCATGGTCATCGGCCTGGTCCTCTCCGGTGTGCTGTACGGAACACTCCGGGCGTCCGGCGAACCGAACGGCGCCGAAGCGCGTCGGACGGGGTGACAGACCGCCACCGGTCCACACCCCCAGGAGGTTTCCGCATGACGGCACGGCTCACCCGGCTGATACCCCGCACCACCCGGGCGCGCCGCCGGACCGTCCAGGCCGTCATGCTGGGAGCGGTCCTCGCGCTCACCCCGATGACCTGGATGCACACCGCCGCCGCCGGGAAGCTCCGTACCACCGCCGACGTGCCCGCCCGGGACGTCGCCGTCGTGTTCGGCGCCGGGCTGTGGAAGGGGCGCCCCACCCCGTATCTCGCGCACCGGCTCGACACGGCCGCCGAGCTGTACCGCGAGGGCAGGGTCCGGGTCCTGCTCGTCACCGGCGACAACAGCAGGACCGCGTACGACGAGCCCAGCGCCATGCGCACCTACCTCACCGAGCGCGGGGTGCCCGACGGGCGGATCGTCAGCGACTACGCGGGCTTCGACACCTGGGACTCCTGCGTCCGGGCCAAGAAGGTCTTCGGCGTCGACCGGGCCGTCCTCGTCACCCAGGACTTCCACATCAAGCGGGCCGTCGCGCTGTGCGGGCGGGCGGGCGTCGACGCGTACGGCGTCGGGGTCGCCGAACCCCGCGACGGCACCTGGTACTACGGCACCACCCGGGAGCTCTTCGCGGCGGGCAAGGCCGCCCTCGACGCGGGCCTGCGCCCCGATCCGCAGTTCCTCGGGCCGGAGGAGACCGGCGTCACCGAGGCCCTCGCCTCACCTCGGCACCTGCCGTGAGCTGAGCGGAGAGCACCGCGCCCGTAATACGGGGCGCCGCCCCGCGTAACACGCCTGACCCACGCTGGCGGCATGTCCGACGCCACCGCCGTCCCGACCCACTGCCCCTACTGCGCCCTGCAGTGCGGCATGTCGCTCCGCCCCACCGGCGCCCCGGAGCTGCCCGCCGAGGTGGTCGAGCGGACCGACTTCCCCGTCAACCGGGGCGCCCTGTGCGGCAAGGGCCGCACCGCTCCCTCCGTACTCTCCTCCCGGGTCCGGCTCACCGAGCCCCTGGTCCGATGCCCTGACACGGGGGATCTGCGGCCCGCGACCTGGGAGGAGGCGCTCGCCGCCGTCGCCGACGGACTGCACAGGACCCGCGCCGACCACGGTGCCGATGCCGTGGGGGTCTTCGGCGGCGGCGGGCTCACCAACGAGAAGGCGTACACGCTGGGAAAGTTCGCCCGGCTCGTGCTCGGCACCTCGCAGATCGACTACAACGGCCGCTTCTGCATGTCGTCCGCCGCCGCCGCGCACCAGCGGGCCTTCGGCCTCGACCGGGGACTCCCCTTCCCCCTGGACGACATCCCGAGGACCGGGTGCGTGATCCTCGTCGGCTCCAACCTCGCCGAGACCATGCCGCCCGCCCTGCGCTACCTCACCGAGCTGCGGGAGAACGGCGGGAAGCTGATCGTCGTCGACCCGCGCCGCACCCGCACCGCCGAGCAGGCCGACCTCCACCTCGCGCCCCGCCCCGGGACCGACCTCGCGCTCGCCCTCGGCATGCTCCACCTCGTCGTCGCCGAAGGACGCGTGGACGAGGAGTTCGTGGCGGCTCGCACCGACGGCTGGGCGGCGGCCCGGGCCGGGGCCATGTCCCACTGGCCCGAGCAGGTCGAGCGGATCACCGGTGTGTCCGTACCCGAGCTCCGCGAGGCCGTCGCGATGTTCTGCGACGCCGGCAGCGGCATGGTGCTGACCGCGCGCGGCCCCGAGCAGCAGTCCAAGGGCACGGACACCGTCGGCGCCTGGATCAACCTCTGCCTCGCCACCGGCAGGGCGGGCCGGCCGCTGAGCGGCTACGGCTGCCTCACCGGCCAGGGCAACGGCCAGGGCGGCCGCGAGCACGGCCAGAAGGCCGACCAGCTGCCCGGCTACCGCAAGCTCGACGACCCGGCCGCCCGCGCGCACGTCGCCGGGGTGTGGGGCGTCGACCCCGATACGCTGCCGGGGCCGGGGCGCAGCGCGTACGAACTCCTCGACGCGCTCGGCGGCGACGTGAAGGCCCTGCTCCTCATGGGCTCCAACCCGGTCGTCTCCGCGCCGCACGCCGCGCACGTCGAGGGGCGGCTGCGCTCGCTCGACTTCCTCGCCGTCGCCGACGTCGTCCTCTCCGAGACCGCCGCGCTCGCCGACGTCGTCCTGCCCGTCACCCAGTGGGCAGAGGAGACCGGCACCATGACCAACCTGGAGGGCAGGGTGCTGTTGCGGCGCCGCGCCCTCACCCCGCCGGAGGGCGTACGCAGCGACCTGGAGGTGCTGCACGGGCTCGCCGGGCTGCTCGGCTGGGAGAAGGGCTTCCCGACGGATGCCGAGGAGGTCTTCGAGGAGCTGCGGCGGGCCTCCGCCGGCGGCCCCGCCGACTACGCGGGCATCGACTACCGGCGCATCGAGGAGGAGCAGGGCGTCTTCTGGCCCTGCCCCGACGAGGAGCACGCCGGTACGCCCCGGCTCTTCCTCGACCGGTTCGCGACGCCCGACGGGCGGGCCCGGTTCGTGCCGGTGGTGCACCGGGCGGCGGCGGAGGAGACCGACGCCGAGTACCCGGTCGTCCTCACCACGGGCCGGGTCGTGTCCCAGTACCAGTCGGGCGCGCAGACCCGGCGGGTCGCCGAGCTGAACGCGGCGGCGCCCGGCCCCTTCGTCGAGCTGCACCCGCGGCTCGCCGAGCGGCTCGGGGTGGCCGAGGGCGAGCGGCTCGCGGTGGTCTCGCGGCGGGGCCGCGCCGTCGCCCCGGCCCGGATCACGACGGCGATCCGGCCGGACACCGTCTTCATGCCGTTCCACTGGGCGGGCGAGGGCCGGGCGAACACGCTCGTGAACCCGGCGCTCGACCCGGTCTCCCGGATGCCCGAGTTCAAGGTGTGCGCGGTGCGTCTGGAGCGGGACGGCTAGGGGGCCTGTCCGGCGGATCAGGGCCGGATAGGGCGCGGGGTCTGGCACGGTGCATCGCAAGGCGCCGGAGCGCCCTCATGGCGGAGCTATGGGGGCGTTTCGGCAACGCGGCGAGGTGCCGTGCCAGACCCCGCGACCCCGGCCATGATCCGCCGGACAGGCCCTGAACCAGTCACCGGTGGGGATGAGCGGGCCGAGCGCCGTCCCGGGGGCCGCGAGGTAGGTCCAGGCCCGGACGGTCCCGCCGTCGCGGAGCCGGACCGCCTCGACGACGGCCCGCTCGTACCCGGCGTCGCCCTCCATCCGGTCCAGCGCCCCGAGCAGTTCGCCGTACGCGTCGGGCGCCGCCGTCACGAGGGTCCCCTCGACCGTGCCCTCCCCCGGCACCGCGTACGGGTAGCCGGGGCCGTCGTGGAGGAGGGCGCCCGGGAGCCGGGCCGCCTCCTCGGCGGCCGTCCGGCCGAGGAGGAGCCGGTCGTGGTTGTACGCGCCGGGGCGCAGTGTCCCGTACACGAAGAACGGCAGGGGTATGAGGCCGGCCGGTGCGGTCACGGGTGCGCCACCTCCCTGCCGAGCCACGCCAGGTAGGCGGAGGAGGCCCGGACGACGGGGGTGGCGATGATCTCCGGCGTCTCGTAGTCGTGGGCGGCGAGGATGTGGGCCTCCAGGTCCTCGTAGCGGGCCTCGGTGGTCTTGAACACCACCTGCCACTCCTCGGCGGTCTCGATGGCCCGCTGCCAGTGGTAGACGGAGGTGACGGGACCGGAGACCTGGGCGCAGGCGGCGAGCCGCGCCTCGACGGCGCCGCGCGCGAGCGTCTCGGCCTTCTCGGGGCTGTCGGTGGTCGTGAGGACGGTGAGGGCGAGAGTGGTCACGCCCTCACCGTACTGAGCCTTCACGCTCCGGCGAACTGGGCTTCGTACAGCCGGGCGTACGCGCCGCCGGCGGCGAGCAGTTCCTCGTGGGTGCCCTGCTCGGCGATGGACCCGCTGTCCATGACCAGGATCGTGTCCGCGTCCCGGATCGTGGAGAGCCGGTGGGCGACGACGAAGCTGGTGCGGCCCGCGCGGAGGGACGACATGGCCTGCTGGACGAGGAGCTCGGTGCGGGTGTCGACGGAGCTGGTGGCCTCGTCGAGGACGAGGATCACCGGCTCGGAGAGGAACGCCCTGGCGAGGGTGACCAGCTGCTTCTCGCCGGCGCTGAGGCCTCCCCCGTCCTCGTCGAGGACCGTGTCGTACCCGTCGGGGAGGGTCCGGACGAAGCGGTCGGCGTGCGCGGCCCTGGCGGCCTCCACGATCCGCTCCCGGGAGACCTCGCCGGGCAGGCCGTAGGCGATGTTGTCGGCGATGGTGCCGCCGAAGAGCCAGGTGTCCTGGAGGACCATGCCGATCCCGGCCCGCAGCTCCTCGCGGGACATCTTCGCGATGTCCGTGCCGTCCAGGGTGATCCGGCCGCCGGTGACCTCGTGGAACCGCATGAGGAGGTTGACGAGGGTCGTCTTGCCGGCGCCCGTCGGGCCGACGATCGCGACCGTCCTGCCCGGTTCGACCGTGAGCGACAGGTCCTCGACGAGCGGCTTGTCGGGCTCGTAGCGGAAGGCGACCTTCTCGAAGGAGACCCGGCCCCTGACCTGGGCGGGGCGCTCGGGCTCCGCCGGGTCCGCGGACTCCTCGTCGGCGTCGAGGAGGTCGAAGACCCGCTCGGCGGAGGCCACTCCGGACTGGAGGAGGTTGGCCATGGCGGCGACCTGGTTGATCGGGCCGTTGAACTCGTACGAGTACTGGATGAAGGCCTGCACGTCGCCGACGGTGAGGGTGCCGCTCGCCACCCGCAGGCCGCCGACGACCGCGAGGACGACGTAGTTGAGGTTGCCGACCAGGGTCAGCGCGGGCTGGATGAAGCCGGACACGAACTGGGCGCGGAAGCTCGCCCGGTACAGCTCCTCGCCGAGCTCGTCGAAGCGGTCCACGGCCTCGGCGCGGCGGCCGAAGGCGACGACCTCGGTGTGGCCGGTGATCATCTCCTCGACGTGGCTGCCGAGCCGCCCGGTGACCGCCCACTGCTTCACGAACTGCGGCTGGGCGCGCTTTCCGACGAAGGTGGCGACGGCGACCGAGACGGGCACGGAGGCCAGGGCGACGAGGGCGAGCAGCGGGGAGATCCAGAACATCATCGCGAGGACGCCGATGAGGGTGAGCAGGGCGCGGACCATCTGGCTGAAGGCCTGCTGGAGGGTCTGGGTGATGTTGTCGATGTCGTTCGTGGTGCGGGAGAGGACCTCGCCGCGCGGCTGCCGGTCGAAGTACGTGAGGGGCAGCCGCGCCAGCTTGTGCTGGGCCTGCTCGCGCAGGCGCCGGCCGGCCCGCTGGACGACGGTGGTGGCGATCCGCAGCTGGACCCAGGTGAAGAGGGACGAGCCGGCGACGACCACGACGGAGAGGGCGAGGAGCCGGCCGACGGCCGCGAAGTCGACCCCGGCCGGGCCGGTGGCGCCGGTGACGACGAGGTCGGTGGCGCGGCCGAGGAGCAGGGGGCTGAGGACGCCGAGGGTGACGGCGGTGGCGCCGACGGCGAGGACGGCGATCAGGCTGGCCCGGTCGGGGGCGAGGGTGCGCAGGAGGCGGAGGCCGGAGGCGCGGAAGGCCAGGGAGCGTTCGAGGGCGGGGGTGGACAGGCCGGGGCCGGGGGTGCGCTCCTTGGCCGGGGGGCCGCTGCGGGCGGGGGCGGTGGGGATCGGGGCGGTGCTCCGGTGGGCCGGGCGGTCGGAGACCGCGCCGTCGGGGCGGGGCGGTCGGGGCCGTCGTTCTCGTGCCGGGTCTCCGTGGCCGTACTCATGCGGCTTCCTCCTCGGTGAGCTGGGAGAGGACGATCTCCCGGTAGGTGGCGCTGTCCCGCATGAGGGACTCGTGGGTGCCGGTGCCGGCGGTCCGGCCCCGGTCGAGGACGACGATCCGGTCGGCGTGCCGGATGGTGGAGACCCGCTGGGCGACGATCACCACGGTCGCGTCGGCCGTCTCCCGGCGGAGCGCCTCGCGGAGCCGGGCGTCGGTGCGGGCGTCGAGGGCGGAGAAGGAGTCGTCGAAGAGGTAGAGGCGGGGGCGGGCGACGAGGACCCGGGCGATGGCGAGCCGCTGCCGCTGGCCGCCGGAGAAGTTGCCGCCGCCCTGGGTGACCGGGGCGTCCAGGCCGTCGTCGAGGGCCCGGACGAAGTCGGCGGCCTGGGCGGTCTCCAGGGCGTGCCAGAGCTCCTCGTCGGTCGCGTCGGGCTTTCCGTACCGCAGGTTCGAGGCCACCGTCCCCGAGAAGAGGTAGGGCTTCTGGGAGACGAGGCCGACGGTCCTGGCCATCAGGGCGGGGTCGAGCGCGCGGACGTCCACGCCGTCGACGAGGACCTCGCCGTCGGTGGCGTCGAAGAGCCGGGGCACGAGGCCGAGGAGCGTCGACTTGCCGCTGCCGGTGGAGCCGATGATCGCGGTGGTCTCCCCGGGGCGGGCGACGAGGTCGACGTCCTTGAGGACCGGCTCCTCGGCGCCCGGGTACCGGAAGTCGACGCCCGTGAGGTCGAGGCGTCCGGGTCCCCTGAGGACGCGGACGGGGTCGGCCGGCGGGGTGACGGAGAGCGGGGTGTCGAGGACCTCGCGGATGCGCTCGGCGCCGACCTCGGCGCGCGGCATGTGCATGAGGAGGAAGAGGACCATCATCACGGACATGGCGGTCTGGAGCAGGTAGCCGAGGAAGGCGACGAGCCCGCCGGGCTGGAGGGCGCCGCTGTCGATGCGGTGGGCGCCGACGTAGACGAGGAGGACGGCCGTCGCCTCCCAGACGATGAGCACCGTCGGGAACATGAGCGCCTGGAGCCGGCCGGCCCGGAGCCCGACGGCGAGGAGTTCGTCGTTGGCGGCGCCGAACCGTTCCCGCTCGTGGCGGTCGCGGACGAAGGCGCGGACCACGCGGACTCCGGTGATCTGTTCGCGCAGCACGCGGTTGACCCGGTCGACGCGCTCCTGCATGCCCCGGAAGAGGGGCCGCATCCGCAGGACGACGGTGCCGACGGCACCGGTCATGACGGGCACGAAGAGGAGCAGGACGAGGGCGAGCGGCACGTCCTGGCGCAGCGCCATGGCGAGTCCGCCGACGCACAGCAGGGGCGCGGAGACCAGCATCGTCAGGACGAGGACGGTGAACGTCTGGACCTGCTGGACGTCGTTGGTCGTACGGGTGATGAGGGAGGCGGTGCCGAAGCGGCCCCGCTCCTGGGCGGAGAAGTCCTGGACGCGGCGGAAGACCTCGGAGCGCAGGTCGCGGGCGACTCCCATGGCGATCCTGGCGCCGGTGTAGGTGGCGGCGGCGGCCGCCGCGGCCTGGAGGAGGGTGACGCCGAGCATCGTGGCGCCGCCGCCGAGGACACGATCGGTGTCCCCGCGGAGGACGCCCTCGTCGATGACTCCGGCGTTGAGGGCGGGCAGGGCGAGCGAGGCTAAGGACTGGACGAGCTGGAGCAGGACGAGGAGGACGAGGAGGGCCCGGTACGGCCTGAGGCGGGGAGCGAGGAGTCTCAGCAGCATGGTGACGGTCCCTCACGCGGCGTAGGGGCGGACGGACTTGGCTTCCTTGAGCGCGAGCGCCCACCAGGCGAGCTGGTCGAGGAGGACCTTGACCGCGCCCTCGGCGCCGGCGGGGTCCTTGTGCCGCCCCTCGTCGTCGAAGAGCCCCCAGGCGGAGTGGAAGGAGACGGAGTCGCGGACGGTGACGGCGTGCACCTCGGCGAAGATCTGGCGGAGCTGCTCGACGGCCCGCAGGCCGCCGGAGATGCCGCCGTAGGAGACAAAGCCGACGGGCTTGGCCTGCCATTCGGTGAAGTGCCAGTCGATGAGGTTCTTGAGGGCGGCGGGGAAGGAGTGGTTGTACTCGGGGGTGAGGACGACGAAGGCGTCGGCCTCGGCCAGCACCGGGGAGACCTTGGCGAGTTCGGCGCGGACGGCCGGGGAGGGGTTACGGGAGAGGGAGGTGGGGAGGTCGGTCTCGGCGAGGTCGACGACCGTCACGGCGAAGTCCTCGCGCTCGGCGAACCGGGTGCGGAGCCAGTCGGTGATGACGGGGGCGAAGCGGCCTTCGCGGTCGCTCGCGACGATCAGGGCGAGGCTCAGCGGGGCGGCCTGGGCAGAAGGAACGGCGGGCGAGGTGGAGTTCGTGAGGTCCATGCCGATGATCGTGCTACCTCAAGCTTGGTTGAGGTCAAGCGCCGATTCCGGGGACTTCCCGAAAGGCCTTTCCCGGCACGTACGGTGAAGGCATGACCACCGCGCACGTTCCCCCCACCCCGCCCGCCCACGTCGAGATCGACGGAGTCCCGGCGGGCGACCCCGGGCTCCTCACGACCCTCATGAGCGGCTTCGGCCACTTCACGGCGATGCAGGTGCGGGACGGGCGCGTGAAGGGACTCGGCCGCCACCTCGAACGGCTCGACCTCGCCACCCGCGAGCTCTTCGGGGAGGAGCTGCCCGGGGACCGGGTCCGCGCGCTGCTCACCGGTGCCGTGACGGCCGCCGGACTGCGGGACTCCTCGGCCCGGGTGTACGTGTACGACGGCGTCCGCGTCGCGGTCGTCGTTCGCGAGGCCGCCCCGGACGGGCCCGGTGCGCCGCAGCGCCTGAGGAGCGTCGACTACCTGCGCCCCGCCGCGCACCTCAAGCACCTGGGCGGCTTCGGCCAGAGCTACCACGGCGAGGCGGCCCGGCGGGACGGCTACGACGAGGCGCTGCTGACCTCCTCGACCGGCGAGATCGCCGAGGGTGCGGTCACCAACATCGCCTTCTGGGACGGCACTTCGGTCGTCTGGCCGTCGGCGCCCTGCCTGACGGGCATCACGATGGCCCTCCTCGAAGGCCCGCTCGGCTCGGTGCGGCGACGGGTGACGCTCGCGGACCTGGGCGCGTACCGCGCGGCCTTCGTGACGAACTCCCGCGGGATCGCGCCGGTTTCGGGGATCGACGCGGTCGACTTCGCCGTGGACGAGGAGCTGATGGAGCGGGTCCACGCGGCGTACGGGTCGGTGGAGTGGGAGGCGCTCTAGCCGCGGTCGGGGTTCGGTCCGGGCCCGGTCCGGGGACCGGTCCGGGGCTCGGTACGTGGCGGGCTCCGGGCTCGGTGCGTGGCGGGCTCCGGGCGCGGCCCGGGCACTGTGCATGGAGGCCCCTCCAGGAGATCACCCGAACGGCCGCCCCCGGGGAGGCCGGGCGGACCGCCAGGACGCCGCACGCCCGCCCGGAGGCACCCCAGGGGGTGCGACACGCCGGGTCACCCGTTCGGCACGGGTCGTCAGCTGACGCGACGAAACCCGCCCCGACCTGCGTAAACATCGGAAATCCAGCCGACACGCCGCACCGGACGGCGCAATCCTGATGCCCCATCAGCAGGCGGGGGGCGCGGGGCCGCTCTTATCTCGGTCATAGAAGGTCCGTCCTGGGAAGTCCCTCCCGGGAGGACCCCCCGGCATGACCGGCATGACCGCTCGCGCGCCTCCGGAGGACCCCATGCGCACCCTTGCCCGCCTGTTCACCGGTACCGCGCTGACGGTCGCCGCGATCGGGGCGTTCGCCGCCCCCGCGGCGTACGCCGGCAACGAGAACGACCGCGAGAACAACAACGACCACAGCTTCCAGTCGCTGGAGATCTATCCGTCCTCCGCCTCGCCGGGTACGACCGTGACGGTCAACACCCTGGCCTGCGGCAAGCACGGCCGCGGCATCGGCGACGCGAACTCGCTGGGCGCCGGTGACTTCAAGCTGGAGCCGAGCACGCACAAGGAGGTCGTGGTCGGCCAGTTCCGGGTGCCGGAGCACGTCAAGCCGGGCACCTACGGCATCAGTGTCGCCTGTGACAACGGCAAGACGGCCCGGGGAGACCTGACCGTCAAGCACCGGAATCCGAGCGGCCATGTCCAGACCGGCGTCGGCGGCAGCATCGGCCCCGACTCCACCCAGGTCACGGCGGGCGCGGCGGTGCTGGCCGCGGCTGCCGTGGGCGGTGTCTGGCTCCTGCGCCGCCGGGCGAGCGGCGCGCAGGGCCACTGAGACCCGCCCGCCCTGCTCCCGCCGCGCGCCCGCACGGGCCGGCGGGGGCAGGGCCACTCCACGATCCGACCGAGGGAATCCAAGGGAATCCAGGTGAGCAACAGGAGCAAGGGCTGGGGCATAGCCGTGGCCGCGTGCGTCGGGCTCTGGCTCGTCCAGAACGGCTCGCAGGACGTCACCCCGCCCGTACCGTCCGCCGCCCAGGCGTTCGCGGCCGGGCCGAGCGTGCACACCGACGCCGCCGCCGACCCGCTGCCGTCCTCGGCGCCCGTGCGGCTCCGGATCCCCGAGACCGACGTGGACACCCCGATGACGCGGCTCGGCCTGGCGGCGGACGGCTCGCTCGACGTGCCGCCCGCCGGGGACCGGAACCTCGCCGGCTGGTACGCGGACGGCATCACGCCCGGCGCCAAGGGCACGGCGATCGTCGCGGGCCACGTGGACAACGCCCAGGGGCCGGCCGTCTTCTACACGCTGGGCGCCCTGAAGAAGGGCCACCGGATCGAGGTGGACCGGCAGGACGGCCGTACCGCCGTCTTCACGGTCGACGCGGTCGAGGTGTACGCGAACGAGGACTTCCCCGACAAGAAGGTCTACGGGGAGACCGACCGCGCCGAGATCCGGGTCATCACCTGCGGCGGCGGCTTCTCGAAGAAGAACGGCTACCAGGGGAACGTGGTCGCCTTCGGCCACCTCATCGGGGTGCGCTGAGACCTCAGGCCCACTGGTCGAAGGCGAGCTTCGCGACCAGCGAGAAGACCACGAACAGCAGCACTCCGCGGACGAACTCGGCCCCCTTGCTCAGCGCCATCCGCGCCCCGACCAGGCCGCCCGCCAGGTTGAAGACGGCCATGACGGCCGCCAGCTGCCAGTACACGCTGCCCTGGTGGGCGAACATGGCGAGCGCGCCCGCGTTCGTGCAGACGTTGACGATCTTCGCGGTGGCGGAGGCGGTCACCAGGTCCAGGTGGAGCACGGCGGTCAGCGCGAGGACGAGGAAGGTGCCGGTGCCCGGCCCGAACAGGCCGTCGTAGAGGCCGATGCCGCCGCCGACGACCACGATCGCCGTCACGACCCGGGCCCGGGTCAGCGGCGCCCGGTCCTCCCCCTCGGCCTTGGCGCCGAAGGAGGGCCGCAGCATCACGAAGGCCGCCACGGCGAGCAGCACCACCATGATCACCGGGCGCAGGACGTCGCTGCTGATCCCGGCGGCGAAGAAGGCGCCCGCCATGGAGCCCGCGAGCGCCGCGAGCCCGATCCGTACCGCCGTCCAGACCTGGACGGGCGCCTTGCGGACATAGGTGACGGCGGCCCCGGTGGTGCCCACGATCGCGACGGCCTTGTTGGTGCCGAGGATGTGCGCGGCCGGGACATGGGGCAGTCCGAGCAGGAGAGCGGGGAGCAGGAGCAGTCCCCCGCCGCCCACCACGGCGTCGATCCAGCCCGCCACGAGCGCGGCGAGGCAGAGCAGGACGAGGGTGGTCAGCGTGATCTCGGGCATGCCCGAGAGCCTAGGGAGACGATCGTTGCCCCGTCCATCAATCCTGTGATCGTTGAGCAAGCTCTGAGCTGGCCGCCCCCGGTTCGCGGTCGGGCGCGGGCGGGGCGGCCGGGGCGACGGCGGCCGTGAGCAGGGTCGCGGCGAGCGCGCCGACGCCCAGGAGGGCGGCGGCGAGGCGACGGCGGGCGAGCTCCACCGGGGGGTGTGGCGCGCGGTGTCTAGCCATGGTCGAAGTCCTCGCTGTGGATACGGGAGGCGGGCACCCCGGCCCGGCCCAGGGAGTCGGTCGCGGCCCGGGCCATCGCGGGCGGGCCGCACAGGTACACGTCATGGGCGGCGAGATCCGGCACGAGCTCGCGCAGGGCGCGCGGCGCGAGGGGGTCGAAGGAGCCGTCCGAGGGGCCGAGGAGGTAGTGGAGGGCCGCCCGCCGTTCGCGGGCGATGGCCTCCAGCTCCTCGCGCAGGACCAGGCCGCCCGCGTCGGAGGCCCGGTAGAGGAGGGTGATGTCGCCGGGGCCGCCGGGCAGGGTCTCGAAGAGGGCACGCAGCGGGGTGATGCCCACGCCGCCCGCGAGAAGCAGGACCTTGCGGCGGGTGCGGCGGTGGGCGGTGAGCGCGCCGAAGGGGCCGGAGGCGAGGACCCGCGTGCCGGGGCGGAGGCGCCGGATCCGGCGGGTGTGGTCGCCGAGCGCCTTGACGGTGATCCGCAGGGTGTCGTCGCGGACGGGCGCGGAGAGGGAGAAGGGCAGGGCGGTCGCCCAGAGCCCGCGCCGGAGGAAGCGCCAGCGGAAGAACTGGCCGGGTTCGGCGCACAGCCGGGCCACTCCCCTGCCCTGGACGAGGACGAGGACGGAGACGACGCCGGGGCCCTCGTCGCGGACCTCGGCGACCCGCAGCTCGTGCCGGAGGGCGGCGCGGACGGGAACGACGATCCGGTACCAGACGAGGAGGACGCCGACGGTCGCGTGGGCCATCGACCAGAGCCACACCGTGAGGAGGCTCCCGGCGACGTCGGGGCCCGCGAGCTGGTGGACGAAGCCGAGCGCGGCGGCGAGGAGGCCGCTCAGGTGGACGGCCCGCCAGGTCTCGTGCCGGAGGCGGCGGCGGACGGCCCGGGCCGAGGTGACGCCGACGGCGGCGAGGAGGGCGGTGCCGGCGGTGGCGGCGGCGATGGCCCCGTAGGAGAGGAGGTCCCCGGTGGCGGTGACGAGGTCGGTACGGGTGTGCACGGCGTACCCGCAGAGGGCGAGGACGGCGTGGGCGGCGATGAGACCGAGGACGTACCGGCCGCCGAGGGAGTGCCAGCGGGCGAGCCGGTCGGCGCCGACACCGTGCTCGACGGCCGGGACGCGGGCCATGAGCAGGAGGAGCACGAGGACGCCGTACCCGGCGAGGAGCCCGGTGAGGTGGGCACCGGTCGCGAAGAAGGCGTCGAGGTGGGCGGAGGGCCGGGCCTGGAGCCCCCAGAGGAGCGCGACCGCTCCGGCGCCGGCGACGATCCCGGTCCGCAGCCGCTCGGGGGCGAGCCGGAGGGCGGGGACGGGCGCGGACGCGGGCGTGGGTGCGGGTGCCGGTGGAGCGGCAGGAGGGGTGGGGGCCGGCTGGCTGGGGAGCGGCACGTAGAGAGGGTGGTGGCTGGCCTCGGTGGTCACATCCGGCACCCTAGGTCCGCCCGTATACGGGAATCCGCGGCTCGGCCCCGTCCCCGGGATCCTTAAGGCGGGCTTGAGCCGAGGCTCACTGCGGGTTAATCCCGCCGGGGCCTCACAGCGCCCGGGACCGGGGGCGGAGATCAGCGTTCCGTACGGGAAACAGTCGGGATGCCGCCGGGTAACACCGGCCGCGCACGCTTCCCGGTATGAGTACACGGATCGTGGTGGTCGGGGGCGGAACGGCGGGCGCCCGGCTCGCCCAGCGCCTGCCCGTCACCCTCCTCGGCGAGGAGTCGCACGCCCCGTACAACCGGGTGCTGCTCGCCGACGTCCTCGCCGGGCGGTACGCCCCCGAGGTCGTCGCCCTGCCCGGGACCCGGGAGCCGGTGCGGCTCGGGGTGCGGGCGGTGCGGATCGACCGGGCGGCGCGGACGGTGGAGTGCGCGGACGGCTCCCTCGTCGGCTACGACCGGCTGGTCCTGGCGACGGGCTCCAACCCGGTGCTGCCGCCGCTGCGCGGACTGCGCGGGGCGCCGCTGCCGGCGGGCGTCCACCCCTTCCGTACGCTCGACGACTGCCTGGAGCTGCGCTCCGTCGTCCGGCCCGGGGTGCGGGCGGTGGTCATCGGCGGCGGCCTCCTCGGCGTCTCGGCGGCCCGGGCGCTCGCGGCGCTGGGCGCGGAGGTCGTCCTGACCCAGCAGGGCGAGCGCCTGATGGAGCGCCAGCTGGACGTCCAGGCATCGGCCCTGCTGCGCGAGCACGTCGAGTCCCTCGGCGTCGAGGTGCACACGGAGTGCCGGGTGAGCGGTCTGCGGCAGCGGGACGGGGCGGTGACGGCGGTCGAACTGGCCGACGGCTTCGTCCTCGACGCCCAGGTCGTGGTCCTGGCCTGCGGGGTCCGGCCCCGGGTCGCCCTCGCCCGCGAGGCGGGGCTCGACATCGCCACGGGCATCGTCGTCGACGACGAACTCCGCACCTCCGACCCGTACATCCACGCGATCGGCGACTGCGCGGAGCACGCCGGCCGGGTGTACGGCCTGGCCGGCCCGGCTCTGGAACAGGCCGACGTCCTGGCGGATCTGCTGTCGGCGGAGACGGCCACGACCGGCACTCCCGTCCCGGCGCTCCCCTCGGACCCCGGCCCCCGCTACACCGGCACCCGCGCCCTCACCCGTCTCACCCTCGGCGGCGCGCAGCCGCTCGATCTCGCCGCCTTCGGCGAGGCGACCGCCCGGCCGGGCGACGACGTCGTCCAGCTGACCGACGCGAGCCGAGGCGCCTACCGCAAGGTCGTCGTCCGCGGTGACCGGCTCGTCGGGGGCGTCCTCCTCGGCGATCTGGCCGCGGTCGGCGCGCTCGCCCGGGCCTGGGAGGGCGATGAAGCCCTCCCCGACGAGGCCCCCCTGCTGCACCTGCTCACCCACGACGGAGGCTCCTCATGACCACCCCCACCATCGTCCTGGTCGGCCACGGAATGGTCGGCCAGCGGTTCCTTGAGGCGCTCGCCGACCGTGGCGTCACCGAGCGGGCCCGCGTCGTGGTCCTCTGCGAGGAGCCGCGCCCGGCCTACGACCGCGTCCAGCTGACCTCGTACTTCTCCGGGAAGACCCCGGACGACCTGTCGATGGTCGAGGCGGGCTTCATGGAGAAGCACGGCATCGAGCTGTACGTGGGCGACCCGGCGGAGTCGGTGGACCGGGCGGCCCGCACGGTCACCGCCCGCTCCGGGCAGGTGTTCGCGTACGACACGCTCGTCCTCGCCACCGGCTCGTACCCCTTCGTCCCGCCGGTCCCCGGCAAGGACGCCCGCGGCTGCTTCGTCTACCGCACGATCGAGGACCTGCTCGCGATCGAGGAGTACGCGAAGACGGCGACGACCGGCGCGGTCGTCGGCGGCGGGCTGCTCGGCCTGGAGGCGGCGGGCGCGCTCAAGGGGCTCGGACTCGAGACGCACGTCGTGGAGTTCGCGCCGCGCCTGATGCCGGTGCAGGTCGACGAGGGCGGCGGCGCGGCCCTGCTCCGCACGATCGAGCGGATGGGCCTGAGCGTCCACACGGGGACGGGCACGCAGGAGGTCGTGACGACGGACGGCGCCGTGACCGGGATGAAGCTCTCGGACGGCTCCGAACTGGCCACGGACATGGTCGTGTTCTCGGCAGGCGTGCGGCCCAGGGACCAGCTGGCCCGGGACTGCGGTCTGGACGTCGGCGAGCGCGGCGGCATCGCGGTCGACGAGCGGTGCCGCACGTCCGACCCGGCGGTCTTCGCGATCGGCGAGTGCGCGCTCGCCTCCGACGGCCGGGTGTACGGCCTGGTGGCGCCGGGCTACGAGATGGCGCAGACGGTGGCGGCGACGATCGCCGACGAGGCCGGGGACGACGAGGGCTTCACCGGTGCCGACATGTCGACGAAGCTGAAGCTCCTCGGCGTGGACGTGGCCTCCTTCGGCGACGCGCACGGCGCGACCGAGGGCTGCCTCGACGTCGTCTACTCCGACTCCCGCTCGGGCGTCTACAAGAAGCTGGTGATCGACGGCGAGGGCCGGCTGCTCGGCGGCGTCCTGGTCGGCGATGCCGAGCAGTACGGGCTCCTCCGGCCGCTCACCGGTTCCGTACCGCCCGTCTCCGCCGAGCAGTTGGTGCTCCCTGCGGGTGCGGGCGCGCCGGTGGCGCTCGGCCCCTCGGCGCTGCCGGACGACGCGGTGATCTGCTCCTGCCACAACGTCACGAAGCACGCGATCGGCCAGTGCGAATCGCTCGCCGAGGTGAAGAAGTGCACCAAGGCCGGTACGGGCTGCGGCAGTTGCGTCAAGGTGATCGAGAAGCTCCTGCCGGCCCCCACCGACAAGGGCCTGTGCCGCGACTTCTCGTACACCCGCAGCGAGCTGTACGAGATCGCCCGCACGCTCCGGATCACCTCCTTCGCCGCGCTGCTCGACTCGCACGGCCGGGACGGGGCGAGGGGCGGGGAGGGCTGCGAGGTCTGCAAGCCGACCGTCGGCTCCATCCTGGCCTCCCTCAACAACGGCTACATCCTCGACGGCGAGCAGGCCTCCCTCCAGGACACCAACGACCACTTCCTCGCCAACCTGCAGCGCAACGGCTCGTACTCGGTCGTGCCGCGCATCCCCGGCGGCGAGATCACCCCGGACGGGCTGATCGTGATCGGCGAGGTGGCCAGGGACTTCGGGCTCTACACGAAGATCACCGGCGGCCAGCGGATCGACATGTTCGGCGCCCGGGTCGAGCAGCTGCCGGCGATCTGGACCCGGCTCGTCGACGCCGGCTTCGAGTCGGGGCACGCGTACGGCAAGTCGCTGCGCACCGTGAAGTCCTGCGTGGGACAGACCTGGTGCCGCTACGGCGTGCAGGACTCGGTGAAGATGGCGATCCAGCTGGAGCTGCGCTACCGGGGCCTGCGCTCCCCGCACAAGCTCAAGTCGGCGGTCTCGGGCTGCGCCCGTGAGTGCGCGGAGGCCCAGTCGAAGGACTTCGGGATCATCGCGACGGCGAGCGGCTGGAACCTGTACGTCGGCGGGAACGGCGGCGCGACCCCGCGCCACGCGGACCTGCTCGCGCAGGACCTCTCGGACGCCGAACTCGTCCGGCTGATCGACCGGTTCCTGATGTTCTACATCCGGACGGCGGACCGCCTGGAGCGGACGTCGACCTGGCTGGAGCGCCTGGAGGGCGGGCTCGACCACCTCAAGGACGTGGTGGTGCACGACTCGCTCGGGCTGTGCGAGGAGCTGGAGGCGCTGATGGCGGCCCACGTCGCGGACTACCAGGACGAGTGGGCGCAGACGCTGGACGACCCGGACCGGCTGCGGCGCTTCGTCTCCTTCGTGAACGCACCGGAGGCACCGGACCCGTCGGTCCGGTTCATGCCGGAGCGCGACCAGATCAAGCCGGATCTCACGTTCCTCACCCTGGAAGGGGTCACCTCCCGATGACGACGCTCACCACGAACGCGCTCACCACGACGACGCTCGAACTCTCCCCTTCCCCCGGCTCCTGGATGACGGTCTGCGAGGAGTCCCGGCTGACGCCGGGCCGGGGCGTGGCGGCGCTGCTGCCGGACGGCCGGCAGGCGGCGGTCTTCCGGGACCGGGCGGGACGGACGTACGCGATCGACAACCGCGACCCGTTCACCGGGGCGCAGGTGCTGTCCCGGGGGCTGGTCGGCTCGGTGGACGGGCGGCCGTTCGTGGCCTCGCCGCTCCTGAAGCAGCGCTTCGACCTGGAGACGGGCCGCTGCCTGGACGACGACGAGGTCTCGGTGGCGGTCTATCCGGTCCGCAGCATCTGACACGACCGGATAACTTGACCGGGCGTTCCAGATAGACGTACGTTCTGTTCGTGGCCAGGACCAAGGAATTCGATCCCGACGCCGCGCTCCAGGCCGCTCTCGACCTGTTCTGGGCGCGCGGCTACGAGGCGACGACGATGTCGGACCTCGTGGAGCACCTCGGCGTCGGCCGCGCCAGCATCTACGCGACCTTCGGGAACAAGCACGACCTGTACATGAAGGCGATGGACCGCTACCTGGAGACCCGCGACCCGGAGCTCGTCGAGGAGCTGTCCTCGCCGGGCCCTGCCCTGCCGGCGGTCCGGGCGCTCGTCCGCCGCTTCGCCGCGGAGGCGGCGACGGAGGGCGAGCGGCTGAACGGCTGCTTCGTCACCAACTCGGCGGCGGAGCTGGCCCCGCACGACACGGCCGTCGCACGCCGGGTGGAGCTCAGCTGGGAGCAGATCGAGACGCTCCTGTACGGGGCGCTCACCCGGGCCCGCGCCGGGGGCGAGCTCCCGGCGGACCGGGACCCGCGCGCCCTGGCCCGGATGCTGCTGGTCCTGCTCCAGGGGATCAGGGTGGTCGGCAAGGCCTCGACGGACCCGGGCAGGGTCCTGGACGCGGCGGAGCAGGCACTGGGACTGCTGGACTGAGGAGCGGGCGCCCGCAGGGGCGCCCTTTCTTCGGGGCTCATATTGGAATGTACGGTCAAGTACAGCACTACGCGGGGGGATGAGTCATGCACGCGACGAGGACAGCCGGTACGGCGGGGGCACCGGCCGGGGAGCCGGAGGGTGCGACCGGCCGAAGTCCCCGCACCCGCGGCGGGTTCCTCCTGCTCGGCGGCGTACAGATGACGCTCATCTTCACGCTCGCCGCCCTCGCCGTCCCCCTCCCCCGCATCGGCGCCGAGTTCCGGCTCGACCGCGCCGACCTGATCCTGCTGAGCGCCGCCTACGGCCTGACCTTCGCCGGGCTGCTCCTGCTCGGCGGCCGGCTCGCCGACCGCTTCGGCGGACGCCGGATCCTCACCGCCGGCCTCCTGGTCTTCGGTGCGGCCTCCGCCGTGGCACCCCTCGCCCCCGGGTACGAGGCACTGCTCGCCGCCCGCTTCGGGCAGGGCGTCGGCGCGGCGCTCGTCGCCCCGGCCGCGATGGCCGTGCTCCGGGCACTGTTCCCGGCACCGGCCACGTACGGCAGGGCGATGGCCACCTGGGGCGGGCTCTCCGTGCTCGGCGCGACCGCCGGGAACCTGCTCTCGGGCGTGATCGCGGCCGCCTCCTCCTGGCGCGGCACCTTCGCCGTACCGGTCGCCGTGGCCCTCGCCGCACTGCTCCTCGCGCCCCGGCTGCTGCCCGCGACCCCGCCCGGTACGGGACGGGCCCTGGACCTGCCCGGCGCGCTGCTCGCGACCGCCGGCATCACGCTCGCCAGCTTCGGGCTCGTCCTCACCGACGCCCACCCCTGGGGCTCCGCCCCGGTGCTCGTCCCGCTGCTCACCGGCCTCGCCCTCCTCGCCGCCTTCGCGGCCGTGGAGCGGCGGACGGCCGACCCGCTCCTGCCGCCGGACTTCCTGCGCGACGGCCGACGTCTCCTGGGGCTCGCGGCGATCGGTCTGACGGCCGCGGGGACGGCGACGGTCTTCGTCCTGCTGTCCCTCGCCCTCCAGGAAGGACGCGGCTGGTCGGCGCTCCTCACCTCCGCCGCCTTCGTGCCCTTCGCGGTCGCCCTGCTCGGCTCGGGCCGCCTCGCGAGCCCACTGATCGGGCGGTACGGCCCCGGCCGGGTGACCGGCGCCGGGCTCGCCACGGCCGCCGCCGGGCTCGGGCTGCTCGCCGCGACCGGCTTCGACAGCTCCGTCCCGTACGCGTACGGGCTGCTGCCCGGCCTCCTGCTGCTGCCGGCCGGTGGCGCCCTGTCCTTCGCGGGCGCCGCCGTCCTCGCCACCGACGGCGTCCCGGCGCACCGCGCGGGGCTCGCGGGCGGCGTCCTGAACACGGCGATGGAGCTCGGGCCGACCGTGCTCTTCGCCGCACTGCTCACCCTCGGCGGCGACGCGGTGTCGCTGGCGGCCGCCGCCGTCCTCTTCACCACCCTCGCGCTCACCACGATCCGCACCAAGTGACAGCATTGACAACCAAGTAGAAGCATTTACAAGGGAGTTCACTACCATGTCCGAACGCTTCACCGGCCGCACCGTCCTCGTCACCGGCGCCGGCTCCGGTCTCGGCCGGGTCATCGCGCTCGCCTTCGCCGCCGAGGGCGCGCAGGTCGTCGTCGCCGGCCGGACCGCCGGGCCGCTCGACGAGACGGTCGCCCTGATCGAGGCCGCCGGAGGCACCGCGGCCGCGGTGCCGGCCGACGTGTCCGGCGCCGAGTCCACGCGGGAGCTGGTCCGGCGCACGGTCGAGCTCTTCGGGGGTCTCGACGTCGCCGTCAACAACGCCGGGGTCTTCCGGGGCGGCCACAGCGCGGCCGACTTCCCCCTGGAGGACTGGCACACGCTGCTCGACATCAACGTGACGGGGGTGCTGCACGCCCTCCAGGCCGAGGTGGCGCACATGCGGGCGCACGGCGGCGGGGCGATCGTGAACATCTCGTCCAACCTGGGCCCGCACGTCCGGATCCCCGGGGTCTTCGGCTACCAGGTCTCGAAGGCGGCCGTCTCGGCCCTCACCCGGGCCGCGGCCCTGGACCACATCGCCGACGGGGTCCGGATCAACGCGGTCAGCCCGGGCGCCTCGGAGTCCTCGATGTCGCTGCTGCCCGGCGAGACCGAGGCCGAGCGGGAGGTCCGGATGAAGGAGCAGTCCCCGCTGGGCCGGATCTCGTCGGCCGCCGAGATCGCGGCGGCGGTCCTGTACCTCGCCTCGGACGCTGCGGGCTCCGCCGTCGGCACCGACCTGGTGATCGACGGCGGGGTCTCCGCCTGACGTACGGAGCGGCGCGGGGGCCGGAGCGACGCCGGGGCCGGTCGGGGCTCAGCCCTGGGCGGCCTTCGGGTCCATCCAGAAGACCTCCCAGTGGTGGCCGTCCGGGTCGGCGAAGGAGCGGCCGTACATGAAGCCCATGTCCATCGGCTCCTTCGCCGGGGAGCCGCCGGCGGCGAGGGCCGCGTCGGCCAGCTCGTCGGCCTTCGCCTTGCTCTCGGCGCTCAGCGTGATGAGCACCTCGGTGGCCTTCGTGGCGTCGGAGATCGTCTTGCCCGGGGCGGTGAAGCTCTTGAACTTCTCCTCGGTGAGCAGCATCGCGAAGATCGTGTCGCTGATGACGACACAGGCGGCGGTCTCGTCGCTGAACTGCGGGTTGATGGAGTAGCCGAGCTTCTCGTAGAAGGCCTTGCTGGTGTCGAGGTCCTTCACGGGCAGGTTCACGAAGATCATCTGCGGGGCCATGACGCGCTCTCTTCCGTCGGGCGGCCGGGGTGCTCGGTGCGTTCCGGCGCTGTCGAGAGGTAAGACGGGCGTCCCGCCCGGAACTCATCGCTCTCCCGGAAATTCTCCGAAGGTTTCTTCGGTCAGGCCACCGAGCGCAGCTCGAACGCCGCCAACGGGACGAATCCCCCGCCGCCCCCGCCGTCGGTCGCGGCGTCCGGCCCGGCCAGCCGCCGCAGCATCGCGACGGCGATCCGCTCGCCCTGCGCCTTGGCCCGCTCGGCCCGCGGGCCCTGGTGGAGGCCGTCGACGGCGGCCCGCCAGAGCTGCGTCCAGCGCCCGAAGTGGGCGGCGGTGAGCGGGCGCGCGGAGTGGAGGGCGGCGTGCGGCGCGAAGGCGTCCCGGCCGTAGTCGGCGGTACGGAAGAGGGCGCGCTCCCAGAAGTCGGTGATCCGCGGCAGGTGGACCTCCAGGTCCGTGCCGGCGATCTCGGTGAAGAAGGGCCCGATGAGCGGGTCCACGAAGGCGGCCGTGTAGAAACGGCGCAGGACGACGTCGAGGTCGTCGCGGTCGCCGATGTCCCGGGTGCTGGCGCTCATGCCTCCCAGTCTGCCCGCCCGGCCCCCGTTCCCCCAGTGCCGAACGTCCCGGCGCAGGTCTCTTTCGTGGGCGAGACCCTGCGCCGCCGCCGGCCCCCGGACAGCGGTGCGGCCCTTTGCCCGGTGCCCGCCGCTTCCCCTTCACCGCTTGTTGATGCACAGTCAACTCCGTACTCCTAAGTTCCGGAAGCGCGCGACCCCGCCGCCGACCGGCCTGGCGGGGCGGTTCATCACCCTTCTCGGGAGTGAGACGTGGAGCGACGCAGTTTCCTGCGTGGAGCGGTCATCGGCACGTCGGCGGCGGCCTTCGGCGGCACCCTGATGCGCGGGGCCGCCTATGCGGCCCCCGCCCAGCCGGGCGCGGGCCCGTACGGGGCGCTCGGCGCCGCGAACGCCAACGGCATCCAGCTGCCGGCCGGGTTCACCAGCCGGATCATCGCCCGGTCCGGCCAGACCGTGGCCGGCACCTCGTACACCTGGCACAACGCCCCCGACGGCGGCGCCTGCTTCGCCGACGGCACCGGCTGGATCTACGTCTCCAACTCGGAGATCTCCAGCACCGGCGGCGCGAGCGCGGTCAAGTTCAACTCCTCGGGCACCGTCACCTCGGCGTACCGCATCCTCTCCAACACCAACCGCAACTGCGCGGGCGGCAAGACCCCGTGGAACACCTGGCTCTCCTGTGAGGAGGTCGACACGGGGTACGTCTACGAGACCGACCCGTGGGGTGTGAACCCCTCCGTCCGCCGGGCCGCGATGGGCCGGTTCAACCACGAGGCCGCGGCCGCCGACCCCGTCCGCCGGGTGATCTATCTGACCGAGGACAAGTCCGACGGCTGTTTCTACCGCTTCGTGCCGTCCACCTGGGGCAACCTCTCCTCCGGCACCCTCCAGGTACTGGTGGCCGGCACCGCCACCTCCGGCTCGTTCAGCTGGCAGAACGTGCCCGACGTGGACGGCTCCCCCACCGCCACCCGCTACCAGGTCTCGGCCGCCAAGAAGTTCAGCGGCGGCGAGGGCTGCCACTACGCCAACGACACCGTCTGGTTCACCACCAAGGGCGACAACCGGCTGTGGCAGCTCAATCTGGCGAACAGCACCTACGAGCTGGCCTACGACGACTCGCTGGTCTCCGGCGGGGGCGCCCCGCTCACCGGCGTCGACAACGTCACCGGCGCCTCCTCCGGTGACCTCTTCGTCGCCGAGGACGGCGGCAACATGGAGATCTGCATCATCACGCCGGACGACGTCGTGGCGCCCTTCCTGCGGATCACCGGCCAGTCCTCCTCCGAGATCTGCGGCCCCGCCTTCTCCCCCGACGGCTCGCGCCTGTACTTCTCCAGCCAGCGGGGCACGAGCGGCAGCTCCTCGGGCGGTATCACCTACGAGGTGACCGGCCCGTTCCGCGCGTAGCTCCCCGTGTGACAGCGCAGCTCCACCGTCCGTTGGGCGCCGCCGAGCAGGGCGGCGCCCAACGGCGTCAGTGTGTGCAGGACCGCGTTCCCGTGGCGCAGGGTCGCGATGAGCCCGGCCTCCCGGAGCACGCCCGCGTGCTGGCTGGCGGAGGCGAGCGAGACCCCGGCGCGGCGCGCGAGCTCGCTGGTCGTGCCGCCGTCCCCGATGGCGTGCAGGACCGTCGAGCGGGTCTGGCCGACCAGCTTGGCCAGCGAGGAGCCGCCCGGCTCGCGGACGGTCGGCGCCTCGCCGTGGGTGACGGGGTAGACGAGGACCGGCGGCAGCGCGGGGTCGCGCAGCACCACCGGTGTCCCCCGGCAGAAGTACGACGGCTGGAGCAGCAGCCCCCGCCCGTCGAGGTGGACGTCCCGGTCGACCGGGTAGTCGGCCTCCAGGACGGGCGCGCGCCAGCGCAGCATCGGCGGCAGCGAGGCGAGGAGTTCGTCGGCGCCGCCGTCGAGCAGGGCCCGGCCGCGGCGCGCCCGGTCGGCCTCGACGCGGGCCCGGATGTGCGGCCAGTACGGCTCGATCGCGGCCCGGTGATAGCTGCGCAGAGCCCCCACGAGCCGGTCGAAGGGCTCCGCGCCGCCGTCGGCGAGGGCGCGCAGCGAGTGGGGCACGGTCCGGGCGCCGGAGCGGTCGGCGGCGAGCAGGGAGAGCTCGTCGCGGAGCCGGCCGGAGTCGGTCGCACGGATCGCCTGGAGGCCCTCGTCGAGGCCGTGGACGCCTTCGGCGGGCGTCAGGAAGTCGGGAAAATAGCCGCGGCTGGGAACGAGCGCGGCCAGCAGCCGGGTCTCACCACCGAGCCGTGTCCGGGCCGCCGTACGCCATTCCCGGTAGACGACCGATCCGCGCCGGTCCCTTAAGCGGTGAAAGCTGAGAATGGTTTCCCATAGAACATCCGGCCGGGCTGCCGTCCGCACCCCCGCCAAGTCGTTTCCGGTGAAATGAATCCGCAGCATGACGTCCCCACCTGTGCACTCGCAACCACCCCCGACGACGAGTATGCACAGCATCACAGCACGTTACCAGGGTGTTTCAGCCACAGTTGAAAAGCATCGCGGCAATCAGGGGGGAAACGAAAAGCTGTGCGGGTCGGGCAGGAAACCTTCAGGACCGAGGTGACGTGGCGAAGACCGTGGGGGGCTTTGCGCGTCCGGCGGCGGTCGGCGAGGTTGCGGCTCACCTGCCCGACATCGGTAAAGGGCGCGGCCCCTGGGTGGGGATCCGGGGGTCGCGCCCGCCCCGTTCTTTGCGTCGAGGAAACAGAAAAGTTCAATGGCCAATAATTCAATCGGCCGAAATTGAACAGGAACTCACATCTGATCGACGATCAAGCAAAATGAGCGGCCTCGACCGGGATGATATACGACGGGGCGGACACCTCCGCACAAAGGTGTCCGCCCCGTCTCTCTTTGGTGCCCGGGGCCGCCGCCCGCCGGTGAGGGTCGAAAGTGACCGACGGCGGCCCCGGTGGTTCCGCGATTCCGCTGCTGAACAGGGGTTCAGCAGGGACCGGTACCGCTGCTGAACAGGGGTTCAGCAAGGATCGGCACCGCTGCTGAACCGGCGTTCAGGAGGGCCCGACCGCCGCTCCTGAACACCGGTTCAGCAGGACTCAGCGGCTGTCGCTGCCCTTGGCCTCGGCCGCCGCGCGGCCGGCCTCCAGGCGCGCCACCGGGATCCGGAAGGGCGAGCAGGAGACGTAGTCGAGCCCGACCTCGTGGAAGAAGTGCACCGACTCCGGGTCGCCGCCGTGCTCACCGCAGACACCGAGCTTGATGTCGGGGCGGGTGGCCCGGCCGGCCTGGACGGCGCTGCGCACGAGCGCGCCGACACCGTCCTTGTCGATCGTCTCGAAGGGGCTGACGCCGAAGATCCCCTTCTCCAGGTACGCGGTGAAGAACGAGGCCTCCACGTCGTCGCGGGAGAAGCCCCAGACCGTCTGTGTCAGGTCGTTCGTGCCGAAGGAGAAGAACTCCGCGGCCTCGGCGATCTGGCCGGCCGTCACGGCGGCGCGCGGCAGCTCGATCATGGTGCCGAGCGCGAGCTTCAGCTCGACGCCGGTCTGCGCCTGGACCTCGGCGATGACCTGCTCGGCCTCCTCGCGGACGATCTCCAGCTCCTGGACGGTGCCGACGAGCGGGATCATGATCTCGACGCGCGGGTCGCCCTTGGCGTCGACGCGCTGGGCCGCGGCCTCGGCGATCGCCCGGACCTGCATGGTGAACAGGCCGGGGATGACCAGGCCGAGGCGCACACCGCGCAGACCCAGCATCGGGTTCTGCTCGTGCAGCCGGTGCACGGCCTGGAGCAGGCGCAGGTCGTTCTCGTGCGGCTCCTTGCGGGACTCGGCGAGGGCGACGCGCACCGACAGCTCGGTGATGTCGGGCAGGAACTCGTGCAGCGGCGGGTCGAGCAGCCGGACCGTGACGGGCAGCCCGTCCATGGCCTCGAAGAGCTCGATGAAGTCCTGCTTCTGCAGCGGCAGGAGCGCCTTCAGCGACTCCTCGCGCTCGGCGTCCGTGTCGGCGAGGATGAGGCGCTCGACGTACTGGCGGCGCTCGCCGAGGAACATGTGCTCGGTGCGGCACAGGCCGATGCCCTGGGCGCCGAAGCGGCGGGCGCGCAGCGCGTCCTCGGCGTTGTCGGCGTTGGCGCGGACGCGCAGCCGGCGGACACGGTCCGCGTAGGCCATGACGCGGTGCACGGCGGCGACGAGCTCGTCGGCGTCGTCGGCGCCGGCGTGCATGCGGCCCTCGAAGTACTCGACGACCGGGGACGGCACGACGGGTACCTCACCGAGGTACACCTTGCCGGTGGAGCCGTCGATGGAGACGACGTCGCCCTCCTCGACGACCTGGCCGTCGGCCGTGGTCATCCGGCGGCGCTTGGTGTCGACCTCGAGCTCCTCGGCGCCGCAGACACAGGTCTTGCCCATGCCGCGGGCGACGACGGCGGCGTGCGAGGTCTTGCCGCCGCGGGAGGTGAGGATGCCCTCGGCGGCGATCATGCCGTCCAGGTCGTCCGGGTTGGTCTCGCGGCGGATCAGGATGACCTTCTCGCCGGAGCGGGACCACTTGACCGCGGTGTACGAGTCGAAGACGGCCTTGCCGACGGCGGCGCCCGGGGAGGCGGCGATGCCGCGCCCGATCTGCTCGACCTTCGCGTTCTCGTCGAACTTCGGGAACATGAGCTGCGCGAGCTGGGCGCCGGTGACGCGCTGGAGCGCCTCGGCCTCGTCGATCAGGCCCTGGTCCACGAGCTGCGTGGCGATGCGGAAGGCGGCACCCGCGGTGCGCTTGCCGACACGGGTCTGGAGCATCCAGAGCTGGCCGCGCTCGATGGTGAACTCGATGTCGCAGAGATCCTTGTAGTGGGTCTCCAGGGTCTCCATGATGTGCATGAGCTGGTCGTACGACTTCTTGTCGATCGACTCGAGGTCGGCCAGCGGCACGGTGTTGCGGATACCGGCGACGACGTCCTCGCCCTGCGCGTTCTGCAGGTAGTCGCCGTAGACGCCGGCGTGGCCGGAGGCGGGGTCGCGGGTGAAGGCGACGCCGGTGCCGGAGTCCGGGCCGAGGTTGCCGAAGACCATCGAGCAGACGTTGACGGCGGTGCCGAGGTCGCCCGGGATGCGCTCCTGGCGGCGGTACAGCTTCGCGCGGTCGGTGTTCCAGGAGTTGAAGACGGCCTCGATGGCGAGGTCCATCTGCTCACGCGCGTCCTGGGGGAAGTCGCGGCCGGTCTGGGCCTTCACGATCTTCTTGAAGTGCTTGACGACCTTCTTGAGGTCGGCGGCGTCCAGGTCGGTGTCGCTGGCGACCTTCTTCGCGGCCTTGGCCTCGTCGAGGGCCTCCTCGAAGAGCTCGCCCTCGACGCCGAGGACGGTCTTGCCGAACATCTGGATGAGCCGGCGGTACGAGTCCCACGCGAAGCGCTCGTTGTCGGCCTGGCGGGCGAGGCCGGTCACGGACTCGTCGGAGAGGCCGATGTTGAGGACCGTGTCCATCATGCCCGGCATGGAGAACTTGGCTCCGGAGCGGACGGAGACGAGCAGCGGGTCGTCGGCCTGGCCGAGCTTCTTGCCCATCTGCTGCTCGAGCGCGTCGAGGTGGGCACTCACCTCGTCGCGCAGCGCGACGGGCTCCGAACCGCTCTCGAGGTAGACCTTGCACGCCTCGGTGGTGATCGTGAAGCCGGGGGGAACCGGCAGGCCGAGGTTGGTCATCTCGGCGAGGTTCGCGCCCTTGCCACCGAGCAGGTCCTTCAGGTCCCTGTTGCCCTCGGTGAAGTCGTAGACGAACTTCTGATCATTAATTTCCGACACGGGTCCCGACTCCTCGATGACTCGGTTGGCTGCCCTGACGGCGAGGAACATACCCAGATCGAAGGCGTCTGTGGAGGTACGCCTGCCGGTCACATGGTCTTAACCACCCGTCCGCCAGCACATCGAAAGTAACTGAGAGGTAGCTTCCGCTTTCAGGCCCCGAAGCTCACATGACTCATTATTGAGGTTTGACGCTCAGATGAGCGTACATCCGAGCACTTGCGTTCAAGTCTTGAACGCAAAAAGGGTGGCACCCAGTGCCACCCTTCAGGCTGTGCAGCCGTCCGTTACCTGCTCATGTGAGCGCCACCCCCCTCAGGGGTGGCGAGGATCACTCCTCCGGAAAGGCCGATTCCCGCACGGATCTCACCCGCCGGACGTGTCCAACTCGGCGTCCTCGCTCACACCCGAGCAGTCGTACGGGTCCTTCAACCAGCCGTCCGGCAGGACAACTCGGTTGTTTCCGGACGTACGACCCCGAGGGCCGTCCGCGCCCACCGGCCACGGCTGGTCCAGGTCGAGCTCGCTCAACTGAGCGCGCAGCTCGTCCAGCGAAGAGGTGACGGCCAGCTTCTTACGCATCTCGGAGCCGACCGAGAAGCCCTTCAAGTACCAGGCGACATGCTTGCGGAAGTCGATGACACCGCGTGCCTCGTCGCCGATCCACTCGCCGAGCAGCCGCGCGTGCCGCACCATCGCGTCCGCGACCACACGCAGACCCGGCTGGGCGTACTCCCCCGTGCCCTCGAAGCCCGCCACGAGGTCGCCGAAGAGCCACGGACGGCCCAGGCAGCCGCGCCCGACGACGACACCGTCGCAGCCCGTCTCCCGCATCATCCGCAGGGCGTCGTCGGCCGACCAGATGTCGCCGTTGCCCAGCACCGGGATCTCGGGCACGTGCTCCTTGAGGCGCGCGATCGCGTCCCAGTCCGCCGTACCGCCGTAGTGCTGGGCCGCCGTCCGCCCGTGCAGGGCGATCGCCGTGACACCCTCCTCGACCGCGATCCGGCCCGCGTCGAGGTAGGTGATGTGGTCGTCGTCGATGCCCTTGCGCATCTTCATCGTGACCGGCAGGTCGCCCGCGTTGCCCACGGCCTCGTTGAGGATCGCGCGCAGCAGCGGCCGCTTGTAGGGCAGGGCCGAGCCGCCGCCCTTCCGCGTCACCTTGGGGACCGGGCAGCCGAAGTTCAGGTCGATGTGGTCGGCGAGGTCCTCGTCGACGATCATCCGCACGGCCTTGCCGACCGTCACGGGGTCCACCCCGTACAGCTGGATCGAGCGCGGCTTCTCGGTCTCGTCGAACCGGATGAGCTGCATCGTCTTCTCGTTGCGCTCGACCAGGGCGCGCGTCGTGATCATCTCGCTCACGAACAGCCCCTTGCCGCCGCTGAACTCGCGGCAGAGGGTACGGAAGGGGGCGTTGGTGATGCCGGCCATCGGGGCGAGCACCACCGGCGGCTGCACGATGTGCGGCCCGATGGCGAGAGGGGAGAACGCGGTCATTGGGCCATTGTCGCGCACTGCGGCGGTCATTAGTTAGCCGTACTATCCGCACATGCCGGAGCTCACACGCGCGCGGCTCCCTCCCCCGCCACCGCCCCCTCGGTGACCAGCGCGAGGAGCCGCTCGACGCCCGCCCGGGTCGCCTCGTCCACGGGGACGTACGTCACGAGGCACGGACCGGCGGTCGGGCCGAGCCACAGGTTGGTGTGCTCGAAGCGGAGCACCCCGACCAGGGCGTTGTGGATGACCTTGGTGCGCCCGCCCGGGGCGACCACGTCGTGCCGGGCCCAGATCTCCCGGAACTCGTGCGAGGCCCCTTCGAGCCGCTGGACGAGCGCCTTCCAGGCGGGCTCCGCCAGGTGCTCGGCCATGGCGGCGCGGAGCTTCCCGGCGAGGATCGGGAGGAGGTCCGGCAGGTCGGTGGCGGCGGCCCGGAAGTCCGCGTCGGTGAAGGCCAGCCAGAGGGAGTTGCGGTCCTCGCGGGGCAGGGAGTCCAGGTCGCGGAAGAGCCGCCCGAAGGTGCGGTTGTAGGCGAGGAAGTCGAAGCGGCTGTTCTGGACGGCGGCGGGCAGCGGTTCCAGCTGGTCGAGCATCCGGCGCAGCGCGGGCGTGACGGCCGGGGAGCTCGTCCCGGGGTGCGGGTCGGACTGCCCGGCGAGGGCGAAGAGGTGGGTCCGCTCGGTCGGGTCGAGGAGCAGCGCGTCGGCGAGGGCGTCGAGGACCTGCGGGGAGACCTGGATGTCGCGGGCCTGTTCGAGCCAGGTGTACCAGGTGACGCCGACGGCGGAGAGGTGCGCGACCTCCTCGCGGCGCAGGCCGGGGGTCCGACGGCGGCGGCCCCGCGGGAGGCCGACCTGCTCGGGGGTGATCCGCTCGCGGCGGCTGCGCAGGAAGGCGGCGAGCTCGTGCCGCCGGGCCCCGGGGGAAGCCGCAGCCCCGGAGGGGGCCTCCGCCACGGAGGAAGCCACTGCCGCGGAGGGAGCCTCTGTCACGGAGGAAGCCGCCGCCACGGGCGTCGTCATGATCGTCACTCCTCCAGGGTGGCGGGCTTGCCGACCGGTTGCCAGGTAGTACTTGTACCAGGATAAGAAGACTCTGGTACCAGGCTGAGGGTGGGCGGATCGTCGAAGGCGTGACTTCGACCTCCGCCTCCACATCCACCTCCGCCCGAGCCGGCGCACCGACCCCCGCCCACGGCCCCGGTCCCGCGTCGCTCGGCCCGCTGGGCCTGTTCACCGTCCTCCTCGGCGCGGCGCTGCCGCTGATCGACTTCTTCATCGTCAACGTCGCCCTGCCGTCCATCGGCCGGGACCTGGCGGCCGGTCCCTCGCTCCTCGAACTGATCGTGGCCGGATACGGCCTGTCGTACGCCGTCCTCCTCGTCCTCGGCGGACGCCTCGGCGACCTCTTCGGACGCCGGCGCCTCTTCCTCGCCGGCATGACCGCCTTCGGCCTGACCTCGCTGGCCTGCGGGCTCGCCCCGGACGCGTGGACCCTCGTCGCGGCCCGGGTGGCACAGGGCGCGGCGGCGGCGCTGATGCTGCCGCAGGTGCTCGCGACCATCCACGCCTCGACGACGGGACCGCGCCGCGCGAAGGCGCTGAGCCTGTACGGGGCGACCGCCGGCCTGTCGATGGTGGCCGGTCAGATCCTGGGCGGCGTCCTCGTCGCCGCCGACCTCGCGGGCTCGGGCTGGCGGTCGGTCTTCCTGGTGAACGTTCCGGTGGCGGTCGTGGGCCTGCTGCTCGCCCTGCGGACCGTGCCGGAGACCCGCTCGGACCGGCCGGCCCAGGTCGACGTACGGGGCACCCTGCTCCTCGCGGTCGCGCTGCTCACCCTGCTCGCCCCGCTGACGGAGGGCCGTACGGCCGGCTGGCCGCTGTGGACCTGGGTCTCGCTCGCCGTGTTCCCCTTCGCGGCGGCCGCCTTCTGGCGGGTGGAGCGGCGGGCGGAGGCCCGGGGCAAGACCCCGCTGGTCCCGCCGAGCCTGCTCGGACTGGTCCCGTTGCGGCGCGGGCTGCTCCTGGTCCTGCCGCTGTCGGGGGGCTTCGGCGGCTTCATGTTCGTGATCGCGGTGGCGCTCCAGCAGGGCCTGGGCCTGGGGGCGGTGGCCTCGGGTCTCGCGCTCGTCCCGATGGCGGTGGCCTTCTTCGGCGCCTCGCTGGCGGGTCCCCGGCTCGTACGGCGCTGGGGCACCCGGGTGGTTCCTGCGGGCGCCCTGCTCCAGGCCCTCGGCCTGGGGCTGCTCGCCCTGACGGCCTGGCGCTCCTGGCCGGACCTCTCGGTGGGCAGCCTGCTTCCGGGCATGGCGCTCGCGGGACTCGGGCAGGGCCTCCAGCTTCCGGTGCTCTTCCGGGTGGTGCTCTCGGAGGTGCCGGCGGAGCGGGCGGGTGTGGGCAGCGGGGTCCTGGTGACGACCCAGCAGACGGCGCTGACCCTGGGCGTCGCCACCCTCGGCACGCTCTTCCTGAGCCTGTCCGCGGCCGGCCCGGACTCGGGGACGGCCCTCACGGTGACGCTGCTCCTCCAGCTCGCGATGGCGCTGGTGACGGCGGTACTCGCGCTGCGACTCCCGAAACTCCTGAGGTGAGCGGAAAGGGCCCGGGATGTCGGCACCCCGGGCCCTTTCCGTCGGCGACGCTACTCCTGGCCGCTCTCGGCGGCCCCGGCTCCCTGCGCGCGCTCGCGCATCTTCTTCAGGAGCTCCTGCTTCTGCTCGTCGGCCGTGCGGCGGACGGTGCCGCGGCCCCGTCCGGTGCCGTGCTGGTCGGCGCGGGACAGCTTCTTCCGCTGTCCGCCGACACCGAGGAGGTCGTTCCGGCTCTTGCCCATGGGGTTCTCCCAATCAGTGAGGTGTGCGGTGGTCGGACGGCCTGTGCGGCGCGCTCACTCGTAGATCTGGAAGAACAGAGACATGCCGCTGACGCTACCCCGGCACCAAGAGGGCGGCACCCCTTTTTCGCACCACCACCCACCGCCACCCACCATCCAAATGACAAATATTGAAATCTGTCATCGCTCATGCCATGGTTGTTCCATGACCAGCAACCAGAACCCCGCCCCCGTCCCCACCCGCCCGCTCGGCACCACCGGCCCCGCGGTCTCCGCCCTCGGTCTCGGCTGCATGGGCATGTCCGCGCTGTACGGGGAGAGCGACCGCGCCGAGTCGATCGCCACGATCCACGCCGCGCTGGACGCCGGGATGACCCTGCTCGACACGGGTGACTTCTACGGGATGGGGCACAACGAACTCCTGATCGCCGAAGCCCTGCGCAGTGCCCCCGCCGCCGCCCGCGAGCAGGCCCTGACCAGCGTGAAGTTCGGTGCCCTGCGCACGGTCGAGGGCGGCTTCACCGGGTACGACGGCCGCCCGGCCGCGGTGAAGAACTTCGCGGCGTACTCGCTCCAGCGCCTGGGCACGGACCACATCGACATCTACCGGATCGCCCGCGTCGACCCCGACGTGCCGATCGAGGAGACCGTCGGCGCCATCGCCGAACTGGTCGAGGCGGGCCACGTCCGGCACATCGGCCTCTCCGAGGTCGGCGCGGACACCCTGCGCAGGGCGGCGGCGGTGGCCCCGATCGCGGACCTCCAGATCGAGTACTCGCTGATCTCCCGCTCCATCGAGGAGAAGATCCTCCCGGCCGCGCGCGAGCTGGGCATCGGGATCACGGCGTACGGAGTGCTGTCGCGCGGCCTGATCAGCGGCCACTTCGCCCGGGACCGCGAGCTGGCCCCGGGCGACTTCCGGGGCATGAGCCCGCGCTTCCAGGGCGACAACCTCCACCGGAACCTCGACCTGGTGGACCGTCTGCGGTCCCTCGCCGAGGCGAAGGGCGTCACGGTCGCGCAGACCGCCATCGCCTGGGTCCTCGCCCAGGGCGAGCGCCAGGGCGCGGACATCGTCCCGCTGGTCGGCGCCCGGCGCCGGGACCGGCTCGCGGAGGCGCTCGGCGCCCTGGACGTCACCCTCGACGCCGCCGACCTCGCGGCGATCGAGGAGGCCGTCCCGGCGGGCGCCGCCTCCGGCGACCGCTACCCGGCCGCGCAGATGGCCCACCTGGACAGCGAGCACTGACAGGTACTGTCATTCCATGGCCGCCACCGAGACCCTGACCGCAGAGCGCATCCTCGAAGCCACCGAGGAGGTGCTCCGGCGCTACGGCCCCGCGAAAGCGACCGTCGTCGACGTGGCCCGGGTGCTCGGCGTCAGTCACGGCAGTGTCTACCGCCACTTCCGCACGAAGGCGGCCCTCCGTGAGGCGGTCACCGAGCGGTGGCTGGAGCGGACGATCGTCGCGCTGCGGCCGTACGTCGAGGGCGCGGAGCCCGCGGACGAGCGGCTGACCGGCTGGCTCACGGCCCTCTTCACGCTGAAGCGCCGCAAGGCGGGCGGCGACCCGGAGCTGATGGCGACGTTCCAGGTCCTGATCGGCGAGAACAGCGCGGTCGTCGACCGGCACGAGGACCACCTCGTCGAGCAGATCGCCCGCATCCTGGCGGACGGCCGCACCGAGGGCCTGTTCGCCGCCCCGGAGACGGACGCCAAAGCAACGGCCCGCGCGGTCTTCGACGCCACGGACCGCTTCCACAACCCTGCCCACGCCGCCGACTGGTCGGCCCCGGACGTCGAGGACGCCTTCACGGCGGTGGTCTCCCTGGTACAGCGGGCACTGCGGGCCTGACGGTCACGCACCCTGATTGTCACGCCCCCCTGACGGGCACGCCCCAAGACGGTCACGGCCCCGACGCGCACGGGAAAGCCCCCGGTTCCGAGGACGGAACCGGGGGCTTTCCCGTGTCTGCGATCAGATTCAGCAGCCGAGCAGGCGGCTGCCCAGGTAGCTCTGGATCTGGTCGAGGGAGACGCGCTCCTGCTTCATGGTGTCGCGCTCGCGCACGGTCACCGCGTTGTCGTCGAGGGTGTCGAAGTCGACGGTCACGCAGAACGGGGTGCCGATCTCGTCCTGGCGACGGTAGCGGCGGCCGATGGCGCCGGCGTCGTCGAACTCGATGTTCCAGTTCTGGCGCAGGTCCGCCGCGAGGCCCTTGGCCTTCGGCGAGAGCTGCGGGTTGCGGGACAGCGGCAGGACGGCGACCTTGACCGGGGCCAGGCGCGGGTCGAGCTTCAGCACGACGCGCTTCTCCATGACGCCCTTGGCGTTGGGGGCCTCGTCCTCGTTGTACGCGTCGAGGAGGAAGGCCAGCATCGCGCGGCCGACACCGGCGGCGGGCTCGATGACGTACGGCGTGTAGCGCTCGCCGGACTCCTGGTCCAGGTAGGTGAGGTTGGCGCCGGAGGCCTTGGAGTGGGCGTTCAGGTCGTAGTCGGTGCGGTTGGCGACGCCTTCCAGCTCGCCCCACTCGTTGCCGCCGAACTGGAAGCGGTACTCGATGTCGGCGGTGCGCTTCGAGTAGTGGGAGAGCTTCTCCTTCGGGTGCTCGTACCAGCGCATGTTCTCCTCACGGAGACCCAGACCCGTGTACCAGTTCCAGCGCTGCTCCATCCAGTACTCCTGCCACTGCTCGTCCTCGCCCGGCTTGACGAAGAACTCCATCTCCATCTGCTCGAACTCGCGCGTGCGGAAGATGAAGTTGCCCGGAGTGATCTCGTTCCGGAAGGACTTGCCCATCTGGCCGATGCCGAACGGCGGCTTCTTGCGCGAGGTCTGCTGGACCTGGCCGAAGTTGGTGAAGATGCCCTGGGCGGTCTCGGGACGCAGGTAGGCGACGGAGCCGGTGTCCTGGGTCGGGCCGAGGTGCGTGGAGAGCAGGCCGGAGAACTGCTTGGGCTCGGTGAAGGTGCCCTTGTTGCCGCAGTTGGGGCAGTTGAGGTCGGCGAAGCCGTTCTCGGGGAGGCGGCCGTGCTTCGCCTCGTACGCCTCCTCCAGGTGGTCCGCGCGGAAGCGCTTGTGGCAGGAGGTGCACTCGGTCAGCGGGTCGGTGAAGGTGGCGACGTGACCGGAGGCCTCCCAGACCTCGGTGGCCAGGATCACCGACGAGTCGATGCCGACGACGTCCTCGCGCGCGGTGACCATGTAACGCCACCACTGGCGCTTGAGGTTCTCCTTGAGCTCGACACCCAGCGGTCCGTAGTCCCAGGCGGCACGCTGGCCGCCGTAGATCTCACTGCACGGGTAGACGAAGCCACGGCGCTTGCTCAGGCTGACGATGGTGTCGATCTTGTCGGCGGCCACGGTGCTCTCTTCATTACGACGACGAAGTGCGAATGCCACAGGTTACCGGCGCCCGTACCCCCCGCATCAAATCGGTCCGGTGGCGGGGAGCGAGAGGTCCGGGCGCGGGGCCCGCGTGGGCCGGACCACACATACGACAATTGACAATCGTTTCCAGTTTTGTTGAAAATGAGTGTCATGAACGTACGTCGACTGATACCCGCCACCGCCGTCACCGGAGCCGTCGCGCTCGGACTCGTCACCCTGTCCGCCTGCGCCGGAACCTCCGACGCCGCCGACAAGGGGAGCAGCGGCAAGCTGGACGTGGTCGCGTCGTTCTACCCCATGCAGTATCTGGCCGAGCAGATAGGCGGCGGCCACGTCTCCGTCGACACGCTCACCAAGCCCGGCGTCGAGCCGCACGACCTGGAGCTCAAGCCGAAGCAGATCGGCGAGCTCGGCGAGGCCGACGTCATCCTCTACCTCAAGGGCATCCAGCCCGCCGTCGACGACGCCATAGCCCAGGCCGGCGTCAAGAACACCGTCGACGCCGCCACCCTCACGACGCTCGAAGCGCACGGCACCGAGGTCGGCCACGAGCACGAGGGCGAGTCCGCCGAGGAGCACGCCGCGCACGGCGAGGAGCACGGCGCCGAGGAAGCCGGCCACGAAGGCCACGACCACGGCACCGAGGCCGGCACCGACCCGCACATCTGGCTCGACCCCGTGAAGTACGCCGAGGTCGCCAAGGGTGTCGGAGCCGCCCTGGAGAAGGCCGACCCGGCCCACGCGGCGGACTACAAGAAGAACACCGACGCCCTGGTGAAGAAGCTCGGCGATCTGGACAACCAGTTCGAGACGGGCCTGAAGAACACCACCACCAGGACCTTCATCACCACCCACTCCGCCTTCGGCTACCTCGCCGAGCGGTACGGCCTGGAGCAGGAGGGCATCACCGGCATCGACCCCGAGTCCGAGCCGAGCCCCGCCCGCATCAAGGAACTCCAGGACATCGCGAAGAAGGACAAGGTCTCCACCGTCTTCTTCGAGACCCTCGCGAGCGACAAGACCGCGAAGACCCTCGCGGGCGACACCGGTCTCACGACCGACGTGCTCGACCCGCTGGAGGGAATCACGGACAAGTCCAAGGGCGATGACTACATCGAGGTCATGCAGTCCAACCTCGCCGCGCTGAAGAAGGCCCTCGGCGCGAAGTGACCACAGCAGCGCAGCAGGAGGCACGAGCCATGGCCCAGGAACTGGATCCGGAACCCGTCATCTCCGTCCGCGGAGCCACGGCGACCCTCGGCGCCCGGCCCGTCCTCCGGGGCGTCGACCTCACCGTCCGCCGCGGCGAGGTCGTCGCCCTGCTCGGTGCCAACGGCTCGGGCAAGTCCACCGCCGTCCGCTCCGTCATCGGCCAGGTGCCGCTGACCGGCGGCCGGATCGAGCTGTTCGGCACGGAGCAGAAGCGGTTCCGCGACTGGTCCCGCGTCGGCTACGTCCCGCAGCGCACCACCGCGGCCAGCGGCGTCCCCGCCACCATCCGCGAGGTCGTCGCCTCCGGCCGGCTCTCCCGCCGCCGGTTCGGCTGGCTGACGAAGGCCGACAAGGCCGCCGTCGAGTCGGCCATCGAGCTCGTCGGTCTCGCCGACCGCGCGAAGGACTCCGTCTCCGCGCTCTCCGGCGGCCAGCACCAGCGCGTGCTGATCGCCCGGGCGCTCGCCTCCGAGCCCGAGCTGCTGATCATGGACGAGCCGATGGCGGGTGTGGACCTCGCGAGCCAGGAGATCCTGGCGGCGACCCTGCGCGAGCAGGTCGCGGGCGGTACGTCCGTCCTCCTCGTCCTGCACGAGCTGGGCCCGCTGGAGCCGCTGATCGACCGGGCGGTCGTCCTCCGCGACGGCTGCGTCGTCCACGACGGCCCGCCGCCCGAGGCCGTCGGGCAGCACGCGCTGCCCGGCCACGACCACGTCCATCCGCACGCGGCCGGTGAGCCGCTCCGTACGGGTCTGCTGACCTGAGACAGCCGACCCTGGGAAGCTGACCTGATCATGGAAATGCTCGATCTCGCCTTTATGCAGCGCGCGCTCCTCGCGGCCGTGCTCGTCGGCATCACCGCGCCCGCCGTCGGCATCTACCTCGTCCAGCGCCGCCAGGCGCTGATGGGCGACGGCATCGGCCACGTCGCCATGACCGGCGTGGGCCTCGGCTTCCTGCTGAACTCCAGCCCGGTCTGGATGGCGACGCTGGTCGCCATCGCCGGCTCGGTCGCCATGGAGCTGATCCGGGCGTACGGGAAGACCCGCGGCGACCTCGCGCTCGCGCTGCTCTTCTACGGCGGCATGGCCGGCGGCGTCCTGCTGATCAACCTCTCGCCGACCGGCTCGAACGCCAACCTCAGTTCGTACCTCTTCGGCTCGCTCTCCACGGTCTCGTCCGAGGACATCACCGCGATCGCGATCCTCGCGGCCTTCGTGGTCCTGGTCACGGTCGGCCTGCGCCGCCAGCTCTTCGCCGTCAGCCAGGACGAGGAGTTCGCCCGGGTCACCGGCCTGCCGGTGCGCGCCCTGAACCTGCTCATCGCGGTCACGGCCGCGGTCACGGTCACGGTCGCGATGCGGGTCGTGGGCCTGCTGCTCGTCAGCGCGCTCATGGTGGTGCCCGTGGCGGCGGCCCAGCAGCTGTCGAAGTCGTTCCGCACGACCTTCGTCCTCGCCGTGGCGACCGGCATCACGGTCACGCTGGCGGGCACGGCCACCTCGTACTACCAGGACGTCCCGCCCGGCGCGACGATCGTCCTGTACGCGATCGGTGTCTTCGTCCTGCTGACGCTCCTGGCCGCCCCGCTCGCCAAGCGGCGGGCCCGGGCCGCCGAGGCGGGCGCGGAGAGCTGCGACGCACCGCAGCCGCCGCGCCCTCGGCCGAGCGACGACGTGAAGGTCTGAGCGGCGGTACGAGGTCCGACCGCGGGCACACGGGGGGCTGGCAGAATGGCGGGGGCAGACAAGCATTCAAGGAGGCCCCCGTGGTGACGGCAGGACCCCCCGTACGAGGCCGCTCGACCAAGCAGCGGGCCGCCGTGTCGGCGGCGCTGAACGAGGTGGACGAGTTCCGCAGCGCCCAGGAGCTGCACGACATGCTCAAGCACCGCGGCGACTCGGTCGGCCTCACCACCGTCTACCGGACGCTCCAGTCCCTCGCGGACGCGGGCGAGGTCGACGCGCTGCGCACGAGCGACGGCGAGACGGTCTACCGCCGCTGCTCGACCGGCGACCACCACCACCATCTGGTCTGCCGCCTCTGCGGCAAGGCCGTGGAGGTGGAGGGCCCGATGGTGGAGCAGTGGGCCGAGACGATCGCCTCGGAGCACGGCTTCGTGAACGTGGCGCACACGGTCGAGATCTTCGGCACGTGCGCGGACTGCGCCGCGAAGTGAGCTGACGTACGACGAAGGGCCCGCACCGACACGATTCGGTGCGGGCCCTTCGTCGTACGTCACACGCGGGCGGCGTTCCGGTCCAGGAGCGTACGGAGCCGGTCCACGTCGGCGGGGTCGGCGAAGGCCCGCTTGGGCAGCGCGCCCACGCCCGCGCCGCTCTTGTCCGCGGAGAGCAGGACGAACTGGGTCGGCGTCTCGGCGTACCGGGCCATCAGCTGCCAGCGGCCCACGACCTCGCTCTGGCCGGTCACCCAGCGGACCCCCGTCTCGTCGACGCTCGCCCGGTGCTCCCCCTGCCGCTCGATCATCGGGAACATCAGCCGGGCGACGAGCCGCGGCATCGCGGGCACGAGGACGGCTGCGACGAGGCCGAGCGACACCATCAGCGCCAGCGGCCCCGTCTCCGCCCCGCCGGGGCCGGTCAGCATCAGGCCGACCGTCAGGAACGCCAGCACGGCCGCGGCCGGCAGCACCCACCGCAGCCACCGGAACAGGCCGTACCGCAGCTGCACCCGCACCGCGTCGACGAGGTCCTCGCGCGTCGGCGTGTACACGAGCTCCATCCCGTCCCCCCCGCTCCCGCTCAGGCCTTTTCGAGGACGGCCAGGTCCGCCGGGTCGACGCCGCCGAAGCGGCGGTCGCGGGACGCGTACTCGACGCAGGCTCGCCACAGGTCGCGGCGGTCGAAGTCCGGCCACAGCACGTCCTGGAAGACCATCTCGGCGTACGCGCTCTGCCAGATCAGGTAGTTGGAGGTGCGCTGCTCGCCGCTGGGGCGCAGGAAGAGGTCCACGTCCGGCATGTCCGGGTAGTACAGGTACTTCTGGATGGTCTTCTCGGTGATCTTCGCCGGATCGAGCCTGCCGGCCTTCACGTCCTCCGCCAGCGCCTGCGCCGCGTCCGTGAGCTCCGCGCGACCGCCGTAGTTCATGCAGAAGTAGAGCGTGAGCTTGGTGTTGTCCTTGGTCTGCTCCTGCGCGACCTGGAGCTCCTTGGCCACCGACTTCCACAGCTTGGGCATGCGGCCGACCCAGCGCACCCGGATCCCGAGCTCGTCGAGCTGGTCGCGGGTCTTGCGGATGAAGTCGCGGTTGAAGTTCATGAGGAAGCGCACCTCCTCGGGCGAGCGCTTCCAGTTCTCGGTGGAGAAGGCGTAGAGCGAGATCGATCCGACGCCCATCTCGATCGCGCCCTGGAGGACGTCGAGCACCTGCTCGGCGCCGACCTTGTGGCCCTCGGTGCGGGGCAGGCCGCGCTCCTTGGCCCAGCGGCCGTTGCCGTCCATGACGATCGCGACGTGCTCCGGGACCAACTCGGGCTGGAGCTTCGGCGGGCGGGCACCGGAGGGGTGCGGCTCGGGGGTGCTGTACTCCCGGCGCTGGCGACCGAGCAGTCGTGCGATGGCCATGGGTGGTCTCTCCTAGCTCTTTTCTACATACCGCAGGGAGCGCAGGCCGCGCTCCAGGTGCCAGTGCAGATAGGCGGACACGAGTCCGCTGCCCTCCCTGACGTGACGCGGCTCGCACGCGTCCGCCGTCGCCCAGTCGCCGGTGAGCAGCGCGCTGAGCAGGCCGATGGCCTCCGCAGAGGGTACGACGCTTCCGGGCACCCGGCAGTCGCCGCATATGACCCCGCCCGCCCCGACCGAAAAGAACCGGTTCGGGCCGTGGAGTCCGCATTTCGCGCAGTCGTCGAAGCTCGGCGCGTAGCCGTTCACGGCGAGCGAGCGGAGGAGGAAGGCGTCGAGGATGAGGTGGGGTGCGTGCTCGCCCCTGGCGAGGGTCCGCAGGCCTCCGACCAGCAGCAGGTACTGCTGGACGGCGGGTTCGCCCTCGTGGTCGGTGAACCGTTCCGCCGTCTCCAGCATGGCCGTGCCGGCGGTGTACCGGGCGTAGTCGGTGACGATCCCGCCGCCGTACGCGGCGATCGTCTCGCTCTGCGTGCAGAGCGGCAGCCCGCGTCCGACCAGCTCACTCCCCCGGGCGAAGAACTGCACGTCCACGTGCGAGAACGGTTCGAGCCGCGCCCCGAACTTCGACTTGGTCCGCCGCACCCCGCGCGCCACGGCGCGTACGCGCCCGTGACCGCGCGTGAGGATCGTGATGATGCGGTCCGCTTCACCCAGCTTCTGGGTGCGCAGCACGATGCCGTCGTCGCGGAACAGACTCATGCGCCCATTCTCGCGTACGACGGGGGCGCTCCGACCGCGGGGAACGCTTTCCGCATCCGGGCGAGGAGGGCCGCGGCCGCCGGTGCCGCGGGGCCGTCCGCCGGCCAGACGAGGGCGACCCGGCCGCGAAGGTCCGGTTCGGCGAGGGGAAGGGTACGGAGCCCCAGCTCGGCCGCCGCCCCGGGCGGGAGCTCCGGGAGGACGGCGACCCCGAGGCCGCGGGCGGCGAGCCGCGCGAGGAGCAGCGGGGCGGCGGCCTCGAAGGCGACGTGCGGCCGGAAGCCCGCCCGGGCGCAGCCACGCTCCAGCACACCGCGCAGGCCGGTGCCGCGCGGCAGGCTGATCAGGGGACGGCCGTCGAGCGCGGTGAGCGGGAGTGCGGTCCGGCCGCCCTCGGCGGTGGCGAGCAGCGGGTCGTCCGGAGCCGCCGCGACGATCAGGGGTACGTCGACGAGGACCTGGAGGTCGACACCCTGCGGGGGCTCGTCGTCGGCGAGGCCGATCACGGCGAGGTCGAGTTCGCCCCGGCGCAGAGCGGTGAGCATCCGCTCCGAGGTGTCCTCGGTGAGGGAGATCTCGACCTGCGGGTGGTCGTCGTGGAAGTCGGCCAGGACGGCGGCCACGTCGAACTCCTCGACGGCGGCGCCGGACACGAGCCCGATCGCGACCTGCCCCCGGACGAGCCCGGAGAACTCGTCCACGGTCCGCCGCAGCCCCTCGACGGCCGCGAGCGCCGCCCGCGCGAAGGGGAGGACCGCTTCACCGACGGCGGTCGTGGTCACGGTCCGGCCGGAGCGGTCGAGGAGCGCCTGCCCGAGCTCCCGTTCCAGCTGCCGGATCTGCGCGCTCACGCCCGGCTGCGCGAGATGGAGGCGGGCGGCGGCGCGGGTGAAGTTGGCCTCCTCGACGACGGCGAGGAAGTACTGCAGCTGGCGAAGCTCCATAACCGGTGATTCTAGTGAGGAGAAGAACCCGCTCTTGGACTTCTGGCAGGCCCTTCGCCACGCTGGTGGCCATGGAGACCACGGCGGCGGAGATGCGGGCGCGGATACGGACGGAGATCGCGGCGGAGCGGCGCGAACTCGCGTACGTCCTGGACGGACTGACCGACGAGCAGTGGGACGCGCCGACACTGTGCGGAGGTTGGCGCGTACGGGAGGTCGCCGGCCACATGAGCATGGGCTTCCGGTACTCCTTCGGCAGGACGGCCCTGGAACTCGCCCGCGCCGGCGGCAACCTGCACCGGATGACCGACCGCCTCGCACGCCGCGACGCCGCCGCCCTCACCCCGAGCGAACTCGCGGCAGCCCTGCGGGACAACGCCGACCATCCCTGGAAGCCGCCGGTGGGCGGCCTGGCGGCTGCCCTGGGCCACGACGTGATCCACGGCCTGGACATCACGGTCCCGCTCGGCCTCGGACGCCGGATCCCCGAGGAGCGCCTGCGGATCCTGCTGGGGACGGTCACTCCTCGGACGCTGCGCTTCTTCGGGGCGGACCTCGACGGCGCGGTCCTTCGGGCCACGGACCTGGACTGGTCCTACGGGACCGGCTCCCGGGGCTCCCGAGTGGTGAGCCGCCCCGCGCAGGAACTCCTGCTGCTCGCGTACGGACGCACGCCCCACCGGCCGGAGTGACGGGCACCGCCCGGCCGGTGGCGCGGAGTCTTCAGGGCACCTCCCCACGGCTCCGCGCGTTCACGTGGGCCGTGGCGGCGCTCAGCCGCTCGGACGAGGTCGCCTCGCGCACACCCTCGGGCTCCACGTCCCACTCGCGCCCGCCGCCGAGCGGGCGGATCTGGACGTAGGGCCCCTCGTGCCCCATGACTCTCCCGACCCGTCCGGTACGGATCTCCACGACGTACGACCCGATGGGAAGCGTCATGTCCTGTTCTCCTCCCCCGGCAGTAGGGCGGCGGCGATGAGCCGCGCCGTTTCCGCCGTGCAGCATCCCAATTCCACGAGCGGCCTCGGGGGGTCGGCGGCGAGGGTGACGACGTCGAGCCCGAGCGAGGGGAGAGTGATACCCGCCCTCGCGAGCGCCGCGCGCAATTCCGTCACTGCCTCTTGAGTGGCTTCGATGGCCCCCGTGGTCGTCTTCATGATGTCTTCCTTCACCAACGTATGCCTTTCTGAATCCATTTCCCGCTTCGCCTCACCAGGGTGGGGCCGGATCCGTAGAATCGGCAGATGCGCAGGTCGTACAACTGCGGCGTAGGGTTGGGGAGTTAATCCATGGCCAAGGGCAAGCAGGACGAGACGTGGGAGTTCTTCGGGGAGCTCCTCAAGGAGCGCCGCGAGGCTTCGGGTCTCTCACAGGGCGAGCTGGGCGGACGCGTGTTCGTGTCCGGCGGATACATCGGACTGTTCGAGCAGGGAATTCGAAAGCCGCAGCTGGATGTGGCGCAGAGAATCGACGAGGTCCTGCAAACCGGCGGTATTTTCGAACGCACGGTACGCAAACTCATCAACAAGTCGCCGTACGCCTCTTATTTCCACGAGGTGGCGGAGCTGGAGTCGGTGGCGACGAGGATCTGCGAGTTCGCGCCGACGGTGGTGCCGGGCCTGATGCAGACGGCGGAGTACGCGCGGGCGGTGACGGTGGCGACGCACCCGTTCGCCACGGAGGAGTTCATCGAGGAGAAGGTCACCGCGCGAACCGACAGGGCGGCGGTCCTCAGGGGCCCTACAAGGCCGGAGTATTGGGCCGTCCTGCACGAGAACGCGGTGCTCACCCCCGTGGGCGGCCCAGCCGTGATGGCCGCGACGCTCGACCACATCGCCACGCTGGCCCGGGAGCGGCGAGCACTGGTGACCGTCCTGCCTCGCTCGGTCGGCGCACACGCCCACATGACCGGCTCGCTCAAGCTCATGGAGTTCGACGACCAGCCGCCAACGGCCTATGCGGAGACGGGGTTTTCGGGAACCCTCCTCGACGATCCGGCAGTGGTGAAGCAGGCACAGCGCGCCTACGATCTGCTCAGGGTCGCCACGCTGTCGCCGGAGGCCTCCCTGTCCCTGATCGAGTCGGCGGCGGAGGACCATAGACGATGCGCCAGTACGACCTGACCCACGCCCACTGGTTCAAGAGCTCCTACAGCAACGGCGACGGCGGCGACTGCGTCGAGGTCTCGTACGACTTCACCGGCGTCGTCCCCGTCCGCGACAGCAAGAACCCCACCGGCCCCGTCCTCCTCGTCCCGGCCGCCGCCTGGTCTGCCTTCGTCACCGGCATCGGCTGACCGGTCGTCACGCGCCTGAAGGGCTGACGCCGTCTCTGCCCGGCAGCGTCCCGGATCCGGCGCGGAGAGTCGGGAACCGGCCTGCCCGTGCGGACACATACGGGTGTGGAGTCCCCCATGAATGAGCGGGTCCGGTCCTGCGACCGGGCCGCGTTCGCCGAGATCTTCGACCAGCACGCGCGCGCGGTCTACGCCCATGCCGTCCGGACGACGGGCGACTGGGCCCTCGCCGAGGACGTCGTGTCGCTGACGTTCCTGGAGGCCTGGCGCTTGCGCGACAAGCTGCGCGAGGAAGTCAGGAGCGTGCGGGCGTGGCTGCTGGGCATCGCGACCAACGTGCTGCGGAACACCGCCCGGGCGGCCCGTCGGCACCGGGCAGCGGTGTCCCGCCTGCCGCCCCCGGAAGCCCTGCCCGACTTCGCGGACGAGGTGGTCGGGCAGCTGGCCGACACGCAGCGGCTGGTCGCGGCGGCCAGGGCGCTGCATCGCCTGAAGCGGAGCGAGCGCGAGGTCTTCGCCCTGATCGTCTGGTCCGGCCTCGGATACGCGGCGACGGCCGAGGCTCTGGGGATTCCCGTGGGCACCGTGCGCTCCCGGCTCTCCCGGGCGAGGGAGAAGCTGCGCAGGCTCGTCGGCGAGGAGCTGGCGGCCGATGTGCGGGCCGTGGAACCGCGTACCGGCAGCGGACACCTACCTGACAGCCGGGCGGCCGCAGCCCGCGCGTCCCACGGAAGGAGCACGCGATGAATCCGGAACAGCGGGAACGGTACGAGCGGAAGCTTGCACATCAGGTCCTGCCGCCGGCTTCCTTTCCGGAGCCGGATCCCGGGCGGCTGAGCGCCCGCCGCCGGCACTTCCTGGACGAGGTCGACCTGCGGACGCGGGCCGCGGCTCCCCGCCGTGCGCCGCGCCCGAGGCGGCGCGCGGTTCTCGTCCTGGGTACGGCGGTGGCCGCCGGTGCGACCGTCGCCGTCCTCGGCCTCGGATCCGGGAACACCCTCGCTCCGCAGGGCCGGCCGCCGGCGTCGGCAGCGTCCGTACAGCTGCTGGAGCGTGCGGCCCTGGCCGCCGCGGTGAAGCCCCAGGCGCCGCCGCGCGCCGAGCAGTTCGTGTACGTCAGGACGGTCGGGCACACGTCGGTCCTGTCCGAGGGCAGGGTCGGCCGGATGGAGCTCTCGCGCGAGGACCAGGGCATGGAGCAGTGGACGTCGGTGGACGGCAGCAAGCGCACCCTGCAGCGCAAGCGCGGCGAGGACGACCTGCTGCTCGACGCCCCGGGGAGGGGCAGTCTGCACTCGCCCACGTACGCCTTCCTCGCCGCCCTGCCGACGGACCCCGAGGCCCTGCTGAAGCTGATCCGCGAGGACGCCGAGATGAACCACGGAGCCGGATCGGACTCCACGACCGGTCCGGACCAGGAGGCCTTCGTCATGATCGGCGATCTGCTGCGCAACACGGTGACGCCTCCTGCGACCGCCGCCGCGCTCTACCGCACCGCCGCCCTCATTCCCGGGGTCGTCGTCGTCACCGACGCCGTGGACGCCGCCGGGCGCCGCGGAGTGGCGGTCGCCAGGGTGCACGACGGCGAACGCACGGAGTGGATCTTCGACCGGAGCACGGCGCGTCTCGTCGGTGAGCGCACGGTCCTGCTGAAGGACAGCGCCTGGGGCGAGGCCGGCACCGTCGTGACCTCCGTCGCGCTCATCAGCAGCGGCGTCGTCGACCGGGCCGGGCAACCCCTGTAGAACCCGGTGCCGTTCACGGTACTTTCACGCGCGTCGGCACGCCCCTACGATCACGCCATGTCGATCATCGCGTCCATACCCATCCTCAAGGGCCACGGCGGCGCCACCCTGAGCGCCGTCCCCAGGGGGCTGCTCCTGGAGCGGCCCCGCGAGGAGCTCACGATCCCCGGCGAGGCCGTCGCCCGGGTGCGGGCCGAGGGAGGGTCCGTCGCCGTGGAGCTGCGGGCTCCCGCCGGGACCACGCCCGTGGTGCACCGGATCGACGGCGTGAGCGGGGCCGCCGCCACCGCCTTCGCCGACGGTGTGAACTCGCTGACCCTTGAGCCGGACGAGGAGGTCGACGGCGCCACGCTGGTCGTCCTGAGGACCCTGAAGACCCGCTGGCAGCGGAAGCACCTGCGCCGGTCCCTGTGGTTCATGCTCGGGTGCCTCGGGGCGGTCGTCGTCCTGTCCGTGATCGCCGGGGTCGCGGGAGACGCGGGCTACGCCGTCGGCGCCGTCATGATCGGGCTGTTCACGACCGTGACCCTCGGGGGAGCCGTCCACGAGATGACGGACTGGATCCACCGGCGGCGCGTGCGCAAGCACGGCGTCAGGGAATTCGCCCGGCCGTCCAACGAGCCGGGGACCTATCTCTACGTCGACACCACCGGGATGACCCGCACCGTGACCCACCTCAGCCACGGACCGTACGTCGAGGTCGCCTACGACCCGAAGGACCCGGCGGACGTCTGCACGCTGAAGCCGGGGTTCATGCAGCGCCTCAGCATCGCGGCGGGGATGTTCCTCCTCGTGTGCGCGCTGCTCGGCGCGGCGACGCTGGCCTTCATGATGGCCGACGCCCTCGCCGAGAGCGGGGTCTAGGACGGCTTTGAGAAGTCATAAGTGAGCCTTATGAGTCCATAGACCGGGCCCGGGTACCACTTTGCGCGTGTTGTTATTTAGGGTGACCTAAGTGTCGGCGGCTTCGCCGCCATTTCGCTTGCGAAGGGAATCCCGTCATGCCCCGCCCCCTCCGGGTCGCGATCGTCGGCGCCGGCCCCGCCGGAATCTACGCCGCCGATGCGCTGCTGAAGTCCGAGGCCGCCGCCGCACCGGGCGTGTCCATCGATCTCTTCGAGCGGATGCCGGCCCCCTTCGGCCTCATCCGCTACGGCGTCGCCCCCGACCACCCGCGGATCAAGGGCATCGTCAACGCCCTCCACCAGGTCCTCGACAAGCCGCAGGTCCGCCTCTTCGGCAACGTCGAGTACGGCACCGACCTCCACCTCGACGACCTGCGGTCGTTCTACGACGCGGTGATCTTCTCGACCGGTGCCATGGCCGACCGCGAGCTCCGCATACCCGGCGTCGAGCTCGACGGTTCGTACGGCGCCGCCGACTTCGCCTCCTGGTACGACGGCCACCCGGATGTCCCGCGCACCTGGCCCCTGGAGGCCGAGAAGGTCGCCGTCCTCGGCGTCGGCAACGTGGCGCTCGACATCGCCCGCATCCTCGCCAAGACGGCGGACGAGCTCCTCCCGACCGAGATCCCGGCGAACGTCTACGACGGCCTCAAGGTCAACAAGGCCGTCGAGATCCACGTCTTCGGCCGTCGTGGCCCGGCCCAGGCCAAGTTCAGCCCCATGGAGCTGCGCGAGCTGGACCACTCCCCCACGATCGAGGTCATCGTCAACCCCGAGGACATCGACTACGACGACGGCTCGATCGCCGAGCGGCGCAAGAACAAGCAGACCGACATGGTCGCGAAGACCCTGGAGAACTGGGCGATCCGCGACGCCGGCGACCGCCCGCACAAGCTCTTCCTGCACTTCTTCGAGTCGCCCGTCGAGATCCTCGGCGAGGACGGCAAGGTCGTCGGCCTCCGCACCGAGCGCACCGAGCTCGACGGCACCGGCAACGTCAAGGGCACCGGCGCCACCACCGACTGGGACGTCTCGGCCGTCTACCGCGCCGTCGGCTACCTCTCGGACGAGCTGCCCAAGCTCCCCTGGGACACCACGACCGGCACCGTCCCGGACGAGGGCGGCCGGGTCATCGAGGAGACCGGTGAGCACCTGGCCTCCACGTACTGCACCGGCTGGATCCGCCGCGGCCCGGTCGGCCTCATCGGCCACACCAAGGGCGACGCGAACGAGACCGTCGCGAACCTCCTGGACGACTTCGCGAACGGCCGTCTGCTGACGCCCGAGACCCCGGAGACGGACGCGGTCGTGTCCTTCCTGGAGGGCAAGGGCATCACGTACACGACGTGGGAGGGCTGGTACGCCCTGGACGCCGCCGAGAAGGCGCTCGGCGAGCCGCAGGGCCGCGAGCGCGTGAAGATCGTCGAGCGCGAGGACATGCTGCGCGCGAGCGGCGCCATCCAGTAGTCACCCCCTGGGCCCTCGCCCCTTCCCGGTCCTACCCTGAAAGGACCGGGAAGGGGCGAGGCCATGTCCGCACCCACACTGCACACCGCCGGTACTGCCCGGACGGCCGACGCCGTCGAGCGCGCCCGGGACGCGGCCGGGCGGGAGTCCTGGGCCGAGGCGTACGCGCTGCTGCACGCCCACGACCTGCACCCCTCCCGTGCGCTGACCGCCGACGACCTGTCCGTGCTCGCCGACGCCGCCTGGTGGTCGGGGCACATCGACGAGTCCGTCACCGCCCGCCTCCGCGCCCACGCCGCATTCCTCGCCGCCGGTGACCACCGGGGCGCCGGGCTCGCCGCCTGGTGGCTGTACTTCGAGTACCGCAGCCTCGGTCGGCCCGCCGCGGCGGCCGGCTGGCTCCACCGGGCCCGGCACCACCTGGAGGACCAGCCGCCCTGCCCGGAGCAGTGCTTCCTGGCCTGGACGGACGCCGAGGAGGCCGAGCAGCACGGCGACCGGGCCGCCGCCCTCGCCGCGGCCCGCCGGATGACCCGCCTCGCCGTCCGCTCCGCCAGCCCCGACCTCGTCGCCCTCAGCCGCCAGGCCGAGTCCGCCGTCCTCCTCGCCGACGGCCGCAGGACCGAGGCGCTCGCCCTGCTCGACGACGCGATGTGCGCGGTCACCGCCGGCGAGCTGAGCAGCGTCTTCACGGGCTGGCTGTACTGCCTGGCCCTCACCCAGTGCATGGAGGCCGCGGACTTCGGCCGGGCCGTGGAGTGGACGAACGCGGCGATGGAGTGGTGCACGCCCCCGTGGACGGGCCGCCCGGCGGAGACCGCGCACGAGAACGAGTCCACGACCGTGCCCGCGCCGGCGGCCATGGCCGTCCCCTCCGGCGAGAACCCCTTCCGGGGCGTCTGCCGGGCCCACCGCGTCGAGGTCCTCGACCTCCTCGGGACCTGGGCGCTCGCCGAGGAGGAGGCGCGGCAGGCATGCCGGGAGGTGCCGGTGGACTGCCTGGAGTCGGCCGCCGCCGCGTTCTACGCCGCCGGGGACGTCCAGCGGCGGCAGGGCCGTCTCGACGAGGCCGCCGTGTCGTACGCGCACGCCCATGAGCTGGGCCGGATCCCGCAGCCGGGGCTCGCGCTGCTGCGCCTCGCGCAGGGCAGGGCGGACGCCGCCGTCGCGGGCGTGGACCTCGCGCTCGCCTGCCAGAGCGACCCCCGCCACGACCTCCTGGGCCGGGCCCGGCTGCTCGCCGCCCGTACGGAGGTGGCGCTCGCCGTCCGGGACGTGCCGGGCGCGTCCCGGGCCGCGCGGGAACTGGACGCGCTGGCGGCCGGGGACGTACCGCTGCTGCGGGCGACGGCCGACACGGCGCTGGGCGCGGTCGCCCTGGCCGAGGCCCGGACCGGCCCCGCGCTGCGGCTGCTGCGGCAGGCGCTCGCCGGCTGGCTGGAGCTCCGCGTCCCGTACGAGGCCGCGCAGGTGCGGATGCTGCTCGCGGCGGCCGACCGGACGGTGGGCGACGAGGAGGCGGCCCGGCTGGAGCTGGCGGCCGCGCGGACGGTCTTCGAGCGGCTCGGGGCCGTGCCGGACGCCCGGCGCGCGGCGGCGCTGCTCTCCGGCGGGAAGCGGCGGCGGCTGCCGGGCGGGCTCACGGCCCGCGAGGCGGAGGTCCTGCGGCTGGTCGCCGGGGGCGGCACGAACAAGGACATCGCGCAGGCGCTCGTGATCAGCGAGCACACCGTCTCCCGGCACCTGAACAACATCTTCGCCAAGCTGGGCGTGGGCTCCCGGGCAGCCGCGACGGCCTACGCGTACGCCCACGACGTGGTCTGACCGGCTCTGGTGCGAACGGCCCATGTCCGCCCACCGCCCCACATGGGCGGTTCGGGCGATGCCCCGCGCCGCTCCCCCGGGCTACACCGGAACCATGACCACCACAGCCAACTCCCTGGACACGCTCCGCGGTGCCGTGCGCGGCACCGTCGTGACCCGCGGCGACCCTTCGTACGACGAGTCCCGCCGGGTCTACAACGCCCTGCACGACCGCCGCCCGGCCGTCGTCGTCCACGCCGTGGACGCCGGAGACGTCATCGCGGCGGTGCTGTACGCCCGGGAGCACTCCCTCCCGCTCGCCGTGCGCGGCGGCTCCCACTCGGTCGCCGGGTTCGGCACCGTGGACGACGGCCTCGTCGTCGACCTGTCCCGCATGCGGGGTGTACGGGTCGATCCGGAGGCCCGTACGGCCCGGGCCGAGGGCGGCGCCACCTGGGGCGACTTCAATCACGCCACCCACGCCTTCGGGCTCGCCACCACCGGCGGGGTCGTCTCGACGACCGGCATCGGCGGGCTCACGCTCGGCGGCGGCATGGGGCACCTGGCCCGCCGCTGCGGGCTGAGCTGCGACAACCTGATCGCGGCGGACGTCGTGACCGCCGAGGGCAGGCTCGTCTCCTGTGACGCCGAGCGGCATCCGGACCTCTTCTGGGCGCTGCGCGGCGGCGGCGGGAACTTCGGGGTCGCCGTCTCGCTCGCGTACCGGCTGCACCCGGTCTCGGACGTCTTCGCCGGCCTGACCTGCTACCCGCTCGGCCCGGACGTGGTCCGCGGCTGGCAGCGGATGATCGAGGACGCGCCGGTCGAGCTCAACACGATCCTGGTGATCGCGCTCGGCCCCGAGGAACCGTTCCTGCCCGAGCGCTGGCACGGCCGCCCGATCTGCGCCGCGTTCACCTGCTTCAGCGGCCCGGCGGCGGACGACGAGAAGGTCCTCGCCCGTCTCGACGGTCTCGGCCCGGTCGTCGGCCGGTTCATGGAGCGGATGCCGTACCCGGTGATCAACACCCTCTTCGACGAGCAGCTGCCGCCGGGGCTCTTCCACTACTGGAAGGGCAACTTCAGCCGTGATCTCCCGGACGGCGCGATCGACGCGCACATGGAGTACGGCGGGACGATGCCGTCGATGGAGTCGGACACCGCGATCTTCCCGATCGACGGGGCCTGCCACGCGGTGGGGCCGGAGGAGACCGCGTTCGCCTACCGCGACGCCGCCTTCTCGCACTCCATCGGCGCGACCTGGTCGACCGGCACGGCGGACGCGGAGGCGAACATCGCCTGGACCCGCGCCTACGACAAGGCGCTGCGCCCGCACACCGAGGAGGGTGGGTACGTGAACTTCATGGACACCGACGACCAGGACCGGGTCCGGGCCAACTACCGGCAGAACTTCGACCGGCTGCGTGCGGTCAAGCGCCAGTACGACCCCGACAACGTGTTCCGGCTCAACCAGAACATCGTTCCCTAGGGTTCCAGGGCCCTAGGGGACGGTCCGGGCCGAGGCGAGGAGGCGGACGGTGTCGTCGGGCGCGAGCGCGAGCGCGTTCCCGACGGTCCCGAGGACCTCCATCTCGGTCGGGCTGTAGACGCCGTCGGCGAGGGCGATCCGGGCCGCCTGGAGCAGGATCGACTCCCGCCCGGCCGGCGCCAGGTGCGGGGTGAGCGGCTCCAGGGCCTCGTGGAGCTCGATCGCGAGGAGACTGCCCTCGGGGTTCACCTCGGGCATGAAGCGCCCGGTGTCGGCCTCCAGGGCCTCGACGAGGTCGACGAGCTGGACGGCCGTGCACTCGGCGAAGCCGGCGGACCGGACCGCGCTCACGGCCCGGTCGAGGACCGCGCGGGAATCCGTACCGCCGGCCGCGAGGACGGCCAGGGCGACGGTGTGCACGCCGTCCCGGAGCATCGCCGAGAAGCGGCTCGTCGTCGGGCGGTCGAGGACCTCCGTACCGAAGTGCGTGTGACAGGCCGCGCACTCGACGACGGGGCCCGTACAGCCCCTGGGCAGGACCGGGACGCCCAGGACGGCGAACCTGCGGCGGCCGGTGCGCCGCCGGTAGTTCCGGTCGCCGCCGCACTCCTCGCAGAAGAACTCGCCGTCTCCGACCGTGTTCCAGGAGGTGCGGATTCCGCAGACGCCCACTTTCCCACCACGTGAATTCCGGGCAGACCGCACACGCACCTCCTCAACGGCCCGGCTGCACTGCCGGCGTTGGCGTGATGTTAGCCACATCCTTGATGTGGCGTCAGCACCCCGTCAGCAGATCGCCGTGGAGATGGCCGAGACACGACACCGTCCGCGCGGCCTCAGGAGGCGCGGCGACGACGCTTTGCGAAGGCCAGGAAGCCTCCGCCGACGAGGACGGCGGCCGCTGCGGCACCGATCGTGCCGGGTCCGATGGCCGAACCGGTCGTCGCGAGATCACCCTCCGGGGTGGCGGACGGTGCGGGGGTCGAGGCCGGGGCGGTGGCCGCGTCGCCCGGGGTGCCCGGGGTGGCGGCGGTGTCCGGGGCCTCGGGGGTGCCGGCGGGCGTCGACGGGGAGGCGGAGGTCTCCGGGGACTCCGAGGCGCCCGGGGTCGCGGGGGTCGTGGGCGTCCCGCCGCCCTCGCTCGGGGTCGGCTCGGGGGTCGCGGGCGGGGTGGGGACGGGCGTCTCCGTCGGGGTGGGCGGCTCGGGGGTGACGACGGGGCCGGGCGTGGGCCCCTTCGGGAGGCAGCCCGTGAAGTTCATCTGGTGGGTCTCGGCACCGGGGACGGTGACGAGCTCCTCGGCGACGACGGAGCCGTTGACGTGACCGGGGCCGATGTTCGCGCCGCCCATCTCGACCTTGGCGTTCGGCGCGAGGATCGTGCCCGGCCAGGAGGTGTAGTTCTTCTTCACGCTCTCGGCCTGCGGGAAGTTCCACAGCAGCCTGGAGCGGATCTGCCGGTGCTCCTCGCTCGCGAGGTGGTAGTCGTCGATGACCGGAGCCGTTCCGTCCGCGCCCTGGTAGTAGACGCCGTAGGTGGCGTTCCTGCTCATGTCGTACGAGGCACCGAGGACGTTCACGAGGGTGGAGGAGCCGGCCGGGACCTTGAGCGTGATCGCCCGGGCCTTCTCCAGGTCGGCGGCGTCCACCGCGAAGACGTTGAGCTCGGTGTCCGTACCGGTGAGGAACAGGCCCTGGGCGTCCTTGTCGCCGGCGACCGTGCCGTTGGGCGCGGCCCCCGCCCAGCCGGTGGAGAGCGCCCGCAGGTCCGCGAACTCCTTGGCGAAGTCGACCGGGGAGGCCGGGGTGGCGCCCTCCGCGACCTTGTCGCCGTCGACGCCGAAGCCCTGGCCCGGGGTGGAGCGGTCGACGACCTTGCCGGCGATGCCGGTGCCGTTGTCGAGGACGACCTGGTTCGCGTACAGGGTGCCGCCCACGACGAGGCTGTGACCACCGGGCAGCTTCGCGAGGTCGGCGCCGGTGAGCTTGTGGCCGATGGAGAAGCCCGAGGGCTGCTTCGGGTCGCCGAAGGTGGCGTCGCCGCCGACCGCGACCGCGCCCTCGGAGTCGGAGTGGCGGACGGAGTCCTTCTCGACGAACTCGGCGTAGAGGCCGGCCGTGCCGAGCGGGTTCGTCGCGCACGACGTGGCGGGGGTGGCGGAGGCGGCGGGGGCCCAGGCGAGGGCGGTGCCGGTCACCGCGAGGACAGCGGCCACGGCAGCGGTCGTGCGCATGCGAAACTCCAGGTCAGGGAGGTGCGAAGGGGGCGCGTGGGGGGAGTGTCCGAGGGGACGAGGTGACCTTCCGCCATTCCCCGATGTGCCGTCAACTCACCCGATATGACGCCGATTCCGGCATGACGGGATGATCTTCCTTAAGCGAACCTGAAACCGTGACGCAGCTCACAAACAGAGCTGCCCCGCACCCTCCGGGAGGAAGGGTGCGGGGCAGCGGTCGTCGGGACGCCGGGGCGTCGCGCGTCAGCGGGCGGAGCGGTTGACCGCCGAGATGACGGCCTTCAGCGAGGCGCGGGTCGTGTTGGCGTCGATGCCGATGCCCCACAGGACCTTGCCGTCGATGGCGCACTCGATGTACGAGGCGGCCTGCGCGGAGGCGCCCTCGCTCATCGTGTGCTCCTGGTAGTCCAGCAGACGGGCGTCCACGCCGATCGCCTGCAGCGCGGCGAAGAAGGCCGAGATCGGGCCGTTGCCGGAGCCGGTCAGCACGGTGTCGACGCCGTCGACGACCGCCTCGACGGTCAGCGTGTCCGTGCCGTCGGTGTCGGAGGTCGACTGGCCGGACCGCAGCTGGATGCGCCCCCAACGAGCCGCAGTGTTGTCCGGGTTGGGCAGGTACTCGTCCTGGAAGACGGACCAGATCGCGGCCGGCGTGACCTCGCCGCCCTCGCTGTCGGTCTTCTGCTGGATGATCTTCGAGAACTCGATCTGCATCCGGCGGGGCAGGTCCAGCTTGTGGTCGTTCTTCAGGACGTACGCGATGCCGCCCTTGCCGGACTGCGAGTTGACCCGGATGACGGCCTCGTAGGAGCGGCCGACGTCCTTCGGGTCGATCGGCAGGTAGGGCACGGCCCACTCGATGTCGTCGACGGTGACGCCCTTGGCGGCCGCGTCGGCCTCCATCGCGTCGAAGCCCTTCTTGATGGCGTCCTGGTGGGAGCCGGAGAAGGCGGTGTAGACCAGGTCGCCCGCGTAGGGGTGGCGCGGGTGGACCTCCATCTGGTTGCAGTACTCGCTCGTGCGGCGGATCTCGTCGATCTGCGAGAAGTCGATCTGCGGGTCGACGCCCTGGCTGAACAGGTTCATGCCCAGGGTCACCAGGTCGACGTTGCCGGTGCGCTCGCCCTGCCCGAACAGGCAGCCCTCGATGCGGTCGGCGCCGGCCATGATCGCCAGCTCGGCGGCCGCCACGGCCGTACCGCGGTCGTTGTGCGGGTGGACCGACACGCAGATGTGCTCGCGGCGGGTCAGGTTCCGGGACATCCACTCGAAGCGGTCCGCGTGCGTGGACGGCGTCGAACGCTCCACGGTGGCGGGCAGGTTCAGGATGATCTCGCGGCCCGGGCCGGGCTGCCAGACGTCACAGACCGCCTCGCAGACCTCCAGGGCGAAGTCCAGCTCGGTGTCGGTGAAGATCTCGGGGCTGTACTGGTAGCCGAAGATCGTCTCCGGACCCAGCAGCTTCTCCGCGTACTCCATCACCAGCCGCGTGCCGTCCACGGCGATCTGCTTGATCTGCTCCTTCGAGCCGCGGAAGACGACCCGGCGGAAGGTGGGCGCGGTGGCGTTGTACAGGTGGACGGTGGCGCGCTTGGCGCCGACCAGGGACTCCACGGTCCGCTCGATCAGGTCCTCGCGGGCCTGGGTCAGTACGGAGATGGTGACGTCGTCCGGGATCGCGCCCTCTTCGATGATGGAGCGCACGAAGGCGAAGTCGGTCTCGCCGGAGGACGGGAAGCCGACCTCGATCTCCTTGTAGCCCATGCGGACCAGCAGATCGAACATCTCGCGCTTGCGGGCCGGGGACATCGGGTCGATCAGGGCCTGGTTGCCGTCGCGCAGGTCGGTCGACAGCCAGCGGGGCGCCTTGGTGATGCGCTGCTCGGGCCAGGTGCGGTCGGGGATCTGCACGGCTTCGTAGCGGCCGTACTTGTGGATCGGCATCCCGGAGGGCTTCTGCAGCTGCGTCGCGTTGGTGATCGGCGTGGGGCGGCTGACGAACGGGGACTGGGTCATTGCGTTTGGCTCCTCGGGTCCAGCAAGAAGGACGGCCGACTGTCGAACGCAACACCAGGTCCCGCGGGGAGGGGGTCGGCCTACGACTACAGGCCCTCGCCGCGGCAGCTAAGGAGAAGCAGCCCGAAACGCATGATGTGCCGCAGCTTAGCCCAGGGACGTCGGAGGCGGACGTCCTGTTTCAGTATGCGGGACGGGTCGCACGTCAAGGCCGATCAGTGACGTATCACTCCATTTCGCCAATCCTCGTCTCAGGTCGTGACAGTGGCATCACGCAGTGCCACATTTCAGGGATGACTCCCCAGACGCCCGTCTTCTGCTCGATCGTCCCGCCGCACCTCCTGGAGCACCTGGCGCGCTCATCGAACCCGGCCGTCGCCGCCGCCGCGCGCCGCACCCTCATCGCGGACGCCTCGGCCCGTACGAGCCGGGTGCTGCCGCTGCCCGGCAGCGCCCCGACCCTCGCCCCGGCCGACGTCGGCCGGCCGCACCGCACCGTGTACGACTGCGAGCGCGGCACCGAGCTGCCGGGCACGCGGGTGCGCGCCGAGGGCGAGGAGGCGACCGGCGACGCCACCGTCAACCGCGCGTACGCGGGCCTCGGCGCCACCTTCGACCTCTTCCTGAACGCCTTCGGGCGGGACTCGATCGACGGCTCGGGGCTGCCGCTGCTGGCCTCCGTCCACTACGACGAGAACTACGGCAACGCCTTCTGGAACGGCGAACAGATGGTGTTCGGCGACGGCGACGACGAGATCTTCCTCGACTTCACGCTGCCGGTGGACGTCATCGGCCACGAGCTGGCCCACGGCTTCACCCAGCACACGGCGAACCTGGAGTACTTCAGCCAGTCCGGCGCGCTCAACGAGTCCGTCTCGGACGTCTTCGGCTCGCTCGTGAAGCAGTACGCCCTCGGGCAGGGCGCCGACCGGGCCGACTGGCTCATCGGCGAGGGGCTCTTCCACCCGAACGTGGAGGGCACGGCCCTGCGCTCGATGAAGGCCCCGGGCACCGCGTACGACGACGACGTCCTCGGCAAGGACCCACAGCCCGGTCACATGGACGACTACGTCCGCACGAGCCGGGACAACGGCGGGGTGCACATCAACTCGGGCATCCCGAACCACGCCTTCTACCTGTTCGCGACCGAGCTCGGTGGGAACGCCTGGGAGCGGCCCGGGCAGGTCTGGTACGACGTGATGACCGGCGGCACGCTCACCCCCGAGACCCGGTTCTCCGAGTTCGCGGCGGCCACGGTGGCGGCGGCCAAGGCCCGGTACGGGGACGGGGAGGAGATCCAGGCCGTCCTGAAGGCCTGGGCGGCGGTGGGGGTGCCCACCGACTGACCGGCTGGTAGACAAGGGCCCATGCGGATTCGAGTGCGGCGCACGGGCGGTTTCGCGGGCATCGAGCGGTCGGCGGAGGTGGAGGTCTCGGACCCCGAGTGGGAGTCCCTGGCCGCCACCGTCCTCGCCGACGGCGACGGCGGCACGCGGGGCGTGCCGGACGGCTTCTCGTACGAGATCACCGTCGACGGCCGCACGGTCCGCTGCTGCGACCCCCACCTCACGGACGCGCAGAGGACCCTCGTCTCGAGGGTCCTCAAGGAGGGCGCGTAGGTCCTAGCGGGAGGTGCGGCGCCAGAACCTGTTCTCCTTCGGGGGCCGGACCTTCAGGGTCCAGTCCCCGTCGGCGCTGACGAGCTGCACGAGCAGGGGCCCCGCGGGCAGGGGACGCGTCTCCCGGGGGAGCCTGTTCGCCTCGTTGGCGAGCAGGTGATCGCGGCCGTCCGGCTCGTAGCCGTGAATGTTGAACCACTCGAAGCTCAACCTCGTGTGGAGCCGGGAGGTGAGCAGGCCGGCCGGGCCCGTGTACAGCAGTGCGTCGGAGCCCCGTCCCTCGGCGGTGCCGTCGAGGACCTCCAAGGTGCTCACCGGGCGGACGGCGACCGTCCACGGCTCGTGGCAACTCACGCGCAGGCGTAGCGGGGCCTTGCCGTCGTACCGCAGGACCCGACGGGCCCCCTGGTTCTCCATCAGCGTGTTCGCGAGAAGGGCGTCGCTGTCGCCCTTCTCGTCGATGCTGTGCACGGCGAAATAGCCGTCGCCCTTCCGGGTCGACTCGACGACGACGTAACCGGCCGGGATCGGCACGTCGACGGTGATGTCGGCCTTGCCCTCGCCGCTGCGGACGAACTCCGGGAAGTCCTCTCCGAAGAGCTCGGCGTCCGACCGCGGGCCGGTCCGCGGGGGGCGCTGTACGGGGACCTGCGGCGGTGTCCGTACGGGGGCGGCCTCGGCCTCCGCCTCGGCCTGCCGGACCTTGGCGAGGAGCTCCTCGGGGATGGCCTCCGGAGCGGCGTCGCCGGAGACGGGCTCGTCGGCCGGGACGGGCTCGTCGTCGTGCACGGGCTCGTCATGCGGGGCGGGATCCGGGTCCCTGCCCACGATGCCGAAGTCCTGGGCGAGGCCGACGAGCCCGGAGGCGTACCCCTGGCCGACCGCGCGGAACTTCCACGCCCCGTCGCGCCGGTAGAACTCGCCGAGGAGGAACGCCGTCTCGGTGCTCGCGTCGTCGACCTCGTACAGCGCGAGCTGCTCGCCGGTGGCGGCGCTGACCGTCCGGATGTGGAGGCCCGGCACCTGGCCGAACGTCCCGTGCTCGCTGGACGCGGTGATCACGATGCGCTGGACGGCGGGCTCGACGCGCTCGGTGTCGATCTCCAGCCAGTCGGCGACCCGCCGCTCCTCGTCCCGCACCTGCCCGACCAGACGCACCGCGCCGGACGCGTGCGCCGGCTGGTTGTAGAAGACCAGGTCGCCGTCGTCCCTGACCCTGCCCGAGGCGTCGAGCAGCAGTGCCGAGGCGTCGACCTCCGGTACTCCGTCACCGGCGTCCCGCCGGACGACCGCGATCCGCCACGCCTGCCCGGGGACCGGCAGGTTTCCCCCCTTGACGATCTCTGTCACGGCGCCATGCTGGCACGCGGCCCGGGGGATGTCGACGGGCTGGAAACCCGGCTTCCGCAGCTGCTTCGGGACACTCTTCCGATGCCGCACCCGCACCGCTCGGCCCCTGGGGGCCTCACGGGCTTCGCACGGCTGCGCCGGCCTCCGACCGGACGGTGGAAGGGTTGCTCTAGAAGCCCAGCTTGCGCAGCTGCTTGGGGTCGCGCTGCCAGTCCTTCGCGACCTTCACGTGCAGGTCGAGGAAGACCGGCGTGCCGAGGAGGGCCTCGATGTGCTTGCGGGACTTCATGCCGACCTCCTTGAGGCGGCTGCCCTTCGGGCCGATGATGATGCCCTTCTGGCTGGGGCGCTCGATGTACACGTTGGCGTGGATGTCGAGCAGCGGCCGGTCCGCCGGGCGGTTCTCGCGCGGGATCATCTCCTCGACGACCACCGCGATCGAGTGCGGCAGCTCGTCCCGGACGCCTTCGAGCGCGGCCTCGCGGATCAGCTCCGCGACCATGACCTGCTCCGGCTCGTCCGTGAGGTCGCCCTCCGGGTAGAGCGGCGGGGACTCGGGCAGCAGCGGGACGAGCAGGTCGGCGACGAGCTGGACCTGCTTGTCGCCGACGGCCGAGACCGGGACGATCTGCTGCCACTCGAAGCCCAGCTCCTTGCCGAGCTGGTCGACGGCGATGAGCTGCTCGGCGAGCGTCTTGGAGTCGACCAGGTCGGTCTTGGTGATGATCGCGACCTTCGGGGTCTTCTTGATCGCGGCGAGTTCCTTGACGATGAACTTGTCGCCGGGGCCGAGCTTCTGGTCGGCCGGCAGGCAGAAGCCGATCACGTCGACCTCGGCCCAGGTGGTGCGCACGACGTCGTTGAGCCGCTCGCCGAGGAGGGTGCGCGGCTTGTGGAGGCCGGGGGTGTCGACCAGGATCAGCTGCGCGTCCGGGCGGTGCACGATGCCGCGGACGGTGTGCCGGGTGGTCTGCGGCCGGTTCGAGGTGATGGCCACCTTCTGGCCGACCAGAGCGTTCGTGAGGGTGGACTTGCCCGCGTTGGGGCGGCCGACGAAGCAGGCGAAGCCGGCCCGGTGGACGGCTTCGGTTTCAGGGTTGCGAGCGCTCATGGGGGCCATTGTCCCCGATGAGCGCCCGCCTCACGTACTCAGGACGTCCCGGGGCCCGCTTCAGGCCTCGCTCGGGGCCCGGCGGCGGCGTATCCGGAGGCCGAGGAAGCCGGTCACGGTCGCGGCGAGGAGGATCCCGCCGGCGAGCCAGGGCAGGGCCGTGAAGGACACGGTGCCGGTCTCCTTCACGTTCTTCGCGCTGGCGGTGAGCGTCACGTCGCCCCAGTCGAACTGCGGGGAGCCGTTCCACCGCTCGGTGAGCCGGATCTTCTGGCGGGGCAGCAGCTCGGAGGGCACCTTCGCCAGGTCGCGGTCGAGGAGGGTGCGGCCGAAGAGCCCCTCCGCCTTGAGGACGACCTTGGGGTTGAGGGTGACGTTGCCCCGGTTGTGGAGGGTGTACGAGACGAGGGCGCTGCTCGCGCCGGTGCCGGGGACGAGCGGCCGGTCCTGGTCGAGGGTGACGTCCTCCACGGCGAGGGCGGGGACGGTCGGTCCGTTGACCCGGAGGTAGACGCGGGCGCCGACCGCGCGCTGGACACCGACGGCGACGGAGCCCTTCCCGCTCGGGCTGATCCGCTCGTCGAGGGCGACGAGGGCGCCGGGGTGGTCGCCGGGGTCGGCGTCGGCGGGGACGGTCAGCGTGTACGGGACGGTGACGGCGGAGCGCGGCGGGACGGTGACCCGGGTCTGCCGGGGCTTGATCCAGGCCCCGGCGCCGGTCTGCTTCTCCGCCTGTGTGCGGATGGCGAAGCCGCCGTCCCGGTCGGTGTTGTAGGCGTCGGCGCCGTACAGCCGGAAGGTGAGCGGGGCGGCCGTCTTGTTGGTGACGGTGACGCGCTCGGTGAGCGAGGTGCCGGGGTCGACGGAGAGGTAGAAGTACGGGCGGCCGCCGAGCTTCGCGGCGGCCGGGTAGACGGCCCACTCGCCGTTCTCGGCGGCGGCGGCCTGGGGCGCGGCGCCGAGGAGCACGAGGAGCGCGGTCAGGAGGATGACGTACGGCTTGCTGCGCACAGTGCGGAGAACCCCCGGGTGCGGAGCGGGCCGGCCGGGGGTCGCCCGGCCGGCCCGCCGGGTGGTCAGGACAGGGTCAGCGTCAGCACGCCCGCGTACGAGCCGGGCGCGGTGTACGCCGGGACGTCGAGGGAGAGCTTGGCGTCGACGGTGAACTCGCCGCCCGTGAGGGTGCCGTTCGGCGTGGAGGCGAGGGTCGCGCCGCCGCTGCCGACGGGACCGGCGGAGCCGGCCGCGCAGGTGCTGGGGCTGCCGGCCTTGGCGGCGCAGGCAGGGGTCCAGCTGAGGTTCCCGGCGCCGATGGCTCCGCCGGGGCCGGTGAAGTCGGTGACCTTGCCGGTGAGGGACCAGCCCGCGGGGCCGCCGCGGAAGTCCTTGACCGTCACCGTCTTGAGATCGCCGGTGGCCGCGCCGCCCTGCCCGAAGTCGACCGAGGTCAGCTCGACGGCGTCCCCGGCCTGGCTCATGGAGAGCTCGCCCGCCGTGACGGCCGCGGTGATCGTCTGGCTGTTCGGCGGGGCCGGTACGACGACCTTGTACGCGACGGGTCCGGCGCCCTTCTCCGGGTCCCAGGCCGCGCCCTCGTACGCCACGACACCGGTGGTCGCCGGGTCGTTGACCTTCAGGCGCGCGGCGAAGCCGCCCTCGCTGTCGGTCGTGACGGTCATCTTGTCCGCGGTCTCCGCGCCGCCGGCCCGGCCGACGACGGTGACCTCGGCGAGCGGGGTGAACTTGGCGCCGGTGACGGTCACCCGGACCCCTGGGTCACCGGAGGCGCTGTCGAGCTGGAGCGTCCGGGTGTTGGGGCTGGTCACGGGGCTCGCGACGACCGTCTCGGAGACCGGGGCGGGCGGGTTGAGCACCGTACAGGGGGTGTCCAGCTCCATGAGGTAGCTGGTGTGGATGTTGTAGTCGCCCGGCGAGAGGGTGATCGATCCGGCCTCGGTGACCGTGAAGGTGCCGGTCATGGAGAAGGCCGGGAAGGAGCCCTTGCCCGGGATGGGCGGGTTCTTCTTGGGTCCGGTGACGCTGACCGCGCCGGTCTGGGCGCCGCCGAGGACGACCTTGCCGCTCGGCGTCATGATGTCGGCCGGGAGGGCGAGGTCGACGGGGTTCGACGCGGCGGGCTTGGTGATCGTGTAGGTCACCGTGACCGTGTCGCCGACCTTGGGCGCGGCCTTGTCGACCGTGATCTCGGCGGTCGTGGTGCCCGTGATGGGCGGGATGCCGGCGATCGGCGGCGGGACGCATCGGGTCTGGAACTCCACCGGGGTGGAGTTCGTGGTCGCGTGGGCCGGAGCGGCGATGGCGCCGCCTGCGGCGACCGCGAGGGCGGTGGCGCCGAGGACGGCGGTCCAACGCCGTCTTCGGGTCGCCGCCCTGGATCGGGTGAGTGCCATGTGTGGGCCCCCTCCTGAGGGATGAGAGGGCGCCATTGACGGCTGCGGGCCGAGAGAAGTCAATGGAATCGAAAACCATCGACTGATGACCCATCAGATTCTGTCAAGATCAGCCCAATCCCGGCATTTGCCCAGGTCACGCCAGAGACCGGTGCCGCCGTCGGCGACACCGGTCAGGGGTGGGGCAGGGCTCAGCTGAAGACGAACGGGCCCGGGGTCTGCGAGGTCACGGCGTCACAGTTCACCGTGACCCCGAAGATCACCATCTTGAGGGCGACACCCGCGAAGTACGAGTTGAGACTGTCGCCCGAGGCCACGGTCCCGCTCAGGGGACCGATGGTGACGGGCTGCCCGGCGCCGACCGCCGGGTTCTTCTTCCCGGTGAAGACCCGGGTGCCGCCGCCCGCCTTGGCCAGCGTCAGCGTGGCGTTGATCTGGTCGGCGCCGACCGAGATCGGCGTCGTGACGGCCGTGCTGATCGTCATGGTCGCGGCCGTGCCGCTCTGGGTCGCGGTGATGTTGGCGGTTCCGCCGCCCCAGCTGCCGCAGTCGTACTGTGCCGAGGCGGACCCCGGCGAGACGGCTCCGGCCGTCGGGGCGAAGGCGAGCCCGGCGGCGGCGAGCGCTCCGGTGAGTACGGCGACCGTCCCTAAGGTGCTTCTGTTTCTCATGGCGAGTTCGAACCCCTTCCGATGACGAACGCAGGGGTGCGGACGCTGCGTGAACGGCGAACATCTGACGGCCCGTCGGGCGGACCGATGCTCATTGAGACGCAGACCGCCGGGGAAGGCAAGAGAAGTTGCGGTGATCCTTCACAAACGCGCAAGGGCCCGGCGTCCCGCCGGGCCCCCGATGTCCTGATTCCGTTCCTCAGCCCGCGGTGACGGCCTCGCGCAGCTTCCCGTCGGGGCCGGCGAGCAGCACCGGCGTCTCCGGGCCGCCGAGGTCGCGTACGGCCGCGCGGTCCTCCGCCGAGGTGGTCTCGGCGCTCGACACGACGGCCGCCGCCTCCAGCGACTCGGCGCCGCTGGCCACCGCCATCGCCACCGCGGTCTGCAGCGCGCTCAGCTTGAGCGACTCCAGCTCCACGGTCCCCGCCACGTACGTCCGCCCGGTCTCGTCCCGTACGGCCGCCCCCTCGGGCACGCCGTTGCGCGCGCGGGCGCTGCGCGCCAAGGTGATGATCTTGAGGTCCTCGGCGCCGAGGTCGCCGTGCTCGCTGCTGAGTGTCATGGCCCGAGCATAGGTCGGAGGCCGCGGACACCCGGTCGCCGTCTCACCCCACGGCCCGACGGGTCTCAGCCCGCGACCCGATCCGTCTCAGCCCGCGACCGGGTACATCGCCCCGCGGCGGCCCTCCGGGGAGACCAGCCACTCCAGCTTCGCGGCCGTGTCGGCCTCCGGGAGCGGGGTGTGCATGACGATGACCAGGTCCGGCCGGGCCGGGACCCTGAGCTGCGTGGCCTCCACGACCAGCGTGCCGACCAGCGGGTGCTCCATCTCCTTGCGGTTCTGGCCGCCCGGCAGGATGTCCCGCCGCTCCCACAGCTCGGCGAACTCCGGGCTCAGCTCCTTGAGCTCCTCGACGACCGCCCGGAACCCCTCGTCGTCGGGGCACTCCGAGCAGGCGGACCGGAACTGGGCGACGACCCGGGGCGCGAGCTCCTCCCAGTGGACCGACCGCGAGCGGTACAGCGGGTCGGTGAAGAAGGTGACGAGGCAGTTCTGCGAGGCCTCCGGCCGCATCCCGAGGACGATCGCCGCCGCGTCGTTGTAGAGCACCGTGTTCCAGTACACGTCCATGATGTGCGCGGGGAACGGCATCCACGTGTCGATCAGCCGCCGCAGCCCCTGGCACATGTCCCGGTCCTCCGGGGCGGCCTCCAGGGCCGGCGGGTTGAGCGCCGCGAGGACGTACAGATGGCGCCGCTCGGCCGGGCTCAGCCGCAGCACGCGGGCCACCGAGTCCAGCACCTGCGGCGAGACCGTGATGTCGCGGCCCTGCTCCAGCCACTGGTACCAGGACACCCCGACGCCCGCGAGGACCGCGACCTCCTCGCGGCGCAGGCCCGGCGTGCGGCGGCGCGCCCCGCCGTCCGGGAGCCCCGCCTCGGCCGGGCTCACCCGGGCCCGGCGGCTCATCAGGAACTCGCGCAGTTCGCCGAGGCGGTGCTGCTTCGCGGTCTTGCTCTCGAGAGCGGTGGCCACTTCCGCTTCCTCCCCCTGGATGCCTGGTGGTACGACCAACAGGATAAGTACCCGCTCCCCACCCTTGTTCCCGTGGCACGAGAGTCGTCGGCATGGCAACGACGACCACTTCACCCTCCCCGCCCGCCACTCCCCCGGCCGCCCTCACCGGCCGCAACCGGCTCATCCTCTTCGTCCTGTGCGCCGCCCAGTTCATGGTGGCGCTCGACTTCTCCGTCCTGAACGTGGCCCTGCCCGCCCTCGGCGCCGACCTCGGCCTCGGGCAGTCCGCCCTCCAGTGGGCCGTCACCGCCTTCGCCCTGCCCTCCGGCGGTTTCCTGCTCCTCTTCGGGCGGGTCGGCGACCTCTACGGGCGCAAGAAGCTCTTCCTGGCCGGGCTCGCGCTCTTCGGCGCGGCCTCGCTGCTCGCCACCTTCGCCTGGAACCCGGCCTCCTTCCTCACCGGGCGCGCCCTCCAGGGCATCGGCGCCGCCGCGATCGTGCCGACCGGCATGTCGCTCCTGACGACGACCTTCCCCGAGGGCCCCCTGCGGGACAAGGCGCTCGGCATCTCCGGCACCCTGCTGTCGCTGGGCTTCACCGTGGGCATGGTGCTCGGCGGGGTCATGACGGACACCCTCGGCTGGCGCTCCACGATGGGCCTGCTCGCGCTCTTCACCGTGGTCGTGCTGCCGCTGGCGCCGGGCCTGCTGCCCGAGTCCCGCACCCCCGAGAAGCCCCGGCTCGACGTGCCCGGCGCGGTGACGGTCACCGGCGGCCTGCTGGCGCTGATCTACGCCCTGTCGACGGCCGCCGAGCACGGCTTCGGCCGTACGGACGTCCAGGTCACGCTGGTGGCGGGGCTGCTGCTGCTCGCGGTCTTCGTCCGGGTCGAGTCCCGGCACGCGGCCCCGCTGGTCTCGCTGCCGATGCTGCGGCGGCGCACGGTCGCCTTCGGCAACCTGGGCGGTCTGATCACCTTCTCGATGATGTCGACCGTCGTCTTCGTCCTGACGCTGTACCTCCAGGAGACGCTGGACCTGTCGTCCTTCGCCACCGGTCTCGTCTTCGGCGTGCAGGGCGTGTTCTCGGTCGTCGCCGGGATGCTCGCGCCGAAGGTGATCGGCCGGCTCGGCGCCCGTCGCGTCCTGGTCGGATCGCTCGCCGGGCAGGGCGTGCTGACGGCCGCGCTGTTCGGCCTGGGCGAGGAGTCCGGTGTGGTCCTGGCGACCGTCGCGGTCTCGCTGGCCTCCATGTGCCACCTCGGCGCGATCATCTCGTACGGACTGATCGTCACCTCCGGCGTCCCCGACGAGGAGCAGGGCCTGGCGACCGGCCTGGTGACGACCACCCAGCAGGTCGGGATCACGATCGGGATCCCGCTGCTCGGGGTGCTCGCGACCACGGGCGGTGACCTGTACGGGGGTGTCCGCACGGTCCTCGCCCTGGACGCGGCGATCGTGCTCGGCACGGCGGCGCTCGTCGCCCTGGGCCTGCGCCGCAGGTGACTCAGGGCCGGTCGAGGCGGAGCCGTACCGCCTTCGGCAGACCGGCGACGACGAGGTCGTACGAGTCCTCGACGAGCTCCCGGACCATGCGGTCCGGGAGCTCTCCGACGGTCACCGTGTTCCAGTGCCGCTTGTTCATGTGATAGCCGGGGGCGACTGCCGGGTGCTCCTCGCGGAGGCGTACGGCCTCGTCCGGATCGCACTTGAGGTTGACCCTGAGCGGCTCGGCGTCGAGCGCCGACAGCGCGAACAGCTTCCCGGCGACCTTGAAGACGGAGGTCTCCGGGCCGAAGGGGAACTCCTCCGTCGCGTCGTTGAAGTCCAGGCAGAACGCGCGCAGCTGCTCGGGGGTCATACGGGCTACTCCTCGGCTTCCTGTGGTTCCAGGGGTTCCACGAGCACGGTGACGATCTTGTTCCGGCGGCCGGCCGGGGACTCCGCCGTGAGCCGGAGCGAGCGGCCGTCCGGCAGCTCCACGACCGCCTTCGCGCCCGCGATCGGGACGCGGCCGAGGGCCTTGGCGAGCAGCCCGCCGACGGTCTCCACGTCCTCGTCGTCGTACTCGTCGGGGCCCAGGCCGTACAGCTCGCCGAGGTCGCCGATGTCGAGGCGGGCGGTGACGCGGTGGCGGCCCTCGCCCAGCTCCTGGACGGGCGGCAGCTCCCGGTCGTACTCGTCGGTGATCTCGCCGACGATCTCCTCCAGGATGTCCTCGATGGTGACGATGCCGGCCGTGCCGCCGTACTCGTCGATGACGACGGCGACGTGGTTGCGCTCCTGCTGCATCTCGCGCAGCAGGTCGCCGGCGTTCTTGGTGTCGGGGACGAAGGCGGCGGCCCGCATCGCGGTCGACACGAGGTCGGCCTCGGACTCGCGGTTGATGTGCGTCTTCCGGACGAGGTCCTTCAGGTACACGATGCCGACGATGTCGTCCTCGTTCTCGCCGGTGACCGGGATCCGGGAGAAACCGGAGCGCAGCGCGAGGGTGAGGGCCTGACGGATCGTCTTGTACCGCTCGATGCAGATGAGGTCGGTGCGCGGCACCATGACCTCCCGCACGAGCGTGTCGCCCAGCTCGAAGACGGAGTGCACCATGCGGCGCTCCTCGTCCTCGATCAGGGACTCCTGCTCGGCGAGGTCGACCATGGCCCGCAGCTCGGCCTCGGAGGCGAAGGGGCCCTTGCGGAAGCCCTTGCCCGGGGTCAGTGCGTTGCCGATGAGGATCAGGAGCTGCGGGATCGGCCCCATGATCCGGGCCAGCGGCAGCAGGACGTACGCGGCGGCCGTCGCCGTGTTCAGCGGGTGCTGGCGGCCGATCGTGCGCGGCGAGACGCCGACGGCGACGTACGAGACGAGGACCATCACGACGATCGCGACGAGCAGCGCCTCCCAGGTCTCCGGGAAGGCTTCGAGGCAGGCGTACGTGACGAGGACGCCGGCCGCCATCTCGCAGGCGACGCGGACGAGCAGCGCCACGTTGAGATAGCGGGTCGGGTCGGCGGTGACCTGGGAGAGCTTCTCCGCCCCGCGCCGCCCGGACCGGACGGCCTCGGCGGCGCGGAAGCTGGAGACGCGGGCGAGACCGGCCTCGGCGCAGGCGGCGAGCCAGGCGACGACGACCAGCGCGACGGCGCCGAGGATCAGCGAGACGTCCATCGGGTCAGGAGACGGTCGGAGCCGGGGACGGGCCGGTGAGGCCCTTCTCCGCGCGCCAGCCGTCGACGATCGCCGCCTGGAGGCCGAACATCTCGGCCTTCTCCTCGGGCTCCTCGTGGTCGTACCCGAGGAGGTGGAGCACGCCGTGGACGGTGAGGAGCTGGAGCTCCTCGTCCATGGAGTGCTCCGTCGGCGCGTCCTTGCCCTGCTGGGTGGCGACCTCGGGGCAGAGCACGATGTCGCCCAGGAGCCCCTGCGGGGGCTCCTGGTCGTCCTTGGCCGGCGGACGCAGCTCGTCCATCGGGAAGGACATGACGTCCGTGGGTCCGGGCAGGTCCATCCACTGGATGTGGAGCTGCTCCATCGCCTCCGCGTCCACGACGATCACCGAGAGCTCGGAGAGCGGGTGGATGCGCATGCGCGCGAGCGCGTAGCGGGCGATGTCGAGGATCGCCTGCTCGTCGACCTCGGTACCGGACTCGTTGTTGACGTCGATCGACATGTGTTCTGCGTTCTACTTCCCGTTACGGCCGCGCCGATGCTCGCCGCGGCTGTCGTCGCGGCTCTCGTTGCGGAGGTCGTACTGCTCGTACGCGTCGACGATACGGCCGACGAGCTTGTGCCGGACGACATCCTGCGACGTGAGCGTCGAGAAGTGGACGTCCTGGACACCGTCCAGGATGTCGCGGACCTGGCGAAGACCGCTCTTCGTGCCGTTCGGCAGGTCGACCTGGGTGACGTCACCGGTGATGACGATCTTCGAGTCGAAGCCGAGGCGGGTGAGGAACATCTTCATCTGCTCGGGGTTCGTGTTCTGCGCCTCGTCGAGGATGATGAACGCGTCGTTGAGCGTCCGGCCTCGCATGTAGGCCAGCGGCGCGACCTCGATCGTCCCGCTCGCCATGAGCTTGGGGATCGAGTCGGGGTCGAGCATGTCGTGCAGCGCGTCGTAGAGCGGCCGCAGGTAGGGGTCGATCTTCTCGTAGAGCGTGCCGGGCAGGAAGCCGAGCCGCTCGCCCGCCTCGACGGCGGGCCGGGTCAGGATGATCCGGGTGACCTGCTTGGACTGCAGGGCCTGGACCGCCTTCGCCATGGCGAGGTAGGTCTTGCCCGTGCCGGCGGGGCCGATGCCGAAGACGATCGTGTGCTTGTCGATCGCGTCGACGTACCGCTTCTGGTTGAGCGTCTTGGGGCGGATCGTGCGGCCCCGGCTGGAGAGGATGTTCTGCGTGAGCACCTCTGCGGGGGTCTCGCCGCCGCCGTCCGCCGATCCGTCGTCGCTCGCCCTGAGCATGGCGATCGAGCGTTCCACTGCGTCCTCCGTCATCGGCTGACCGGTGCGGAGCACCAGCATCATCTCGTCGAACAGGCGCTGTATCAGGGCGACTTCCGCCGCGTCTCCGACCGCGCTGACCTGATTGCCCCGGACATGGATGTCGGCCCGCGGGAAGGACTTCTCGATGACGCGGAGCAGCGCGTCACCGGAGCCCAGCAGGCTCACCATCGGATGCTTGGCGGGGACGGCGAAGTGGGCGCGGGCCTGGTCGGGCTTCCCGTCGAGGGACGCTCCGTCGTGGGCTGTGGGTGTCTGAGTCATGGGCCGGCACTGTGGCCTGCGCATACCTCCCGTTGCAGGGTTCTCGCTGCTCGACAACCTCTCGGGTACCAAGCCTACGACTTGACGGCGACGCGCCGAAGGGATTTACGAGGCGGCCGCACGGAAGCCGATCGTGGGCACCGCCCGGCGCAGCGGCCAGGGGCGTGCGGGTGCCGGGAGGAGCCGTTCCAGGAAGGCGTACCGGCCGCGCAGCGCCTCCGGGTCCTGCCGGGCGTGACCCTGGACGTGCTGCCACCAGGCGGCGATCTCGCCCCAGGTGGGCGCGGAGAGCGAGCCGCCGAACTCCTGGACGGAGAGGGCGGCGGTGAGGCCCGCGAAGGCGAGCCGGTCGGCGAGGGGCCAGTCGGCGAGGGTGCCGGTGACGAAGCCGGCGACGAAGACGTCCCCGGCGCCGGTCGGGTCGAGGGCGGAGACCTGGATGGCGGGGACCTCGGCGGTCTCGCCGGTGGCGCCGTCGACGGCGTAGGCGCCCTCGGCGCCGAGGGTGACCACGGCGTAGCGGACCTTGTCGGCGAGGGCGCGGGCGGCGGCCCGGGGGCAGTCGGTGCGGGTGTACCGCATGGCCTCGGCGGCGTTGGGCAGGAAGGCCTCGCAGTGCTCCAGGTCGGTGAGGCCCGCCAGGTCCCAGTGGCCGGTGTCGTCCCAGCCGACGTCGGCGAAGACCTTGGCGCCGCCGCGCGCGGCCTGCTCGACCCAGTCCTCGCTGCGGCCGGGGACCAGGGAGGCGACGGCGGCGCGGGCGTGCGGCGGGTAGGCGGGCAGGGCGCCGTCGAGCGGCGGGGCCTCGTGGCCGTGGGAGACCATGGTCCGCTCGCCCTCGTAGGCCATGGAGACGGTCACCGGGGAGTGCCAGCCCGGGACGGTGCGGGAGAGCGTCAGGTCGATCCCCTCGCCCTGCTCCAGGGCGTCCCAGCAGTACTCGCCGTAGTGGTCGTCGCCGAAGGCGGCGGCGAGGGAGGTGCGCAGGCCGAGGCGGGCGAGGGCGGTGGCCATGTTGGCGACGCCGCCGGGGCTGGAGCCCATGCCGCGAGCCCAGGACTCGGTGCCGCGGACGGGGGCGCTGTCGAGGCCGGTGAAGATGATGTCGAGGAAGACGGTGCCCGTCAGGAAGACGTCGCAGTCGGGGTCGGTGGGCTCGCGCAGGCACACCAACGGGTCGACCCCTGCTTGGTGTTGCGGCTGGTCTCCCCTTGCTGTGGTCACGGCGGCTCCCCGAACGTGGTGCGGATCAAATCAGTGTGCCCGATGAGGGTCGGGTGACGGGTGGGACGCACAAGGAAGGCCACCCTCATACCCGTAAACCCGCACGCCAAACCGATAGTGACCCGGCTCACACACTTTACTCCCGGATACCACCTTCTCGGGCAACTCACCTGCTTGATACACATGGTTCCGCGACCCCGTGCCCCGTGCACCACCGGGCGCTCCACCCCTCCCCTTTTCGTTCCCGGGAACGCCCATGTCGTCGCGGCCTCGCGGCTCGGGGGCCCTCGTCGCCCTCGTCGCTCTCTTCACCGCCGGATACCTCGCCCCGTACCTGCTGCCGACCGTCGTCGGCCGCCTCGCCTCGGGTCTCGGCATCGGCCCCTCCCAGGCGGGCCTGGTCGGCTCCGTCCTGCTGCTCGGCTCCTCCACCGCCGGATTCGCGCTCGCCGCGCGCGGGGAGCGGATCGGCCCCCGCACGGCGGCCCGCGCGGGTCTTCTCGCCATGGCGATCGGGTACGGCTCCGCCGCCGCGACCCACGCCGTACCGCTGGTGGTCGCGGGCGCGGTCCTCGGCGGCCTCGGCTCGGGCACGGCCACGGCGGTCGCGGCGGCCGGGATCGCCGGACAGCGCGACCCGCACCGGGCCTCGTCGCTGGGCCTGCTCACGGTCTCGGCGACCGCGGGCGCCCTCTACCTCACGCTGCCGCACCTGAGCGCGGGGCACGCTCCCCCGCTGCTCGCCATCGCCTGCGCGGCGGCCCTGGTGTGGCCGCTGACGGGCCGGCTGCCGGGCGCCGCGCGCGCGGTACGGGAGGCCGCGACGGCCGCAGGCCCGCTGCCCTACCGCCGGGCCGGGGCCGTGCTCGCCGGGGGCATCCTGTGCTGGTCCCTCGCGCAGAACGCGCTCTGGGGCGTGAGCGGCCGGATCGGGCTCACCCAGGCCGGCCTCTCCGAGGTCACCGTCGGCGCGGTCTTCGCGGCGGCGCTCGGCGCCGGGCTCGCCGGGGTCACGGCGGCGGGCGCGCTCGGCTCGCGCCTCGGCCGGGCGGTGCCGATCGGCGCGGGCACCGCCGTCATCGCGGGCTGCGTGCTGCTGAGCTCGGCCGCCGGGAGCCTGGCCTCCTTCGCGACCGGCGAGATCCTGTGGAACGCCGTCTACCCGGTCGTCCTCTCGTACCTCCTGGGCCTGGCCGCCTCCCTCGACCCGCGCGGCCGCTGGGCCGTCCTGGTCGGCTCGGCGTCCTCCCTGGGCGTGGCCTGCGGTCCGGTCGTCGGCAGCGTGCTCTCGGAGAGCGCCGGGTACACGGGCATGGGCGTGGTCCTCTGCGCCCTGCTCCTCCTCGTCGCGGTCCCCATGACGGCGGTGGCCCGCCACGCCTCCGGCCGCCCTCTCGTGCCGGGCTCCGTCCGGCGCCGCGGCGGCGCCCCGGCCGCCGTCCTCGCGGGCACCGCCTCGGCGTCCTCCGCGCTCGTCCCGCAGATGGGCGCCCCGGAACAGCCCGTGACCGAGTTCCCCGTCCGCCCGGCCCGTCTCCGCGCGGCGAGATCGGCCTTCCGCCTGGCCCGTCCGTCGGACCGCGGGTAGCGACGATTCCGCCCCTGCCACCTGCGGCGTTCCTCCCCCGGTGGATCTGCTTGTTGGGTGATACGAGAGTCACCCGACCGCCTTCTTCGTGTGATCCGCTCATACGACAGCCGGACGACGCGGGCGCAGACTCACTGCCACGACCGCTGCCCGGTGCCCCTCCTCCTCCGGAGGGCTGCTCGGCGTGGCCGCCTACAGGCGAACCGTAGAGGGGGGAAACACATGAACGTGCAGGATCAGTACGACGAGATCGGCGAGGCCTTCGAGGGCTTCAAGTCCCTGCCGCTGATGCGTTACGGGGAGGTGCCCAGCTTCCTGGGCATGGTCGGGGACGTGACCGGCAAGTCGGTCCTCGACCTGGCGTGCGGCACCGGTTTCTACAGCAGGGAGTTCAAGCGGCGCGGCGCGACCGACGTCTTCGGCGTCGACATCTCCGTCGAGATGATCGCCGCCGCGCAGGAGATCGACCGGCGTGACCCGCTGGGCGTGGTCTACGAGGTCGGCGACGTGGCCGAGCTGCGGCAGCTCGACCGGCGCTACGACATCGCGCTGGGCGTGCAGTGTCTCAACTACGCCGGGGACATCGCGGAGACGGAGCGGATGTGCGCCGCCATCCACCGGAACCTGGTGCCGGGCGGGGAGTTCTTCCTGCTCGTCCAGACGCCCGACTACCGGTACGACGGTCCGCCCCTGGACAAGTACGGGTTCCGCATCGAGGCGACCGGCGAGGAGATCGAGACGGGCACCCGAGGGCGGCTCACCGCCCTCCTCGACCCGCAGCCGATCACCATCATCACCACGTGTCCACGCCGCGAGGTCTACGAGCGGTCCCTCGAGGCGGCCGGGTTCAGTGCGCTGGAATGGGTCCCGCTGTCGGTGTCCGAGGCCGGCGTCCGCGCGTACGGCGAGGAGTTCTGGGCGGACATGCGCTCCAACCCGCCGCTGGAAATGCTGCGCTGCCGCGCCTGACGCCGCTGCGCCCCTACGCCCCTAGGCCCCGAAGTCGTAGGCCTCGACCTCCGCGAGGTACCGGGCCCTGCGGGGCTCGTCGTCCTCCAGGAAGGAGGCCTCGAAGGAGTTGCGGGCGAGGGCGCGGAGCTGCTCCGGCTCCAGGGCCAGGGCGGCCTCCACCGCGTCGAAGTTGTCGCCCGCGTAGCCGCCGAAGTAGGCCGGGTCGTCGGAGTTCACCGTCACCAGCAGGCCCGCCTCCATCATCGCGCGGAGCGGGTGGTCGGCGAGGGTGCCGATGACGCGGAGCCGGACGTTCGACAGGGGGCAGAGCGTCAGCGGCACCCGCTCGCGGGCCAGCCGGCCGACCAGCTCCGGGTCCTCCATGCAGCGCAGACCGTGGTCGATCCGCTCCACACCGAGGACGTCGAGGGCCTCCCGGACGTACGCCGCGGGGCCCTCCTCGCCGGCGTGGGCGACGCGGCGCAGCCCGAGCCGGGCGGCCTCCTCGTACACCTCGCGGAACTTCGCGGGCGGGTGGCCGACCTCCGCCGAGTCCAGGCCGACGCCGGTGATCCGGTGCAGGTACGGCTTCGCGGCCTCCAGGGTGGCCAGGGCCGACTCGGCGGACTCGTCGCGCAGGAAGCACAGGATGAGCCGGGTCGAGATCCCGTACCGCTCCTCCGACCGGTCGAGGGCGGTCCCGAGGCCGTCGATCACGGTGCCGACCGGGACGCCGCGGGCGGTGTGCGCCTGCGGGTCGAAGAAGATCTCGGCGTGCCGGACGCCCTGGGCCGCGGCCCGCTCCAGATAGGCCTCGGCGAGCTCGGTGAAGTCCTCGGCGGTGCGCAGGACGGCCATCAGGCCGTAGTAGAGGTCCAGGAAGGACTGGAGGTCGCTGAACTCGTACGCCTCGCGCAGCGCGGTGGTGTCCGCGTACGGCAGGGTCACGCCGTTGCGCTCGGCGAGCGCGAAGGCCAGCTCGGGTTCGAGGGTGCCTTCGATGTGGAGGTGGAGCTCGGCCTTGGGGAGGCCCACGGGGAGGTGCATGGGTGGTGCTGCTCTATCTCTTCGGTACGGGGACCCTCATGAGGTCCTGGGCAATACTCAGTTCGCCGTCGAACCCGGCCGCACGCGCCTGCCGCTCGAACTCGGCCGGGTCGCTGTAGCGCTGGGAGAAGTGGGTCAGGACGAGGTGCCGTACGCCCGCGTCCCGCGCGACGGCCGCGGCCTGTCCGGCCGTCAGATGGCCGTGGTCCGTGGCCAGCCGGACGTCCTCGTCGAGGAAGGTCGACTCGATGACGAGCAGGTCGGCGCCCTCGGCGAGCGCGTGCACCCCGTCGCAGAGGCGGGTGTCCATGACGAAGGCGAAGCGCTGCCCGCGCCGCACCTCGCTGACCTCGGCGAGGGAGACGCCGTTCAGGCTGCCCTCCCGCTGGATCCGGCCCACGTCGGGGCCCTTGATGCCGTGCGCGGCGAGCTTCTCGGGCAGGATCCGGCGCCCGTCGGGCTCGGTGACCCGGTAGCCGTACGACTCGACGGGGTGCGAGAGCCTGCGCGCGTCGAGGGTATAGGCCTCGGTGACCGCGAGCGGCCCGTCGGCGGCGACCGGCGACTCGGTCAGCTTCACCGTCTCGCGGTAGGCCGTGGCGTACCGCAGCCGCTCGAAGAAGTGCTGCCCGCTCGCCGGGTAGTGGGCGGTGACCGGGTGCGGCACCTGGTCGAGGTTGATCCGCTGGATCACCCCGGCCAGGCCGAGCGAGTGGTCGCCGTGGAAGTGCGTGACGCAGATCCGGTCGAGGTCGTGCGCGGCGACCCCGGCCCGCAGCATCTGGCGCTGGGTGCCCTCGCCCGGGTCGAAGAGGATGCCCTGGCCGTCCCAGCGCAGCAGGTAGCCGTTGTGGTTGCGGTGCCGGGTCGGGACCTGGCTCGCGGTCCCGAGGACGACCAGTTCGCGTACGGACACGGCTTAGCCGGGAGGCCAGTTGAGGCCGCGGCCGCCCAGCACGTGCGCGTGGGCGTGGAAGACGGTCTGGCCCGCGCCGGCGCCGGTGTTGAAGACGATCCGGAAGCCGTGGCCGTCGACCTTCTCCTGCGCGGCGACCTCTCCGGCCTCACGCAGTATGTCGGCGGCGACGGTCGGCGCGGCGGCGGCCAGGGACGCGGCGTCCGGGTAGTGGAGGCGCGGGATGACCAGGACGTGCGTCGGCGCCTGCGGGTTGATGTCGCGGAAGGCGACGGTCGTCTCGGTCTCGCGCACGATCGTCGCCGGCACCTCCCCTGCCACGATCTTGCAGAACAGGCAGTCGCTCTGCGGCTCTCCGGCCATGGCCCGGGCCTCCTCGCCTCTGTTGTGGATCCGTACGACGGGAATGCTATCGGCCGCGACCGACACGGCCGTGTCCCCCGTCAGTCCTTCGGCGCGCGGCGGTTCAGGGCCGAGCGGCTCACCCAGTACGTGATGATCACACCCCAGAAGAGGGGTGTGCCCAAGCCGCTCACCACCCCCGAGTCGAAGGACCACAGCGCGAGCTCGGCGAGCGAGTAGAGCCCGAGGAGTCCGACGGCCCCGGCCATGAACAGCACGGGCCGGCAGTTGCGCGCCACGAGCAGCAGGGGACGGCGCAGCCGCGGCGGCACCCGGCGGCCCATCCACACCGCCCACCCGGCCCAGGCCCCGACGAGCACGGCCCCGCCGAGCAGGAGCGGGACGGCCGCGTCGGCCCAGCCCGCGCCGACGGGGATCCAGGCGATGGCGACGGCGGAGGCGATGAAGCCGAGGAGGGCCACCCAGCGGGCCCCGGCCGCGGTGTTCCAGGCCATGGCCTCCAGGTTGTAGCGGGCCTTGCGGTCGTCGAGGTCGAGCGCGGCGGAGGCCACGAAGCCCTCGGCGGCCTGCGTCCAGGCCCCGCGCCGGAACCAGCGGCGGCGCAGCCGCAGCAGCGAGAGGTTGTTGTGGGCCTCGCTGCTCTGCGGGTTGAGCCGCAGAGCCGTCTCGTACGCCCGCTGCGCGGTGGCGTGGTCGCCCCGGCGCTGGGCGGTCAGGCCCACCAGGAAGTGCGCCGCGTCCTCCTCGGGGCCGAGGGCGACGGCCGCCCGCGCCGCCTCGTAGGCCTCGACCGCGCGGCCCCGGGAGCGGGCGTGCTCGGCGTGCTCGGCGAGGGCCGTGCCGAGCGCGTAGTGGCTGCCCCAGTACTGCGGGGCGAGCTCGACGGCGCGCCGGCCGCTCGCCTCGGCCTCCGGGAACCGCTTCAGGGCCAGCAGGATCTGGACGCGCATCAGCCAGCCCATGAGCAGCTCGGGCCGGGCGCGCAGCGCCTCCTCCACGGCGGCCAGGGCGGCCGGGGCGTCGCCGGCCCGGTGGTGGCAGCGGGCGAGCAGGACGAGGGCGTCGGCATCCTCCGGATCGGTCGCCAGATGCTGGGCGACGAGCGCCCCGGCCTGCTCGTACCGGCCGGTGTCGTACAGCGCCTCGGCGCGCAGGAGCGCGGTCGGAGTGGTCACAGCTTGCGCTTCCGCTTCAGGTAGGCGAGGAGGTCGTCGTACAGTCCGCCCTCGTTGGCGAACATGGCGACGTTCCGCGCGACGGCGAACCACGGCTCCGTGGACGGCTTGATCTGCTTGGCCGCGCCGAGGAGGTCCTTGGTGGTGATCAGGCGTACGGAGCCGGTGCGGGCGGAGTCGAGGAGCGCGGCCTCGGCGGCGGACTCGCAGAGGTGGGCGAGGTCGGCGCCGGAGAAGTCCTCGGTGACGTTGACGAGCTTGCCGAGGTCGACGGCCTCGATGGGGCGCTCGCGCAGGTGGTAGCGGAGGATCGCCTCCCGGGCGGCGGCGTCGGGCGGCAGCACGAGGAGCGTGCGGTCGAGACGGCCGGGGCGGCGCAGCGCGATGTCCACGTCCCAGGGCACGTTGGTGGCGGCGAGCACGAAGACGCCTTCGTTGCCGGCGCCGCTCGCGATGCCGTCGAGCTCGGTGAGGAGCTGGTTGACGACATTGCGCAGGCCGCTGTGGTGCGTACGGGAACGCTTGGCGCCGAGGGCGTCCAGCTCGTCGAGGAAGACGACGCAGGGGGCCTGGCGGCGGGCCGTCTCGAAGATGTCGTGGATGTTCTTCTCGGAGGCCCCGATCCACATGTCGAGGACGTCGGAGAGCGAGACGGTGAGGAAGTTCGCGCCGAGCTCGCCCGCGACGGCCCGGGCGATGAAGGTCTTGCCGCAGCCGGGCGGCCCGTACAGGAGCAGGCCGCCGCGCAGCGACTTGCCGTACAGCCTGCGCAGTTCGGGATTGCGCATGGGGGCGAGGAAGGCGGCCTCCAGGCGCTCCTTGACCTCCTCCATGCCGCCGACGTCGGCGAGGCGTACGGCACCGGGGGCGTCCACGTCCCAGGCGGCGGCGTCCCCGGCGGCACCCTCGCCGCCCTCGGCCTGCGGATCCTCGAGGAAGCGGGGGCCGACGAGGTCCTGGACCTGCTGCTCGGCGGCGTCCCAGTCGAAGGCGAGGGCGGGGTCGGCCGGGGCGGGGGTCTCGGGCCTTTCGGCCACAGGCTTCTCGGCCACGGGCTTCTCGACCACAGGCTTCTCGGCCACGGGCGGCTGCACCGGCGCGGGGCCCGGCTCCGGCGCCGGAGCCGACACCGGGGGCACGCCCATGGCCCGCATCATCAGCGCGCGGGCGGCCGCGTCCCCGGGCGCGTGCTGGAGGGCGACGGCCGCCTCCGCGACGGCCTCCTCGTTGCGTCCCTCGGAAAGGAGCAGCTCGGCGAAGTGGAGGCGCAGGGGCACGTCACCGGGCGCGGCGGCAACGGCGGTGCGCAGACTGCGGATCAGAGGGGACTCGTCGGCCATGCGGCCACCCTATGAAGGACCCGGGGGCGGCCGTCCACCGGGTTCCGGCAAAAATCGCCGCCCGCCGGCATCACCGTCCGTACACTCCGCCGGATGAGACGGGACGGCGCGGTACGCGAACTGACGGTGGACGGCACGGTGTGGCTCTGGAACGTCCGCCACCGCCACCCCGACTGCCGGACGGTCCTCACCCTGCGCCGCGCGGAGACCCGGCACGCCCAGCTCCGCCTGGTCTTCCGGGACGGCCCGGGCCGCATCGTGGCCGGCTACCCCTTCGGCCTGGGCGACGTGGCCTCGGCCGGCGGCGAGATCCTGAACCTCAACAAGCCGGGCGTCGTACGCCGCTTCCTGGAGGAGGCCGGGACCCGCGGCCTCCTCCCCACGGCCCACGGAGTCCGAGAGGAGGACGCCTGGCCGCTCTACGACACTCTGACGGAGCCGGACGAGGCTGAGGGGTGTCCTGCCGGGGTGTCCCTGCCGGGGGTGTCCCTGCCAGGGGTGTCCCTGCCAGGGGTGTCCCTGCCGGGGGTGTCCCTGCCGGGGGTGTCCTGCCCCTAGCTCCAGCGGCCGGTGCGCGCCAGGACGAGGGCCGTCGCCGCCGTCCCTGCCGTGGAGGTGCGCAGGATGCTTCGGCCCAGCCGGTACGGCTTCGCCCCGGCCGCCTCGAAGGCCGCGAGCTCGTCCGGGGAGACACCGCCCTCGGGGCCGACGACCAGCACGATCGAGCCCTTCGCGGGCAGTTCGGCGGTGGCCAGGGCGTCGCTCCCGTGCTCGCGGTCCTCGTGCAGGACACCGGCGAAGTCGGCGGCGGCGAGGAGGGCGGCGACCTGCTTGGTCGTCATCGGGTCGGCGACCTCGGGGAAGCGGGTGCGGCGCGACTGCTTGCCCGCCTCGCGGGCGGTGGAGCGCCACTTGGCGAGCGCCTTGAGGCCCCGGTCGCCCTTCCACTGGGTGATGCAGCGGGAGGCGGCCCAGGGCACGATCGCGTCGACACCGGTCTCCGTCATGGTCTCGACGGCGAGTTCGCCCCGGTCGCCCTTGGGCAGCGCCTGGACGACGGTGACGTGCGGCTGCTCCTCGGGGTCCTCGTGCACGGTGGAGAGCTCCACCGTCAGCCGGTCCTTGCCCTCCGCGGCGGACACCACGCAGTCGGCCCAGCGGCCCCGGCCGTCGGTCAGCACGACGTCCTCCCCCGGGTTCAGCCGCTTCACGGAGACGGCGTGCCGGCCCTCGGGCCCGTCCAGGACGAAGAGGCGGGTGTCGGGGATCGTGTCGACGACGAAGACGGGTGCGGTCATGAGGCGCTCCTGTGAGCCAGGTCGGAGAGTGCGGTGTCGAGTTCGGCGGCCAGGACCTCGACGAGCTGCCCGGCGGGGAGTTCGCGGGCGAGACGGTGGCCCTGCCCGGCCCACAGGGCCATGCCCTGGGCGTCGCCGGAGGTGGCGGCGGCCTTGCGGAGCGGGGCGGTGAGGTGGTGGACCTCGGGGTAGGCGGCGGGGGCGTACGGCCCGTGTTCGCGCATGAAGCGGTTGACGAGTCCACGCGCCGGACGCCCGGAGAAGGCCCGGGTGAAGGCGGTCCGGGTGAAGAGCGGATCGGTCAGGGCCCGCTTGTGCAGCGGGTGCGCGCCGGACTCCGGGCAGGAGAGGAAGGCGGTGCCGAGCTGGGCGGCGTCGGCCCCGGCGGCGAGGGCGGCGGCGATCTGCGCGCCCCGCATGATCCCGCCGGTGGCGACGATCGGCAGCGCGACGCTCTCGCGGACCTGGGTGACGAGGGCGAGGAGTCCGGTCCCCGGGGTGCCGTCGTCGGCCGGGTCGTCGCGGTACGTGCTCTGGTGGCCGCCGGCCTCGGCGCCCTGGACGCAGACGGCGTCGGCACCGGCCCGCTCGGCGGCGACGGCGTCCTCGGCGGAGGTGACGGTGACGAGCGTGAACGTTCCGGCACGGGCGAAGGCGGCGAGCGTCTCGGGGGCGGGGCAGCCGAAGGTGAAGGAGACGACACGGACCGGGTCCTCCAGGAGGATCGCCAGCTTGGCGTCGTAGCCGTCGTCACGGCCGTCGTCGGCCTCGCCGAGGGAGGTGTCGTACCAGGTCGCCTCGCCCGCGAGCTGGTGCCGGTAGACCTCGACGGCGGCGGGGTCGGCGTGCGGGCCGCCCGGCGGCATGAAGAGGTTGACGCCGAAGGGCCGCGAGGTGAGCCCGCGTACCTGCTTGATCTCCTGGTACAGGCCTCCGGCCGTCTTGTACCCGCCGGCCAGGAACCCGAGCGCACCGGCCTTGCAGACGGCTCCGACGAGCTCGGGACAGGAAGCGCCACCCGCCATGGGGGCCTGCACGATCGGAAACCGAAAGAGATCGTTCAGTGCGGTGGTGGACATACGGGCATCGTTTCATGGCCGTGTCGGCGGGCCGAATCGGTAGGCGGGACAGGGAAAGGGCGGCACCCGTGAACCACGGATACCGCCCTTGTCACCGGCTGGGAGCCGAGCGCCCACCGCCCGTTGAAGGCGTACTTCAGGCGCGGAAACAGCCCTTTGCCGAGCGTCTACCGCCCGTTGAACGCATCCTTCAGACGCGAGAACAAGCCCTGCTGCCCCGGCTGGAACTGCCCGGTGGGGCGCTCCTCGCCGCGGAGCTTGGCCAGCTCGCGCAGGAGCCGCTCCTGCTCCGCGTCGAGCTTGCCCGGGGTCTGCACCTCGACGTGCACGATCAGGTCGCCCCGGCCGTTGCCCCGCAGGTGCGTGATGCCTCGGCCGTGCAGCGGGACCGACTGGCCGGACTGGGTGCCCGGACGGATGTCGATCTCCTCGATGCCGTCGAGGGTCTGCAGCGGCACCTTCGTGCCGAGCGCGCCGGCCGTCATCGGGATGGTCACCGTGCAGTGCAGGTCGTCGCCCCGCCGCTGGAACGTCTCGTGCGGGATCTCGTGGATCTCGACGTACAGGTCGCCGGCGGGGCCGCCGCCGGGGCCGACCTCACCCTCGCCCGCGAGCTGGATCCGGGTGCCGTTGTCGACACCGGCCGGGATCTTGACGGTGAGCGTGCGGCGGGACCGGACCCGGCCGTCGCCCGCGCACTCGGGGCACGGGGTCGGGACGACGGTGCCGAAGCCCTGGCACTGCGGGCAGGGCCGGGAGGTCATGACCTGGCCCAGGAAGGACCGGGTGACCTGGGAGACCTCACCGCGGCCGCGACACATGTCACAGGTCTGCGCGGACGTGCCGGGGGCCGCGCCCTCACCCGAACAGGTGGTGCAGACGACGGCCGTGTCGACCTGGATGTCCTTGGTGGTGCCGAAGGCCGCCTCGTTGAGGTCGATCTCCAGGCGGATCATGGCGTCCTGGCCGCGGCGCGTGCGCGAACGCGGACCGCGCTGCTGGGACGTGCCGAAGAAGGCGTCCATGATGTCGGAGAAGTTGCCGAAGCCACCCGCGCCGAAGCCACCCGCGCCACCGCCGCCGGAGGCCGAGAGCGGGTCGCCGCCGAGGTCGTAGACCTGCTTCTTCTGCGGGTCCGAGAGGACCTCGTAGGCGGCGTTGATCTCCTTGAAGCGTTCCTGCGTCTTCGGATCGGGATTGACGTCCGGGTGCAGCTCGCGCGCGAGCCTCCGGAAGGCCTTCTTGATCTCGTCCTGGGAAGCGTCGCGGCGCACGCCGAGTACGGCGTAGTAGTCCGTGGCCACTTACGACTCCGCCAGGATCTGTCCGACGTAACGTGCCACTGCGCGTACCGCTCCCATCGTTCCGGGGTAGTCCATGCGGGTCGGTCCGACCACGCCGAGTTTGGCGACTGCTTCGCCGCCCGAACCGTAGCCGACCGAGACGACCGAGGTGGAGCTCAGCCCCTCGTGGGCGTTCTCGTGCCCGATGCGTACGGTCATGCCCGATTCCTTGGCCTCGCCGAGCAGCTTGAGGAGCACGACCTGCTCCTCCAAGGCTTCCAGGACTGGCCTGATCATCAGGGGGAAGTCGTGTCCGAAGCGGGTGAGATTGGCGGTGCCGCCGATCATCAGCCGCTCCTCGTGCTCCTCCACGAGCGTCTCGAGGAGGGTCGCGAGCACGGTCGAGACCGTGGCGCGGTCCTCGAGCTCCTCGAAGGACTCGGGGAGGTCCTGCACCAGCTGCGGCACGTCGGCGAACCGGCGGCCGACGACCCGGCTGTTGAGCCGGGCCCGCAGGTCGGCGAGGGAGGTCTCGCCGAAGGGCGCGGGGCAGTCGATGACGCGCTGTTCGACGCGGCCGGTGTCCGTGATGAGCACGAGCATCAGGCGGGCCGGGGCCAGCGCGAGCAGCTCCACGTGCCGGACGGTCGAACGGGTCAGCGAGGGGTACTGGACGACGGCGACCTGACGGGTCAGCTGCGCGAGCAGCCGCACCGTACGGCCGACGACGTCGTCGAGGTCGACCGCGCCGTCGAGGAAGTTGTGGATGGCCCGCCGCTCGGGCGTCGACAGCGGCTTGACGCCGGCCAGCCGGTCGACGAAGAGCCGGTAGCCCTTGTCGGTCGGGATACGGCCGGCGCTGGTGTGGGGCTGGGCGATGTACCCCTCCTCCTCCAGCACCGCCATGTCGTTGCGGACGGTGGCGGGCGAGACGCCGAGCTTGTGGCGCTCGGTGAGCGCCTTCGAGCCGACCGGCTCCTCCGTCCCGACGTAGTCCTGGACGATGGCGCGCAGGACCTCGAGTCTGCGTTCGCTGAGCATTCGTGCGCACCTCCAGCTGTCGTCGTCGTTCCGGTTGCTCCGCTTTTGGCACTCACCCCGCCCGAGTGCCAGCAATCCCCCGGCCAGTGTACGGCGGCGGACAACGCTCCTGGCAAGGAGGCGGGCACGCAGCGGTTAGCGTCGCCCCATGGACATCGATTGGGAAGCGTACGGGTGGGAACGGCTGGCACGCGGAGTCGGCAGGGTCCGACTGCCCGGCTGGGACGCCACGGTGGGCCTGGTCGTGGGGGCGGAGGCGGTACTGCTGTACGACACGGGCTCGTCGCTCGCGGAGGGCGTCGAGCTCCGGGCGAAGATCGCGGCGCTGACGGACGGCCGAAGAGTGACGCACATCGCACTGAGCCACCCTCACTTCGACCATGTCTTCGGGACGGCGGCGTTCGCGGGTGCGGAGGTCTTCGGCGCGGTGGGGTCGGACGACCTCCTGGCCCGGGCGCAGGACCGGGAGGCCCTGCGCTCGGACGCGGTACGGCACGGGCTCGACGCCGCGGCGGCGGCGGAGGCGGTGGACGTGCTGGTGGCCCCGCGGCACGTGGTGTCGGGCGAGTGGACGCTCGACCTGGGCGGCCGGCAGGTGCTCCTGGCGAACATCGGCCCCGGCCACACGGGCCACGACCTGGCGCTCTTCGTCCCCGGAGAGCGGGAGGTCGTCTTCTGCGGGGACCTGGTGGAGGAGTCGGGCGAGCCGCAGGCCGGACCGGACGCGATCCCGTCCCGCTGGCCGGACGCGCTGGACCGGCTGCTGTCGCTCGGCGGCGAGGACGCGGTGTACGTGCCGGGCCACGGGGCAGTGGTGGACGCCACGTTCGTCCGGACACAGCGCGAGGAACTGGCACGCCGCTTCGCCGTGTCATAACGTCGCGCAGATGCGCAGCTACGACCCGGACCTGACCCCTGCCTGGAAGAAGCCGAAGGCCGTTCCGGAGATCCCGGCCGATCCCGACCTCGTCGTGGAGGAGGTCGCCACGGGCTTCTGCGGGGCGGTGATCCGCTGCGAGGCGGGCACGGTGACCCTGGAGGACCGCTTCGGCAAGCACCGGGTCTTCCCGATGGAGCCGCGCGGCTTCCTCCTGGAGGGCAGGGTCGTGACCCTGGTCCGCCCGGCCGCGGCGGCCCCGGTACGCCCCACCCGTACGGCCTCCGGTTCGATCGCCGTCCCGGGCGCGCGGGCGCGCGTGGCGCGGGCGGGCCGGATCTACGTGGAGGGCCGGCACGACGCCGAACTCGTCGAGCGGGTCTGGGGCGACGACCTGCGGATCGAGGGCGTGGTCGTCGAGTACCTGGAGGGCATCGACGACCTGCCGTCGATCGTGGCTGAGTTCGGCCCGGCACCGGACGCCCGACTGGGCGTCCTGGTGGACCACCTGGTCCCCGGCTCGAAGGAGAGCCGGATCGCCGCGCAGGTCACGTCCCCGGACGTCCTGGTGGTCGGCCACCCGTACATCGACGTCTGGGAGGCGGTGAAACCGTCCTCGGTCGGCATCAGGACCTGGCCGACGGTCCCCCGCGGCCAGGACTGGAAGACGGGCGTCTGCCGCGCCCTGGGCTGGCCCTCGGACAACACGGGCGCGGCCTGGCAGCACATCCTGTCGAAGGTCACGTCCTACAAGGACCTGGAGCCGGAGCTCCTGGGCCGAGTGGAGGAACTGATCGACTTCGTGACGGCTCCGTAGCGGGCCCCGCGCGGTGGTCGTCGCTCCCGGGCCTGGACCTCAGTCCACCAGGTCCCGCACCACCGCGTCGGCCAGCAGCCGACCCCGCAGGGTCAGCACCGCGCGCCCGTCCTCGTACGACCCGGGGTCGAGGAGCCCATCCCCAAGCGCCCGCCCGGCGGCCGCAAGCCCTGCGGGCTTCAGCAGATCCAGCGGGCACCCGTCCCGCAGCCGCAGCTCCAGCAGCACCCGCTCCACCCGGCGGTCCTCCTCCGAGAGGAGCTCCCGCCCGGCACCGGGCGACTTCCCGGCCCCCAGCGCCGCCGCGTACGCCCCCGGATGCTTCACGTTCCACCACCGCACCCCGCCCACGTGCGAGTGCGCGCCCGGCCCGGCGCCCCACCAGTCGGCGCCGCGCCAGTACAGCTCGTTGTGGAGGCAGCGCCCGGCCTCGGAGGTGGCCCAGTTGGACACCTCGTACCAGGAGAACCCCGCCTCCTCGAAGGCCGCGTCCGCGATCAGGTACCGGTCGGCGTGCACGTCGTCGTCGGTCATCGGCACCTCGCCGCGCCGGATCCGGCGGGCGAGCTGCGTCCCTTCCTCGACGATCAGGGCGTACGCGCTGACGTGGTCGGGCCCGGCGCCGATGGCCGCGTCGAGGGAAGCACGCCAGTCGTCGTCGGACTCCCCGGGCGTGCCGTAGATCAGGTCGAGGTTGACGTGCTCGAACCCGGCGGCCCGCGCCTCCGCGACGCACGCCTCGGGGCGACCGGGGGTGTGGGTCCGGTCGAGGATCTTCAGGACGTGCTGCTTGGCGCTCTGCATGCCGAAGGAGATCCGGTTGAACCCGCCCTCCCGCAGCTCCGCCAGATACGCGGGGTTCACGGACTCCGGATTCGCCTCCGTCGTCACCTCGGCGTCGTCCGCGAGCCCGAACTCGTCGCGGACGGCCCCCAGCATCCGTACGAGGTCACCGGCGGCGAGCAGCGTGGGCGTGCCGCCGCCGACGAAGACGGTCCGCACCGGCCTGGGGTCGTCGCCGAGGACCTTCCGGGCGAGCCGGATCTCCTCGGCGACCTGCCCGGCGTAGTTGTCCCGGGAGGCGAGCACGCCGCCGGCACCGCGCAGCTCGCTCGCGGTGTACGTGTTGAAGTCGCAGTAGCCGCAGCGCGTCGCGCAGTACGGCACGTGCAGGTAGAACCCGAGGGGCCGCTCCCCCGCCCCTTCCAGGGCGTGCGGGGGCAGCGCCCCGTCGTCGGGGACGTTCTCACCATCGGGCAGTACGGAAGGCATGAGCCCATTGTCCCGTACCGCCCGAGGCGAACCTCCGGCCTGTGGAAAACCGCCGCGACCACGCCCACCGTGCGGCGGCGGCCACTGCGGCTACGCCTCGCGCGAGCCCTCGTACATCGCGTCGATGAGGTGCTGGTACGTGCGCTCCACGACGGGCCGCTTCATCTTCAGCGACGGGGTCAGCTCGCCGTGCTCGACGTCGAGGTCGCGCGGCAGCAGACGGAACTTCTTGATCGTCTGCCAGCGCTGGAGGTTCTCGTTGAGGCGGTCGACGTACCCCTGGACCAGCTTCTCGGTCTCCGGGGCGGCGACGACCTCCGCGTACGTCTTGCCGGTGAGGCCCTGCTCGGCGGCCCAGCCGAGGATGGCGGGCTCGTCGAGGGCGATGAGCGCGGAGCAGTAGTTCCGGTCGGCGCCGAGCACCACGATGTTGGAGACGAACGGGCAGACGGCCTTGAACTGGCCCTCGACCTCGGTCGGGGCGATGTACTTGCCGCCGGAGGTCTTGAACAGGTCCTTCTTGCGGTCGGTGATCCGCAGGTACCCGTCGGCGGACAGCTCGCCGATGTCGCCGGTGTGGAACCAGCCGTCCGGCTCCAGGACCTCGGCCGTCTTCTCCGGCAGGCGGTGGTAGCCCTCCATGATGCCGGGGCCGCGCAGCAGGATCTCGCCGTCGTCGGCGATCCGGACCTCGGTGCCGGGGAGCGGCTTGCCGACGGTACCGGTGCGGTACGCCTCGCCCGGGTTGACGAAGGAGGCGGCGCTGGACTCCGTCAGGCCGTAGCCCTCCAGGATGTGGATGCCGGCGCCGGAGAAGAAGTAGCCGATCTCGGGTGCCAGGGCGACGGAGCCGGAGACGGCGGCGCGCAGGCGTCCGCCGAAGGCCTCGCGGAGCTTCTTGTAGACCAGCGCGTCGGCGACCTTGTGCTTGGCCGTGAGGCCGAAGGGGGCCGAGGCCGTGCCGGTGCGGCGGAAGTTGTCCTGGGTGACCTTGGCGTACTCGCGGGCGACGCCGGCCGACCACTGGAAGATCTTGTACTTCGCGCCGCCGCCCTCGCGGGCCTTGGCGGCGACCCCGTTGTAGACCTTCTCGAAGATGCGCGGGACGGCCGCCATGTAGGTCGGCTGCACGATCGGCAGGTTCACGATGATCTTGTCGATCCGGCCGTCGAGGGCGGTGACGTGTCCGACCTCGATCTGGCCGGAGGTCAGCACCTTGCCGAAGACGTGGGCGAGCGGCAGCCACAGGTACTGGACGTCGTCCTTGGTGACGAGGCCGGTGGCGGCGATGGCCTTGGCCATGTACGACCAGTTGTCGTGCGGGAGGCGGACGCCCTTGGGGCGGCCGGTGGTGCCCGAGGTGTAGATGAGGGTGGCGAGCTGGTCGGCGGTGATCGCGGCGACCCGCTCCTTGACGGCCTCGGCGTTCTTCTCCAGGTACGCCTTGCCGCGCGCTTCCAGGTCGGCGAGCGAGAGGACCCAGTCGTCGGTCTCCACGCCCTCGGGGTCGACGACCACGACGTGGTGGAGGTCGGGCAGCTCGGAGCGGCGCTCGCGCGCCTTGGCCACCTGGACCGCGTCCTCGGCGATCAGAACCTTGGACTCGGAGTCCGCGAGGATGAACGCCGACTCCTCGGCGTTCGTCTGCGGGTAGATGGTGGTCGTCGCGGCGCCCGCGCACATCACACCGAGGTCGGCGAGGACCCACTCCACCCGGGTGGAGGAGGCGAGGGCGACGCGCTCCTCGGGCTGCACGCCGAGGTCGATCAGGCCGGCGGCGATCGCGTAGACCCGCTCGGCGGCCTGCCCCCAACTGAGCGACTTCCAGTCGTCGGGGCCGGTGCCGGACGCGGCGGGGACCGGGTACCGGTAGGCCTCCGCGTCGGGAGTCCGCTCGACGCGCTCAAGGAAGAGGGTCGCCACGGAGGGCGGCCGGTTCTCGATCAGGGTCTGTGTGTCGCTCACGACGTCCTCCGGGCGGCGGCGGTGCCTGCTGGCGGTGCGTAACTACGTAACTAACTGGCGAGTAACCTTCGATTCGGGATCAGAGTAAGGGCCCGAGGACTGGCGCGTAAGAGCTTGCAAGCCCCCGCTTGGTAACGAACGGGTCCACGCGCCGTCGGCACGTGGACCCGTTCGATGCGCAAGGCACCTGCTTCTGACGTTCCCGGCTACTTCTTCTTGGAGGAGGACTCGTCGCTCGACAGGACGGCGATGAAGGCCTCCTGCGGCACCTCCACCGAGCCGACCATCTTCATGCGCTTCTTGCCTTCCTTCTGCTTCTCCAGCAGCTTCCGCTTACGGGAGATGTCACCGCCGTAGCACTTGGCGAGGACGTCCTTCCGGATGGCGCGGATGGTCTCGCGGGCGATGACCCGGGAGCCGATGGCGGCCTGGATCGGCACCTCGAAGGCCTGGCGCGGGATGAGCTCGCGGAGCTTGGCGACGAGCCGCACACCGTAGGCGTACGCGGCGTCCTTGTGGGTGACGGCGGAGAACGCGTCGACCTTGTCGCCGTGCAGCAGGATGTCGACCTTGACCAGGCTGGAGGCCTGCTCGCCCGTGGGCTCGTAGTCGAGGGAGGCGTAACCGCGCGTCTTGGACTTCAGCTGGTCGAAGAAGTCGAAGACGATCTCCGCGAGGGGCAGGGTGTAGCGGATCTCGACCCGGTCCTCGGAGAGGTAGTCCATGCCGATCAGGGTGCCGCGACGGGTCTGGCACAGCTCCATGATCGCGCCGATGAACTCGCTCGGGGCGAGGATCGTCGCCCGCACGACGGGCTCGAACACGTCATTGATCTTGCCCTCGGGGAACTCACTCGGGTTCGTGACCGTGTGCTCGCTGCCGTCCTCCATGACCACGCGGTAGACCACGTTGGGGGCGGTGGCGATGAGGTCGAGCCCGAACTCGCGCTCGAGCCGCTCGCGGATGACGTCGAGGTGGAGAAGACCCAGGAAGCCGACGCGGAAGCCGAAGCCGAGCGCGGCGGAGGTCTCCGGCTCGTAGACGAGCGCGGCGTCGTTGAGCTGCAGCTTGTCGAGAGCCTCGCGGAGGTCCGGGTACTCCGAGCCGTCCAGCGGGTAGAGACCCGAGAACACCATCGGCTTGGGGTCCTTGTAGCCGCCGAGCGCCTCGGTCGCGCCCTTGTTCAGGGAGGTGATCGTGTCACCGACCTTGGACTGGCGGACGTCCTTCACACCGGTGATGAGGTAGCCGACCTCACCGACGCCGAGCCCGTCGGACGCGGTCATCTCGGGGGACGAGACGCCGATCTCCAGCAGCTCGTGGGTGGCCCCGGTCGACATCATCTTGATGCGCTCGCGCTTGTTGAGCTGGCCGTCGACGACACGGACGTACGTCACGACACCGCGGTACGAGTCGTAGACGGAGTCGAAGATCATCGCGCGGGCGGGCGCGTCGGCGACACCGACCGGAGCCGGCACGTCCCGGACGACGCGGTCGAGCAGCGCCTCGACGCCCATGCCGGTCTTGGCGGAGACCTTCAGCACGTCCTCCGGCTGGCAGCCGATGAGGTTGGCCAGCTCCTCGGAGAACTTCTCCGGCTGGGCGGCGGGCAGGTCGATCTTGTTCAGCACGGGAACGATGGTGAGGTCGTTCTCCATGGCCAGGTAGAGGTTGGCCAGCGTCTGCGCCTCGATGCCCTGCGCAGCGTCGACCAGCAGGATCGTGCCCTCACACGCGGCGAGCGACCGGGAGACCTCATAGGTGAAGTCGACGTGCCCGGGGGTGTCGATCATGTTCAGGATGTGGGTCCTGCCCTCACCCTGCCCGTCGGTGGGCGCCCACGGCAGCCGGACCGCCTGGGACTTGATCGTGATGCCGCGCTCCCGCTCGATGTCCATCCGGTCGAGATACTGGGCACGCATCTGCCGCTGGTCGACCACACCGGTGAGCTGGAGCATCCGGTCGGCGAGCGTGGACTTGCCGTGGTCGATGTGCGCGATGATGCAGAAGTTGCGGATCAGAGCCGGGTCGGTACGGCTCGGCTCGGGCACGTTGGTAGGAGTCGCGGGCACGCAGGGTCTCGTCTCGGGGCGATGTCGGATCGATACGTAGGCTCCATGGTCCCATGCCCGCCGCCCTGCGCCCGGTTTGGGCGGCCCCGCGGGTGACTGATACTGTGGACAGCTGTGCCTCGTGTGCCCTCTCAGCTGCGAGTCACACTCCAGAAGGAACATCGAACCTGTAAAGGCTCTTTTCGTGGCGAACATCAAGTCCCAGATCAAGCGGAACAAGACCAACGAGAAGGCGCGCCTGCGCAACAAGGCCGTCAAGTCGTCGCTCAAGACCGCGATCCGCAAGGCCCGTGAGGCTGTCGCCGCCGGCGACTTCGAGAAGGCCACCGTTGCCACTCGTGCCGCCTCGCGTCAGCTCGACAAGGCTGTCTCGAAGGGTGTCATCCACAAGAACGCCGCCGCCAACAAGAAGTCGGCGCTGGCCACCAAGGTTGCCTCCCTCCAGGGCTGAGCTCTGATGTAACCGGTCGTACGGGACCCAGCGGGCCCTCTCTCCCGCTCCCGCCGACCACCAGGACTCGCACGCGGACGCGTTCGCCACGCGGGTGCGAGCCCACCCAGCTGTAACGCCGAAGGCCCCGCCGCCTCCTCCCCCAGGAGCCGCCGGGGCCTTCGCCGCGTCTGGGGACCGGGATGCCCCGATGCGTAGCACCGGACCGGAGAAACCGACGCCGGACGGCACGAGGTCGCGGTTGATCGCGGCTGATCCTGGGGGGAGAGAGCCGACTCCCCGCGACGCAAAACTGCCGCTGGCCCTCCGGGACCGAGAGCGGAGCCCACGGCGCGAAGCTGCCGACGCCCCTCCCCGGGGGCCGGGGCCGACACCCCGCGGCGCGAAGCTGCCGCCGGCTCCTCCGGGTCTCCGGGGGCAGAGCCCCCGGAGAACAACCTCATCCCCCACCAGCCCCCGGCAGGGTTTCGGGAAGGGGCGGGGAAATCGACTCAGGCGCCAGCCACGAACCACCCCGCACCGGCCCACCGCCCCGGCAGGGCAGGGCAGGGCAGGGCAGGGCACGGCACGGCACGGCACGGCACGGCACGGCAACCGGTACTCGCCCCAGCTACCCCCGCCGCATCCTCGCCGCCCGCGCCACCGCGACCACCGCCTTCTCCAGGGCGTACTCGGGATCGTCGCCCCCGCCCTTCACCCCCGCGTCCGCGTCCGCGATCGCACGGAGTGCGAGGGAGACGCCGTCAGGGGTCCAGCCCCGCATCTGCTGCCGCACGCGGTCGATCTTCCAGGGCGGCATGCCCAGCTCACGCGCCAGATCCGCCGGCCGCCCACCCCTCGCCGACGAGAGCTTGCCGATCGCCCGTACGCCCTGCGCCAACGCGCTGGTGATGAGGACCGGCGCCACCCCGGTCGAGAGCGACCACCGCAGCGCCTCCAGGGCCTCCGCGGCGCGTCCCTCCACGGCCCGGTCGGCCACGTTGAAGGACGAGGCCTCGGCACGGCCGGTGTAGTAGCGCCCGACGACCGCCTCGTCGATCGTGCCGTCGACGTCCGCCGTCAGCTGCGCGCACGCGGACGCCAGCTCCCGCAGGTCGCTGCCGATCGAGTCCACCAGCGCCTGGCACGCCTCCGGCGTCGCCGCGCGGCCGAGCGCCCGGAACTCCTGCCGTACGAACGTCAGCCGCTCCGCCGGCTTCGTCGTCTTCGGGCAGGCCACCTCCCGCGCGCCCGCCTTCCGCGCCGCGTCGAGCAGGCCCTTGCCCTTCGCGCCGCCGGCGTGGAGCAGGACGAGCGAGATGTCCTCGACCGGGTCGTCGAGGTAGGCCTTGACGTCCTTGATCGTGTCGGCGGAGAGGTCCTGCGCGTTCCGCACGATCAGGACCTTGCGCTCGGCGAAGAGCGAGGGGCTGGTCAGCTCCGCCAGCGACCCGGGCTGGAGCTGGTCGGAGGTGAGGTCCCGCACGTCCGTGTCGGCGTCGGCGGCCCTGGCGGCCGCCACCACCTCCTGGACGACGCGGTCGAGGAGCAGGTCCTCCTGCCCCACGGCGAGCGTCACGGGGCCGAGGAGGTCGTCGGGGGAAGTCTTTCTGGTGGCCATCGCGATCCAGCATCCCACGGGCCACTGACAGCCATGCCCGAGAGCCGTACGGCCATGCCCGAGAATGACCGGGTGAGCGAACGACGACACGTACTGGTACTCCCCGACCGCGACGCCGCCGAGGAGGTCGCCGAGGAACTCCCCGACCGCTTCGGCGTGGCCGAGACACCGCAACTCGTCCGGGACGCCCTGGCGGGCGAGGACGACGCCGAGGACGCCCAGTGGCTGGTGGTCGTCGAGGACCCGGACGGAAAGCTCGACGCGGCGGCGCTCGACGAGCTCGCCGCCGAGCACGAGGGCTGGCTGGAGGCCCCGTAAGGCCTCCTCCAGCCCGCTCGCGACGCCCGGGTCTATCGGGTGTCGGGCGTCACCGTGCGGCTGACCCCGTGGAGGGTGAGCGCGCGGGTGACGGCCCGGCGGCGCCCCCTCAGGGATTCGGTGTGCCGCCCCCGACGACCGGCAGCTCGTCGAACTCGATCCCGAACAGCTCCCGGTACGCGCCCCGCACCTCCTCGTCCCCGTCGAGCACCCGCTCGACGCGTTCCCCGTGGGCGCGGGTGATCAGCTTCCGGCCGCTGAGGGTGATCCGCCCCTCCTCCGTGAGCAGGGAGCAGATGAGGGAGCGCGGAAAGTGCGAGTCGGGCGAGGTCCGGTGGTACCACGCGCCGGCCGTGAAATCCGCGAGCTCACGGGGCCGCGCCTCCAGCCGGTACTGCGGCTTCCCGTCCCGCAGCACCTCCAGGTCGCCGTCGGCGGCCTCCTGGACACGGAACCGGCCGCCCGGGTCCTCCTGGTCCCCACGCTCGTCGAAGGCCAGCGGGTAGTGGCTGTGGTCGCCGAAACCGACGTCGGCCAGCCACCGCTCCCCGTCGGCCGTCACCACGAGCAGCGCCATGTGGTCGTACGGGATCCCGAGCCTCCCCTCCGGGTCGACGACGCGCGCCTGGAGCAGCGACACCCGGTAGCCGAACTCCCGCAGCAGTACCGCGAACGCGGTGTTGAGCTCGTAGCAGAAGCCGCCCCTGCGGGCGCCGACCACCTTGTCGACCAGTGCCTTCTCGTCCAGGAGGATGTCCTCGCCGAGATGGATCGAGAGGTTCTCGAAGGGCACGCTCAGCAGGTGCCGTACATGGAGTTCGCGCAAGGCGGCCGCGTCCGCGCGCACGGGCCGCTGCGCGCCGATCCGTGCCAGGTAGGCACTCGCGTCCGGAAGGGCGGGCGCCGCGGGGGCGGGAGCCGTCTGGTCAGGTACGTCCGTCACATCGTCACTCATGTGGCCAGTCTCCCTCTTCCCGGTCGGTCACGAGGCCCCGACGGGGGTCGACTCCTCTTCCCTCGTGGGCAGTTCACGCATGCGCGGAAGCGGCGAGGGCAGCAGCCACAGCACGGCGAGGACGGCTCCGCCGGTGGCGATCCACAGAGTCGGGCGCAGCCCGATCGCGGTGCCGAGCAGACCTCCGGCGAGCGCGCCGACAGGACGGAAACCGTGGTTGAGCGTGCGGAAGGCCCCCATGACCCGGGCCCGTACGGCGTCGGGGATCGCCGCCATCTGGAACGATCCCGCCGCGATGTCCACGATCATCACGCCGACGCAGGAGAGGAACTCGGCCACGAACATCACGGCCACCACCAGCGGAAGCGGCCCGCCGGCCAGGGGTATCAGGAGCAGGGGCAGCGTGAACCCGAGGAAGCCGACGACGAGCGAGGCGCCGACGCCGATCCGCCGGACGACGGCTCCGCTGACCGCGGCCCCGATGAGACCGCCCACCGCTCCGGCTCCGAGGATCAGGCCGAGCAGCCCCGCGCTGATGCCGAGTTCGGAGGTCGCGTAGAGCACGAAGAGGGTGTGGAACATGTAGTTGAACAGCTGGATCGTGCCGGAGGCGGCGAACAGTGCGCGCATGGACGTGTCACGGAGCACCCAGCGCATGCCTTCGGTGAAGTGCCCCTTGACCACGGGGGCCGGCGGAGGTTCGACCGCGCGGATCCGGGCCAGGAATCCGGCCGACGCCACATAGGTGAGGGCGTCGGCGACCAGGGCGAAGGGCGCGGTGAGGACCTGCACGAGGACGCCTCCGATCCCGGGGCCCGCGAGCCAGGACATCGAACGGCTGCCGTTGACCAGGGCGTTCGCCTGTATGTACCGGTCGGTGGGGACGAGCGCGACGAGGAGCGTGGTGTTGCAGGCCTCGAAGAGGACGGTGAGCGCGCCGATCCCGAAGGCCACCGTGTACAGCTGCGTGAGCGTCAGCGCGTCGAGAGCGTAGGCCACGGGGAGGGTCAGGATGAGCGCGGCTCGCCCGAGGTCCGCCGCGATCATGGCGCGTCTGCGGCGGGCCTGCCGGTCGGCCCAGGCGCCGAGCGGCAGGTTGAGCAGGAGGGCGGGGAGGAGTTCGGCCGTCTTGAGCCAGCCCATCTCGGCGGCGTCCGCGCCGAGGATCAGGACGGCGGCGAGCGGGATGGCGATGAGCGAGATCTGGTCCCCGGCGAGCGAGATGGTCTGCCCGGTCCAGTAGCGGCGGAAGGTCCGCTCGCGCAGCAGCTCCGGTATGCGGTCCACGAGGGCCATGCCGTTCACTCCGCTTCTCGGTGGTGGGGGACGTCCTGTTCCAGGTGGGCGATCCGCAGGATGCTGACGGCCCGGGCGCCCTCGGGCATGAGGGACGGGTCGGACTCGCGCCCCTCGAAGGGGCGGAGCAGCGCCTCGATCCGCTCGCCGAGGCCGGTCAGTTCCTCGGGGGTGAGGAAGAGCAGGGAGTCGCTGAACTGCTCGGCCTCCCGCCACTCCCTCGGCAGCGTGTGCCGGCGCTCGATGGCCCGGGTGACCCGCTCGAAGTAGCGCTCGGTGACAGCGGCCGTCAGGGCGCCCGCGGCCTCCGCGACCGTGGCGTCCTCGCTGTACTCCGGCCACTCCGTGTACCGGGCGGTGGCCCGCCAGGGCTTCTCCCGCCCCTTGCCGCCCGGCGCCTCCTCCACGAGGCCGTACTTGGCGAGTATCCGCAGGTGGTAGGAGCAGCTGGCCACGGACTCGCCGGTCAGCTCGGCGGCCTTGGTCGCGGTGAAGGGGCCGCTGCTGCGCAGCAGTCCCACCAGGGTCATCCGCAGGGGGTGGGCGTAGGCCCGCAGGGCACGCGGGTCGGTGAGGCGGATACTGCGGGGCTGCTCGCCCTCGGGTCGCGGTTCGCTGATCTCCGGCATGATGAAAAGCTATCCTTAGAAAGGTTCCTTTACAAGCGTTTCTTTACATGACGCGCCCCCTTCACCCCACCGGCTCACCGGCCCCTCGGCACGGCTACGAGCCCCCGCCCCGCACCCACCACCGCGACGGCCCCGTCCCGATCGGTCCGCAGCACCCGCGCCCCACCGGCCCGCAACGACTCCACGGTCCTCGGCGACGGGTGTCCGTACGGGTTGTCGCGCCCCGCCGACACCAGCGCGAGACGCGGCCGCACGGCCCGTATCAGCCCGGGATCCTGGTGCGCGGACCCGTGGTGGGCGACCTTGAGCACGTCCACCGGCCCCAGCCCTGGACCGCTCCTCAGAAGCGCGCGCTGAGCCGGCGGTTCGAGGTCGCCCAGGAGCAGCAGACGGAGCCCTCCGGCGGCCCGGACGAGGAGGGTGACACTGGCGTCGTTCGCCCCGTCGACGGAGCCACCGACCGATCCGCCGGAACCGGCCGGCGGCCACAGCACCCACCACTCCAGCGCTCCCACCCTCCGATGCTCGCCCGCCCCCGCACGGACCACCGGCACCCCGGCGGCGGCCGCCGTCCGCCGCACGAACGCGGCCTGCGCGGGCGGCTCTTCGAGCCCCGTGGTCTGGATCGCCCCCACCGAGCGCCCCCGCAGCACCCCTGTCAGGCCGGCCACGTGGTCGGCGTGGAAGTGCGTGAGCACCAGCAACGGCACCCGCCGCACCCCGAGCTCCCGCAGGCAGCGGTCCACCGGTACGGGGTCGGGGCCGGCGTCCACCACGACGGCCGCGTCACCGCCCGCCGAGAGCACCGTCGCGTCCCCCTGCCCCACCTGGCACATCGCGAACACCCAGTCCGGCGGGGGCCATCCCGTGGCCCATCGCGTCAAGGGCACCGGTCGGACGGTCACGAGCAGAAGCAGCGCGGCGACGAACCCGGCGATCCACCCCCGGTGCGGAAGCCTGCGCGCCCCGAGCAGCACGAGGCCCGTGACCAGCGCCAGGACCAGCCCGCCCCACCACCCGTCGGGCCAGGCCAGCTGGGCCCCCGGCAGCTCCCCACCCGCACGCGCCACCCCCGCGATCCACCCGGCCGGCCACCCCGCCACCCACGCGACCCCAACCGCGGCCGGCTCCCACACCTGCGCCAGGGCGAGCGCGGCGAAGCCGAGCACCGTGGCAGGTGCGACCGCCAGTTCGGCGAAGAGATTCGCCGGGATGGCGACAAGACTCACCCGGGCGGCGAAGACCACCACGACCGGCGCACACACCGCCTGCGCCGCGAGGGCCGCCGCCAGCGCCTCCGCGAGCCGCCCCGGCACCCGGCGCCGCCGCAGCGCCTCGCTCCACCGCGGGGCGACCGTCAGCAGGGCCCCGGTGGCGAGCACCGAGAGCAGGAAGCCGTAACTCCGCGCCAGCCAGGGGTCGTAGAGCACCAGGAGCAGGACGGCGGCGGCCAGCGCGGGGATCAGCGATCTGCGGCGCCCGGTGCCGATCGCCAGGAGGACGACGAGCCCGCACGCCGCGGCGCGCAGCACGCTCGGATCGGGCCTGCAGACGACCACGAAGGCCAGCGTCAGCGCTCCCCCGGCCACCGCGGTCGCCCGCAGCGACAGTCCGATCCGGGGAGCGAGCCCCCCTCGCTCCACCTGGTGCGCCCTCCCGGGACGCCCGATGAGCAGGAGCAGGACGACGGAGAGGTTGCTGCCGGAGACCGCGAGGAGATGCGTGAGGTCGGTGGCCTCGAAGGCGTCCCGCAGGTCGGGCCCGATCCTGGAGGTGTCCCCCACGACCAGCCCCGGCAGCAGGGCGCGCGCGTCCGGAGCCAGCCCCTCGGTCGCTCTCCGCAGCCCGGCGCGCAGTTCGCCCGCCGTGCGCTGCGGCGCGCTCGGTGGACCGACGATCCGCGGCGGACCCGCTCCGTCGACCTTGAGGACCGCGGCGAACGGCTCACCCGAGCGCAGCGGCGGCGCCAGCCGGGCTCCGACCCGCAGCCGTGTCGAGGGCAGGAGTCGCAGCCACTCGTCTCTGCCTTCCCCCGGCGGCACGATCAGCAGCACCGGCGCTCGCGTCCTGTGCGCCGATCCGTCCGGCCGCTCGACGCGGGTCACCTCCCCGTCGAGGACGACCGAGACCGGCGCCATCGCGTTGCCCCGCACCCGGGGCCGGGTGAGCCGTGGGTCGGAGGTGACGGTGACCTCCATCTGCGCCCGGACGTAGTCACGCGCCAACGCCGGCACTGGACCGCGCCGCAGGTCCGCCGCGTGCAGCCCCGCCGAGGCCGCCCCGGCCGCCGCGCACAGCAGGACCCCCGCGCACGCGGTCGCCCGCAACCGCCGCCCCGACGTCACCGGAGCGGTCCCGGGCGTCACCGGAGCGGCCACCGACACGTCCGGTCCCCCTCCCACGGCTTCCCGGGCCTCGTCCGCCCCGCCGAACCGCCGCAGGACCAGGACCGGAACCAGCAGGGCGATCGCCCCCACCAGGCAGACCGTGACACCGGCCACCGTCCACCAGCCGGTGACACCCACCGCACAGGCCGCCGCCGCCCAGACCGCCAGCGCGAGAGGAACGAGCCTCAGGTCGGCCGGTCCCTCCTCGCCCACCCTCCGGACCCGGTTCACGGCCGGACCAGCGGTTCGAGGTCGGCGAACCGGCGCTCCCCGATGCCGTTGACCTCCCGCAGCTCGGCCACCGACCGGAAGCCGCCCTGCTCCGTGCGATGGTCGACGATGTGCCGCGCGAGGACCGGGCCGACGCCGGGCAGGGTGTCGAGCTGTTCCACAGTGGCCGCGTTGAGACTCAGCGGCGTCGCCGGCCCGCCGGTCCCGGCACCGGCTCCGGGACCGGAGCCGCCGACCGGCACCCCCGGCAGCCCGACAAGGACCTGCTCGCCGTCCATGAGCACACGGGCCCGGTTGATCCCGGTCAGATCGGCCCCCGGTTCCGCTCCGCCCGCAGCCTTCAGCGCGTCCGCCACCCGCGAGCCCCCGGGCAGCGTCAGCACTCCGGGCCTGCGCACCTTGCCGCCGACGTCGACGACCACTCTCGCCCCACCCGCAGCGGGTCCGGGGCTCTGCTCATTCCCCGCTCCGGCCCGGGCCACGGATGCGGCGGGTGTGGCCGCCGCGGTCGCGGCGCGGACGATCTCGGGAGCCCGCACCGGCTCCGGCCGCCCCGTCCAGAAGTACCCGCCGGCGAGGCCGGCGGCCACGAGCAGGATCACGGTCAGCGCGGCCAGCGCCCGAGGTTCGAGCCCGCACCGCGTCTGCACCCACAGCGGAGTCCGCTCCCGCAGCACCGCCACGAGCCGCCCCCGCACCGCCCGCGCAGGAGACCCCCGCTCCGGCGCCTCAGGTGTCTCCGCTGCCTCAGGCACCGACGGCGGGAAGAGTGCGTCCCCCCGTCGCCGCACGACAGTCCGGGGCACCTCGGAGACCCGGCGCACCCGGGTGCGCCTCCGCGCCCGCCCAGGAGGCGCGCCGCGCCCTCCCGGGCGACTGCGCCCGTCGGAACCCGGCGCCCTGCCGGGCCCGCTCGTCGGAGCGCCCGGCCTGTCCGCGGCTCCGGTGGTGATCGATGCGATACGTGTACGAAGTGCCATGCTCGTGACGGTAGAGATCACGACGGCCCTGTGCGGGACTCACCCAAGTCCCGTGGAAAAGACTCTGGTTGTGGATATCTCCGTCACTCCTACGAGGAGGAGAAGGAGGTAGGGGAGGTAGGGGAGGTAAGGGTGGTGGCGGTGGCGGATCTCAGCGCGGTGAGACGACGACCGCGAGGAGCCCCGGGCCGGTGTGTGCGCCGATGACCGCCCCCACCTCGCTGACGTGGAGTTCCTCGATGCCCGGGATCCGCTCCTTGAGCCGGTCGGCCAGCACGGCGGCCCGCTCCGGTGCGGAGAGATGGTGCACGGCGATGTCGACGGCGCCGGAGCCGGCCCGCTCCACGGCGATCTCCTCCAGGCGCGCGATGGCCTTGGAGGCCGTCCGCACCTTCTCCCGCAGCTCGATGCGTCCGCCGTCGAGTTCGAGGAGCGGCTTCACCGCGAGCGCGGAGCCCAGCAGCGCCTGCGCGGCACCGATGCGCCCGCCCCGGCGCAGATAGTCGAGCGTGTCGACGTAGAAGTAGGCGGAGGTTCCCGCGACGCGCTTCTCGGCCGCCGCGACCACCTCGTCGAGAGATCCGCCCGCTTCCGCGACCTCCGCCGCGGCCAGCGCGCAGAAGCCCAGCGCCATGCCCACCATGCGGGTGTCCACCACGCGCACCGGCACCGGGGCGTCCTTCGCCGCGAGCACGGCGGCGTCGTACGTCCCGGAGACCTCCGCGGACAGATGGAGCGAGACGATTCCCCGCGCCCCCGCCTCCGCGGCCTCGCGGTAGGCGGCGGCGAAGATCTCGGGACTCGGCCGCGAGGTGGTGACGGGCCGCCGCTTCTGCAGAGCCTCGGCCAGGGACCGGGCCGAGATCTCCGTGCCCTCCTCCAGCGCGCGGTCACCGATGACGACGGTCAGCGGGACCGTCGTGATAGCGTGCCGCTCCCTCGTCTGGGGTGGCAGATAGGCCGTGGAATCGGTGACGATCGCGACATGCCGGGACATGAGCGGGAGGTTACCTCCCGCAGCCTCGGCGCGGCAGCCCGGCCCCCCGCCGGACGCCCCAGAGGCCCCTCCCCGCACCACCAGGCACCCGCGACCCGCCCGACCAAGCCAAGCCAAGCTCGGCCAGGTCAGGTCGTGGTCTCCGGTCGGGCCGACTTCTCCCACGGGTAGGCAGTGCGCCGGGGATCAGGCGCCGTGATCGCGGGCGGCTCGTCCCCGGCCGCCAGCCCCGCCGTCCCTGCGGGGCTCCCCCACGGGTCCGACGCACCCGACTCCGGCGCCGTCTCCGGACCGTCCCAGTGACGCAGGGCGCCCGCCTCGACGTCGATCTGAGCACTCAGCGAGGACAGGTCATCCTCCGCGAACTTCAGCGCCCGGTCCCGGGCAGCCCGGCGCAGCGCCTCGGCCGACCCCGTGATCTGCTCGGTCCGCCGCGTGAGCTCCGGCAGCTGTCCGGCCACCCACGCCTTGTCCGGCTCCCGCTCCATGCGCTTGAGGTCCCCGTCCAGTTCGAGCCCGTGTGCGCTGAGCCGGTGGAACAGGTCGAGCGACTCCTTCAGCGACGCGTCCTCACCCACACCCGCCTGCAGCGCCTCCTGCGTGGCCCTCATCGAGGTGCGCAGCGAGAGCCGCAGCCGGGCCAGCTCGCCCGCGACCCCGGCCTGACCGAAGCTCTTGGCACGCAGCGTGGTGTCCTCCACGGTGCGTCGGGCCTGGTCCAGGGTGCGGTCCACCCCACGCTTGGTCGCCTTGGCCACCTTCACGGTGGCGTAGATCCCCAACGCCACGAAGGCGAAGAAGAGCAGCGCCATGATCGTGATAATCGCGGCTTCCATGTCCGCCCCTCCGGCATCGGTCGAGTCCCCACGACTGTGGTCCCTCCACCGTAAACGGAGCGGGCAGGCCAGGGGTTCCATCGGAACCCCCAACCTGCCCGTAGGGGAAATCCCCCATGCCTCCGCCGTCAGCCGACAGACATCAGTCGCAGACGTCAGCCGTAGCCGTCAGCCTGCGACGATGTTGACCAGCTTCGGCGCGCGCACGATCACCTTGCGGATCTCCGCGCCGCCCAGCGCCCCGACCACGTGCGGGTCGGCCAGCGCCAGCGTCTCCAGCTCCGCGTCCGTGATCGACGGGGAGACCTCCAGGCGGGCCTTGACCTTGCCCTTGATCTGCACGACGCAGGTCACGGTCTCGTCCACGACGTACGCCGGGTCGGCGACCGGGAAGCCCTGGTGGACGACCGAGTCGGTGTGGCCCAGCTTGCGCCACAGCTCCTCGGCGATGTGCGGGGCCAGCGGGGCGACCAGCAGCACCAGCTGCTCGGCGACCTGCCGGGACAGCGCGCCACCGGTCTTCGTCAGGTGGTTGTTCAGCTCGGTGACCTTGGCGATGGCGGTGTTGAAGCGCATCGCCGCCATGTCCTGGGCGACACCGTCGATCGCCTTGTGCAGGGCACGCAGCGTGTCCTCGTCGGCCGCGGTGTCGACGACGGTGACCTCGCCGGTCGCCTCGTCGACGATGTTGCGCCACAGTCGCTGCAGCAGCCGGTACTGGCCGACCACGGCGCGCGTGTCCCAGGGACGCGAGACGTCCAGGGGGCCCATCGCCATCTCGTACAGGCGCAGGGTGTCGGCGCCGTACTCGGAGCAGATCTCGTCCGGCGTCACCGCGTTCTTCAGGGACTTGCCCATCTTGCCCAGGACGCGGCTGACCTTCTCGCCCTCGTACCAGAAGGCGCCGTCCCGCTCCTCGACCTCGGCCGCCGGCACGGCGATGCCGCGGGCGTCCCGGTAGACGAAGGCCTGGATCATGCCCTGGTTGTACAGCTTGTGGAACGGCTCGGCCGAGGAGACGTGGCCCAGGTCGAACAGCATCTTGGACCAGAAGCGCGCGTACAGCAGGTGCAGCACGGCGTGCTCGGCGCCGCCGACGTACAGGTCGACGCCGCCGGTGGGCATGCCCTCGCGCGGGCCCATCCAGTACTGCTCGACGGCCGGGTCGACCAGCTGCTCGGAGTTGTGCGGGTCCAGGTAACGCAGCTCGTACCAGCAGGATCCGGCCCAGTTGGGCATGGTGTTGGTCTCGCGGCGGTAGCTCCGCGGGCCCGCGCCGTCGCCCAGGTCCAGGGTGACGTTGACCCAGTCCTCGTTGCGGGACAGCGGGGTCTCCGGCTGGGTGTCCGCGTCGTCCGGGTCGAAGGTGCGCGGCGAGTAGTCCTCGACCTCGGGCAGCTCCAGCGGCAGCATCGACTCGGGCAGCGAGTGCGCGACGCCGTCCTCGTCGTAGACGATCGGGAAGGGCTCGCCCCAGTACCGCTGGCGGCTGAACAGCCAGTCGCGCAGACGGAAGTTGACGGTGCCTTCGCCGATGCCGCGGTCGGCCAGCCAGGAGGTGATCTTCGCCTTGGCGTCGACGACGCCCAGACCGTCCAGCGAGATCTCGTCGTTGGCGGAATTGACCAGCTTCGCCTCGTAGGAGGCGAAAGCGTCGTCCCACGTCGCCGGGTCGGTGCCGCGGTCGTCCGACGGCTCGACGACGCAGCGCATCGGCAGCTCGAAGGCGCGCGCGAAGGCGAAGTCGCGGGTGTCGTGCGCCGGGACGGCCATGATGGCGCCGGTGCCGTAGCCCATCAGGACGTAGTCGGCGATGAAGACGGGGACCTGCTCGCCGCTGACCGGGTTGGTCGCGTACGCGCCGGTGAAGACGCCGGTCTTGTCCTTGGCCTCGGCCTGCCGCTCCACGTCGGACTTGGAGGCGGCCTGCTTGCGGTAGGCGTCGACGGCCTCGGACGGCGTGGCGTGCCCGCCGGTCCAGACGTCGTGGGTGCCCTCGGGCCAGGCGGCCGGGACGATCTTCGCGGCGCCGTCGACCAGGGGGTGCTCAGGAGCCAGGACCATGTAGGTGGCGCCGAACAAGGTGTCCTGGCGGGTGGTGAAGACGGTGATCGCGCCGGTGTCGCCGACCTGGAAGTCGACGCGGGCGCCCTCGGAGCGGCCGATCCAGTTCCGCTGCTGCAGCTTGATGGCCTCGGGCCAGTCCAGCGCGTCCAGGTCGTCCAGCAGGCGGTCCGCGTAGGCGGTGATCCGCATGTTCCACTGGCGCAGCTTGGACTTGAAGACGGGGAAGTTGCCGCGCTCGGAGCGACCGTCGGCGGTGACCTCCTCGTTGGCCAGGACCGTGCCCAGGCCGGGGCACCAGTTGACGGGCGCGTCGGAGGCGTACGCCAGGCGGTACTCGCTCAGGACGTCGGAGCGCTCGGCGGCGGTCAGCTCGCTCCACGCGCGCGTGGAGCCGGGAACCTCACGCGTGCCGTTCTCGAACTGCTCGATCAGCTCGGCGATCGGACGGGCCTTGCCGGCCTCGTCGTCGTACCAGGAGTTGAAGATCTGCAGGAAGATCCACTGGGTCCACTTGTAGTACTCCGGGTCGATCGTGGCGAACGACCGGCGCTTGTCGTGACCCAGGCCCAGCCGGCGCAGCTGGACCTTCATGTTCTCCATGTTGGCCTCGGTGGACACGCGCGGGTGCGTGCCCGTCTGCACGGCGTACTGCTCGGCCGGCAGGCCGAAGGCGTCGAAGCCCAGGGTGTGCAGCACGTTGTGACCGGTCATGCGCGCGTGGCGGGCGTAGACGTCCGTGGCGATGTAGCCCAGCGGGTGGCCGACGTGCAGGCCCGCACCCGAGGGGTACGGGAACATGTCCATGATGAACTTCTTGGGCCGGGCGGCGACCTCGGGGTCGCCCGCCAGGTCGCCGGAGGGGTTCGGTGCCTCGTACGTGCCCTCGGCGTCCCAGAAGTCCTGCCAGCGTGCCTCGATGTCGGCGGCCATGGCCGCCGTGTAGCGATGCGGGGCCGCCATCTCGGCGGTCGTATTGATCTCGGTCATGGTCCTTGAAGCTCCATCGATCGTCTCTGCCCACTGCCACGAACTGCCGCGAAATGAAAAATCCCCTCGCACAGGAGGGGACGCCGCGCCGACTCCGGCGGGATGACGGTCGACGGGGCGACGGTCATGCGCCGGGACTGATCAGCGCGGCTCGGTAAGCAGGAGGCGTACGGCACGCATGGCGCCAGGGTACCGCAGGGCCCGCGCGGGCCGCACCGACGTTCCACGCGCGAGCGGACGAGGAAGACGTACGGGCACACGAGGAGTACGGGCACACGAGACGTACGAGCACACGAGGAGCATGTGCAAACGAAGAAGCGGGCCACCCGATCCGGGTGACCCGCTTCCTTTCTGTGGAGCTAAGGAGAATTGAACTCCTGACCTCCTGCATGCCATGCAGGCGCTCTACCAACTGAGCTATAGCCCCTTGCTGCTTTCCCGTCTCCGTTTCGGTTTCCCTCGCGGCGACAGACAGAACATTAACCGGCTCCCGGGCAGATCTCCAAATCGATTCCCCGAGCCCCTCCGACCTGCCCGGTAGGGTCGCCGACTGTGTCCGTCTCCGTGCTCTCGAAAACCCGCGCCCGGCCGTGGCCCCTGGCCACCGCCGCGGCGGTCTGCCTGCTCTCCTTCGCGTCCTTCTGGGTGGCGCAACGCCTCGCCCACGTGAACATGCTCGACGTGATGGTCTACCGGGCCGAGGGCGAGACACTGCGGGCCGGCGGGGACCTCTACGCGATGCGCGCCACCTCGGCGAACCTCGCCATGACCTATCCGCCGTTCGCGGCGGTGCTGTTCCTCCCGCTGACCCTGGTGAGCGTCCCGCTGATGCGGACGCTCACGACCGCGGGGAACCTGCTCCTGGTGATCGCCCTGGTCCAGCTGTCGCTCCAACTGGTCCGCCCCGCACTGTCCCGGACGGACCTGTGGCGTACGACACTGTTCGTCGCCGCCGCCGTGGTCTGGTGCGAGCCGGTGTGGACGACACTGCGGTACGGCCAGATCAACCTGCTCATAGCGGTGGCGGTCCTCTGGGACCTCACGCGCCGCGAGGGCAGCCGCTGGGCCGGGCTCGGGATCGGTCTCGCGACAGCGGTGAAGCTCACACCGGGGCTCTTCGTGGTCCTCCTGCTCGCCGCCGGCTTGCTCCTGTGGCGCCGGGACCACCGCTGGAACCAGTGGCTCCGCACGGGCGTGACGGCGACCGGGGTGTTCCTGGCGACGACACTGACCGTGGCGCTGGCCCTGCCGGCGGACTCGAAGAAGTTCTGGACGGAGACGCTCTTCGCGACCGGCCGGGTCGGCTTCGCCGAGGAGACCGCCAACCAGTCCATCAGCGGCGTCCTGGCCCGCCTGATGCACACGGATTCCCCGGGCATCTGGTGGCTGCTGACCGCGGCCGTCATGGGCGGTGCGGCGATGTACCTCGCAGTACGGGCCGCTGTCCGCGGCGACAAGGCGGCGGCTGTGATCATCTGCGCGTTCACGGCGCTGATGATCAGCCCGATCTCCTGGTCCCACCACTGGGTCTGGTGCGTGCCCCTGCTGATCCTGCTCGCGGACCGCGCCACGCGCGCGTGGCCGGTGACGGGTGTGGTGGCCCTGGCCTTCACGTCGTTCGCGCTGTGGTGGGTGCCGCACGACCCGGGCCGTCCCGAACTGGACCAGAACGCGGGTCAGATGCTGCTGTCCGCCGTCTATCCGCTGACGGCGACGGCGCTGCTCGTGGCGTACGTGCTGAAGGAGCGGCGTCAGGCTCTGGCGAAGGAGTAGAACCGCTTGAGGGTGCAGTGCTCGTCGAGGAGCCGGCCGTAGATCGGCTCCCCCTCCAGCTCGCGGTACGTCTCGATGGGGTCGCCTTTTATGATCAGCGCCCGCGCGCACTCCTCGCACCAGTACTGGAAGTCGGGATTGACGGGGTCCATGTCGCGCACGATGGGCGTACCGCTGCCGCACCAGTCGCACTTCCGCCTGTGTGCACCCATCAGTCAGCTCCAGCTGTGGCCGCAGGCCGCGCACCCATAGGACACCCTGCCGTTTTCGCCGAGCACTTGGGTCACCCTCCCGTCCGGATTCTCGTCCCCCTCCGGCCGTCCGATTCTGCCATGGCCCCGCAAGAGGGTCAGCGCGCTCGCCGGGGCAGCCCTGCCACGGCCCCGACGACCGCCGTGGCGGCCAGGGCGAGGCCGGTCGCCCAGAACGCGTCGGCGGACGCTTGTGCTCCGCCGGCCGTCAGGCGGCCCAGGAAGAGGGCGCCGAAGGCAGCGACTCCGATGAGCTGGCCGAGCTGGGTGACGGTGGCGAGCAGTCCGCTGGCGTCGGCGGCGTCCTCGGGCCGTACGGTGGCCAGCGCGCCGGTCAGGGCGGGACTGAAGGCCAGTGCGATGCCGACACCCACGCCGCACAGGGCCGGGTAGAGACCCCAGCCGCCCGTTCCCCCGTCCGCGAGGGACCGGCCGAGGGCGAGCGAGGCGCCCGCCGCGAGCAGGAATCCGCCCGGGATCAGCGCGCGTTGCGTACGGGCCGGCCAGCGCCGCCAGGTCAGTCCGACCACACCGAACGCGACGGCGGCGGGGCCGAAGGTGAGTCCGGCGCGCAGGGCGCTGAGCCCGAGCCCGCCCTGCAGGTGCAGGGTGAGGGTGAACAGGAACCCGGCGTTGACGCCCATCGCCACGGCGATCCGGACGACCGCCCGCCCCATGCCGGGAACCCGCAGGACGCGCGGGGCGATGAGGGGCGCGCCACCGCGCCTGGCGAGTCTCGACTCGTACGCGCCGAACACGGCGAGGAACAGCAGGGAGCCGCCGAGCGAGAGCCACGCCCACAGCGGCCAGCCCTGTTCCTCTCCAAGGACCAGGGGGACGGTCAGCAGGCACACGGCGGCCGCGAGGAGGAGCAGTCCTGGCAGGTCGAGGCCGCGGGTCCGCTCGGGCCCGGTGCGGGCGTCGCGCGGCAGGACGCGGGCGCCGAGGGCGAGCAGGGCGAGCCCGATCGGGACGTTGACCAGGAAGACCGGCCGCCAGCCCGTGCCGAAGAGGTCGGCGCTGACGAGGACGCCGCCGGCGACCTGGCCCGCGGCGGCGCCGGTGGCCAGGACGGCGGAGTACGCGCCGAGCGCCCGGACCCGGTGCTCTCCGGTGAAGTTCCGCTGGATGAGGCTCAGCACCTGCGGGATCATCAGGGCGGAGCCGGCCCCCTGGACCATCCGGAAGGCGATCAACTGGCCGGTTCCGGCGGCGAGTCCGCAGGCGAGGGAGGCCGCGGTGAAGAGGGCGAGGCCCCCGAGGTACATCCGGCGGTGGCCGAGCAGGTCACCGAGTCGGGCCCCGGTGATCAGCAGCACCGCGTAGGTGACGGTGTATCCGGCGACGACGAGTTGGAGTCCGGCTCCGGAGGCGGAGAGTTCGGCGCGGATGGTGGGGGCGGCGACGTTGACGATGAAGACGTCGAGGAGCGCCATGAACTGGGCGGCCAGCACCACGCCGAGCAGCGTTCCGGGTCGATTGTCGGTGCCACGGTCTTTACTGAGTACGGGACGTGTTGTGGTCGAGGGCATGCAAGGAGCGTGCCCGCGGTCCGATACGGGTAACGAGAGCCCGCTGATGCTGGTACTGACACCACCTGGCAACGGCGGCACGGGGACTCGACCATGGGGGTGTGACGACTGTGGCAGCTGTACCGATCCAGCCGCGCCGACGGCCTGAGCTGGCCGCCTTCCTGCGCGGCCGCAGAGCCCGGGTGACCCCGGAGGACGTCGGCATGCCGCCGGGGCTGCGCCGCCGCACACCGGGGCTGCGCCGCGAGGAGGTCGCCCAGCTCTCCGGGGTGGGTGTGACCTGGTACACGTGGTTGGAGCAGGGCCGGCCGATCAACGCCTCGGCGCAGGTGCTCGACGCCGTCGCCCGCACGCTCCGCCTCGACCGGCCCGAGCGGGAGCACCTCTATCACCTGGCCGAGGTGCCGTACACGCCGGAGCGCGCCGCCCCGGACGTCGAGGTCGTCAGCCCGGAGATCCAGGGAATCCTCGACGCCCTGGACCCGCACCCGGCGGTGCTCTACAACGCGCGGTACGACGTGCTGGCGACCAACACCACCTACGAGCGGCTCTTCCTGTGGGAAGGCAACGGCCTGGACACGGGCCCGTTCGGTTTACGCAACGTGCTGTGGGCGCTCTTCACCGCGCCGGAGCCGACGTGCCCCCTGGTCGACCGGGAGCAGGAGCTGCCGCTGATGGTGGCCCAGCTGCGGGGGGCGTACGGACGCCATGTGGGCGAGCCTGCCTGGGAGGCGTTCGTGCGGCGTCTGGCGGAGGCCAGCCCCGTTTTCGCGCGGCTCTGGCAGAGCGGCGACGTCGTGCCGCCGGGGACCCGGGTGAAGACCTTCCGTCACGAGGCGGTCGGCGAGATGCGGATGACCTCGGTCTCCCTCTCCGTCAACGGGATGCCGGAGTGCCGGATCGTGACGTACACGCCGAACGACGAGGAGAGCCGCCGCGCGATCCGGGCACTGGGCGGAAACGACGAATCCCGCCCCCTGTTGGGGACGGGATTCGGTGACTGTGGAGCTAAGGAGAATTGAACTCCTGACCTCCTGCATGCCATGCAGGCGCTCTACCAACTGAGCTATAGCCCCTCGTGTTCTCTGCGCTCTCTGCGCTGCGAACAAGATGAACTTTAGCCTGTGACCTGCCGGAAAGTGAAATCCGGGTCCGGCAGGCCGCTCACGCGCCTCAGTCGTCGTCGCCGAGGACCGGCTCGGGCAGCGTGCCGGCGTTGTGCTCCATCAGGCGCCAGCCACGGGCGCCCTCTCCGAGGACGGACCAGCAGCAGTTGGAGAGCCCGCCCAGGCTCTCCCAGTGCTGGGCCTCCAGGCCCAGGAGCCGGCCGATGGTGGTGCGGATCGTGCCGCCGTGGCTCACGACGACGAGCGTGCCGTCCTCGGGAAGCTTCTCGGCGTGTTCCAGGACGACCGGAGCGGCCCGGTCGGCCACCTCGGTCTCCAGTTCGCCGCCGCCCCGACGCACGGGCTCGCCGCGCTTCCAGGCGGCGTACTGCTCGCCGTAGCGGGCGACGATCTCGTCGTGGGTGAGTCCCTGCCACTCCCCCGCGTACGTCTCGCGCAGCGCGGAGTCGTGGGCGACGGTGTGTCCGGTGAGCGCGGCCAGCTCGGCGGCGGTGGCCGCTGCCCGCTTCAGGTCGGAGGCCACGACGGCGTCCGGCTTCAGCGCGGCGAGCAGCCGGGCGGCCCGGCGCGCCTGGGCGACGCCGGTCTCGGTCAGCTCGATGTCCGTGGACCCCTGGAACCGGCGCTCCAGGTTCCAGGAGGTCTGGCCGTGACGCCAGAGGACGATGCGGCGGCCACTGCCGCCCTTGGTGGTGCTCAGCTGAGCTCACCGTCCGGTCCGTCGGGCAGGCCGGAGCCGGCCTCCAGGTCGACACCGGTCAGGGCGGCGTGCTCGGCCGCCTTGCCGCGGGTCTTCAGGGCTTCCTCGGGCAGCGGAAGCTCGGGGCAGTCCTTCCAGAGGCGCTCGAGGGCGTAGAAGACGCGCTCCTCGCTGTGCTGGACGTGGACGACGATGTCGACGTAGTCCAGGAGGATCCAGCGGGCGTCGCGGTCGCCCTCGCGGCGGACCGGCTTGGCGCCGAGGTCCTTGTTGAGCCGCTCCTCGATCTCGTCGACGATCGACTTGACCTGGCGGTCGTTGGGGGCGGAGGCGAGCAGGAAGGCGTCGGTGATCGACAGCACATCGCTGACGTCGTACGCGATGATGTCGTGAGCGAGCCGGTCGGCGGCAGCCAGAGCGGCGGCGTTGACGAGCTCGATGGAGCGATCCGTGGCGGTCACAAGTGGGCTTTCGTCGGCGGTCCAGTACCCCTCCAGGGTCTCACGGACCGCCGACGCCGCCGCCAACGTTTATCCCGGGGCCTCTACCGGGCCCTCGGGGCCTTGTAGTCCTGGCCCAGGACGACGGTCACCGCGGCCGTTCCCGAGGGCTTGCCCTTCTCGACCGAGCCGGCCGGGAGCCCCAGGGTCTTGGCGACCTCGGCCGCCGTCACCTTCTGGGCTTCGTCACCGTAGATGACCTGCGACTTCTCCTGGGTTTCCGCCTCGGCGCCGCCGATGAAGACGTAGCCGCCGTTGATCAGGACCACCCGGGCCGCCTCGGTCGCGTCCTTGCCGGATCCGTCCCGCACGGAGACCCGCGGCACGTCGCCGGCGTCGGGCGCGGAGACCTTGCCGCCGAGGATGTCCTTCACCACGCTGTCGCTGGCGCCCTCACTGAGCGTGCCGTCCTGGCCGACCGGCAGCAGGGCCGTCTTGTGGTCGCCGATCTTGGCGTGCTCGGCGAGCTTCGCGAGGGAGGCGCCGAGGTCCTTCTCGGGGAGCGACGGGTCGAGGATCTGCACCAGGGACTCGACGGTGACCGTCGCGGCCTTCGGGTCGTCGGAGATCTTCCGCAGCACCCCGTACATGACCTGGCCGAAGCGCTGGAGCTGCTTGACCTCGGCCTCGCCGGGAGCCCGGTACGTCGCGTAGGCGACGGCCGCGCGGCCGCTCAGGCTCTGCTTCTCGCCCTTCTCGACGAGCGGTCCCGCGCCCTTCTTCGTGTCGGGCACGGCCGTGTCCGTGTCGACCTCGATGCCGCTGACCAGCTCGACCAGGTTCTCCAGGAACGGGGTGTCGAGCCGCCACGTGCCGGTGATCTTCGTGCCGAAGAGGTTGCCGATCGCCTCGCGGGTGCCGCCCGAGCCGTCGTCCTCGACCGACTTGCCGAGGGTGGTCGCGGAACCCTCGCCGTCGGCGACGGTGAGGTTGTTGGGGAGCAGGACCGTGGTGCCCTGCTTGGTGGTGGTGTTGTCGACGAGCAGGACGGTGGAGGTCCCCCCGCCCCTCGTGTTGTGGAGGTGGACGACGATCGTGTCGCGCTTCTGCGGCCCGGTCGCCGTGTCCTGCCGCTGCTCCGGGGCGGAGGCACCGGGGAGCATCCCGGCGGACCAGAGGTAGCCGACACCGCCCACGGCGGCGAGTACGAGGACGACGACGAGCGCGACGACCCGGTTGCGGCCGCGCCGCCTGGCCTCCTCGCGCCGCTCCGAGCGGCTCTCGGTGAACTTGAGCCAGTCGATGACGTCCTCGGAGTCCTCGTCGGGCTCCTCGATGAACGAGAACTGCTCGGTGCGGTACTCCCGGTCGTCGTCGCCCTGCCGGGCCGGGGCGGGCTGCTCGGACGCGGGCCGCTGGCCGGGTACACCGGCCGGGGCCGCCACGGGAGCCGCGGGTGCCGCCTGCGCCGCCTGCGCGGCCGGCATCGCCTGCGTGGCCTGTACGGGGGCGGGCTCGGCCTGCGCGGCCCACTGCTGCCCGGTGTCCGTGTCGTACGAGGGGTACGCGTAGCCCTGCTGCCCATAAGGGTCGTACTGCGGCTGCTGCTGGACGGGCTGCTGCTGCGCGTAGGGGTCGTAGCCGTACGCCTGCTGCGCCTGCTGCTGCGGCTGACCGCCGTACGGGTCGTAGTGCTGCTGACCGGGCTGCTGCGGCGTCGGCTGGTACACCGGCTGTCCGTACTCGTCGTAGCCGATGATCTGCGGCTGCGGATAGTACGGATCGTACGGATTCTGCTGGTCGTTCACCGGTGGCCCTCCCCGAAGCTCACTCGCCGCGGTACAACTGGCGCTTGTCGATGTAGCGCACCACACCGTCCGGGACGAGATACCAGACGGGATCGCCCTGGGCGACCCTCGCCCGGCAGTCGGTGGACGAGATCGCGAGCGCGGGAACCTCGACCAGCGAGACACCGCCCTTGGGCAGTCCGTCGTCGGTGAGGTCGTGGCCCGGTCGGGTGACGCCGATGAAGTGCGCGAGCGAGAAGAGCTCCTCGGCGTCGCGCCAGGTGAGGATCTGCGACAGCGCGTCGGCCCCGGTGATGAAGAACAGGTCCGAGTCGCTGTTGAGAGAGCGCAGGTCCCTCAGCGTGTCGATGGTGTAGGTCGCGCCGGGCCGGTCGATGTCGATCCGGCTGACCGAGAACTGCGGGTTGGACGCGGTGGCGATGACCGTCATCAGATAGCGGTCCTCCGCCGCCGACACGGCCTTGTGCCCCTTCTGCCACGGCTGCCCGGTCGGCACGAACACCACCTCGTCGAGGTGGAACAGAGCGGCCACCTCGCTGGCGGCCACCAGGTGACCGTGGTGGATCGGGTCGAACGTTCCGCCCATCACGCCGAGTCGGCGTTTGCCGCGGCCGCCGGTAGACACTTCCTGCTCTCCCATGCGTGCAGAGCCTACTGGCACCGCGGCGGACGCCGGTTCGGCGGTCGTCGGATCAGCGGTCGCGGTTGAAGCGCGTGGTGATCCACAGCAGCAGGAGCAGCGCACCGAGGGCGCCGAAGCCGGTGAGGTAGGGGCTGAGGCTTTCGTGGTTGCCACCGTGCTCGGTGGCACCCTCGGCGAGCGTGACCAGGTTGGCGGCGGTGCTGTGGAGGCTCATCGTCAGCAAAACCTATCGATCGGGGATGGGAGCGGAGACTTCGCGCACATCGTATGCGGGCCGTCCGGACACTCTCACGCCGACTCAGGCGTTGGCGTTGTCGTCGGTGTTGGCGTCGGAGTTGTCGTCGGTGCCGGCATCGCCGTCGGTACGCGTGGCGGCGTCGTCGGCGCGGTAGCCGCGCAGCAGGAACCAGGCGAGCAGGACGGCTCCCACGATCGAGCCGAGCAGCACGATCCGGAGGGTGTCCCCCGGGCCTTCCTGTGCGGCGGCCGCGAGCAGGGCCGCGGCCGCGTCGATGGTGTCCGGCATGTCCGTCGTGCTCCTCGGTGGTCCGCTGTGCCCGAGTTATCCACAGGCCCCGGCACACGGTAGCGCCAACGCCTAGGGTGGGTTCCGTCAGGGGGACGAGCACCGACTCGTACGAACAGGGGGCATCCATGACCGAGAACCACCAGGGGAACGTGCCGAGCAGGCAGCGAAAGCGGTTCCCCGGCATCTCCTCGCGGGCCTACGAACATCCGGCCGACCGCTCGGCGCTGGTCGCGCTGCGCAAGCTCAGCGGCTTCGACACCGCTTTCAAGGCACTCAGCGGCCTTCTCCCCGAGCGCAGCCTGAGACTGCTGTTCCTCTCGGACTCCGTCCGGGTGAGCGACGCGCAGTTCAGCCAGCTCAACGACATGCTGAGGGACGCCTGTTACATCCTGGACCTGGAGAAGGTCCCGTCGATGTACGTCACGCAGGACCCCAAGCCCAACGCCATGTGCATCGGCATGGACGAGCCGATCATCGTGGTGACCACCGGGCTGGTGGAGCTGCTCGACGAGGAGGAGATGCGGGCGGTCATCGGCCACGAGGTGGGCCACGCGCTCTCCGGCCACGCCGTGTACCGCACCATTCTTCTCTTCCTCACCAATCTCGCGCTCAAGATCGCCTGGGTGCCGCTGGGGACCGTGGCGATCACGGCCATCGTGACGGCGCTGCGCGAGTGGTTCCGCAAGTCGGAGCTCTCCGCCGACCGGGCCGGGCTCCTCGTCGGGCAGGACGTGCAGGCCTCGATGCGCGGTCTGATGAAGATCGCCGGCGGCAACCACCTCCACGAGATGAACGTCGACGCGTTCCTCGCTCAGGCCGACGAGTACGAGAAGGCCGGTGACCTGCGCGACTCGGTCCTGAAGATCCTGAATGTGCTGCCCCGCTCGCACCCCTTCGCCACGGTGCGGGCCGCGGAGCTGAAGAAGTGGTCGGAGAGCCGCGACCACCAGCGGATCATGGACGGGCACTACCCCCGGCGCTCCGAGGACAAGGACACCTCGGTCACGGACGCCTTCCGCGAGTCGGCCGGGCACTACGCCGATACGGTGCGGACCAGCAAGGACCCGCTGATCAAGCTGGTCGGGGACATAGCCGGGGGCGCCGGTGACCTCGCGGGCGACCTGGGCGGACGGCTGCGCAACCGCTTCGGCGGACAGAGCACCGGCCAGGGCGGCGCTCAGAGCACCAAGGAGGCCGACGGCCGGACCGGGGACGGCGAGACCAAGGACGGTCAGAGCGAGGGCTGAGCGCTCGGCGCCAGCGCACCGCACAGGGACGGGGCCGCGGGCCTGGTCGTGGCGTACGGGTCGGTGACCGCCGGCCCGCCCGCCTCCGGGGCCCGCGCTCCGGCGAGGAGCGGCTTCAGGGCGCCGGTGGAGCCGGGGCCGCAGGCCTGCGGTCCGGCCTCCACCGTGCTGGCCAGCAGCTCGGCCCGGTGCATGCGCAGGTCCTCGCGGTCGAAGCGGAAGTGCATCACGCGGTGGACGGTGAACAGCGAGGCCTCGGCGGCCGGTCCCACGCCGCCGGCGGCCGGACGCAGGGCGTAGGTGAACGTGTGGTCGGCGGTGACGTCCAGCGTGTCCGGGCCGGACTCCTCGAAACGGAGCGTGCCCTGGACGCGGGTGCCGGGGTCGGCAAGCACGACCTGCCGCGGGTCGAAGCGGACGAGCCAGGCGGCGAGGGCGTGCCGTCCGTCGTCGGCCGGTGACTCGACGCTTCGGTCGAACTGCTCCAGCTGGTCGGGGTCGAGCAGCAGCCGGACGGGCCGCACGGTCGTTCCGGAGAGCGTGTCGGGCTCCAGGGACGAGGCGACGAGGTAGTCCTTGGCGATGCTGAGGGCGGTGACGACCTGGCTCTCCGCGAAGTGGGAGGTGCGTCCGACGACGGGCAGGTTGATGCCGGCGGCTCCCGTGCGGTACTCGGCGACGGGGCTGCGGGCGAAGAGCTGCTCGGGCTGCCCGCCCGGGACGGTGCCCTGCGGGGCGAGCGGGACCACGGTGGTCCGCAGCGGTTCGGCCCGCTGGTCGGCGGGGGGCTGGTACGGGTTGCGGACGCCGAGGTAGATGGCGGTGCCGAAGGCGAGGAGGATCAGCAGGACCAGCAGGACGGCCTGCCGGGATCCGGTTCCGCCCTCCCGGGCGGTCCGGGACCGCACGGGCTGGGCGTACTCCCCCATCCGCTCCTGGGCGGAGAACTCCTGGAGGCGGGCAGCACGGACGAACGACTCGTCGAAGACGACGGATCGGTACTCGTCCTCACCACCGCCGGGGAGACCCTCGGGTGTCCCCTCAGGCGGGTCGCCACGCCCTGCCATACCTTCAGGGTAGGTCGGCGGGGGCTCCGGTAAACGCCGAGATGTACGACAACTTCGGAAGGGTGCGGCCGTCAGGGTGTACGGGGGGCGACGGAGACCCGCGGCGGTGCGTATGCGGCGGGCGGGGCCGGGGCCGGATTCGGGGTGTCCACTCCGGTCGTGGCCGGCGGCGGGATCTGGTCCTGGCGGTTGGCGACGGCGCCGCGGTAGACGGCGCTGAAGGCGAGGGCGACCATGCCGATGCCCATCAGGAGGGCCAGGATCCAGGCGACGGGACGGTGCCAGCGGGCGCTGCCCCGGTAGGGGCGCAGGGCGCCTCCGTGGCGGCCGTAGGGGCTGGCGTCGTCCCCGACGTCGTCGGGCTCGTAGGTGAGGCCTACGGGGTCGTAGCCGTCCTCGTAGGGGTCGTCGTCCCCGGATCCGACAGCGGCGCGGGTCCGGGCCGATTCGGCCTCTGCGCGGGCCTGGGCGGCTGCGAGTAGTCGCTCGACCGCGCTCGGCTCGTGCACCGTGGCGGCCCGTACGAAGGCCTCGTCGAACACCACGGTGGCGTAGTCCTCGTCTGCGCCTCCGCGGTCGACAGAGTCCTCAGGGTCCCCGCCGTCCGGGAACGGCGTGCCCCCCACGTCGTCCGGCACGGATTCAGAGTAGACCCGGTAGGTGGTTTTGGGCAGGGAGAGTGCGAACTCTCCCCGCCCGTACCGAAAGGAGCCGGTTATCGAACGTGGCCGTCGCCGGTGACGATGTACTTGGTCGAGGTCAGCTCGGGAAGGCCCATGGGGCCCCGGGCGTGGAGCTTCTGCGTGGAGATGCCGATCTCGGCGCCGAATCCGAACTGGCCGCCGTCCGTGAACCGGGTGGAGGCGTTCACGGCCACCGTGGTGGAGTCGACCAGCTGGGTGAAACGGCGCGCCGCGGCCTGCGAGGTGGTGACGATCGCCTCGGTGTGACCGGAGGACCAGGTGCGGATGTGCTCCACGGCCTTGTCGAGGGAGTCGACGACGGCGGCGGCGATGTCGTACGAGAGGTACTCGGTCTCCCAGTCCTCGGGCGTGGCCGGGACGACGGTGGCCTTGGAGGCCGGGGCGTGGGTGAGGACCCGCTCGTCGGCGTGGACGGTGACGCCGGCGTCGGCGAGGGCGTCGAGGGCCCGGGGCAGGAAGGCCTCGGCGATGTCCTGGTGGACGAGGAGGGTCTCGGCGGCGTTGCAGACGCTGGGCCGCTGGGCCTTGGAGTTGATCAGGATGTCCACGGCCATGTCGAGGTCGGCGTTGGCGTCGACGTAGACGTGGCAGTTGCCGGTGCCGGTCTCGATGACCGGGACGGTGGACTCCTCGACGACGGTGCGGATAAGGGAGGCGCCGCCGCGCGGGATGAGGACGTCGACGAGGCCGCGGGCGCGCATCAGCTCGCGGACCGATTCGCGGGACTCGCCGGGGACGAGCTGGATGGCGTCGGCGGGCAGTCCGGCGCCGCCGACGGCGTCGCGCAGGACCTTCACGAGGGCGTTGTTGGAGGCGTACGCGGAGGACGAGCCGCGGAGCAGGACGGCGTTGCCGGACTTGAGGCAGAGGGCGGCGGCGTCGACGGTGACGTTGGGGCGGGCCTCGTAGATGATGCCGACGACGCCGAGGGGGACGCGGACCTGGCGGAGGTCGATGCCGTTGGGGAGGGTCGAGCCGCGGACGACCTCGCCGACGGGGTCGGGCAGCGCGGCGACGTGGCGGACGTCGGCGGCGATGGCCCGGACGCGCTCCGGGGTGAGGGTGAGGCGGTCGATGATGCCCTCGCCGGTGCCGGCCTCGCGGGCCTTGGCGATGTCCTCGGCGTTGGCCTCGACGATCTCGGCGGTACGGACTTCGAGGGCGTCCGCGATCGCCAGCAGGGCGTCGTCCTTGGCCGAGCGCGGGAGTGGCGCGATTTCGGCGGCGGCGCCACGGGCCCGGTAGGCGGCCCGGGTGACCGGGGAGAGGTTGTCGAGGGGCGTGAGCGAGGTCATGTCCGCAGGGTACTGGCACCCCCGCGGACATCCCTCACGTATCCCGCACTCCGAGACACCCCTCAGTAGGGGTGGACACCGACCGGGGCCGCCGGGGGCGGGCCGTAGCCCTCCGCGATCCGCTGGTGGTAGGTCTCGCGGTCGATGACCTCGAGGCCGACGATCTCCCAGGGCGGCAGCTTCGCGGTCTGCCGGTGCTCGCCCCACAGGCGCAAGGCGACGGCCGCGGCGTCGTGCAGGTCGCGGGCCTCTTCCCAGTACCGGATCTCGGCGTGGTCGTTGGCATAGCGGCTGGTCAGCAGGAAGGGGTGGTCGTGGGCCAGCTGTTCGAGCCCGCGTCGCACCTCCTTCAGCGGTGACTCCGCCCCGGAGACGCTGAGGGTGATGTGCCAGAGTTTGGACAGGGGCCGCTCCTCGGCGCGTGATTCCCGTGTCTCGGTGGTGGTCTCGGTCTTCCTGTCCGTGGACCTGTCCCGTGCCTCGTCGAAGTCGGCTCCGGCCTCGACACTGGTCAGGGCGCGTTCGGCAGTCCCGCGGGGCGGTGCCCCAGGGCGCGCTCGTCTCACCGGCGGCCTCCTGTGTGATGCGTCTGGTGCTGTACCCCGCCTTGCTACTTACCCCCGAGACAAAGTTGACCAGCCCGAGGCGGCAGATGGGGCGGTTTTGGTAAACGTCCCTTCCGGATGGCCGTACTTTCAGCCGTTTCAGCGGATGACGACCAGGTCGTCGCGGTGGACGACCTCACGCTCGTACTCAGGGCCGAGTTCCCTGGCGAGCTCGGGGGTGGAGCGGCCGAGGAGCTGGGGGATCTCCTTGGCGTCGAAGTTGACGAGGCCCCGGGCGACGGCCCGGCCCTCCGCGTCGCGGAGCTCGACGGGGTCACCGGCCACGAATTCGCCCTCGACACCCGCGATACCGGCCGCGAGCAGGGATTTCTTGCCCTCGACGACGGCTCGTACGGCTCCGTCGTCCAGGGTCAGGGAGCCCTGCGGGGTGGAGGCGTGGGCGAGCCAGAGGAGCCGGTCGGCGGAGCGGCGGCCGGTGGGGTGGAAGTAGGTTCCGGTGTCGCGGCCCGTGAGGGCGTCGGCGGCGCGGCTCGCGGAGGTGAGGACCACGGGGACGCCGGCGGCGGCGGCGATCCGGGCGGCCTCGACCTTGGTGACCATGCCGCCGGTGCCGACGCCGGCCTTGCCGGCCGCGCCGATCTCGACGTGGGCGATGTCCTGGGGGCCGGTGACCTGCGCGATCCTCGACGTGCCGGGCTTGGCCGGGTCGCCGTCGTACAGCCCGTCGACGTCGGAGAGCAGGACGAGCAGGTCCGCCCGGACGAGGTGGGCGACGAGAGCGGCGAGCCGGTCGTTGTCGCCGAAGCGGATCTCGTCGGTGGCGACGGTGTCGTTCTCGTTGACGACCGGCAGCGCGCCCATGGCGAGGAGCTGGTCGAGCGTCCGGTAGGCGTTGCGGTAGTGGGCACGGCGGCTGGTGTCGTCCGTGGTGAGGAGGACCTGGCCGACGCGGACGCCGTAGCGGGCGAAGGAGGCGGTGTAGCGGGCGACGAGCAGGCCCTGGCCGACGCTGGCGGCGGCCTGCTGGCGGGCGAGGTCCTTGGGCCGCCGGGTGAGGCCGAGCGGTGCGAGTCCCGCCGCGATGGCGCCGGAGGAGACGAGGACGATCTCCTTCTCGCCGCCGCTGCGGACCTTGGCGAGGACGTCCACGAGGGCGTCGACGCGGTCGGCGTCGAGGCCTCCGGATGCGGTGGTGAGCGAGGAGGAGCCGACCTTGACGACGATCCTGCGGGCCTCCGTCACGTACTGCCTTGCCACGTCCGTCTGTCCCGTCACCTGCGTCGTCACCTGCGTCGTCCTCACTCGGCTGTCCCACGCGCCGCGCGTGCCCCGCCGCGGCTGCCAGGCAATCTACGCGAGGCGGGAGGGCTGCCGCTCGTCCATTCCGTTCTCTGGACCGGGCCCGTCCGGGCCGTCGGGACCGTCCGATCCCCCGGTCGCCTTGCCGCGGGGCACCAGGATCCGCTGGGAGATCAGATAGGTGAACGGGATCGCGACGACGGCCGCGACGAGGGGCGCGATCCTGTCGTCCATGCCGGCCCAGGTGACGAGCGCGTACAGACCGACGCTCTGCACGAGGTAGTTGGTGACGTTGGTGAGGGGGAAGAGGGCGAACTTCTTCCAGGTCGGCCGGGTGCGGTAGGTGAAGTAGGTGTTGAGGAAGAAGGAGCCGACCATGCTGAGGACGAAGGCGAGGGAGTACGCGGCGAAGTAGGGCATCCAGGGGTGGAGCAGCAGGTAACACCCGAAGAACGTGCAGGTGTTGACGCCGCCGACGAGCGCGAACCGGAAGATCTCGGCCAACCGTGCCCGGCGTGACCGCCGCGCGTTGCCCTCGCCTCCCTCGCCGCCCGGCGCCATCAGTGCTCCCGGTCGTTGGCCGCGACGCGGATGCGCTCGGCGGAGGCCAGCTCGGCGGCCCCGCGCCCGAAGGAGCGGTGGGTCTCCTTCACGAGGAAGTGCGGCCGCCGTTTCGTCTCGTAGTAGATCCGGCCGATGTACTCGCCGATCAGCCCGAGCATCACCATCTGCACTCCCCCGAGCCCCACGATGATCGCGACCAGGGTGACGTATCCGGGTGCGGTGACGCCCTGGGTGATCGCGGCGACGGCCACCCAGGCCGCGTACAGGACGGCGAGGCCGCTGAGCATCATTCCCAGCCACAGGGCGATGCGCAGCGGTCGGTTGTTGAAGGAGATCAGTCCGTCCATGCCGTAGTTGAGCAGGGAGCTGAACTTCCACTTCGTCTCGCCGCCCTCACGCGCGGCGTTCTGGTAGTCGAAGGTGACGGTGTCGAAGCCGATCCAGGAGAAGAGACCCTTGGAGAAGCGGTTGTACTCGGGCAGCGAGAGCAGCGCGTCGACGGCGGCGCGGGAGAGCAGACGGAAGTCCCCGACCCCGTCGGTGAGTTCCACGTCGACCCAGCGGTTGACGGCCCGGTAGTACACACGGCTGAGCGCCGAGCGGAGCTTCTTGTCCCCTTCGCGGGTCCGCCGCGCCATGACCTGGTCGTGGCCCTGGTGGAAGAGGTCCAGCATGCGCGCGAGGAGCTCGGGCGGGTGCTGGAGGTCGGCGTCCATGATCACCACGGCGTCGCCGGTGGACTTGCGCAGGCCCGCGAGCATGGCGGCCTCCTTGCCGAAGTTGCGGCTGAAGGAGGCGTACTGGGTGCGGTGCGGGTGCCGGGCGGCGATCGCGCGCAGCTTGCCGAGGGTGCCGTCGGAGCTGCCGTCGTCCACGTAACAGATCTCGTAGCCGACCGGGAGCCCGTCGAGCACCTGTCGCATGCGCGCGTCGAACCGCTCGACGACGTCCTCCTCGTTGTAGCAGGGGACGACGACGGAAAGCCTGGTCATGGAACGGTCACTCCAGAGGGATGAGCGAGATTACGTCCTGAGGGACCGCCACCGAACTCTCCTTCGAGCAGCGCGGCCACGGTACTGAGCGGCGGTGACCGCTGGGCGTCGCCCGGGTGGCCTCCCCTGGTCGGCATGTCGTCCATGCTGCAAAGCATGCGGGGAAGATATTCATATACGGGGCATCCTTACCCATTTGTCACCCATAGAGACGCCGTGCCACGCATGTTGACCCCCTGGAGCGAAGAACCGGTGAGCAGGACGACCACCCCGGAGCACGGCAGCGCACTGACAGGCAAGAGCGAGGACGAGGACGAGAGCGGGCCCACGGAGCGCGCCGACGGCATGGGGCGGGCACTGTCCTGGACCGGGCTCGTCGTCGCCGCCGGCGCCGGCGCGCTCCTCTCGGTCGGTGCCTTCCTCGGGCTCTACGTCCGCCCCACCTCGGACGACTGGTGCGCCCTGTGGAAGGCCCGGGACATGGGCGTCCTGGGGATCACCGCGGACTTCTACCGCACCCAGAACGGACGCGTCACCAACGCCTTCCTGACCGGCCTGGTCTACTCCGACGACATGCGGGGGCCGAAGCTGCTGCCCGCCCTCCTCGTGGTCGCGCTCGGCGCCGCGCTCTTCCTCCTCGCCCGCGCGGCGCTGCGCGCCCTGCGCGTGCCCCCGCCCTCCCGGGTCCTGCTCGCCGCCGCCGCCGCGCTCCTCTCCGCGCTGCTGTTCTTCGCGGGCACCCGCTCGTACCAGGTACTGCTCTGGGCCCCGGCGACCATCTCCCACACCCTGCCGAGCGTGATCGCCCTCTGGGCCGTGCTCGGCGCCGTCCGCGCGGCCCGCGGCGGGCGCGGGTGGGAGCGGTCGGCGGCGGTCGGCGCGGCGCTGCTCCTCGGGACGGCGCTCGGCATGCTCAGCGAGCCCTTCGCCCTGGTGGCCGGGGTGTTCGCGGTCGCGGCCGGTCTCCTCTGCCTGCCCCGGCTCGGCTGGACGAAGGACCGGTACGCCTCGACCTGGTGCGCGGCGGCCTGCCTGGGCCTCGCCGTCGGCCTCGTCCTGCTCTCCACGTCACCGGGGGCGCGGTGGCGGCGCGCCCAGCATCCCCCGGAGCCGTTGTCGTTCTCGCTCCTGAGAGAAACGTTCCGCGACTGGTGGCGCGTGTGGGAGACGATCGGCGGCCAGTGGGCGTACGCGGGTGCAGCCGCCGCCGGGGTGCTGCTGGGCCTGTGGCTCTCCCGCACGACGCGGAAACCCGCCCCCGTCGCCGGGCTCCCCCCGCGCCGGCTGTTCCGGATCGCGGTGCTGCTGCCGCTGCCGCTGATCGCCCTCGCGAGCCTGGCCGTCACGTACGGGCTGCGCACCGGGTACGGGGACGTGGGCTGGACCTACGGACGCACCTGGACGAGCTTCCTGCTCCCGCTGCTCCTCGCCCTGTGCGCGTACGGCACGTGGGGCGGGTACCGGCTGGGGCTCCTGCTCCGGACGGCCGGACGGCCCGCCGCCCGTGCCGCGGTGCTGGTCGCGGCGGGCGCGGTCGCCGTCGGGAGCACGGCCGCCCTCGTGCGGCCGGTGTACGACCTGACCACGAGCACGGTGGTGCGCGCGACCGCCTGGGACCGGCAGAACGCGCGGATCCGGGCGGAGGTCGCGGCGGGCGCCCGCGAGGTCGCGTACCGGCCGCTCCTCATCGGCGGGCTGACCGAGCCGCTGTTCGCCCGCACGTACGAGCGGGACTGGGCGGCGCGGTGCACGGCCACGTACTACGGCGTGGACCGCATCCACCGCCCCTAGGGGGTGTCTTGTCGATCAGGCCGGGCTCGCGGGCTGATCGACAAGACACCCCCTAGACCCCTCCCGGCCCACGTCACCCCCCCGCGAAACGACGGAGTGGGGCGCCCCGGGCCGAACCCGGGACACCCCACTCCGTACCGCTTATCGCTGCGCCGACGTCAGCCGGCCGTGCGGGCCGCCCGGTTCGCGCCCCAGCCCTCCCAGGCGGAGCTGATCATGGAGCGGACGTCGTGCTGCGCCTTCCAGCCGAGCTCCGACTCGATGCGCTCCGCGGAGGCGACCACGCGGGCCGGGTCGCCCGGCCGGCGCGGGGTGACCAGGGGCTCGGCGCTGTGACCGGTGATCTCGTTGATGAGGTCGACCATCTCGCGCACCGACACGCCCTCGCCTCGCCCGATGTTCAGGGTCAGCGTGGCCGTCTCGCCGGCCTCGCCCGCCGCGGCGAGCGTGCGGGCCGCCGCGAGGTGGGCGGAGGCGATGTCGGCGACGTGGATGTAGTCGCGGATGCAGGTGCCGTCGGGCGTCGGGTAGTCGTCACCGAAGATGCGCGGGGACTCGCCGGCGTCGAGCCGCTCGAAGACCATCGGCACCAGGTTGAAGACACCGGTGTCGGCGAGCTCGGGGGCCGCGGCGCCCGCCACGTTGAAGTAGCGCAGGCAGGCGGTGGAGATGCCGTGGGCCTGGCCGACCGCGCGGGCCATCCACTCGCCGACGAGCTTGGTCTCGCCGTACGGGCTGAGCGGCAGGCACTCGGTGTCCTCGGTGACGAGGTCCACGTCGGGCATGCCGTAGACGGAGGCGGAGGAGGAGAAGAGGAAGCTCTTCACCCCGGCGCCGGCGGCGGCCTCCAGGATGGTCTGGAGCCCCGTCACGTTCTCGCGGTAGTAGAACAGCGGCTGCTCGACCGACTCGCCGACCTGCTTCTTGGCCGCCAGGTGGACGATGCCCTTGACCGCGTGCTCGCGCAGCACCCCGTCCAGGAAATCCCGGTCCAGGACCGAGCCCTTCTCGAGCGCGACGCCCTCGGGGACGCGCGCCGGGTTGCCCGTGCTGAGGTCGTCGACCACGACGACACGCTCGCCGGCCTCGGTCATTGCTTTGACGACGTGGGAACCGATGTATCCGGCGCCGCCGGTGATGAGCCAGGTCATTCCGACAGTTTAGCCACAGACCGATGGCCCCCCTTCGGGCCGCACAGGGGTCCGAAGGGAGGCCATCGAGGTCCACCAGGGGGTTCCGGAGCCTGTCCGGCCCTAGGGGGTGTCCGGGAAGTCCCTAGCGCTCTATCTCCGCGAAGACGGAGTCCCACCGGTCGAGGACGCTCGGCAGCGACAGCCGCGCGACGTGCTCCCGCCCCGCGGCGCCGTACCGCCGCCGCATCCCGGCGTCGTCCATGAGCTCGCCGAACGCGGCGGCCAGCCCGGGCACGTCGGCCGGCGGCACCAGGGTGCCCGTGACACCGTCGTCGACGAGCTCCCGGACACCGCCCGAGACGTCGAAGCTCACGCACGGCACGCCGCACGCGGCGGCCTCGGCCAGGGCCATCGGACGGCCCTCGCGCTCGCTGCTGATCGCGACGACCGACAGCTCGCGGTAGGCGGCCGCCATGTCCTTGACCGTGCCGCGCAGGACGACCTGGTCGGCGACGCCGAGGTCCTCGGCCTTCATCCGCAGCTCCTGCTCCAGCGGGCCGTCGCCGAAGAGGTGCAGCTCCCAGCCCGCGCGCCCCTCACGGGCCCGCGCGAAGGCCTCGATCATCCGGTCGTACCGCTTGATCGGGTCGAGCCGGCCGACCGCGCCGATCTTGCGGGTGTCGAGCGGAGCCGGCTCGTCCGGGTAGAACGGCAGCGGGTTCGGCATGACCCGGACGTTCGGCACGCGCTGGTTGACGAACTCGACCGCGTCGCCCTGGGAGAGGACCAGGGTCTGCTCCAGAGCCGGATAGTGCCGGCGGATCAGCCCGAGGTTGGCGCTGCGCCGGGCCTGCGCGAAGGACTCGTGGTACTGCCCGATGCCCTTCAGGTGCTGCCACTCCAGCGGCATGACCCAGTCCGCCGCCCACGGCGAGCCGAAGACGATGTAGCCGTCCTGGACCGACGACAGCCTGCGCTGCATCTCCGCGCGGGCGTGCTCGCGGGCGGCCCGCGCCCGGCGGGCGTCGGCGCGCCGCGCCAGGCTGAGCCGGTCGCCGACCGTCCGCACCGGCGGCTTGGGCTCGGGGCTCGGCGGGTAGAGCGTCGCGTGGCGGTACGCGCGCGTGGAGTTGTACGGGAACGGCTCCGCGCTCGGCCGGATGCCGATCAGCTCGACGCGGTGGCCGCGCTCGCCCATGCCCTGGGCGAGGGTGTGCAGCACCCGCTGGGAGCCGCCCATCGAGTCGACGTCGACGCCGACGAAGAACACGTTGCGGGCAGGGGAGGCCTCAGTCATGGGTGCCGCCTTCGAAAAAAGCATCGACCACCAGCTTGCTCGCCTGGCCGGTCTCGTACGAGCAGAACATCTCCTGGAAGCGCGTGTAGCGCTGGGCGTGCCGCTCGCGCACGCCCTCCAGGTCGCGCACGGCGGCGGCGAGGTCCTCGGTGGTCGTCAGCATCGGACCCGGTGCGATGTCCTCGAGGTCGTAGTACGTGCCCCGGTCACCGCCCTTGTAGTCCTCGTAGTCGTCCGTGTACAGCAGTATCGGGCGACCGGTGTTCGCGTAGTCGAACATCAGTGACGAGTAGTCCGTGAGGACCGCGTCCGAGGCCAGCATCAGGTCGTTGACGTCGGCGAACCCCGAACCGTCGCGGAGGAAGTGGCCGAGCGCCGGATCGACCTTGAACCGGTCGTACGGGTGGGCGCGCACGACGATCGTCCACTCGTCGGCCAGGTACGGGGCCAGCGCCTCGAAGTCCACCCGGATCGACTGGCCGGTGCGGCGGGCCGCGTCGCGGAAGGTCGGCGCGTAGAGCAGCACCTTGCGGCCGTCCGGGATGTCCAGGGCCTCACGGGCGGCGGCCGCCCTGGCCCGCTGCTCCGGCTCGGCCCAGCGCACGAGCACGTCGTTGCGCGGGTAGCCGGAGCGGATCAGCTCGGCCCCGACCTCGAAGGCGGGGACGAAGGTCCGCTCGAACTCGGCGCTCGGGCAGACGAGCGCGTCCCAGCGGCCGACGGCGGCACGGAAGCGCCCCTTCTCGATCTCCGAGGCACCGCGCAGCGACGGGACGTCGAAGCCCATGGCCTTGAAGGTCTGACCGTGCCAGGTCTGGAGGTACCGGGTGCCCTTGGGCTTCGTGTACAGGTACGGCAGGTTGTGCGAGTCGACCCAGTACGTGGCCCGGGCCAGCGCGCTGCCGTAGGCGAAGCTGCCGCGCTTCACGAGCTTGACGTCGTCGGGGAAGGAGTCCCGGCTGCCCGAGTAGGCCCAGATCACGTCGATCGGGAGGTTGCGGCGCTTGAGCTCCTCGTAGACGTAGCGGGGGTTGTCCGCGTAGCCGCGGCCCTCCACCGCCTCGAAGACGGCCAGGCCGCGCTTGCGCGGGAGCCTGGCGACGGCGTCGTAGGCGGTCGCCTTGCCCTCGTTGCCGACGAGGATCTTCTTGACCTTGCCGACCTTGGCCTTGGTCTTGCGGGCGTAGGGGCCGAGCGGTTCGAGGGACTTCAGGACGCCGGAGCGCTGCCAGGTCACCTCGAGACGCCCCGCGCCCTTCTGCTCGGCCTGGACGCGCAGGTGGTGGATGCCGAACTGGTGGTACCGGAGGGTGGCGCGGAAGTCGGGCTGGTCGTGCTGGGCCAGCAGGATGTCCGTGCGCCGGGCGCCCTCGCGCTCCAGGGCGATCACCGGGTGGCGGCAGGTCGCCACCCCGACCTTGCCGACGGGGACCTTGCGGAGGTCGACCTCGGCCTTGGACACGTACTGTCCCGCGCCGTCCGCGACGAGCGTGAGCGGCACGCTCAGCGGCGTCTTGTGGGCGGCCAGCTTGACCGACGCCTCGGTGTCCGAGGTGATCAGGCCGACGGGGTCGTACGTCCGGATCTCCAGGCGCAGGACCGGGCCGAGCATCGACACGGAGGTCAGCTCGTGCCGCAGGCGGCCGCTGCCGAGGGCCTGGTCGTGGAGGTGCCACTCGCTGAGGTCCAGCTCGGCGCGGCTCGCGTCGTCGGCCGGGGCGACGTCGCCCCAGTAGAAGACTCCGTCCACCTCGGTCACGGCGCGGGGCGCGAGCTGCGGCCGGCCGAAGTGGCGGGCGGCCACGGCGACGTCCTCCAGCCTGCCGGTGCGCAGCAGGTGGAGGCAGACGCGCTCCTCGCGCGAGAGCCGCTCGTAGGTCTCGTCGGAGATCTCGTCGAGGTACGGGGTGACCTCGGCGGCGAACTCCGCGATCCATTCACCGTCGCGGAAGGGAAGATCGCCCAGGTACAGGCGGAAGTCGTGGCGGAGGAACTTGTAGTCCTTCTCCGCCCGGAGCCCGGCCGCGCCGCGCTCCTCCAGCCAGGCGTCGATCAGCCGGGCCACGCCGATGCGGTCGCGAACGTTCTGGATCTTGTGCCGGCTCGACGAGATGGAGACGCTCTCCGGCGCGAGGCGCCAGGTGTAGACCGACCACGGCACGACGGCGAAGCTCTCCGCGAGCGTGTACGCCTGCGCGGAGAACAGCTGGTCCTCGTAGTGGATGCCCTCGGGGAAGACGAGGCCGTGGTCCCGGATGAAGGCGGTCCGGTAGAGCTTGTTCGTCGACAGGTGGTCGAAGAAGTACTCGGGCGCCTCGGCGATGCCGGCCACGACCCGCTGCTCGGTGAAGAGGTGCGGGTACCACAGGCCCGTCGTGTCGGTCGCCTCGTAGAAGCGGGTCACCTCACCGGTGACGAAGTCGACGCCGGTCTCCTCGGCGACGAGCAGCATGCTCTTGCAGGCGTGCCGCGGCAGTTCGTCGTCGCTGTCGAGGAACATGACGAACGGGGCGCGGGCGAGCGCGATCCCGTGGTTGCGGGGGGCGCTGCAGCCGCCGCTGTTCTGCTCCAGGCGCGCGTACCGCACGCGCGGGTCGGCGGCTTCGAGTGCCCGCGCCACACGCTCCGTGTCATCGGTCGAGCAGTCGTCGGCGATGATCACTTCGATGTTGTTCAGGGTCTGGTCGAGTACGGACCGAACCGCTCGCGGGAGCCGTTCCTCATCGTTGTAGACGATGACGACGACGCTCACATCGGGGACGTCGGTGGTCGGCATCCAAGTCCTCTCACACAGGCATGCGGTAGTACAAAGCGCGTTCACAGTTGACTGATGAACGCCCTCGGCGACCGCCAAGTCACTCCCCCGGGGGGAATTGTTCCGAAATTGGTTTCCCGCTCATCGGGGGGTGTTCAGCGTCTCGCCAGGATCCTCCTGATACGTCCGGACAGCACCTGGCGGGCGCCCGCCATTCCGCCCGTGAGCCGGAGGGTCAGGGCCCGGCGCGGCGAGGCCACGACCTGGACGAGCAGGATGCGGCCGAACCTTCCGAGGGCCACGCCTCGCCGGCCGGCGAAGCCGTCCGGGGTCCGGATCTCGGCGCGGCCGGTCGAGCCGTCCGCGTAGCGCAGCACGGCGACGAACGACCAGGAGGCGAGCCGGCCGGCCCGGACAAGCCGGCCGCTGGGGATCCGCGCGGTGGCGGTCCAGCCGTCGCCGGCGGGGACCAGCGGGGCGGCCTCGGCGAGGAGCTTCGCGCCCGAGACGCGCTCGGTGCACTCGACCCGGACGGAGACGGGGTGCAGCGCGCCGACCCGGCCGTACAGCTCGTGCACGGTCAGGGTCACCCGGGCGCTGCCGCCGACGGCGGCGACACCGTCCACGGCCACGGGCAGCCCGGCCGGGGACAGCTCTTCGAGACCGTCCAGCGGTACGTCGGCGGGGGCGGCGGCCAGCACCGGGGCGCCGTCCTCAGAGCGGGGGTACGGAGGGACGAGCCGCGGCCGGCCGGCGGCGAGCTCCGCGAAGCGGGTGAGCTCACGGCCCTCGGGTACGGCGGCGAGGGCCGTGATCCCGGCGTGCAGCCAGCGGTGCGGCGCCCGGGCGGCGGCGACCGCCGCGTCGTCGAAACCGGCGACGTGGTCACGGGTGACCGTCCACCAGTCGGCGCGGTAGGCGGCGGGCCGGCGCGGCAGCTCGCGGAGGTACATGGGGAGGTCGTAGTCGAGGAACTTCGTCTGCGCGGGGACCGCGAGCGCGGGACGCCCGGCCTTGCGGAAGACCTCGACGACGGCGCGGTGCGCGGCGACCCGGTGCTCCCAGTTCGCCACGGAGCCCTGGCGCAGCGAGATCGACAGGTTCGCGGCCTGGCGCCGTACGTGCCAGACGTACAGGGGGACGTCGGTGACGGCGAGCCGGGGGGCCGCGGCCTGGACGCGGGCGCTGAAGACGAAGTCCTCGTAGTGGAAGGCGCCCTCGGGGAAGCGGATCGCATGCCCGTTCAGGAAGTCACGGCGGTAGAGCTTGTTGACGGAGAGGGTGTCGAGGACCAGCTCGGGGTGGTCCTCGACGCCGTCGAGGACGGTGCCGGGGAGGGTGGCGCCCCGGGAGACGTCGTACAGCGAGGGCGCCCAGACGGTCTCGCGGCCCTCGGGGAGCTCGCGCCGCACGCAGAGGCCGGTGACGACGTCCGCGCGCTCCTCGGCCGCGACGGCGAGGAGCCGGTCGACTGCGCCGGGGACCAGCACGTCGTCGCTGTCGAGGAACAGGACCCACGGGTGGACGGCGGCGGCGATGCCGTCGTTGCGGGGGGTGCCGCAGCCGCCGCTGTTGTCCTCGCGGACCAGCGGCTTCACGCGCGGCTCGTCGGCGAAGCCGGCCAGCACGTCGGGCGTCGCGTCCACGGAGGCGTCGTCGACGACGACGACCTCACCGACGGCCTCGCCCTGCGCGAGGGCGGACCGGATCGCGTCGCCCACGTGCTCGGCGTCGTTGTACGCGATGACGACGACACTGACCCGTGCCGCGTGGGGTGGCTCGACCATCCGAGCATCGTAGCGGGAGCAAACCGGACCCCCGACCGGAGAACCGGAAGGGAGGGCCGCCGAGCGCGTCGGCGACACTCCCTTGACGGCGGACATGCTAGAAGGGGTCGAACTCGTCGTACTCGCGCTGTGCGTCGTCCCGCTGCGCGTCCCGGTCGCGGCGGCGCTGCGCCGCCGGACGCGGGGCCTCCAGACGGTGGTCCTCGCCACGGCGGCCGAGCATCTCGGCGCCCGCCATCATCGAGGGCTCCCAGTCGAAGACGACCGCGTTGTCCTCTGTGCCGATCGCCACACCGTCGCCGGCGCGGGCACCCGCCTTCATCAGCCTGTCCTCGACGCCGAGGCGGTTGAGGCGGTCGGCCAGGTAGCCCACGGCCTCGTCGTTGTTGAAGTCGGTCTGGCGGACCCAGCGCTCGGGCTTGTCGCCGCGCACCCGGTAGACGTCCTCGGCCTCGTCGTACGTGACGGTGAAGCCCGCGTCGTCGACGGCCTTGGGGGTGATGACGATCCGGGTCGCCTCCTCCTTCGGCTTGGCCGCGCGCGCTTCGGCGACGATGCCGGCGAGGGCGAAGGAGAGCTCCTTGAGTCCCGTACGGGCGACGGCGGAGACCTCGTACACCTGGTAGCCGCGGGCCTCCAGGTCCGGGCGGATCATGTCCGCGAGGTCCTGGCCGTCCGGGATGTCGATCTTGTTGAGGACGACGATCCGGGGACGGTCCTCGAGGCCGCCGTACTGCCGGAGCTCCTCCTCGATGATGTCGAGGTCGGAGACGGGGTCGCGGTCGGACTCCAGCGTCGCCGTGTCCAGGACGTGCACGAGGACCGAGCAGCGCTCGACGTGGCGCAGGAACTCCAGGCCCAGGCCGCGGCCCTGGCTGGCGCCCGGGATCAGGCCCGGCACGTCGGCGATCGTGTAGACGGTCGAGCCGGCGGTGACGACGCCCAGGTTCGGGACGAGGGTCGTGAAGGGGTAGTCCGCGATCTTCGGCTTGGCGGCCGACAGGACGGAGATGAGCGAGGACTTGCCCGCGCTCGGGTAGCCGACGAGGGCCACGTCCGCGACGGTCTTGAGCTCCAGGACGATGTCCCGCGACTCGCCGGGCTCGCCGAGGAGGGCGAAGCCGGGGGCCTTGCGGCGGGCGGAGGCCAGCGCGGCGTTGCCGAGGCCGCCGCGGCCGCCCTGGCCCGCGACGAAGGTGGTGCCCTCGCCGACGAGGTCCGCGAGGACGTTGCCCTGCTTGTCCAGGACGACGGTGCCGTCCGGCACGGTCAGGACGAGGTCCTGGCCCTCCTTGCCGGAGCGGTTGTCGCCGGCGCCGGGCTGGCCGTTGGTGGCCTTGCGGTGCGGCGAGTGGTGGTACTCGAGCAGGGTGGTGACCGACTGGTCGACGACCAGGGTCACGTCGCCGCCGCGACCGCCGTTGCCGCCGTCGGGTCCGCCGAGCGGCTTGAACTTCTCCCGGTGAACGGAGGCGCAGCCGTGGCCTCCGTTACCCGCGGCGACGTGCAGCTCGACGCGGTCCACGAAGGTGGTCATGGTGGTGCCTCCATTGGGGGGTCCCCGGCCGATGGCGGGGGAAGTACGGAATGTCTATCTAGTAACACGCGAAAGGCGGACCCGCTTCCCGTACGGGAAGTGAGGTCCGCCTCCGCAAAGATCCGATCAGGCGACCGGAACGATGTTCACGACCTTGCGGCCACGGTGGGTGCCGAACTGCACCGAGCCGGGCAGCAGGGCGAACAGCGTGTCGTCGCCGCCACGGCCGACGCCCGCGCCGGGGTGGAAGTGGGTGCCGCGCTGGCGGACGAGGATCTCACCAGCGGAAACGACCTGACCGCCGAAGCGCTTCACGCCGAGCCGCTGAGCGTTGGAATCGCGCCCGTTCCGGGTGGACGATGCGCCCTTCTTGTGTGCCATGTCTCAGTCCCTCTTACTTCGCAGCCGCGGGGATACCGGTGACCTTGATCGCCGTGTACTGCTGACGGTGACCCTGGCGACGGCGGTAGCCGGTCTTGTTCTTGTAGCGCAGGATGTCGATCTTGGCGCCCTTGTGGTGGTCCACGACCTCGGCCGTGACCTTGATACCGGCCAGGACCCACGGGTCGCTGGTCACGGCGTCGCCGTCGACAACGAGCAGGGTCGAGAGCTCGACCGTGTCGCCAACCTTGGCAGTGGAAATCTTGTCAACCTCAACGATGTCGCCGACAGCAACCTTGTGCTGGCGACCACCGCTGCGCACGATGGCGTACACGCGGATCTCTCTCTCACTCGGGATGAAACCTCTGAAGCCAGCCGCTCACACGGGCCCGAGGGCCCGCGGCGTTCCGGAATCGGACGAGCGGCCTCTCCCGACGAGCGGGAGGGAGGTGCTCAGAGGCGCGACGCGTCCAGTCAGACACGCCGACGGTCTAGGTTACGGGCGGCTGCCACAAGGGGTCAAATTCGCCCTAGGGGTGCCTCGCCGCCGCGAGCCCGAGCCCGGCCTGATCGGCGAGGCACCCCTAACGGGTGCGGGCCGCCCCCTTGGGGACGGCCCGCACCCGGTGGATCAGTCCTGGGCCGGAGCCGGGGTCTTCTCCGCCGCCTTCTTGGCCGGGGCCTTCTTGGCGGTGGTCTTCTTCGCGGCCGTCTTCTTGGTCGCCGCCGTCTTCTTGGTGGCGGCCTTCTTGGCCGTGGCCTTCTTCGCGGTCTTGCGCGCGGCCGTCTTCTTGGCCGGCGCGGCCTCGGTCTCGGCCTCCGCCTCGGGCTCCGCGGTGGCGGCCTCGGTCTCAGCCGGGGCCGTGGCGACCACCAGGACGGCGGCCTCCTCGGCACCCGCGGGGGAACCGGCGGGAGCGGTGGCCTTACGGACCACCCGGCGACGGGCACGCGGCGGGGCGGCCACGGGGGCCTCCTCGACGGCAGGCTCGGGCGCGGTCTCCACGACGGGCTCCGGCTCCGGGGCGGCCACGGGGGCCTCCTCGGCGACGGGCGCGGCCACCGGCTCGACGACGGCGGGCTCGGCGGCCTCCGTGGTCGACACGACCGGGGACGTCACCCGGCGCGTGGCGCGGCGACGGGCGCGCGGGGCCGGGGTCTCCTCGACCACGGCCTCGACGACCGGCTCGACGACCGGTTCGGCCACCGGCTCGACGACCGTGACGGCCTCGGCGACGGGCTCCGGCTCCACCACGTAGGTCTCGGTCTCCACGACACGGGCCGGGGTGACCGGGGCGGCCGGCGCGGACACCCGGCGGGTGGCGCGGCGGCGGCCACGACCGCGCGTGGCGGCGGCCTCGGCCTCGGCGATGCTGCCGTACAGCTCCTCGTCCGGGGCGATCGGCTCGGGCAGGGCGACCGGCTCGGCCAGCTCCGCCGCGACCTCGGCCTCGGTCTCCACCTCGGCACCGGACTCGGCGGTCTCGTGCTCGTGCTCGTGCTCATGGACGTGCTCGGCGCCGCCGCGGCCGCGCTTCTTCGCCCGCTTGCCACCGCCGCCGGTGACCGCCGGCTGCTCCATGTGGACGATGACACCGCGGCCGTTGCAGTGGACGCAGGTCTCGGAGAAGGACTCGAGGAGGCCCTGGCCGACCCGCTTACGGGTCATCTGGACCAGGCCGAGCGAGGTGACCTCGGCCACCTGGTGCTTGGTCCGGTCACGGCCCAGGCACTCCAGGAGGCGGCGCAGCACCAGGTCGCGGTTGGACTCCAGGACCATGTCGATGAAGTCGATGACGACGATGCCGCCGAGGTCGCGCAGCCGGAGCTGGCGCACGATCTCCTCGGCCGCTTCGAGGTTGTTCCTCGTCACGGTCTCTTCGAGGTTGCCGCCCTGGCCGGTGAACTTGCCGGTGTTGACGTCGACGACGATCATCGCCTCGGTCTTGTCGATCACCAGCGAGCCGCCGGACGGCAGCCAGACCTTGCGGTCGAGCGCCTTCATGAGCTGCTCGTCGATCCGGTACGTCGCGAAGACGTCGACCTCGCTCGTCCACTTGGACAGGCGGTCGGCCAGGTCCGGGGCGACGTGCGAGACGTAGCCGTGGATGGTCTCCCACGCCTCGTCACCGCTGACGATGACCTTGGAGAAGTCCTCGTTGAAGATGTCGCGGACGACCCGGACGGTCATGTCCGGCTCGCCGTACAGCAGGCTCGGCGCGCTCGTCGAGATCTGCTTCGCCTTCTTCTGGATGTCCTCCCACTGCGCCTGCAGACGCTCGACGTCGCGGCGCAGCTCGTCCTCGCTCGCGCCCTCGGCGGCGGTGCGCACGATGACGCCCGCGTCCTCGGGGACGATCTTCTTGAGGATGGTCTTCAGTCGGGCGCGCTCGGTGTCCGGGAGCTTGCGGCTGATGCCGGTCATCGAGCCCTCGGGCACGTACACGAGGTAGCGGCCGGGCAGGGAGACCTGGCTGGTCAGGCGGGCGCCCTTGTGGCCGATCGGGTCCTTCGTGACCTGCACGAGGACCGACTGGCCGGACTTGAGGGCGGTCTCGATGCGGCGCGGCCCGTTGGCCATGCCGAGCGCCTCGAAGTTGACCTCACCGGCGTACAGGACGGCGTTGCGGCCCTTGCCGATGTCGACGAACGCGGCCTCCATCGACGGCAGGACGTTCTGGACCTTGCCCAGGTAGACGTTGCCGACGTACGAGGTGGCCTGCTCCTTGTTGACGTAGTGCTCGACGAGCACGTTGTCTTCCAGGACGCCGATCTGGGTGCGCTCGCCGCTCTGGCGGACGACCATGACGCGCTCGACGGCCTCGCGGCGGGCCAGGAACTCGGCCTCGGTGATGATCGGGACGCGGCGGCGGCCCTGCTCGCGGCCCTCGCGGCGCCGCTGCTTCTTGGCCTCCAGGCGGGTCGAGCCCTTGATGGACTGGACCTCGTCGGCGCTCGTGCCGGCCTCGGCCTTCTCGCGGGCCGGGCGGGGCTCGCGGACCTTGACGACCGTGCGGACGCCTTCCTCGTCGGTGCCCTCGACGTCGGCGGCGGCGTCCCCGCTGCGGCGGCGACGGCGACGGCGACGGCGGGAGCTGCTGGAGCCGCCGGCGTACGCCTCGGTCTCGTCCTGCTCCTCTTCGCCCTCCTCGGTCTCGCCCTCGTCCTCGGCGCGGACCTCGTCGGACTCCTCCGAGTCCTCGACCTCGGTGAGCTCACCGCGGCGACGGCGACGGCCGCCACGGCGGCGACGGCGGGACGGTCGGTCCCCGTACTCGTCGGCTTCCTCGGTCTCGTCGGCCTCGTCGAGCTCGTCGGCGGCGGCCTCGACCTCGGGCTCGTCGGCGACGGTGGCCGGGACGGGCTCGACGGCGACGGGCTCGCCACGGCGGCGGCGACGGCGGCGGGAGCCGGACTCGGCCCGCTCCGTGGCCTCGGGGATCTCGATGGGCCCGGCCGTCTCGACGACCTCGGCCTCGACGGTCTCGACGGTCTCGTCGGTCTCGTCCTCCTCCAGCTCCTCCGGCTCCACGATCCCGGCGGCTGCCATCGCGGCCGTCTCCGGGGTCTGGAACATCGGCTCGGCGAAGACCGGGGCCTGGAAGACGGCGACGGCGGGACGCTCGGCGCGGCGGGCGCGGGACGTCTCCGGCTTCGCGACGGGCTCGGAGGTGAACTGCGGCGAGGTGGCGCGGCGACGGCCGCGGCCGCGGGTGGCGGCGGTCTCGGCGGCGGCGACCTCGGTCTCGTCGGCGGCGATCTGCGCGACGACGGCCTGCGGCAGGGACTCGCCGGTGGCGGTCTCCGCGGCGGCGGTCTCGGCGGGCGCCTCGGGGGCGGCCTCGGGCGAGGTGGCCCTGCGGGTGGCGCGGCGGCGGGTACGGGGGGCGGGCGCGGCCTCGGGGGTTTCCTCGACCGGGGCGGCGGCGACCGGCGCGGCCTCGGCCGCGGGCTCCTCCACGGCGGCCGTGGACGTCACCGGCGACGTGGCCTTACGGGTGGCACGACGGCGGGCCGGGCGGGCCGGAGCGGCCTCGGGGGCCTCCTCGACCGGGGCGGCGGCGACCGGCGCGGACTCAACCGCGGGCTCCTCCACGGCGGCCGTGGACGTCACCGGCGACGTGGCCTTACGGGTGGCACGACGGCGGGCCGGGCGGGCCGGAGCGGCCTCGGCGGTCTCGTCGGCGGCCGGAGCGGCGGCGGTCTCGGCGACCGGCTCGGCAGCGGCGGGGACCTCTGCGAGGGGGGCGCCGACCTCGACGGTCTCGACGGCCGGTGCGGTGGCCTTGCGGGTGGCGCGGCGGCGGGTGCGCGGCGCGGGGGCGGCCTCGGCCTCGACCGGTGCGGCCTCGACGGCCGGGGTCTCGGCGGGCGCCGTGTTCTCGGTGGCCTGGGTGCCCTCCGTCACCGGCGGACCGGCGGGGCGGGAAGCGGCGCGGCGCCGGCGGCGCGGCGGCAGCTTGTCACCGGGGGCGTTGGTGTCTTCGTTGGACTCGAGCATGCGGGCGGTTCTCCCGTCACGCTCCCGGGCGCCGCGTCTGGTTCCGGTCCGGCGGCACGATCACGCCTGTGGCGCGGTGCCGCCGTCCGGGGCGCGGGCGCCGCACGGGAGCTGATGTCTGGCTCGCCGGTTCCGTACGCCCTGTGCGTACGGCCTGGCGAAAGTCTCCTGGTCTGTGCGCTGCCCGACCCAGGTGGCTCCCGAGTACCAGGGCGGCGCTACAACGACCGCTCCCTACGCGGTACCTGCACCCGGCGCCGTCGCTGAGGCGGTCCCGGCGGCCGTGGTTGAAGCGGCCGTGACTGCCTCGCGGTCGGGCGCGAGCGGGTCGGTCACCGTGCCGGACTCCTCGTCGAAGAGCCCCTGCGCCAGCCTGGTCACCGCAGCGGGGACCGGCGGCGCCAGGTCGGCCACAGCTCGGAGACCGGACAGGACGTCGTCGGGTCGTACGGCAGGTGTCACGTGCCGAACAACCAGCCGCAGTATCGCACAGGCGCTGTCCAGCGGCCTATCACCCTGGGGATCGCCCTGGGGAGAGGAAACCGTCAGCTCGGTGACCGCGGAGCGGGCGTCGAAGGTGCGGATGCCGTTCTTGGTCTTGCGCTGTACTTCCACGGTCTCGGCCGCGAGAAACGCGTCGGCGGCCTTCTTCGCGTCCTCGACGGTGACGCCTTCGAGCCGCAGCTCCCACACGGAGGCGGTGAGGCGGTCGGCGAGACCCGAGGTCCGGGCCTCGACGGCGTCGGTGATGTCGAGGCCCGCGGGGAGGGACTCGTCGAGCAGGGCCCGCAGCATCTCCGGGTCGCGCGTCTGGGTGAGCGCGATCTCCAGGTACTCGGCCTCGGAGCCCACACCCGTCGGGGCGGCGTTGGCGTACGACACCTTGGGGTGCGGGGTGAAGCCGGCCGAGTACGCCATGGGCACCTCGGCACGGCGCAGCGCACGCTCGAAGGCGCGCTGGAAGTCACGGTGGCTGGTGAACCGGAGGCGGCCGCGCTTGGTGTAGCGCAGTCGGATGCGCTGCACCGCCGGTGCGGGCGGCGGGCCTTCGGGCTGTCGCTTGCCCAGTGGTTCTTCTCCTCGGTGCGGGGCGGGCGCGGGGGGCGCGCCGCCCACAGGTGTACGGGGGTTCCCTCGGGGCCCGGCCGGCTCACCCCCGCTTGTGCAGGGAGATCTCGGCCTCGGCCACCATGCCGGGAACGGTCTGTCGTGGTGCAGCATCTCCCAGGTTACGCGCCTGACCCTGTGGAGCGTTCACAGGCTCGGGCCGCCGCTCCCCGCCGACCAGGGCGTGCCACGCGTCGCGGCGCGCCCGGCGCACGGTCTCCCGTGCCGAGGCGAGGGCTCCGCGGACCGCCCGGCCGGTCTCCACGGCGGCCTCCTTCGCGGGCCGCCACACGGCGTCGCGGACGAAGTGGCCGACCGGGGTGCACACGCTCCGGTAGAACCAGCTCACGGGGCGGCCGAGCAGGTTCCACGCGAGCCACTTCAGGGCGCGGCCGACCGCCAGGGAGATGTACCCGGCCATGCGCCAGCCGATGGCGAGGGCGGCGGCGATCTCGCGGCCGATCACCGCGAGGACCCGTCCGACGGGGGTGAGCACCCAGCGGTACAGGAAGGCGGCGGGGACGACGACGAGGACCTTCCCGAGCCACATCAGGCCGGTCGCGAGGCCCTTCAGGAGCCAGGCGACGCCCCTTCCGAGCAGGACGAGACCGTGGCCGAGCGGTGTGAGGACGTACCGGTACGCCGCCGAGGCCAGCGGCACGGCCACGTACCGCCACAGGGCGGTCCACAGCCAGACCAGCACCGCCCACAGCGCGAGGCCGACGCCGCGGCCGAGCGGTGCGAGCAGCCGGGCGTACACCCAGGCCGACGCATGGGCGAGGCCGCGCCCGAGCGGTGCGAGGACGGCGCGGTACAGCCAGGCCGCGGGGGCGGCGATCAGATGGACGGCGAGCGGTACGAGGACGTGGCGCCACAGGCCGAGCCAGGGCCAGTAGAAGACGGCTCTGAGCAGCCACCACGTCACCGCGGCGAGGGCTTCGGCCGTCCGGGCGACGGCGCGGCCGACGGGCGCGAGCACGTTCTCGTGGAACCAGCCGTAGGCCCGGCCGAGCGGGTGCAGCAGCACGCGGCCCAGGAAGGCGCCGGACAGGGCGAGCGCGTCCCAGACGAGGCGTACGGGGACGACGACGACCAGCACCACGATCCGTACGGGGATCCTGATCGCCGCGGTCAGGCAGCCTTCGGGCGCCGGGCCGGGGGCCGCTTTCTCCAGGTACATGTCCCGGGAGACGCAAAAGTCCCGCTCACGGTTCACCTCGGCCGCCGGATCCGGACTGTTCGGCACCGCCTCCTTGAGAGGCCCCGTAGCCTAGGTGCCGACGCCCGCTCCCCACACACGTTGCGCATCCCCCCACCTAACCCAGGACACGTTGAGGCTCGGTATGAAAATATCCTTCCTGCTGGTTGACCGCTGTCACATCGGCGGCGTGGTCAGCGCCATCCACAACCTGGCGAAGGCGCTCGCGGATGACCACGAGGTCGAGCTCGTCTCCCTCCGCCGCAACCGCGACCAGGCGTACTTCCCGCTCGACCCCCGGGTGAAGACGCTGGCCCTCAGCGACATGCGGAAGCACTCCCACACGTACGACGGCGACGACCCGTCGATCGAGGTCTTCCCGCACATCTATCCGAACGAGCCCACGGACAAGAAGCCCTGGATCAGCCGGCTGGCCGAGAAGCGGCTGATGGAGTACCTGGCCACGACCGACGCCGACGTCGTGGTCAGCAACAACCCCAAGATCACCATCATGCTGGCCTACTCGGACCGCGACTTCCTCAAGGTCGCGATGGAGCACTCGCGGCCCGCGCGGTACGGCCCGCACATCCGGGACGCCCTCTTCCGGGACGCGTACCCGAAGATGGACGCGATCACCGCGCCGACGCCGGACGAGTGCAAGACCATCGCCGGGGTCGTCCCCGCCGTGAGCCACCTGCTCTCCCCGATGCCCAACTGCATCCCGGCCCACGAGGGCCAGATGTCCACCGGGGACAACAAGATCGTCGTCACCGCGGGCCTGCTGAAGACCCACAAGGGCTTCGGCGACCTCATCGAGGCGTTCTCCACCGTGGCACCGCGCCACCCGGACTGGAGCCTGCGGATCTACGGCTCCGGCCCCGAGCGTGCCAACCTGCGCAAGAAGATCGACGAGACGGACAGCAACAACCAGATCTTCCTGATGGGCCCCGCCACCCCGGTCACCCCGGAGTTCGCCAAGGCGTCCGTGTTCGTCCTCCCCTCCCACCTGGAGGCCTTCGGCAACGTCACCGTCGAGGCGATGGCGGCCGGACTGCCGGCGATCTGCTACGACGCGCCGCACGGCCCGCGCAACATCATCAAGCAGGGCGAGGACGGCTACGTCGTGCCGCTCGGCGACAAGCAGGCGCTCGCCGAGCACATCGAGAAGCTGATCTCCGACGAGGACCTGCGCCGGAAGATGGCCGCCGCCGCGGTGGCCAACGTGGTCCGCTTCCAGGAGGCCGAGACCGCCGCCCGCTTCGAGCAGCTCGTCGAGACCATGCGGGCCCGCCGGGCCATCCCCCGCTCGGCCGCCGCCGTGGTCACCCCGCAGGGCGACGTCCGGGTGCGGATCGCCGGCCTGCCCGCCGACAGCGACGCCCAGCTGGTCTGCAAGGACATCCGCAAGAAGGCCGACGAGGTCGTCGTCCCCTTCGTCGGCGACGAGGCACTGGTCCCCGCGCTCGGCAAGCTCGTCGAGGGCGACTGGCAGCTGGAGATCCGCGCCGCCGGCTTCGACCTGCCGCTGCGGTCGGCCGGCTGCGACACCCTGCAGATCCTGTCGCTGAAGCTGCCCCGCACCGAGGGCCCCGCCCTGTCCCTGCTGCTGCCGCACGCCCACACGGACGGCACCCTGCGGGTGCAGAGCCGGGTGCGCGCCCAGCACGTCGAGGTCGCCGCCCTGCACGCCGGCGCCACCGCGATCGTCATCGACGCGGCGGCCTGGGGCGTCGAGCCCGGCAAGGACAGCGTCATCGAGGCCGTCCACCGCAAGGAGGCCGACAGGAACTTCACCTTCCCGGTGAAGCCCGGCGCCGACGGACGCTTCACGGCCTCCCTGGACAACGCCGCCGCGGCCCGCCTCCACGAGGCCGGCGCCGAGGACGTCTGGGACCTCTGGCTGCTGCCGGACCAGGAGTCCGCCCGGATCCGCGTCTGCAAGCTGGCCACCGACGTGCTCGTCCCGATGGACGTCTTCACCTTCCCGTACCCGGTGGTGAAGCAGTCCGGCGCCCCGGCTCCGGCCGCGGTGGACACCAAGCCGAAGAGCGGCTGGCGCAACCGGCTGGCCGCCGTTCCCACCGCCGTCACCGGCGTCCGGAACGAGCTGCGCCCGTACTTCTCCAGCAACGGCCAGCTCTCGCTGAAGATCATCGACAAGAAGTGACCCGGTAGCCGGGCCCGGTCCGCACGACCGAGCCCGGCCCGGCCCGCACGACGGAGCCCCGGCCCGCAGGGAGACCTGCGGACCGGGGCTCTTGTCGTACGCCCGGGGGCACCGCCTACAGCGGCGCGCCCTCCTTGGCGATCTTGAACATCAGGTCGGCGACCCGGCCGGCCGCGTAGCCGTCGTCGAGGTCGCAGAACTGGTGGTGGAACTCGTCGTACTTCTCCTGGTACGCGACCGCCACCTCGTCGATCTCCCGGATGGCCTGGATCAGGTCGTCCGAGGTCTCCACCAGCGGGCCCGGGGCGTCCTGCTCGAAGTCGAAGTAGAACCCGCGCAGCCGGTCACGGTAGTGCTCGAGGTCGTACGTGAAGAAGAGCATCGGCCGGCGCAGGTGCGCGTAGTCGAACATGACCGACGAGTAGTCCGTGATCATGATGTCGGCGGCCAGGTAGAGGTCCGCGATGTCCGGGTACTCGGAGACGTCGAAGACGAAGCCGTTCCCGGCGCCCGGGATGCTGTCCACGATGTTCGAGTGGCGCCGGACGAGGAAGACGTGGTCGTCCCCGAGACGGCGGCGGGCGTCCTCCAGGTCGACCCGGAGGTCGAACTTGAACTGGCCACGGGCGTGGGAGAGGTCGTCGCGCCAGGTCGGCGCGTACAGCACGACCTTCTTGCCCTCGGGCAGTCCGAGGCGCGCCTTGACCTCCTTGGCCCGCTCGTCGCGGTCCTCGGCGTACAGGTAGTCGTTGCGCGGGTAGCCCGTCTCGGCGATCAGGCCGTTGTAGCCCATCGCCCGCTTGAGGATGGGCGTGCTGAAACGGTTCGACGAGACGAGGATGTTCCAGTTCGCCGCTTCCTGGACCAGGCGCTCGTGGTAGTTCGGGTCGAACTTCGGCGCCTCGATGTCGAGGCCGATCTTCTTGAGCATCGTGCCGTGCCAGGCCTGCACGATCACCTGTCCCGGCCGCCGCTTGATCCAGTGCGGGAGGTGGGCGTTGGTGATGATGTAGCGCGAGCGAGCCAGGGCGTCGTACCAGTCGGCGCCCTGGAAGCGGACCGCTTCGAGCGTGTCCGGGAGCTCGACCTGGCCGTCACGGACCAGCCAGCGGTGCTTCACGTCGGCACCGCGGCGCAGCAGCTCCTCGTGGACGGCGCGCGGGCTGTCCGAGAACTGCTTGCCGTTGTAGCTGATGTACAGGACCTCGTCGCGCAGCGGCAGCTCACGGCCGCGCTCGTAGACCTCGGTGCGCAGCTGGTACTGGCGGTTGGCGCCGCGCTCCATGTCGTTGAGGTCGGGCAGGCAGTTGAGCTGCGGGTGGTCCTGCCAGTGGACCTCCATGCGGTAGTCGCGGCCGCTGTGCGAGCCCTCCAGCGGGAACTGGGACACGGCGAGGCGGTCCACGACGAGCGGCAGGGACTGCTCCTCGTCGGAGGACTCCAGGCGGAGCACCCAGCGGCCGGCCTTGAGCGGCAGCCTGTTGTTGGTGCCCGTCATGGTGGCGGGGCGGAAGGAGGCCTCGAAGGAGCCGTCGGGCAGGACGTTGAGCGGGACCTTCCGCTCGTCGAAGCGGCCCTTGGCGCTGATGACCAGGTGGTGGTCGGACAGCTCGACGGGGGCGGCGCCGCGGATGAGGAACGTTCCGTCGGCGAAGGCGATGCCGGTGATCCGGGCGCGCAGCGGGCGGCCGGAGAACTTCAGGTAGCCGTTGGCTCCGGAGAGGACGGCCACCTCGTTCTGCATGGCCTCCTCGCCGAACTCGGCGGGCAGGCGGACCTGGAGGTCGGCCAGGCCGTCCTTGACGACGACCTTGACGGAGCGCTGCTTCTGGCCCGGCTCCGTGACCCGGATCTGGCTGCTCCAGTTGCGGCGCATCGTCTTCGCGGCGTCGGAACCGCCGCCGGCCGCGGCGTCGGCGCTGTCCTGGTGCTCGGGGAGCAGGGCTATGTCGCGCAGCGGGACGCTGATCCGCAGCCGGGTGTGCCCGCCGCTGACGCCGAGGACCTCGGCCGGGTAGGTGAGCACCTCGCCGCTGTTCTGGTTGGCGACCCGGAGGATGATCTCGGTGCCCATCGCGAAGGTCTCGCGGAAGACGGCCTCGACGACGATCTCGTCGCCGGAGGCCTTGAAGTCGGTGACGACGACCGGCACCTTCTCGATGCGCAGCTTGAGCGCGGCGCGCCGGATCTCCGGGACCATCCGGTAGTCGTCGTCGAGCCACTGGTACGGCGGGTAGGTCAGGCGGTCCGTGCCGTACGAGTGCACGGAGCGGGAGCGCACGAGGCCGCCGGACATGACACGCATGCCCACGTGCCAGAGGCCCTCCTGCCACTTGCCGCCCTTGCGGAACCGGGCGGGGTCGATGACGGTCTCCCAGCCGGCCCAGTCGAAGCTGTGGCCGCGGCCCTTGTGGCCGGAGGCGGTGGTGGCCTCGGGGGCGAAGATGTTGCCCAGCGGGACGAGGACGCGGCGCTGGGTGCCGTCCTTCTTCAGCTGGAGCAGCTTGACGACGCTGCGCTTGCCCGTCTGGTCGACGCGGTCGATCCAGGCGTGGCCGGACAGCTTCAGCTTGCCGTCCTCCCAGGTCAGCTCGTCCAGCGGGGAGCGGAGCTGGAGGTCCTTGTCGACGCGCAGGAGCTTCTTGGGCACGAGGTCGCCGCGGTCTTCCAGCGCGGAGTACTTGGCGTACTTGCGGACGACGCCGTCGAGTCCGACGGGCTCGCCGAGGCGCTCGGCCTCGATGAAGTCGACCAGCTCGTTCGCGGCGTGCTTGCGGACCAGCAGCCACTTGACGCGGAGCGCCGTGGGCAGCGTGTTGATCAGCTTGAAGTCGATCTGGTCGAGGAACTTGTTCGCCACGCGCAGGAACTCGGCGCGGTACTCCTCGTCACCGTCGGGCATCACGTTGAGGAAGATGCGCAGGTCGCCGGTGAGGACGGTCTTGTCGTACGCGAGCTTCAGCGCTTCGGCGTCGGGGTTGTTCTGCTCGGCGAGGAAGCGGCTGACGTGCTCGCAGCCGGTGGCCCGGTCACGGGCGGCCTTGGGCTCGTTGCGGCGCTGGGTGATCGAGGGGTTGGCCTCGCCCTCGCGCAGGCGCCAGTAGTAGCAGGGCTCGCTGATGATGTCGACGGACTCGGCGAGGAACTGGGCCGGCACGATGACCGGGGTGTCCTCGTACAGCACGCCCTCGGGGAAGCGCAGTCCGTGCTGCTCCCAGAAGTCACGGCGGAAGACCTTGTTGCAGGCGAGGCGGTCCGTCAGGAGGTTCTTGTTCTTCCGGACGTGCGTCTTCTTCACCGCGCCCCGGGACAGGAACCGGTGCATCGGGGACTGCCAGATCCTGGTGGAGTTGATGTGCTCCACGTTGCCCGTGGCGAAGGAGGAGCCGGTCTCGTCCAGGCTGCTGATCATGAGCCGGAAGGCGTCCGGCGGGATCATGTCGTCGCTGTCGACGTAGGTGACGAACTCGCTCTCCGGCGCCAGGCTGTCGAGTCCCGTGTTGCGGGCCGCACCCAGGCCGGCGTTCTCCTTGCGTATCAGCCTGAACCGGGCGTCCTGCTCCGCGAACTCCGCCGCGATGGCGTTGGAGTCGTCGGTGGAGCCGTCGTCGATCATGAGAACTTCCAGGTCCTGGAAGGTCTGCACGGCCAAGGAGTTGAGGCAGGCTGGGAGGTACTCCGCCACGTTGTAGATCGGGACGATGACGCTGAGCCGGGGTGCCATGAAGTTCTGCGTTCCTTTCTGGTTCAGACCCGCTCGACGAGCTCGAGCGCCTGAGGGGTGACGGGGCGTGCTAGGGGTTTTCCGGCGGATCGTCGGGAGGCGTCTCCACCCTCCGAGAAAGAGCCGCCGGGCGACGTGCTGGGCCGCACGCCCGCCGTCGAACTGCAGTACTTGTCCCGGTACCCGGTCCGCAGCTTAGCTGCCGGTCTCCGGCCCGCCCTGGAGAGAAGCGGACCTGGCCCCGCCCCGTGACGGGGGGATTCGTGACCAGAGACACAGAAGAGCGCAGGACCGTTTCCGCGCGTCCCTGCATGCGGGAGCGCGCGTGACGTACGTGGACCACCAGGGCCACTCGGGACATTCTTCACCGGTCCATCTGCCTGCATGACTGTGCGGCGGCCCCCGACCGCCGCAGCACTCCAGGGTAGACGATGCGCAATTCGGCCGTTCGCTCCTCGTTGACCCCCTCCTCACCCCTGGGGAAGGGTGCGTTAACCGCGTACGCGGGCGCCCGCGGCCTCCGGGGTGCGGAAAGCCTCCTGTCATACTGCGTTTGAGCGGTTCGACTGAGGAGACACAAGCCATGCCGGCTGCAGCCAATCCCCGATTCAGCGTGATCATCCCGGTGTACGGGGTCGAGGGCTACATCCGCGAGTGCCTCGAGTCGGTGACTACGCAGAGTTACCGAGATTTCGAGGTCATCGCGGTCGACGACTGCTCCCTCGACGGCAGCGGCGCCATCATCGACGAGATCGCCGCACGCGACCCCCGCGTGCGCGCCGTCCACCGCGCCGAGAACGGCGGCATAGGCGCCGCGCGCAACACCGGCGTCGAACACGCCCGCGGCGACTACCTGCTCTTCATCGACGGCGACGACTCGATCCGCCCCGGCTCCCTGCAGGCCATGGCGGACCGGCTCGCCGAGGCCCAGGACCCCGAGGTCCTCCTCTTCGACCACGTCCGCACCCACTTCGACGGCGCCGTCGAGCCCAGCAACTCCGGCCCGTACCTGGCCGGCATCCGCGGCCAGGTCGTCCGCCCCGCCGACCGCCTCGAACTGCTGCGGATGTTCGCCGTGGTCTGGAACCGACTCTACCGCCGCGACTTCTTCACCGGCGAGGGCTACGCCTTCACCGACGGCCTCTACGAGGACGCGCTCATGGTCTACACGTCCATGGCCGCGGCCCGGCGCGTCGCGGGCCTGGAGTACGTGGTCGTCGAGTACCGCCAGCGCCGGGTCGGCAGCTCGATGCGCAGCAGCACCCCGCGCAAGCACTTCGTGATCTTCGAGCAGTACCGCAGGGTCTTCGCGTACCTCGACGGCCGCCCCGGCCTCGACGAGTACCGCAGCACCGTCTTCACGCGGATGATCTCCCACTTCCTCTTCACCTTCGCCCGGGACTTCCGCATACCGAAGGGCCACCGTCGCGCGTACCTGAAGCAGGCCTCCAAGGTCTACCGCGACCTCGAACCGGCCGGCTACACGCCGCCGCCCGGCATCCTCGGCCTCAAGTTCAAGGTGCTGCGAAGCGGTTCGTACACCGGATTCGAAGGCCTCAAGGTCGTCAACGGCACCCGCGAGGCGAGCATCCGCTCCCTCGGCCGGTCCAAGCGCTGGGGCGGCCGCAAGGCCCTGCGCGCCTACTACGCCGTGCAGCGCCGCCTCCCCCTGGACGACAACCTCGCCGTGTACTCGGCCTATTGGGGCCGCACCCCCAGCTGCAACCCGCTCGCCGTGCACGAGGCGGCCAAGCGGGTCGCGCCCGGCATCCGCGCCGTGTGGGTCGTGAACCAGGAGTACGCCGGCAGCCTGCAGCCCGGCCTCAAGCGGATCGCCCCGGCCACCTTCGGCTACTGGAAGGCGCTGGCCCGGGCCAAGTACCTGGTCAACAACGTCAACTTCCCGGACGCCGTGATCAAGCGGCCCGGCCAGATCCACCTGCAGACGCACCACGGCACCCCGCTCAAGCGGATGGGCCTGGACCAGCAGTTCTACCCGGCCGTCTCCCGCAGCATGGACTTCGAGAAGCTGCTTGAGCGCGTCGACCGCTGGGACTGGAGCGTCTCCTCGAACCAGCACTCCACCGAGAACTGGGAGCGGGTCTACCCGGCCGCCTTCCGCACCCTGAACACCGGCTACCCCCGCAACGACGTCTACTACCGCGCCACCGCCGCGGACGTCCGCCGGATCCGCGCCGAACTCGGCATCGCGCACGACAAGACGGCGATCCTGTACGCCCCCACCGTGCGCGACCACCAGAAGGACGCCTTCGTCTCCCGGCTGGACCTGGCCCGCGTCGCCCGCGAACTCGGCCCGGACTTCGTGCTGTTGGTCCGCGCACACTACTTCTACGGCGGCGACAAGGAGTTGAGCTCGCTCGCCGACCGGGGCGCGCTCGTCGACGTGTCGCGGCACCCGTCCGTCGAGGACCTCTGCCTGGCGGCGGACGCGCTGGTCACGGACTACTCGTCGATCATGTTCGACTACGCCAACCTCGACCGGCCGATCGTCACGTACGCCGACGACTGGGAGGCCTACCGGACCTGCCGCGGCGTCACCTTCGACCTGCTCTCCGGCGAGCCCGGCGAGTCCCCCGGCGTGCTGACCACCAGCGAGGACGAGCTGATCGAGGCCTTCCGCAGCGGCGCCTGGGAGGGCGAGCAGGCGGCCACGCTGCGCCAGGCCTTCCGGGAGCGGTTCTGCACCTGGGACGACGGCTTCGCGGCCGAGCGGGTCGCCCGGCAGGTCTTCCTCGGCGAGGAGTCGCTGCGGCCGCCCGTCGTCCCGGTGGCCGAGCGCCGCCCGGCCCCGTCGCCGCGGGCGGCCGAGGGCCTCGCGACGCCCCGCCCCCGGGCCGCGGACCAGGACGAGCTCACCTCGGCGGGGTCCGACCACTAGGACCTGACCGACGTCACGGCGAGGCGCCCGGAGCAGGATGCTCCGGGCGCCTCTTCGTGTCGGGGGAGACCGGTGGGGGGAACGGGCGAGGGCCCGGCCGCGGGAATCCGCGACCGGGCCCTCGCCCGTTCTCGCTGTGCCTGCCGCGTGCTACTTCACGACCGACAGCGGCAGCAGCTTCTTGCCCGTCGGGCCGACCTGGATCTCGGTCTGCATCGCGGGGCAGACACCGCAGTCGAAGCACGGCGTCCAGCGGCAGTCCTCGACCTCGGTCTCGTCGAGCGCGTCCTGCCAGTCCTCCCAGAGCCAGTCCTTGTCGAGACCGGAGTCCAGGTGGTCCCAGGGCAGGACCTCCTCGTAGGTGCGCTCGCGGGTCGTGTACCAGGCGACGTCCACGCCGAAGCCGGGCAGCGTCTTCTCGGCGCACGCCATCCAGCGGTCGTACGAGAAGTGCTCGCGCCAGCCGTCGAAGCGGCCGCCGTCCTCGTACACGGCGCGGATGACCGAGCCGACGCGGCGGTCGCCGCGCGAGAGGAGGCCCTCGACGATGCCGGGCTTGCCGTCGTGGTAGCGGAAGCCGATCGAGCGGCCGTACTTCTTGTCGCCGCGGATCTTGTCGCGGAGCTTCGCGAGCCGCGCGTCCGTCTCCTCGGCCGACAGCTGCGGCGCCCACTGGAACGGGGTGTGCGGCTTCGGGACGAAACCGCCGATGGAGACGGTGCAGCGGATGTCGTTCTGCCCGGAGACCTGGCGGCCCTCGGCGATGACCTTGACGGCCATGTCGCCGATCTGGAGGACGTCCTCGTCGGTCTCCGTCGGCAGGCCGCACATGAAGTACAGCTTCACCTGGCGCCAGCCGTTGCCGTACGCCGTGGAGACGGTCCGGATCAGGTCCTCCTCCGAGACCATCTTGTTGATGACCTTGCGCATGCGCTCGGAGCCGCCCTCGGGGGCGAAGGTGAGGCCGGACCGGCGGCCGTTCCTCGTGAGCTCGTTGGCCAGGTCGACGTTGAAGGCGTCCACCCGGGTCGACGGGAGGGACAGGCCGACCTTGTCCTCCGTGTACCGGTCGGCGAGGCCCTTCGCGATGTCACCGATCTCGCTGTGGTCGGCGGAGGACAGCGAGAGGAGGCCGACCTCCTCGAAGCCGGTCGCCTTGAGACCCTTCTCGACCATCTCGCCGATGCCGGTGATGCTTCGCTCCCGCACGGGGCGCGTGATCATGCCGGCCTGGCAGAAACGGCAGCCGCGGGTACAGCCGCGGAAGATCTCGACGGACATGCGCTCGTGGACGGTCTCCGCGAGCGGGACGAGGGGCTGCTTGGGGTACGGCCACTCGTCGAGGTCCATGACGGTGTGCTTGGAGACACGCCACGGCACGCCGGACCTGTTGGGCACGACACGCCCGATACGGCCGTCCGGCAGGTACTCGACGTCGTAGAAGCCCGGGATGTAGACCGAGCCCGTCTTCGCGAGACGGAGGAGGACCTCCTCGCGGCCGCCCGGCCTGCCCTCAGCCTTCCAGGCGCGGATGATCTCGGTCATGTCGAGGACGGCCTGCTCGCCGTCGCCGATGATCGCCGCGTCGATGAAGTCCGCGATCGGCTCGGGGTTGAAGGCGGCGTGGCCGCCGGCGAGCACGATCGGGTGGTCGACGGTCCGGTCCTTCGACTCCAGCGGGATGCCGGCGAGGTCGAGGGCGGTCAGCATGTTCGTGTAGCCGAGCTCCGTGGAGAAGCTCAGGCCGAAGACGTCGAAGGCGCCGACGGGACGGTGGGAGTCGACCGTGAACTGCGGGACCTTGTGCTCACGCATGAGCTCTTCGAGGTCCGGCCACACGCTGTACGTGCGCTCGGCGAGGACGCCCTCGCGCTCGTTGAGCACCTCGTACAGGATCATGACGCCCTGGTTGGGCAGACCGACCTCGTACGCGTCCGGGTACATCAGCGCCCAGCGGACGTCGGCGGACTCCCACGGCTTCACCGTGGAGTTCAGCTCTCCACCGACGTACTGAATCGGCTTCTGCACGTGCGGGAGCAGAGCTTCGAGCTGCGGGAAGACAGACTCGGCAGCAGACATCTCGAACCTTCGTGAGCTGGCAGGGGGGCGACTCTCAAGCGTACCCCGGTGCTCAGCGACTCAGCGCCGCGCGGATTCCCGGGGCCGACGCCCGGGCCCAGGCAGCGGGGAGCTCGCCCTCCACGCCAGCCGCCGTGGCTTCCTCGCGGCCGTGGAGAAGTCCCCAGGTGAAAGCGGACTCGCCGGCCGCGTGGGCCTGGTCCGCGAGCTCGCGCAGGGCCTCCCGGGCGACCACGCCGTCCTGGTGTTCGCCCAGGAGGGACTGGACGGACTTCACACGCTTCGCGAACTTCCGTGCGGGCTTCCCGAGGGTGGGGGCGGCGGCGTCGGCCGCGTACCTCGCGCGTTTGGCGGCCTTGCGGGCCTCGTGGAGGGCCAGGTCGAGCTCCCGGCCGGAGTCGAGGGCGAGAGCCCGGTCGACACGGACGGTGAGGCGGTCGTGGTCCTTCAGGACGGCGCGCGCGAGCACCGCGCGGGCGTCACGGTCGGCCGCCGCGCGCAGGGGCGGGTCGGCGAGCAGCTCGTCGAGGGTGTCGAGCAGGGCGAGGCAGCGGGCCGAATCCAGTGCGGCGAGGGCACGGCGCCGGCCGCTCCGGGCGCGGGCCGCTGACCAGGTGCGCAGCCGGCCGCGGACCGGGCCGAGGCGCAGGGGCCGGGGCAGCGCGTCGATCCGGCCGCGCAGCCGCTCGGTCAGCACCTCCTGGTCCCGGGCGACGCCGAGCTCGCCGGCCAGCCACTTCAGCTCCGCGCCGACCGGGTCGGTGACGTCCCTGTCGAGGACCTTCCGGTACGTCTTGAAGGCGCTGCGCAGCCTGCGGCACGCGACCCGCAGCTGGTGCACGGCGTCGGGCAGGTCCCGCCGGACGGCCGGGTCGAGCGCGACGATCGCCTCGGCCTGCTCGCGCACATAGGCGAGGACGGCGTGCCCGGCGGTGCCGGGGGCGGGGGCGTCGCCGGGGGCGGGTGCCTCGCCGGGGGCGGGTGCCTCGGATCGTGGGGCCGTCTCCGCCAGGGCCCTCGACAGTTTGGAGGGCGCCGCCGAGGGGCGGATGTCCGCCTTGCGCAGCCGCTTCTCGATCGCGTCGAGGAGCGCTTCGTCCGCGCCTTCGGCGGCGTCGGCTTTGTCGGCGAGTTCGACCTCGATCTCCGTCCAGGTGGCCTCCGCTCCCCCGGGCAGCCGTTCCGCGTGGACGGTGTCGACGGAGAGTTCGGCCAGGAGGGTGCCGTCGGCGGCCTGGAGGTGGCGGACGTCACGGGCGGAGCGGAGGCGTACGACGGGGACGACCTCGCCGCCCCGGACCCGGGAGCGCAGGAGCCCCGCCAGCTCACCCGGGAGGGTGTCGGCCAGCGGGGCCCTGATCTCGTCGCGGATGCCGGAGGCGACGGGGAACTTGAGGTGCCAGCCCTCGTCGCTCCCGCCCGTGCGGCGCCGCAGGGTGACACCGCCGGCGGCGAGCCGCAGGTCGGGGGTGTCGTAGTAGACCGCGTCGAGCTCCATGACGCCCTCGGCCACCATCGCCGCGACCGCGGGGACCCGGGTGAGGTCCGGGACCCGGGTCCTGCTCGTGGCTTCGTACTTCCGCTCGATCTCGCGCTTCGTCTCCGCCATGAGACGAATCTAATACGCCTGGCCCCGCCGGGCGGGCCCTATGCCGTCATCGGGCGCTGCACCCGGATCGACTGCAGCAGCCCGATCGCCACCCACACGGCGAACATCGACGAGCCGCCGTACGAGACGAACGGCAGCGGCAGACCCGCGACCGGCATGATGCCGAGCGTCATGCCGATGTTCTCGAAGGACTGGAAGGCGAACCAGGCGATGATGCCGCCCGCGACGACCGTGCCGTAGAGCTCGGTGGTCTCGCGGGCGATCCGGCAGGCCCGCCAGAGGACGACGCCGAGGAGCAGCAGGATCAGGCCCGCGCCGACAAAGCCGAGCTCCTCCCCCGCGACCGTGAAGACGAAGTCCGTCTGCTGCTCGGGCACGAACTGGCCGGTGGTCTGGGAGCCCTTGAAGAGTCCGGCGCCGAGGAGGCCGCCGGAGCCGATCGCGATGCGGGCCTGGTTGGTGTTGTAGCCGACGCCCGCGGGGTCGAGGTCGGGGTTGGCGAAGGCGGCGAAGCGGTTGATCTGGTACTCGTCCAGCATGCCGAGCGCCGTGACGAGGACCGCGCCCCCGATGCCCGCGCCGATCAGGCCGAGGACCCAGCGGTTGGAGGCGCCGGAGGCGAGCAGCACGCCGAGCACGATGACGGCCATGACCATGACCGAGCCGAGGTCGGGCATCAGCATCACGATGCCCATGGGGAGGGCGGCCAGCGTGAGGGCCTTGGCGACGGTCCGGTGGTCGGGATAGAGCTGGTCGCCCGCGTCGACCTTGGCGGCCAGCAGCATCGCCATGACCAGGATGATCGTGATCTTCACGAACTCGCTGGGCTGGAGGGAGAAGCCGCCGCCGACGACGATCCACGCGTGGGCGCCGTTGATGGTGGCGCCGAGCGGGGTGAGGACGGCGAGGATCAGCACGATCGACAGCGTGTAGAGGATCGGGACCGCGCCGCGCAGGGTGCGGTGGCCGAGCCAGATCGTGCCGATCATCAGGGCGACCCCGATGCCGGTGTTGAGCACGTGCCGGAAGAGGAAGTAGTACGGGTCGCCCTGGTTCAGCTCGGTGCGGTTCCGGGTCGCGGACCAGACGAGCAGCGACCCGATGAAGGAGAGCGCGAGCGCCGAGAGCAGCATGGGCCAGTCGAGGCGCCGGAGCAGCGAGTCGCGGGCGGTGAGTTTCGCCAGCGGCCCGCGCTCGGGTGCGTAACGGGAGACGGAGAAGCTCGTACGTGTCGTCATCGGGTCAGTCCCTCAGGTGGGCGGGCGGGCCTGCGAGCGGCGGCGGTGCGCCGTTCTCGGCGGGGTCGACCAGCTGGGACTTCGGGTCGTACGGCTTGATGTCGGGGGCGTCGATGGTGCCGTCGGCGTTGACCTTCGGCAGGGCCTTCTGCGGCTCGGGGAGCAGGGCCCGCTTGAGGTCCTGGTTGCCCGCGTCGTCGAGGCCGTAGAGGGCGTCGTAGATGTTGCGCACGGCGGGGCCGGAGGCTCCGGAGCCGGTGCCGCCCTGGGAGATCGTCATGACGATGGTGAAGTCGTCGGAGTAGGTCGCCAGCCAGGAGGTGGTCTGCTTGCCGTAGACCTGGGCGGTGCCGGTCTTGGCCCGCAGCGGGATCTTGTCCTGGGGCCAGCCACCGAACCGCCAGGCGGCGGTGCCGCCGGGCTCGACGACCGAGCGCAGGCCCTTGTCGAGGTCGCGGACGGTCTCGGCGCTGATCGGCAGCTTGCCGTGGGCCTTCGGCTTGATCTCCCGGACGCTCTTGCCGTCGGGGCTGATGACGGCCTTGCCGACGGTGGGGTTGAAGAGGGTGCCGCCGTTGCTGATGGCGGAGTAGGCCGTGGCCATCTGGATGGGGGTGACGAGGACGTCGCCCTGGCCGATGGCGAAGTTGATGCTGTCGTAGGCCTTGAGCTGATTGCCTTCGAGGCAGCTCTCGTAGGCGATCTGCTCGACGTAGGTGCCGCCCTTCTTGCCCTGCTTGCACCAGGCGTCCTTGTTGGCCGCCCAGAAGTTCTGCTTCCACTGGCGGTCGGGGATGCGGCCCGTGACCTCGTTGGGCAGGTCGATGCCGGTCTCGGAGCCGAGTCCGAAGTCCCGGGCGGTGCGGTAGAACCAGTCGTTGGCGCCCTGCTTGGGCTTGATCCCGCCGTCGCGCTGCCACTCCTGGTGCCCCAGGGCGTAGAAGACGGTGTTGCAGGAGTACTTGAGTGCCTCGCCCAGGGTGATGGGGCCGTGGCCCTTGGACTCGAAGTTGGCGAAGCTGCGGTTGCCGAGGCTGTAGGAGGCGCTGCAGTTGTACTTGTCGTTGAAGTCGTGGCCGGCCCGTACGACGGCGCTCGCCGACACGACCTTGAAGATGGAGCCCGCCGGGGCCTGGCCCTGGATGGCCCGGTTGAGCAGCGGGTAGTTGGAGTTCTTGCTGGTGAGCGCGGCGTAGTCCTTGGCGGAGATGCCGCCGACCCAGGCGTTCGGGTCGTAGTCGGGCTGGGAGGCCATCGCGACGATGCGACCGGTCTTCGTCTCCATGACGACGACGGCGCCCGCGTCGGCCTCGTACTTGCGGTTGGTGATCTTGTCGGTCTCGCCGCGGACGGCCTTCATGGCCTGGTTGAGCTCGTACTCGGCGACGGCCTGGACCCGGGCGTCGATGCTGGTGACGAGGGTGGAGCCGGCGACCCCGGGGTCGGACTCGGTCTGGCCCATGACCCGGCCGAGGTTGTCGACCTCGTAGCGGGTCACGCCCGCCTTGCCGCGCAGCTCCTTGTCGTACGTGCGCTCGATGCCGGAGCGGCCGGCCTGGTCGGAGCGGAGGAACGGCGAGTCGCTGTCCTTGGCCTTCTCGATCTCGGCGTCGGTGACGGGCGAGAGGTAGCCGAGGACCTGCGCGGTGCGGGCCTTGCCGGGCGCGGGGTAGCGGCGTACGGCGGCGGGTTCGGCGGTGATGCCGGGGAAGTCCTCGGAGGCCTCGCGGATCGTCAGCGCCTGCTGGGTGGTGGCCTCGTCGGTGACGGGGATCGGCTGGTAGGGCGAACCGTTCCAGCAGGGCTTGGGGGTCTGGGAGTCGCAGAGGCGGATCTTGTTGATGACGTCCTCGGGCTTCATCTCCAGGACGCCGGCGAGCCGGGTGAGGACGTCCTTGCCCTTGTCCTTTATCTTCATCAGCTCGGTACGGGACGCCGAGACGACCAGGCGGGTCTCGTTGTCGGCGAGCGGGACGCCGCGGGCGTCCAGGATGGAGCCGCGGACGGCGGGCTGGACGACCTGCTGGACGTGGTTGTTCTTCGCCTCGTCCGTGTACTCCTTGCCGTTCCGGATCTGGAGGTACCAGAGGCGGCCTCCCAGGGTCAGGAGCAGCGAGAAGACGAGGATCTGGATGACGACGAGCCGGATCTGGACCCGCGGGGTCCGCCCGGTCTCGGGGATGTTGCTCATACTGCCGGGACCCCCTCGGTCACAGTCGCTTGACTCCCTTGATGCGTCCGGCCTTTGAGGCGCGGCCGCGGGCGGCCTTCACGCGCAGGCCGCCTCGCTGGTTGCCGATCCGCAGGCCCGTGCCGGAGGACAGCCAGCCGGAGGCGACGTCGGCGCCGTTCGCCCCGGTGGCGTCGGCGAGTGGATCGTTCTCGGCGCGCCGGGCCAGCGCCATGATGAGCGGCACGGTGAAGGGCGCGAGGAGCAGGTCGTAGACCGCCGCGGTGAAGAGCAGGTAGCCGAGGCCCACATGGCGGGCGGCGGTGTCGCCGACGAGGGCGCCCACGCCCGCGTAGAGCAGCGTGGAGCCGACGGCCGCGGCGACGACGACGGCCATGGGGCCGGTCGCGGAGGTGAGCCGGCCGTTCTCGGGCTTGGCGAGGCCGACGAGGTAGCCGATGACGCAGAGCACGAGGGCGTAGCGGCCGGCGGCGTGGTCGGCGGGCGGGGCGAGGTCGGCGAGGAGGCCGGCGGTGAAGCCGATGAGGGAGCCGCTGACGGGGCCGTACACCAGGGCGAGGGCGACCACGGTGAGGAGGACCAGGTCGGGGACGGCGCCGGGGAGTTGCAGGCGGGCGAGGACGGAGACCTGGACGACGAGGGCGACCACGATCAGGGTCGCGGAGAGGAGGATGCGGTTGAACTTCACGGTGTCGCGTCCCCCTGGTCCTGGCCCTGCTGGTTCTCGTTCGGCTTCTGTCCGTCGGCTGCCTGCTGTCCGTCCGGTGGCGGCGGCGTGACCGTGACGGTGACGGTCGGGGCGGGCTTGGGCTTCGGCGGCAGGACCGTGTCGCGCGGGTTGGAGCGGGGGGCCTGGACGACGACGCCGACGATGTCGAGCTTGGTGAAGCCGACGTACGGGCGGACGTAGACGTTCCGGGTCAGGCCGCCGCCCGCGGGGTCGATGCGGACGATCTCGCCGACCGGGACGCCGGGCACGAAGGGCTTGTCGCCGCTGGAGCCGAAGGTGACGAGACGGTCGCCCGGCTTCACCTTGGCCTTGCCGTTGAGGAGCTGGACGAGCAGGGGGCCGTCGCCCTGGCCGGTGGCGAAGCCGAGCTCGTTGCTCTTCTCCATGCGCGTGCCGACGGTGAAGTCGGGGTCGTTGGCGAGGAGGACCGTGGAGGTGGACGGGCCGACGGTGGTGACCCGGCCGACGAGTCCGGAGCCGTTGAGGACGGTCATGTCCCGCTTGACGCCGTCGCGGGCGCCGATGTCGACGGTGACGGTCCAGGAGAAGCCTTGGGCCGCTCCTATGGCGATGACCTGCGCGCCCTTGATGCCGTACTGCCCGGCGCCGGCCGTCCTGAGGATGGAGTCGAGCTCGCGCAGCCTGTTGCGGTTGCGGTCGTCGCTGCCGAGCTCGGCCTTCAGCTCGGCGTTCTCCTTCTCCAGGGCGGCGATCCGGGTGTGCCGCTCACCGGAGTCGCGTACCGCGCCTATGGCGTTCCCGATGGGGTCGACGGCCGCCGCCACACCGTTCTCGACGGGCCCGAAGACCGCGGCGGCGGCCTGCCGGGCACCGTCGACGGGTGACTCCTGGCCTCCGCGGATGTCCACCGTGATCAGTGCGAACGCGATGGCGATCAGCAGCACCAGGAGCAGCCGGCTCTCTCGTGTGTCCCTCACGTGCGGCGGCCGTGCCTTTCCTCGTGGTTCGTTGTTCGGCTGTGCTTGTTCTCTTGTGGGTACTGCTCGTGTGGTGCGGGTGCGGTACGCGCCTAGCGGCGCGGCTGGGCGTCCAGGACCTGCTGGAGGGCCTCGAACTCCTCCACACACTTGCCGGCGCCGAGCGCCACCGAGTCCAGCGGGTCCTCGGCGATGTGGATCGGCATGCCGGTCTCGCGGCGGAGCCGCTCGTCGAGGCCGCGGAGCAGGGCGCCTCCACCGGTGAGAACGATCCCGCGGTCCATGACGTCACCGGAGAGCTCCGGCGGGCACTTGTCGAGGGTCGTCTTCACGGCGTCGACGATCGAGTTGACCGGCTCCTCGATGGCCTTGCGGACCTCTGCGGCGGAGATGACCACCGTCTTGGGCAGACCGGAGACGAGGTCGCGGCCGCGGATCTCGGTGTGCTCGTCGTTGTCGAGGTCGTAGGCCGAACCGATGGTGATCTTGATCTGCTCGGCGGTCCGCTCACCGAGGAGGAGCGAGTACTCCTTCTTGATGTGCTGGATGATCGCGTTGTCCAGCTCGTCGCCGGCGACCCGGATCGACTGTGCCGTGACGATTCCGCCGAGCGAGATGACGGCGACCTCGGTGGTGCCGCCGCCGATGTCGACGACCATGTTGCCGGTGGCCTCGTGGACGGGGAGGCCCGAGCCGATGGCCGCCGCCATGGGCTCCTCGATGATGTGCACCTGGCGGGCACCGGCCTGCGTCGAGGCCTCGATGACGGCGCGGCGCTCCACGCCGGTGATGCCGGAGGGCACGCAGACGACGACCCGGGGGCGCGCGAGGTAGCGACGCTTGTGGATCTTGAGGATGAAGTAGCGGAGCATCCGCTCCGTGATCTCGAAGTCGGCGATCACGCCGTCCTTGAGCGGGCGGACGGCGACGATGTTGCCGGGCGTCCGGCCGATCATCTTCTTCGCTTCGGCGCCGACCGCCAGGATGCCGCCGGTGTTGGTGTTGATGGCGACGACGGACGGCTCGTTCAGAACGATGCCTCGGCCCCTGACGTACACCAGCGTGTTGGCGGTCCCGAGGTCGACAGCCATGTCACGGCCGATGAACGACATTGAGTTCCCCTTGATTTCCCATGGCTGAGAGTGGTGCGGCGTGGAGTTTTCCATCGTAGTGCCGCCCGCGCGGATGCCGCGCGTTGGTCCACCTCAGTACTGGTGACGGCAGGACGCGGCGATCCGTTCCCGGGATTGGCGTTCATATGCCTGGGGGCGACCGAAATTCCTTCGGTCGCCCCACAGGGTTGTGCCGATCGGCTGACGCCGGGTCAGCGACGGATCGGCACACCGGATCAGACGAGACCCGGGAAGAAGATCTTCAGCTCGCGGAGCGCCGACTCCTCGGAGTCCGAGGCGTGGATCAGGTTCTCACGGACGATGGTGCCGAAGTCGCCCCGGATGGAGCCGGGCGCGGCGGCGATCGGGTCGGTCGGGCCGGCGAGCTGGCGGACGCCCTCGATGACCCGCTCGCCCTCGACGACGAGCGCGACAACGGGACCGGAGGACATGAAGCCCATCAGCGGCTCGTAGAAGGGCTTGCCCTTGTGCTCGCCGTAGTGCTGCTCCAGCGTGTCCTGGTCCAGCTCGCGCAGCTCCAGGGCCGCCAGGGTCCAGCCGGCCTTGCGCTCGATACGGCCGATGATCTCGCCGATCAGGCCGCGGCGGACGGCGTCGGGCTTGAGCAGGACGAGCGTGCGCTGGCTCACGGGGGGACTCCTTCGGAAAAGCGGTGTGCGGGACCTCCGAGGCTACAGGTCCCGCACGGCCCTCGATTACGCAGCGTCAGGCCCTGCCGTGGCCTGCGCGCCCTGGCCGGCCTGCGACTCGGCCCAACGGGCCTTGATGTCGTCGACCTTCCGGCCGTAGTGCACCGAGGCCCACCACAGGACGGCGAAGGCGGCGCCGAGGACGAACATGACCGGCACGAAGAAACCGCTGGCGATCAGGCCGATCTGGAGCGCCCAGCCGAGCTGTACGCCGCCGGGGCGGGTGACCATCCCGCACAGCAGTACCGACAGGAGCATCGCGACGCCGCAGACGGTCCAGACGGTCGACATCTCCAGGCTGTCGTCCTTCATGGCGACGAGACCGGCGAAGCCGATGACGAAGAACTCGCCGATGAGCGTCGAGGAGCAGAGCATGCGCATCGGTTTCAGCCCCTTCGCAGCAGCAGCCGGGCGTCGCCGACCGTGAAGATCGAACCGGTCACGAGGACTCCCGCACCGCCGTACTCGGCTTCTTCCTCCGCGAGGGTGATCGCGGCCTCGATGGCGTCGTCGAGCCGCGGCTCGACGACGACCCGGTCCTCGCCGAAGACCTCGACCGCGATCGCGGCGAGCGCGTCGACGTCCGTGGCCCGCGGGTTGGAGTTCGTGGTGATCACGACCTCCGCGAAGATCGGCTCGAAGGCCTCCAGGAGACCCCGGGCATCCTTCTCCGCGCTCGTGGAGACGACGCCGACGAGCCGCGAGAAGCCGAAGGCCTCACTGACGCCCTCCGCCGTGGCCCGCGCGCCGTGCGGGTTGTGCGCGGCGTCGAGGATCACCGTCGGGGAGGAGCGGACGATCTCCAGGCGGCCGGGCGAGGCGACCTGGGCGAAGGCCCGGCGGACCGTGTCCGCGTCCAGGGTCCGCGCGTGGTCCGCGCCGATCCCGAAGAAGGCCTCGACCGCGGCGAGCGCCACGGCCGCGTTGTGCGCCTGGTAGGCGCCGTGCAGCGGCAGGAACACGCCGTCGTACTCGCCGCCGAGACCGCGCAGGGTGAGGAGCTGCCCGCCGACCGCGACCTCGCGGGAGACGATGCCGAACTCCATGCCCTCGCGGGCGACGGTGGCGTCCGCCTCGACGGCCTTCTTCAGCAGGACCTGGGCGGCGTCCACCGGCTGCTGGGCCAGGATGACGGTCGCGCCCTGCTTGATGATCCCGGACTTCTCGCCGGCGATCTCGCCGGTGGTCCCGCCGAGCCGGTCGGTGTGGTCGAGGTCGATCGGGGTGACGACGGCGACCGAGGCGTCGATCACGTTCGTCGCGTCCCAGGTGCCGCCCATGCCGACCTCGACGACGGCCACGTCGACCGGGGCGTCGGCGAAGGCCGCGTACGCCATTCCGGTGAGGACCTCGAAGAAGGAGAGGCGGTACTCCTCGCGGGCGTCGACCAGCTCCACGTACGGCTTGACGTCCTGGTACGTCTCGACGAACCGCTCGGCGGAGATCGGGGCGCCGTCCAGGCTGATCCGCTCGGTGATCGTCTGCACGTGCGGCGAGGTGTACCGCCCGGTGCGCAGCTCGAAGGCGCCGAGCAGCGCCTCGATCATGCGGGCCGTCGACGTCTTGCCGTTGGTGCCGGTGACGTGGATCGAGGGGTACGCGCGCTGCGGCTCGCCGAGCACGTCCATCAGGGCCGCGATCCGGGTCACCGAGGGCTCCAGCTTGGTCTCGCCCCAGCGGGTGGACAGCTCGGTCTCGACCTCGCGCAGCGCCTTGTCGAGCTCCGGGTCCTCGGGACGGCTCGGCACGGGGTCGCCCTGCGGCGGACCGCCCTGCGTGCGCAGGGTACGGCTGCCGGCCTCGATCACCGCCAGGTCGGGGTCGCGGTTCGTCTCGGTGTCGACGATGTCGTCGAACTGGTCATTCGGGTCGCTCGGCTCGCTCACGGGGCCAGTCTACGGAGGGGCACCGACAGGACCATGGACCCACCCCTTTCGGGACTTTCGGTCCACCGCCCGCCGTATCGGCCGGGCAAACTTGGCGATCATGGACATAGGGATCGACCTCGGCACGGCCAACACGCTCCTCTACGCCCGCGGCCAGGGCATCGTGCTCAACGAGCCGTCCGTGGTGGCGGTCCAGGAGGGCTCGCGACAGGCGCTCGCGGTCGGCACCGAGGCGAAGGAGACGATCGGCCGCACACCGGGGTCGATCAGCGCGATCCGCCCCCTCAAGGACGGGGTGATCAGCGACTACGAGGCGGCCGAGGAGATGATCCGGCACTTCGTGCGCAAGGCCGTCCCGGGCCGCCGCAGGCCCCGCACCCGGATGGTGGTCTGCGTGCCGAGCGGGGTGACGCCGGTCGAGCGGCGGGCGATCGTGCACGCCTCGCTCTCGGCGGGGGCGCGGGCGGTGCACCTCGTCGAGGAGCCGATGGCGGCGGCGATCGGGGCGGGACTCCCGGTCTCCGACCCGCGCGGCTCGATGGTCGTCGACATCGGCGGCGGGACGACGGAGGTCGCGGTCATCTCGCTGGGCGGGATCGTCACGGCCCGGTCCCTGCGGGTCGGCGGCGACCGCCTCGACGCGGCCGTCACCGACTTCGTCCGCAAGGAGCACTCGCTCCTGATCGGCGAGCGGACGGCCGAGGACGTCAAGGTCGCGATCGGCTCGGCGTGGCCGGTGCCGGGCGAGGAGGAGCGGGAGCGGGCCACCTTCACCGTGCGGGGGCGGGAGAAGGTCAGCGGGCTGCCCCGGACGGTGGAGCTGACGGTGCCGGAGGTGCGGGCGGCGCTCGACGAGCCGGTGGAGGCGATCATCGCGGCGGTGCGGGCGACCCTGGAGGAGTGCCCGCCGGAGCTGTCCGGCGACGTGATGGAGCACGGCATCGTCCTGACCGGCGGCGGGGCGCTGCTGCCGGGGCTCGACCTGCGGCTCTCCTCGGCGACCCTGATCCCGGTCTTCGTCGCGGACCGGCCGCTGGACTGCGTGGCCCTGGGCTCGGGGCGGTGCGTGGAGGACTTCGACAGCCTCCAGCGGGTCATGGGAAAGGCGGAGCGGGCCCGCTGAAGGTTCGGGGCGGGCCCTCCGGCCGCTATCGGTCCAGGCCCGCCGGGAGCAGCGCCGTCACCACGTAGGCGCCGTCCTCCGTGCGGGCCTTCAGCGTGCCGCCCATGCTGGCGACCCGCTCCTCCATGGAGAACAGCCCGGTGCCCGTCGAGACGGGCGAAGGGTCCGGCGGGGTCTTCGGCAGCGGGTTGCGCACCTCCGTCCGCAGATCGGGCCCCTCCACCGTGATCACGACCGTCACCGGCAGGCCCGGGGCGTGCTTGGCGGCGTTCGTCAGGCACTCGCGGACGACCCGGTGGACGGCCGCCTGCCGCAGCGGCGACAGCGCCTTGGCCGCGTCCGCGACCGTCAGGTCCACGGGGCTGCCCATCCGTTCGCTCTCCTCGGCGAGCGCGGCGAGCCCTTCGAGCCCGGGGGTGGCCGCGTCCCGGTCGGCGCGGCGCACGATCGTCTCGTTGAGCATGAGGTGGGCGCGGCGGGCGGTGTCCGCGAGCTCCTCGAAGTCCTTCTGGCGGGCCTCGCCCCGCGCCCGTACGGCGAGGACCTCGGCCCGTACCGCGAGGACGGTGAGCTCCCGGCCGACCAGGTCGTGGACGTCCCGCCCGACCGAGATCCGCTCCTCCTGCACGGCCTGCCGGGCGGCGGCCTCGCGGCGCTGGACCTCCAGGGCGCGCACGAGGTCCTGCCGGTACGCGGCGATGCCGACGCCCGCCGCGAGGACCCCGATCGGGACGACGATGCTCAGGAAGTCCATCAGGGTGGCGCCGTGCCGGGCGGGCCAGCCGGACGTCTGGAAGAGGGCGCACGCCACGCCGATGTAGAGCACGGTCGCGGCGACGGCGGCGCGCCGCCCCCGGAACCGGCCGATCGAGTACAGCGCGAACTGGATCATGGTGAGCTCGTGGAGCCACCCCATCAGGCCGAGTGCCACGAGGTACGGGACCCAGGGCAGCCGGCGCCTGAGCACCAGCGTGGCCGCCCCGGCCGCCAGGACGAGCGTCGCGGTGACCCCGGTCAGCGAGTTGTCGGCACGGGCGAGGCCCGGCACGTCGAGGACCATCAGGCCGAAGGCGCTCAGCGCGGTGACGACGTCGAGGGCGCGGGGCGAGACGGCCCACCGGTCCACGCAACGGCGGAGCGCGGTGACGGTGGGGAGGCGGAGCATGCCGTCCATCATCCAAGGTCTTTCGTCCCGAAGCGGTGGACCCGAAGTCCCTTCTGGTGTGAGATCGGGCACTTCGCCCACATTGCCGCTTCACTCAGAAATGTGCACGAAGCATCCCAGGAGCAGCTGTCCTTCGCCGCCGCGAGTCCGCCCCCGGCCGCTCCCGGCTCAAGGGCCTGCTGTGGGGGTCGCCACGGAGTCCTGACGGATACGCGGAAGGGGCCCGGAACCGAGTCGGTTCCGGGCCCCTTCCGTACGGGCTAAGCCTGCGGCAGCGTCGCCAGCTGTGCCTGGATACGGGCGATGTCCTCGTCCGCCTTGGCGAGGCGGCCACGGATCTTGTCGACCACGTTGTCCGGGGCCTTGGCGAGGAAGGCCTCGTTGCCGAGCTTCCCGTTCGCCTGGGCCTTCTCCTTCTCCGCCGCCGCGAGGTCCTTCGCGAGGCGCTTGCGCTCGGCCTCGACGTCGATCGTGCCCGACAGGTCGAGCGCGACCGTCGCCCCGGCGACCGGCAGGGAGGCGGTGGCGGAGAAGTCCTCGCCCTCCGGCTGGAGGCGCAGGATCTGGCGGATGGCCGCCTCGTGCGCGGCGAGCGGGGTGCCGTCGAGCGTGAGGCGGGCGGGGACCTTCTGCGCGTCCTGGAGGCCCTGCTCCTTGCGGAACCGGCGGACCTCGGTGATGACCCGCTGGACCAGGGCGATCTCCTGCTCGGCGGCCGCGTCGCGGAAGCCGCTGTCCTTCGGCCAGTCGGCGATGACGACGGACTCGCCGCCGGTCAGCGTGGTCCACAGCGTCTCGGTGACGAACGGGACCACCGGGTGCAGCAGGCGCAGCATGACGTCGAGGACCTCGCCGAGGACCCGGCCGGAGACCCGGGCGCCCTCGCCGCCGGCGAAGAACGTCGTCTTCGACAGCTCGACGTACCAGTCGAAGACCTCGTCCCACGCGAAGTGGTAGAGGGCGTCCGACAGCTTCGAGAACTGGTAGTCGTCGTAGAAGGCGTCGACCTCGGCGACCGTCTTGTTGAGGCGCGACAGGATCCAGCGGTCGGTCGCCGACATCTCCGAGGCGTCCGGCAGCGGGCCCTCGACCGTCGCGCCGTTCATCAGGGCGAAGCGGGTGGCGTTCCAGATCTTGTTGGCGAACTTGCTGGAGGCCTGGACCCAGTCCTCGCCGATCGGGACGTCGACGCCCGGGTTGGCGCCACGGGCCAGGGTGAAGCGGACGGCGTCGGAGCCGTACGTGTCCATCCAGTCCAGCGGGTTGACCACGTTGCCGAAGGACTTCGACATCTTCTTGCCGTTCTGGTCACGGACCATGCCGTGCAGGGCGATGGTGTGGAACGGCGGCGTGCCGTCCATCGCGTACAGACCGAACATCATCATCCGGGCGACCCAGAAGAAGAGGATGTCGTAGCCGGTGACCAGGACGGAGTTCGGATAGAACTTCTCGAGGCTCTCGGTCCGCTCGGGCCAGCCGAGCGTGGAGAACGGCCACAGGCCGGAGGAGAACCAGGTGTCCAGGACGTCCGTGTCCTGGTGCCAGCCCTCGCCCGTCGGCGGCTGCTCGTCCGGTCCGACGCAGACGACCTCGCCGTTCGGGCCGTACCAGACGGGGATGCGGTGGCCCCACCACAGCTGGCGCGAGATGCACCAGTCGTGCAGGTTGTCGACCCAGTCGAAGTACCGCTTCTCCATCTCCTGCGGGTGGATCTTGACCTTGCCGTCGCGGACCGCGTCACCGGCGGCCTGCGCGAGCGGGCCGACCTTGACCCACCACTGCATCGACAGACGCGGCTCGATGGTGGTCTTGCAGCGCGAGCAGTGGCCGACGGAGTGGGTGTACGGACGCTTCTCGGCGACGATCCGGCCCTCGGCGCGCAGCGCGGCGACGATGGCGGAGCGGGCCTCCAGGCGGTCCAGGCCCTGGAAGGGGCCGTGGGCCGTGATGACGGCGCGCTCGTCCATGACGGCGAGGTTCGGCAGGTTGTGGCGCTGGCCGATCTCGAAGTCGTTCGGGTCGTGCGCCGGGGTCACCTTGACGGCGCCGGTGCCGAACTCGGGGTCGACGTGGGTGTCGGCGACGACCGGGATCGAGCGGTCGGTCAGCGGCAGCTTGATCAGCTTGCCGACCAGGTGCTTGTACCGCTCGTCGTCCGGGTGGACGGCGACGGCCGTGTCACCGAGCATCGTCTCGGCACGCGTGGTGGCGACGACCAGGGAGTCGTCACCCTCGCCGTACCGGATCGAGACGAGCTCGCCGTCGTCGTCCTGGTACTCGACCTCGATGTCCGAGATCGCCGTCAGACAGCGCGGGCACCAGTTGATGATGCGCTCGGCGCGGTAGATCAGCTCGTCGTCGTAGAGCTTCTTGAAGATGGTCTGGACGGCCTGGGACAGACCCTCGTCCATGGTAAAGCGCTCACGGGACCAGGCGACGCCGTCACCCAGACGCTTCATCTGGCCGGAGATCTGACCGCCGGACTCGGCCTTCCACTGCCAGACACGCTCGACGAAGGCCTCGCGGCCCAGGTCGTGGCGGGACTTGCCCTCCTTGGCGAGCTCGCGCTCGACGACGTTCTGGGTGGCGATGCCGGCGTGGTCCATGCCGGGCTGCCACAGCGTCTCGAAGCCCTGCATGCGCTTGCGGCGGGTGAGGGCGTCGATCAGCGTGTGCTCGAAGGCGTGGCCCAGGTGCAGGGAACCGGTGACGTTCGGCGGCGGGATGACGATCGTGTACGGCGGCTTCTCGCTCTTCGCGTCCGCCTCGAAGTACCCGCGCTCTACCCAGCGCTGGTACAGCGGCCCCTCTACCTCGGCCGGCGCGTACTGGGTCGGCAGTTCGGTGGTGGGCGCTGTCTGCTGCTGAGTGTTCTCGGTCACGGGGTCAGTTTAGGGGTGTCCTCGCCTTGTCCTGAAACGCTTTGGTTCGGTAACGGTGTGGCCCCCGCCGCACTTCATGGTCATCGCTTCCGTCAGGATGTTCGGCAGACATAAACATCCTGTGAGGGGAACCTGTCGATGAGCTACAACCAGCCCGGCCCGTACGGCGGCCAGCCGCCCCAGCAGCCCGGCCCTTACGGCCAGCCGGGCCCGTACGGCCAGCAGCCGCAGCAGCCGGGCCCCTACGGCCAGCCGCAGGCTCCCCAGCCGGGCTACGGCTACCCCCAGCAGGCCCCGCAGGGCGTCCCGCCGCAGCAACCTCCGTACGGCTACCCGCAGCAGCAGCCGAACCCGTACGGCCAGCAGCCGCAGTACGGCGCCCCCCAGGGCCCCGGCGGCTACGTCCCGCACCCGCCGGCCCCGAAGAAGTCCAAGGCCGGCTGGATCATCGGCGCGGTCGCGGTGGTCACGGCGATCGGCGTCGGCGCGTACTTCCTGATCGGCGGTGGCAGTTCCTCGGTCGCGGACGACGGCGCGCACAAGCTGACCACCCCGGACACGGTGCTCACCGAGTACAAGAAGAAGCCCGGCAGCGGTCCCGACAAGGACTCCCTCAAGGACCCCGAGCAGAAGGGCGTCAAGAACGCCACGAACGTCGGTGCCACCTACGAGGTGAAGGACGCCGCCAACCCGCTCGGCGGCAAGATGATCTCCTTCAGCGGCCTCTACGGCGAGATCGACGACCCCGAGAAGACCATCGACAACATCTTCGCGGGCATCAAGGCGGAGGCAGAGAAGGACAAGGCCAAGGCCGACGAGCCGAAACTGGTCGGCAGCCCGCAGGAGTTCACCCCGTCGGAGCTGGACGGCGCCCTCCTCAAGTGCCAGCAGGCGAAGACCGAGGCCAACCCGGCCGAATCCACGCCGGCGTTCTCCATGACGTTCTGCGTGTGGGCGGACCACAGCACGGTCGGCTTCGTCGTTCCGATGAACATGGCCGACATGCTCGCGGGCAAGGAAGGCTCGATGGAGGACGCCGCCTCCGTCACCGCGAAGCTCCGCAAGGAAGTCCGCGTCAAGCTCTGAGCAGTTGACCGGTCACCTGTCCGGACATGAGTGAGGGGGTCCCACCTTCGGGTGGGACCCCCTCACTTCGTCACGCTCGTGGCGTCAGGCCGACTTCTCGTGCCTGCCGTCGTTCTTCACGATCCGGGGGACCAGCGTCGGGTTGACGTTGTTCCGGACGACGTCCGCCGTGATGACGACCCGGGCCACGTCCTTGCGGGACGGGACCTCGTACATCACCGACTGGAGGACCTCCTCCATGATGGCGCGCAGGCCGCGCGCGCCGGTGCCGCGCAGGATCGCCTGGTCGGCGATGGCCTCCAGGGCCGGGCGGTCGAAGTCCAGCTCCACGCCGTCGAGTTCGAAGAGACGCTGGTACTGCTTCACCAGGGCGTTCCGCGGCTCGACGAGGATCTGGAGGAGCGCCTCGCGGTCCAGGTTGTGGACCGAGGTGAGGACGGGGAGGCGGCCGATGAACTCCGGGATCATCCCGAACTTCACCAGGTCCTCCGGCATGACCTCCTGGAACTGGTCGCTCGCCTCGATCTCGCGCTTGGAGCGGATGGTCGCCCCGAAGCCGATGCCCTTGGCGCCCGCCCGCGACTCGATGATCTTCTCGAGGCCGGCGAAGGCGCCGCCGACGATGAAGAGCACGTTCGTCGTGTCGATCTGGATGAACTCCTGGTGCGGGTGCTTCCGGCCGCCCTGCGGCGGTACGGAGGCCGTGGTGCCCTCCAGGATCTTGAGGAGGGCCTGCTGGACGCCCTCACCGCTCACGTCACGCGTGATCGACGGGTTTTCGCTCTTACGGGCGACCTTGTCGATCTCGTCGATGTAGATGATCCCGGTCTCGGCCTTCTTGACGTCGTAGTCGGCCGCCTGGATCAGCTTGAGCAGGATGTTCTCGACGTCCTCGCCGACATAGCCGGCCTCCGTCAGCGCCGTCGCGTCGGCGATGGCGAACGGGACGTTGAGCATGCGGGCCAGGGTCTGCGCGAGCAGCGTCTTCCCGGAGCCCGTGGGGCCGAGCAGCAGAATGTTGGACTTCGCCAGCTCGATGGCGTCGTCCCGGCCCTGCGCGCCGCCGTTCTCGCCGGCCTGGACGCGCTTGTAGTGGTTGTACACCGCGACCGAGAGGGCCTTCTTCGCGGGCTCCTGCCCGACGACGTACCCCTCGAGGAACTCGTAGATCTCGCGGGGCTTGGGGAGTTCCTCCCAGCGCACCTCGCTCGTCTCCGCGAGTTCTTCCTCGATGATCTCGTTGCAGAGGTCGATGCACTCGTCGCAGATGTACACACCGGGTCCCGCGATGAGCTTCTTCACCTGCTTCTGGCTCTTTCCGCAGAACGAGCACTTGAGCAGATCGCCGCCATCACCGATGCGTGCCACGAGGTGCTTCCCCTTCGCCTGGGAGTGCTTGGTTCAGCGACTCCTGGTGCCTCATATTCGACGGTACCTTGCCGAGCCCTCTGTTCGGGCCCCCCTTGGCACGGTTCACATGGACGGGAATGCGTCATGTGCCCCGTGCCGAGGGAAGGTCGGACGTCAGCGCTCGGCGGAGGCCGTGCTCTTGCGGGTCGAGACGATCTGGTCGACCAGGCCGTACGCGAGGGCGTCCTCGGCGGTCAGGATCTTGTCACGCTCGATGTCCTCGCGGATCTTCTCGATCGGCGTCGAGGAGTGCTTGGCCAGCATCTCTTCCAGCTGGCTGCGCATCCGCAGGATCTCGCGGGCCGCGATCTCCAGGTCGGAGAGCTGCTCACGGCCGGTGCCGCCGGAGGGCTGGTGGATCAGCACGCGGGCGTTCGGCAGGGCCATCCGCTTACCGGGCGTACCGGCGGCGAGCAGCACGGCCGCGGCGGAGGCCGCCTGGCCCATGCAGACCGTCTGGATGTCCGGCTTCACGAACTGCATCGTGTCGTAGATGGCCGTGAGGGCGGTGAAGGAGCCGCCCGGGCTGTTGATGTAGATGGAGATGTCGCGGTCCGGGTCCATCGACTCCAGGCACAGGAGCTGCGCCATGACGTCGTTGGCGGAGGCGTCGTCGATCTGCACGCCGAGGAAGATCACGCGCTCCTCGAAGAGCTTCGCGTACGGGTCGTACTCGCGGACGCCCTGCGAGGTGCGCTCGACGAAGCGCGGAACGACGTAGCGGTTGTCCATCGGCGCGCCGGTGTAGAGGCCGCTCGCGGAGAGGTTGTTCTGCATCTGGGTGTTCACCGTCCTGGTGGCGTTCGGTGGGCTGGGGCTCTTGAGCGGACTGCCGGGGCTCAGGCGCCCGTGCCGCCGCCGCCGGGAACACCCGCGGCGTGCGTGATGATGGCGTCGATGAGGCCGTAGTCCTTGGCCTCGTCCGCGGTGAACCAGCGGTCGCGGTCACCGTCACGGATGATCGTCTCGACGGTCTGGCCGGAGTGGTGCGCGGTGATCTCGGCCATGCGCCTCTTCGTACGAAGGAGGTACTCGGCCTGGATCTTGATGTCCGAGGCGGTGCCGCCGATGCCGGCGGAGCCCTGGTGCATCAGGATGTCGGTGTTCGGCAGCGCGAAGCGCTTGCCGGCGGTGCCGCCGGTGAGCAGGAACTGCCCCATGGAGGCCGCCATGCCCATACCGATGGTGACGACGTCGTTGGGGATGTACTGCATGGTGTCGTAGACGGCCATGCCGGCCGTCACGGAGCCACCGGGGCTGTTGATGTACAGGAAGATGTCCTTCTCCGGGTCGGCGGCCAGGAGAAGCATCTGAGCGGTGATCTTGTTGGCGATGTCGTCGTCGACCTGCTGGCCGAGGAAGATGATCCGCTCGCCGAGCAGCCGGTTGTAGACATGGTCGCCGAGGCCGCCACCGATGGACGGCTCACCCGCGGCGTAAGGCTTCAGATTCGTCACGTATCCACCTGCTCGTCTCCGACGGCCAAGGCCGTCTCAGCGTCTTGTTCTGAGGGCAGTGCCCTCGTATTCATGGACCCTAACGCGCAGGTAGGACAACGCCATCCCGGTTCCCGAACTGTTCGCTGGGAGCGCAAGGTACGCGCGGACGCATAAGGGCTTCGGGTACGCCCACGGGCCCGGACGCACAGCAGTGCGTACGGGCCCGTGGAGCGGGGTTCGGCGCCGGGGCGCGGAGCCGCCTACTTGTCCTCGGAGACCTCGGCCTCGCCGGTGACGGCCTCGACGGCCTCGGCGGCGGTCTCGACCTCGTCCTCGTCGTCGGAGAGGTCGACGACCTCACCGTTGCTGTCCTTGACCGTGGCGGCCTCGACGACGACCGCGAGGGCCTTGCCGCGGGCGACCTCGCCGACGAGCATCGGCACCTGGCCACCCTGGGCCACGGCCTGGGCGAACTGGTCCGGGCTCATGCCGGAGGAGGCGGCACGACGGAAGAGGTGCTCGGTGAGCTCCTCGCGGGAGACGTCGAGCTTCTCCTTGTTGACGAGCTCATCGAGGATGAACTGCGTCTTGATGCCCTTCTCGGCCTGCTCCTTGGTCTCCGCCAGGAACTCTTCCTCGGTCTTGCCCTGGAGCTCCAGGTACTTCGCGAGGTCGATGCCCATCTGGCCGAGCTGGTGGTGCTCCAGGTTGTGCTTGCGGGTGTTGATCTCGTCCTCGAGAAGCTTCTCGGGCATCGGGACCTCGACCAGCTTGAGGAGCTCGTCGAGGACGCGCTCCTGGGCCTGGGTGGCCTGGTCGAACTGCTTCATGTTCTCGAGGCGCTTGCGGCTGTCGGCCTTGAGCTCGTCGAGGGTGTCGAACTCCGACGCCATCTGCGCGAACTCGTCGTCCAGCTCGGGGAGCTCACGGGCGGCGACGGTGGTGACCTTGACGGTGACCTCCGCGTCCTTGCCCTCGGCGGAGCCGCCCTTCAGCTGCGAGGTGAAGGTGGCCTCGCCACCGGCCTCCAGGCCCTTGACGGCCTCGTCGATGCCGTCGAGCAGCTCGCCGGAACCGATGGTGTACGAGACGTCCGAGGCGACGCCGTCGGGCAGCACCTCGCCGTCGACCTTGGCCTCGAGGTCGATGGTGACGACGTCGCCGTCCTGGGCGGCGCGCTCGACGGTGGAGGTCGAGGCGAAGCGCTCGCGGAGCTGCTCCACCGACTTCTCGATGTCCTCGTCGGTGACCTCGACCGCGTCGACGGTGACCTCGATGCCGGAGTAGTCCGGGATCTCGAGCGTCGGGCGGATGTCGACCTCGGCGGTGAAGGCCAGCAGCTCGCCGTCCTTCAGCTCGGTGATGTCGACCTCGGGCTGACCCAGCGGGTTGACCTCGGCCTCGTTGACGGCCTCGGTGTAGAACTTCGGGAGCGCGTCGTTGACGGCCTCTTCCAGCACGGCGCCGCGGCCGAACCGCTGGTCGATCACGCGAGCCGGGATCTTGCCCTTACGGAAGCCCTTGACCGTGACCTGCTGGTTGATCTTCTTGTACGCCGCGTCGAGGCTGTCCTTGAGCTCCTCGAAGGGCACCTCGACAGTGAGCCGAACCCGAGTCGGGTTCAGGGTCTCCACGGCGCTCTTCACGGTTAGGTCTCCTTGTGGCTGATTCCTGGAATCCACCGTCTCCGCGGTCAGCGGTTCCGGCGGGTCGGCCCGGTCAGAAAGACACACGGGCACGCAGCTTGCATAGTAACCGCAAGCGGGGAGGCAGCCATAACGTGATCAAGAACGCGACCGTGGGGCGCGTGATCGACATGGTCGGGGTGGCGGGATTTGAACCCACGGCCTTCCGCTCCCAAAGCGGACGCGCTACCAAGCTGCGCCACACCCCGTCGGTGCGACACGTAGGGTACATGGACGCGGACAGTGCGGCGCCCCCCGTTTTACGGGTGTGCGGAAAGGCCCTCCGACCCGCTAACATGCTGTCCGTGCCGCGGTCCTCGTGACCTGCGGCGCGATGCTGTGCGGGTGTAGCTCAATGGTAGAGCACTAGTCTTCCAAACTAGCTACGCGGGTTCGATTCCCGTCACCCGCTCCACGGTCTCGGGGCCGGTCCGGAGAAGTCTCTCCGGGCCGGCTCCGAGGCGTTTTCCGGCGGATCGCGAGATGCCGGGTCCGGCGGGCGAGCGCAGACTGGGCTCAGCCCGTCTCCCGTCGCACCGGAGGTAGCGATGAAGGACCTGAAGTTCGAGCGGAAGCGCTCGGTGTCCCGTCTTGAGGCAGCCGATCAGCTGACCGCCCTCGCCGCCGCCCTGCGGGAGGGCGGGGAGGCCGAACTGGAGCTGGGGGCCGGAACGCTGAGCCTGCGCGTCCCCGAGGAGTTCCGCAGCGAGGTGGAGCTGGAGATCGAGGACGGGGAGATCGAGCTGGAGATCGAGCTCAAGTGGTCCCTGCGCGACACCGCGGCTCCGGCGAAGCCGAGCACCGCCGTCACGGGCGGCGACATGGGCGCGAAGCGGTCCGCGCCGAAGCCTCCGCCGCCGGCCAAGCAGGCGGCCAGGACGGCCGCGGAGCCCGCCAAGCCGGCTGCGGAGCCCGCGAAGCCGCCCGCCGCGACCGCCAAGAAGTCCCCCGCACCGACCGCCAGGAAGTCCAAGGCCGCCAAGACGGCCAGGACCGCCAAGTCCCGCTAGATGGACGGCGGCTCAGAACTTGATGGAGCCGACCGTCTGCGTTATCGAGTCCAGGAAGCGCTGGATGTCGTCGGCCATGCCGGTGGAGGCGAGGAAGAAGCCGAAGAGCACCGCGACCACGGCCGGTCCGCCCTTGAGGTTCCCCCCGCGGATCAGCACCACCAGGATGATTGCCAACAGCAACACCACAGACAGTGAAATGGCCACAACTGATCACACCCTCGGTCGGTCCCGCCTTGCCCACCGGGGAGCGCACGCCTGACACCCCCCGGCTCCATGGTGCCATCAACCCCCCTGCCCCCGTTGCCGGGTGGCGAATCATCCCTGCGGGAACGGCGGTTCCTGCTCGCACGGAAGATCATGAAGCCGGTGACCGGGCCGGAGACGGCCTGGGCGTTCAGGCGCGGCGGGAGATGAGGAGGAGGGCCCGGTCGTCGTTGACGTCCTTGGCGACGGCCTCGATCAGGTGCCAGGTGACGCCCTCGAAGCCCTCGGCGACGCAGCGGTCGGCCTCGCCGGTGAGGCGGTCGATGCCCTCGGCGATGTCCCGGTCGGCGGCCTCGACGAGGCCGTCGGTGAAGAGCATGAGGACGTCGCCGGGCAGCAGCGAGCCCTTGACCGGGTGGAATTCCGCCCCGTCGTAGACGCCGAGGAGGGGGCCTTCCGCGGCCTTCTCCTCCCAGCGACCGCTGCCCGCGTGGAGCTGGAGCGCGGGGAGGTGGCCGGCGGAGAAGAGCTCGTAGTCGCCGGATTCCAGGTCGAGGACGAGGTGGATGGAGGTGGCGAAGCCCTCGTCCCAGTTCTGCCGGAGCAGGTAGCCGTTGGCGGCGGGCAGGAAGCCGTGCGGCGGGAGCGAGCCGAGGAGTCCGCCGAAGGCACCGGAGAGCAGCAGGGAGCGGGAGGCCGCGTCCATGCCCTTGCCGGAGACGTCGGTGAGGACGACCTCCAGGGTGCGGCCGCCGTGGGTGCGGGCGGCGACGACGAAGTCGCCGGAGAAGGACTGGCCGCCGGCCGGGCGGAGCGCCATCTCGCGGTGCCAGCCCTGCGGGAGCCGGGGCAGGGCGCTCTGCACGCGGATGCGTTCGCGCAGGTCGAAGAGCATGGTGCCGCCGCGCCGCCAGGGCACGCCGACGCGGGCGCGGAACTGGGCGATGAGGAGACCGAAGAGTCCGCAGGCGGCGACGGTGAGGACGGTGCCGGGGGTGACCCGGGCGGGCCCCTGGGTGTACGGGCCGAGGACGACGGACTCGACGATGAGGGCTCCGGCGGCGGCCGCGTACAGGCCGAGCAGGCTGGCGGGGCGGAGCAGCAGCCCGCCGGCCACGATGGGCAGGACGAGCGCCGAGGGCGCGCACCAGACCGGGTCGAGGAGTGTGCCGCAGGCGATGGCCGGGATCATCAGCAGGAGTCCGGCGAAGGCGAGCCAGTCGGAGCCGTCCCCGCGGAAGTAGTCGACGCCGGACTTGCGCAGCGCGATGCGGGCCCGGCGAGCGCGCCTGCGCGTCCGGGCCGCGTACGTGTTCACTCCCGCGCGGTGTCCCATTGGCCTGGACCCTATCCACCTCGTCCGACATCGCGCAGGGGTACCCCGGTGACAATGTGCGCGAAATCGGGTCGCCCCGGACGCGCGGCGCTGATATCGATGGCATATGACGACTGAACTGCGGGTTCTCGACCCGACCGAGTGGGACCGTTGGTTCGAGGTCCTGGAGCTGGCGTTCGGAGGTGTGCCGGAGGCGCCGGAGGAGCGGACACTGTGGCGCGACCTGACCGAGTTCGACCGCTTCATGGGGGTGTGGGACGGCGATCTGTGCGTGGGGACGGCGGGCGCGTTCTCCTTCCGGCTCACGGTGCCGGGCGGGGCGTCGGTGCGCGCGGGCGGGGTGACGATGGTGAGCGTGGCGGGGACGCACCGCCGGCGCGGGATCCTGACCTCGATGATGCGGCGCCAGCTTGACGACCTGCGGGCGGCGGGCGAGCCGCTCGCGGTGCTGACGGCCTCGGAGCCGGAGATCTACGGGCGGTTCGGCTACGGCGTCGGCGCCTACGCGACGCGGGCGACGATCGACACGACCCGGGTACGGCTCTCGGTGCCGGAGGGCACGGACGGGGTGACCCTGCGCCTGGCGGACCTGACGGAGTCGTCCGCCGTGTGCGAGGCGGTGTACGCGAAGCTGGTGCCGCGGCGGCCGGGGATGATCGCCCGGCTGCCCGAGTGGGAGCGGCAGCCGCTGATCGACCCGCCGGGCCGGCGGGATGGCTCCTCGCCGCGGTTGTGCGTGCTCGCCGAGCGGGCCGGGGAGGTCGTGGGGTTCGCGCACTACGCGATCAAGCCGGACTGGTCGTTCTCGGGTTCCGAGGGGTCCGTCGCGATCCATCAGCTGATGGGGCTCGACGCGGTGGCGGAGGCGGCGCTGTGGCGGTTCCTCTGCTCGGTGGACCTGACCAAGGAGGTCCGGCTCAACGGCCGTCCGGTGGACGACGCCTGGCAGCACCTGGTGAGCGATGTGCGGCGCTGCGCCCCGACACTGCGGGACTCGCTGCACGTGCGTCTGGTGGAGGTGGGCGCGGCGCTGGAGGCGCGGACGTACCAGGCGCCGGTGGACGTGGTGTTCGAGGTCGAGGACGCGTTCTGCCCCTGGAACGAGGGGCGTTGGCGGCTGACGGGTGACAGTAAGGGCGCGGTCTGCGTCCGGACCTCGGATCCGGCGGACCTCGGACTGTCCGTACGGGAGCTGGGCGCGGCGTATCTGGGCGGGACGTCGCTGGTGTCGCTGGCGGCGGCGGGGCGGGTGCGGGAGCTGCGCGAAGGGGCACTGGTGGAGGCGTCCGTGGGCTTCGGGTCGCCTGTGGCTCCTTGGCTGCCGCACGGGTTCTAGGGGCGGACCGCCCCTGGTGCCTCTAGCGGGTCTGGCAGCCCGGGCACCAGAAGAGGTTGCGGGCGGCGAGGTCGGCGGTGCGGATCTCGTCGCCGCAGACCAGGCAGGGCTGGTGGGTCCTGCGGTAGACGTACACCTCGCCGCCGTGGTCGTCGACGCGCGGCGGGCGGCCCATCGCCTCGGGGGTGTGCTCGGGACGGACGGTGTCGATGCGGTTGAGGCGGACGCCCTCGCGCATCAGCGCGGCGAGGTCCGACCAGATCGCGTCCCATTCCCTGCGGGTGAGGTCCCTGCCGGTGCGGTAGGGGTCGATGCCGTGCCGGAAGAGGACCTCGGCGCGGTAGACGTTGCCGACGCCCGCGATGACCTTCTGGTCCATGAGCAGGGCGGCGATCGTCGTGCGGGACTTCGAGATCCGGTGCCAGGCCTTGTCGGGATCGTCACCGGCTCGGAGCGGGTCGGGGCCGAGGCGGTCGTGTATCGCCCGCTTCTCCGCGTCCGTGACGAGCGCGCAGGTCGTGGGGCCGCGGAGGTCGACGTACCCCTCGGGGTTCACGAGGCGCAGGCGCACGGTGTCGGTGGGCGGCGGCGCCGGGGCGTCACCGAAGGCCACCTTGCCGAAGAGGCCGAGGTGGATGTGGATCCACTCCTCGCCCGGGAAGCCGAGGAAGAGGTGCTTGCCGTGGGCCTCGGTGGTCTCCAGGACGCTCCCGTCGAGCAGGGCCGCCGAGTCGGCGAACTTGCCCTGGGGGCTGGAGACGCGCACGGGCCGGCCGCCGAACCGCTCGCGGTGGTCGGCGGCCAGCCGGTGGATGGTGTGCCCTTCGGGCATCAGGCCGTGGGCTCCTGCGGGTGGTGGGCCGGGATCGCGGGGAGCTCGCCGGTGGTCTCGTACGCGGTGAGCATGTCGATCCGGCGGGTGTGGCGCTCGTCACCCGAGTAGGGGGTGCTGAGGAAGATCTCGACGAACTTCGTCGCCTCTTCCTGGGTGTGCATCCGACCGCCGACGGAGATCACGTTGGCGTTGTTGTGCTCGCGGCCGAGGGCGGCGGTCTGCTCGCTCCAGGCGAGGGCGGCGCGCACCCCCTTCACCTTGTTCGCGGCGATCTGCTCACCGTTGCCGGAGCCGCCGATGACGATGCCCAGGCTGTCCGGGTCCGCGGCCGTCTTCTCGGCGGCGCGCAGGCAGAACGGCGGGTAGTCATCGAGGGCGTCGTAGATGTGGGGACCGCAGTCGACGGGCTCGTGGCCGTGTGCCGTGAGCCACTCGACGAGGTGGTTCTTGAGTTCGTAGCCGGCGTGGTCGGAACCGAGGTAGACGCGCATGGTGCCGAGTGTGGCATGTCCGGGGCCGGGTAGCGGTCAGCGGGGTCGGGACGTTCACCCGGTCCGGTATGGACCTTCGACTCTCGCGAAGTGGTCCACACAACTATCCGGAATCAGGTCTTCCGATCACCCCCGTTCACGGTGTTCAATGCTCGGGCTCGCGACCCGAGCGTCCCCCACACGTTAGGAAGCGTTCATGAACACGCAGCCGACCCTGGAGAAGGAAGGCGGAAAGGCCGGTACGGCCGATGTTCCGCAGTCCTCCGAAGGTCTCAAGGCCGGGCTCAAGAACCGCCATCTGTCGATGATCGCCATCGGCGGAGTGATCGGTGCCGGCCTCTTCGTCGGCTCGGGATCCGGCATCGCCGCCGCCGGCCCCGCGATCCTCCTGTCCTACTTCCTCGTCGGCGCCATGGTCGTCTTCGTGATGCGGATGCTCGGAGAGATGGCCGCCGCCCGGCCGTCCTCCGGCTCGTTCTCCGCCTACGCGGACCGCGCCCTCGGCCGCTGGGCCGGCTTCAGCATCGGCTGGCTGTACTGGTTCTTCTGGGTCGTCGTCCTCGCCGTCGAGGCGACCGCCGGCGCCAAGATCCTGGAGAGCTGGGTCCCGGCCGTTCCGCAGTGGGGCTGGGCGCTCATCGTGATGGTCGTCCTCACCGCCACCAACCTCGGCTCGGTCGCCTCGTACGGCGAGTTCGAGTTCTGGTTCGCGGGCATCAAGGTCGTGGCCATCGGCGCCTTCGTCGTCATCGGCATGCTCGCGGTCTTCGGCGTGCTGCCGGGCTCGGACAACCCGGGCGAGGGATTCGCGCACCTCACCGACAGCGGGGGCTTCTTCCCGATGGGTGCGGGAGCGGTCCTCACCGGTGTGCTGATGGTCGTCTTCTCCTTCATGGGCAGCGAGATCGTCACCCTGGCCGCCGGCGAGTCCGAGGACCCGCAGAAGGCCGTCACCAAGGCCACCAACAGCGTGATCTGGCGCATCGGCGTCTTCTACCTGGGCTCGATCTTCGTCGTCCTCACCCTGCTGCCGTGGAACGACAAGTCGATCGTGGAGAAGGGCTCGTACGTCGCGGCCCTCGACTCCATCGGCATCGCGAACGCCGGCCAGATCATGAACGTGATCGTCCTGACGGCCGTCCTGTCCTGCCTGAACTCGGGCCTCTACACCGCCTCCCGCATGGCCTTCTCGCTCGGCCGGCGCGGTGACGCGCCCAAGTCCTTCGCCAAGGTCAACAAGCGGGGCGTGCCGGTGGCGGCGATCCTCGGCTCGGTCGTCTTCGGCTTCGTCGCGGTCTTCTTCAACTACAAGTGGCCGGACACCGTCTTCGCCTTCCTGCTGAACTCCTCCGGCGCGGTGGCGCTCTTCGTCTGGCTGGTCATCTGCGTGACCCAGCTGAAGATGCGCGGCATCATCCAGCGCGAGACGCCGGAGAAGCTCGTCGTGAAGATGTGGCTCTTCCCGTACCTGACCTGGGCGACGATCGCGATGATCGTCTTCGTCCTCGGCTACATGATCTACGACGGCGGCAGCGCCCGTGAGCAGGTCGTGCTCTCGCTGCTCGTGGCCGCGCTCGTGATCGCGGTCTCGCTGGTCCGGCAGAAGTTCGGAAAGGGCTCCGTCGAGTCCGCGTCCGAGCCCGAGCCCGACCGCCTGTGACCCCGTAGGTCCGTACGCGAAGAGGGCCCGTCGTTCCCCCGGGAACGACGGGCCCTCTCGTGTGTCAGCGGGGCTCAGCCCTTGCGGCCGACGAGCTTCCAGGCGGCCGGCAGGGCGCCCATGGCGAGGGCGGCCTTGAGGGCGTCGCCGATGAGGAAGGGGGTCAGGCCGGCGGCGACGGCCTGACCGAAGGTCATGCCGGTGGCGAGCGCCAGGTAGGGCACGCCGACCGCGTAGATGATCGCGGAGCCGAGGGCCATCGCGCCGGCCGTGCGGAGCACCGAGCGGTCGGCGCCGCGGCGGGCGAGGGCGCCGACGACGGTCGCGGCGAGGAGCATGCCGAGGATGTAGCCGAAGGACGGCATGCCGTAGCCGGAGGTGGCCTGCGCGAACCACGGCACGCCCGCCATGCCCGCCACGGCGTACGCGGCGAGGGCCAGGAAGCCGCGGCGGGCGCCGAGCGCGGTGCCGACGAGGAGGGCGGCGAAGGTCTGGCCGGAGACCGGGACCGGGGAGCCGGGGACCGGGACGGAGATCTGCGCGGCGAGGCCGGTGAGGGCGGCGCCGCCGAGGACCAGGGCGATGTCGCGGGCCCGGCTCGCCGGGAGCAGGTCGGCGAGGACGGTGCCCGCACGGAGGGAACGGGCGGGGGCGGCGGCGGTGCTCATCGGTACTCCGCTGGGGGTGAGGGTGGGAGGGACAGGTTGACGGTATGCCAGGAGTGAGCGGCTGATCACCGTCAGCCGCCCACAAAGCAGCGGTCGAGCGCTTCGTGGAGATCGAACAAAGCCCGTCGATCGCGCGTTTCGCCACGTGACGCTTGTCACTGGGATCTCGTCCATGGAGGTCCCTTTTGCGCCAGGGGGCGTTCGCTGGAGAGACTGTGGAGTCTCCATAAACGCCAGAGAAACCGCCAGAGAGCACGAGCCCCCACATGCACGACTCCCTCGCTCCCGAACCGGAGCCCCTCTCCCACGGCCTGAAGCAGCGTCACCTGACGATGCTGGGGCTCGGCGGGGTGATCGGCGCCGGGCTCTTCGTGGGTTCGGGCGCGGGCATCGCGGTCGCCGGTCCCGGCATCGTGGTCTCGTACCTGATCGCGGGAGCGCTCGCGATGCTCGTCATGCGGATGCTGGGCGAGATGTCGGCGGCGATGCCCGCGTCCGGGGCGTTCTCGGTCCACGCCGAGCGGGCGCTGGGCCGCTGGGCGGGCTTCTCGGTGGGCTGGCTGTACTGGTTCCTGCTGGTCGTCGTCCTCGCCGTGGAGGCGACGGGCGCGGCGCGGATCGCGAACGGCTGGGTGCCGGGGGTCCCGCAGTGGACCTGGGTGCTGATCTTCATGGTCGTCTTCACCCTGGCCAACCTGGCGGCCGTGAAGAACTTCGGCGAGTTCGAGTTCTGGTTCGCCGCACTGAAGGTCGGCGCGATCGTGCTGTTCCTGATCCTGGGCACGCTGGCGATCTTCGGTTGGCTGCCCGACACGGACCCCGTGGGGACGGCCAATCTGACCGGGCAGGGCGGCTTCCTGCCGAACGGCTGGGAGGGCGTGGTCTCCGGGGTCCTCGCCGTGATCTTCGCCTTCGGCGGCCTGGAGGTCGTCACCATCGCGGCGGCCGAGTCGGCCGACCCCGCGCGGAACGTGGCGCGGGCGGTGCGCAGCGCGGTGTGGCGGATCCTCCTCTTCTACGTGGGCTCGATGCTGGTCATCGTGACGCTGCTGCCGTGGACGTCGATGGTTCCGGGCCAGTCGCCGTACGTGGCGGTGCTCGACTCGATCGGGGTGCCGGCGGCGGGGCAGATCATGAACGTGGTGGTGTTCGTGGCGCTGCTCTCGGCGCTCAACGCCAACCTGTACGGGTCGTCCCGGATGGTCTTCTCGCTGGCGGAGCGCGGCGAGGCGCCGAAGGGGCTGCTCCGGGTCTCGGGCGGCGGGGTGCCGCGCCGGGCGGTGCTCGCCTCGGTGGCCTTCGGCTTCGTCTCCGTACTCCTCAATCTGAAGTGGCCGGACTCCGTCTTCCTCTACATGCTCAACGCGGTCGGCGCGGTGCTGCTCTTCGTCTGGGCGCTGATCGCGGTGTCGCAGCTGAGGCTGCGGCGGCGGATCGAGCGCGAGGCACCGGAGACGCTGACGCTGCGGATGTGGGGCTTCCCGTGGCTGACCTGGGTGGCGCTCGCGGCGATGGCGGCGGTGCTCGTCCTCATGCTCTCCGACGACGCGGCGCGCCCGCAGGTGCTGTGGTCGGGGGCGGCGACCGGGGCGGTGCTGCTGGTGGCGTGGGTGCGGGAGCTGCGCACGAAGCGGGCATGATTCTTCACTTTGTGTGAAAGTCGTGACCGTATAGCGGACACCGGTTCCTTCTGAGCGGTGCGGCCGCCCAGACTGTGGGCTTCCCTCCCCGTCTCGGCTAATGAACAGGGCTCGCCCATGTCTCGGACCACCGCGCCCGCGCCGGCCGACCGCAAGGACGGCGCGACCGCACCCGCAGAGGGCCTCTCGCACGGCCTGAAGCAGCGCCACCTCTCGATGATCGCCCTCGGCGGCGTCATCGGCGCCGGACTCTTCGTCGGCTCCGGCGCCGGCATCGCCGCCGCCGGACCCTCGATCGTGATCGCCTACGCCATATCGGGCATCCTCGTCATGCTCGTGATGCGCATGCTCGGCGAGATGTCGGCGGCGAACCCGGCCTCCGGCTCCTTCTCCGTCCACGCCGAGCGGGCCTTCGGCTCCTGGGCCGGCTTCACCTCGGGCTGGGCCTTCTGGTTCCTGCTCTGTGTCGCCGTCGGCCTGGAGGGCATCGGTGCGGCGAAGATCATGACCGGCTGGTTCCCCGGCAGCCCCGAGTGGGCCTGGGTCGCGCTCTTCATGCTGGTCTTCACCGTCACCAACCTGGCGGCCGTGAAGAACTTCGGCGAGTTCGAGTTCTGGTTCGCCGCGCTCAAGGTCGGCGCGATCGTCCTCTTCCTCGGCATCGGCGTGCTCGCCATCACCGGCCTCCTGCCCGGCACGGACGCCCCCGGCGCGGCGAACCTCACCGGTGACGGCGGCTTCTTCCCGCACGGCTCCGAGGGCCTGATCGTCGGCCTGCTCGCCTCCGTCTTCGCCTATGGAGGCCTGGAGACCGTCACCATCGCGGCCGCCGAGTCCGAGCACCCGGTGCAGGGCGTCGCCAAGGCCGTCCGCACGGCGATGTGGCGGATCGCGCTCTTCTACATCGGCTCGATGGCGGTCATCGTCACCCTCGTCCCCTGGGACGACAAGGCGGTCGTCGAGAAGGGCCCGTACGTCGCCACCCTCGACCACCTGGGCATCCCGGCCGCCGGCCAGATCATGAACGTGGTCGTGCTCGTCGCCCTGCTCTCCGCGATGAACGCCAACATCTACGGCGCCTCCCGCATGGCCGGTTCGCTCGTCGCGCGCGGCCAGGGCCCGAAGGCGCTCGGCAAGCTCTCCGGCGGCGTCCCGCGCCCGGCGGTCCTCGTCTCCTCCGTCTTCGGCTTCGGCTGTGTGCTGCTGAGCTACTGGCGGCCGGACGACATCTTCATCTGGCTGCTCAACACCATCGGCGCGATCATCCTCGTCGTCTGGTTCTTCATCGCCGCCTCGCAGTTGGTGCTGCGCCGCCGCACCGAGCGCGAGGCGCCCGAGAAGCTGGTCGTGCGGATGTGGGCCTTCCCGGTGCTGACCTGGGTGGCGCTGGCCGGCATGGCGGCGATCTTCTTCCTGATGGCCCGTGAGGAGGGCACGCGCGTGCAGCTGTACTGGACGGGCGGGCTGACCCTGCTGCTGGCCGCCGTCGGCTTCGTACGCCAGAAGTCCGCCCGGACGGCGGCAGCGGACCGTACCTCCTGATCCCTGACGGCTCCCGCGCGAAACCCCCGAACCACCGCCCGGTTCGGGGGTTTCGCCATGTCCGGCCCCCGGGACCTAGGGCGAAGGGCTGATCAACATCTGACGCACCTACTGTTAGCCTGCACTTGCATATAGGTTGCAATAAGAGGTCAGTCGAAGGGGCCGGGCACATGGCGATCTACACACTTCCGGAGCTGCCGTACGACTACGCGGCGCTGGAGCCGGTGATCAATCCGCAGATCATCGAGCTGCACCACGACAAGCACCACGCCGCATACGTCAAGGGAGCGAACGACACCCTGGAGCAGCTGGAGGAGGCGCGCGACAAGGACCAGTGGGGCGCGATCAACGGCCTGGAGAAGAACCTGGCCTTCCACCTCTCCGGCCACATCCTCCACTCCATCTACTGGAACAACATGAACAGCCCGAAGGACGGTGGCGGCGGCGAGCCGCTGGCCGCCGACGGCGTCGGTGAGCTCGCGGACGCGATCACCGAGTCCTTCGGCTCCTTCGCCAAGTTCAAGGCCCAGCTGACGAAGGCCTCCGCGACGACTCAGGGCTCCGGCTGGGGCGTCCTCGCGTACGAGCCGGTCAGCGGCCGCCTCGTCGTCGAGCAGGTCTACGACCACCAGGGCAACGTCGGCGTGGGTTCGGTCCCGGTCCTCGTCTTCGACGCCTGGGAGCACGCCTTCTACCTGCAGTACAAGAACCAGAAGGTCGACTTCATCGAGGCCATGTGGCAGGTCGTCAACTGGCAGGACGTGCACAAGCGCTACCAGGCGGCCAAGGCCTCCGTCCCGCTGATCTCCTTCTGATCCGCGCCCGAAAGGGCCCCCCGTCGTCCTGCTCGTGATCGTCTTCTCAACCTTCACCTGCGGACGTAAAGAGGAAGAACCCCCGTGATGACGTGAATCACGGGGGTTCTTCTGTGCCGGCTCATCTGTGCCTGCGGCGCCGCCTACTCGAAGCTGGGCCCCGCCGTCCGGGTGCGCTTGATCTCGTAGAAGCCCGGCGTCGACGCCACGAGCAGCGTGCCGTCCCAGAGCCGGGCCGCCGCGTCACCGCGCGGGGTCGGGGTGACGACGGGGCCGAAGAAGGCGACCTCGTCGCCCGTCGGGCCCGGCACCGCGATGACGGGGGTGCCGACGTCCTGGCCGACCTTGTTTATGCCCTCGTGGTGGGAGGCGCGCAGCTCGGTGTCGTACGTGTCCTTGTCGGCGTACTCCACCAGGTCCTCGGGCAGGCCGACGTCCGTCAGCGCGCCGACGATCGCCTCGCGGGTCGGGCCCTCGCCGTTGTTGTGGAAGCGGGTGCCGAGCGCCGTGTAGAGCTTGCCGACGACCTCGTCGCCGTGCAGCTGCTGGGCGGCGATGACGACCCGGACCGGGCCCCAGGCCTTGGTCTCCAGCATCTCGCGGTACTCGGCCGGGACCTCGTCGAGCCGGTTCTCGTTGAGCACGGCCAGGCTCATGACCTTCCAGCGCACGTCGACCGGGCGGACCTGCTCCACCTCCAGCATCCAGCGGGAGGTCATCCAGGCCCACGGGCACAGCGGGTCGAAGTAGAAGTCGGCGGTGGTCCTGCTCTCGGACATGTCACTCCTCGGTACGGCCGTGTTGACGGTGGTGCGCCGAAAGGAGCAAACACCACCGCCACTCACGGGCATTCCCGTGTGCCGGGCGACAGTGGCACATGGGAGGATCGGTGCTGTTTCGACGTGCCACGAAGGAGTGACCGTGCCCGGTGAGAATCTGTCCCGCGACGAGGCCCACGAGCGGGCCGCGCTGCTGTCCGTCGACGGGTACGAGGTCGTCCTCGACCTGCGCTCGGCGGTCGGCGACTCCGCCGAGGCGGTGCGCACCTTCCGCTCGGAGACGACGATCCGCTTCCGCCGCACCGGCGAGGGCACGAGCACGTTCGTCGACCTGATCGCCCCGTCCGTGAACGCGGTCACCCTCAACGGCCGCTCGCTGGACCCGGCCGTCGTCTTCGACGGCTCGCGGATCGCCGTCGACGGCCTCGCCGACGAGAACGTGCTGGTCGTGGACGCGCAGTGCGCCTACAGCCGGACCGGCGAGGGCATGCACCGCTTCGTCGACCCGGAGGACGGCGAGGTCTACCTCTACACGCAGTACGAGCCGGCCGACGCCCGCCGCGTGTACGCCAACTTCGAGCAGCCCGACCTCAAGGCCCCGTACCGCTTCGCGGTGACCGCGCCCGAGGGCTGGACGGTCTGGTCGAACGGCGCCGGGGAGCGGGACGCCGAGGGTGTCTGGCAGTTCGCCGAGACGGCGCCGATCTCCACGTACATCACGTGCGTCGTGGCGGGCCCCTACCACTACGTGACGGACAACTACACGCGCGCGCTCGCCGACGGAACCGAGCTGGAGATCCCGCTCGGCGCGATGTGCCGCAAGAGCCTCGCGAAGCACTTCGACGCGGACGACGTCTTCCTGATCACCAAGCAGGGCTTCGACTTCTTCCACGACAACTTCGACTACCCGTACCCCTTCGGGAAGTACGACCAGGCCTTCGTCCCCGAGTACAACCTCGGCGCGATGGAGAACCCGGGCATGGTGACCTTCCGCGAGGAGTACATCTACCGGGGCAAGGTCACCCAGGCCGCGTACGAGAGCCGGGCCAACGTCATCCTCCACGAGATGGCGCACATGTGGTTCGGCGACCTCGTCACCATGGTGTGGTGGGACGACCTGTGGCTGAAGGAGTCCTTCGCGGACTTCATGGGCTCCTTCGTGAACGCCGAGGCGACCCGCTTCACCAACAGCTGGGTCACCTTCGCCAACAACCGCAAGGCCTGGGCCTACCGCGCCGACCAGCTGCCGTCCACGCACCCGATCACGGCCGACATCCGTGACCTGGAGGACGCCAAGCTCAACTTCGACGGCATCACGTACGCCAAGGGCGCGTCGGTGCTGAAGCAGCTCGTGGCGTACGCGGGCCGGGACGCGTTCCTGGAGGGCGCGCGCCGCTACTTCAAGCGCCACGCCTACGGGAACACGCGCCTCGCCGACCTCCTGGCGATCCTGGAGGAGACCTCGGGCCGCGACATGACGTCCTGGGCGAAGTCCTGGCTCCAGACGTCCGGTGTGAACACGCTGACCCCGGCCGTCACCTACGACGCGGAGGGCCGGATCACCGAGCTCGCCGTCGTCCAGGAGGGCGGCGAGCCGCGTCCGCACCGGGCGGCGGTCGGCCTCTACCGGCTGTCGGCCGACGGCGACCTCGTGCGCTTCGCCCGCGCCGAGGCCGACATCACCGGCGCCCGGACCGTCGTCGCGGAGCTGGCGGGCGAGGAGAAGCCCGACCTCGTGCTCGTCAACGACGACGACCTGACCTACTGCAAGGTCCGCTTCGACGAGGGCTCGCTCGCCACCCTGCGCGCGCACCTCGGCGACATCACCGACCCGCTGGCCCGCGCCCTGTGCTGGTCGGCGCTGTGGAACCTGACGCGTGACGGGCTGATGCCCGCCCGCGACTTCGTCTCCGTCGCGCTCGCCTTCGCGGGCCGCGAGACGGACATCGGCGTGGTCCAGATGGTGCAGGCGTGGACGAAGTCGGCGGTCACCCTCTACGCGGCGCCCGAGTGGCGCGAGGAGGGCGGGCTGCTGCTCGCCGAGGGCGGGCTGCGCGAGCTGCGGCTGGCCGAGCCGGGCAGCGAGCACCAGCTGACCTGGGCGCGGTTCTTCGCGGCCACGGCCGGTTCGGACGCCGACTTCCAGCTCCTCGAGGGGCTGCTCGACGGCACGGCGAAGATCGACGGGCTCGATGTCGACCAGGAGCTGCGCTGGGCGCTGCTCTCCCCGCTGGCCGTGCACGGCCGCGCGGGCGAGGACCGGATCGGCGAGGAGCTCTCCCGGGACGACACGGCGACGGGCAAGCGCCACCAGGTGCGGCTGCTCGCCTCGCGGCCCTCGGCCGCGGTCAAGGCGCAGGCCTGGGCGCAGGTCGTCGAGTCGGACACCCTGTCGAACGCGCTGGTGGAGGCGACGATCGCGGGCTTCGTCCAGCCCTCGCAGCGCGAGCTGATCGCGCCGTACGCGGAGAAGTACTTCGCGGCGATCGAGGGGCTGTGGGCCGACCGTTCGATCCAGATCGCCATGGACGTCGTCAAGGGCCTCTTCCCGGGGCTCCAGGACAGTGACGGGACGCTGGCCGCGGCGGACGCCTGGCTGACGGCGCACGAGTCGGCCGCGCCGGCGCTGCGCCGCCTCGTCCTGGAGGCGCGGGACGACCTGGCGCGGGCGCTGCGCGCGCAGGCCTGCGACCGCCTGGCGGCATAGGGCCGACGCTCCGGCGGGGGCCGTGCGCTTCGGCGCGCGGCCCCCGTCGGCATGTGTGCCGCGATGCCGGCCGCCCTCATCGGCACTCGAACGCGCGTACTTTAGGGCGAGCTTGTCCCTGAATGTCGACGAGCGTGTAACAGAGGTTAGGGGAGCCTTCGGAGGCGGAAGACCCCCGGCATGAACCACAACACCCCCATCACCCCCCGCCCCCTCCCCTCTCCTCCCGCACCGGCCGCACCCAACGGCTCGCGTCCGCCCCCCAGTTGAGGTCCCAGGGCATTCCGGCCGGCGAGGTCGCCGCGCGCTGCCGGCCCGGCGGCGGCTGGCAGCAGCTGCTCCCCGGTGTCTTCCTCCTCCAGGCCGGCCCTCCGACCAGCGAGGACCGGCTCAACGCCGCGCTCCTGTACGCCCGTCGGGGCGGTTCCGTGCCCCCGCAGGGCCCCGAGGCGATGATCACCGGCCTCGCGGCGCTGACCCTGCACCGCTTCTCCTCCGCTCCCCCGCTCACCGCCCTGGACCGGATCGACGTGCTCGTCCCGCGCACCCGGCGGCTGCGCTCCACCGGCTGGGTGCGGGTGGTGCGCGCCGCCGAGCACCCGGAGCCCGTGGAGCTCACCGGCCTCCCCGTCGCCCCGGCCGCCCGCGCCGTCGCCGACGCGGTCGCGGGCCTCGACGACGCCGAGACCGTGCGCCGGCTGCTCACCGAGGCGGTCCGCGGCGGCCACTGCGAACCGGCTTCGATCGTCCGGGAGTTGAGCCGGGCGCGGCTGCTGACCCGGCCGCACGTGGTGGACGCGGTGGACACGCTCCTCGTGGAGGGGCGCTCGCTCTCCGAGGAGCGGCTGTACGAGATGGTGCGGGAGTTCGGGCTGCCGGACCCGCTGTGGAACGTGGATCTGCGGCTGCCGGGCGGCCCGCACCTCGGCGGGGTGGACGCCTACTGGCCGGACCAGGCGGTCGCCGTCGAGCTGGACACCCGGGCGCCGCGGCAGGACGACGACGCGCTGTGGTCGGAGTACACCCGCAAGCGCGAGCACCTGGAGCGGCTCGGCATCACGGTCGTCCACCTGACCCCGCGCAAGCTGCGCGAGGCCCTCGACCAGCAGGCCACCGTGGTCCGTACGGCCCTGATGGCCGCGCCGGACCGGCAGCCCAGCGCGTATGTCGTCGTCCTGCCCCGGTGAGGGCTACTTCTTCGGGACGGTGCCGCAGAACTCGGCCTCCAGGACGGGCTGGCTGTCACCCGTCCAGTCGGCGTTGAAGTTCAGGGCGATCGAGTGGCTGCCGTCACGGGTGACCTGGGCGTCGGAGGAGGAGCCGTGGATGCCGCCGCCGTGGCCCCAGACCTCCTTGCCGCAGCTCAGCTTCTGCTTCATGAGCCCGAGTCCGTAGCCCGCCCCGGGGAGTTCGGGGGAGATCGGGATGGTGGTGGTCATCTCCCGCAGCTCGGCCTTCGGGAGAAGCTTGCCCTTGAGCAGGGCGCGGTAGAAGGTCTGCAGGTCGTTGGAGTCGGAGATCATCTCGCCGGCCGCGTAGGCGAGGGTGGGGCTCAGCTTGCTGACGTCGTGGATCTGCGCGTTCGGGTCGCGGTAGAGCTTGGAATAGGCGGGGGAGCTCGGCTTCGGCATCCGCACGTCGGTGCCGGGGACGCTGGTGGCACGGAGCTTGAGCGGCTTGATGATGCGGTTCTCGACCGCCTTGCCGTACGGGCGGCCGGTGACCTTCTCGATCACCATGCCCGCGAGGACGTAGTTGGTGTTGGAGTAGTTCCAGTCGGTGCCGGGGGCGAAGTCCGGGGCGTGGGTCATCGCGATGTCGACGAGCTGGCGCGGGGTCCAGCGGTCGTAGCGGTGCTCCAGGAAGGCCGGACCGAAGACCTTCTCCTGGAATCCGGGGTCGGAGGTGACGCTGTAGACCCCGCTGGTGTGGTTGAGCAGCTGGCGGACGGTGATCTTCCGGCCGTCGTGGCCGTTGCCCTGGACGACTCCGGGAAGCCACTTCTCGACCGGGTCGTCGAGGTCGATGCGGCCCTCGGCCTGGAGCTGGAGGAGGACGGTGGCGACGAAGGTCTTGGTGATGGAACCGACGCGGTAGCGGTCGTCGCCCTTGCGCGCGCCGGCGGTGCCGGTCCAGGCGCCCTTCGCGTCGCGGGCCTGGGCGACGGCGCCGGGGACGCCCGCGGCGACCGCGGCGTCGAGGGCCTGCTGGGTGGCGGCGTGGTCCTGCTTCGCCTTCGCAGGAGCGGGCGCGGCGGCGAGGGCGGGGGTGGCGAGCGCCGTGGCGGTGAGCCCCGCGACCAGGGCGGCGGCGAGGACGGTGCGGGTCGTGCGGACGGCTGACATGCGGGCTCCCCTGAAGTTCTGCTGTGCGTGTACTGCGGTCGGCGGGGAGGACCACGGGGGTTGCGGGACGGTTGAGAGGGTCGGTGACGGTTGAGCGCTTTTCAGCCCTTCGGCGGAGAGGTGCCGTGGGGCGCGAGGAGGGGGTCAGCCGTTCGACGGATCGGCGAGGCGGGAGCGGCCCACGGGGGGTCGCTCGCGCCACAGGTCGAGGCCGATGTCGACGAGCTCGACGCGCGGCAGGCCGGGGACGTCGGCCAGCGGATGCCAGGCGGCGAGGTCCGTGGAGCCGCCGGTCTCGTTGCGCAGGACACCCCCGGTGACCTGCGCTTCGTAGATGATCCGCAGGCCCTGGAAGTCGCCGGGACCGGCGAGGCGGCGGAGCCGACCACGGCGGATCGAGTCGATCCCCAGGAGGGCGGTGGGTTCGGTGAGGTACCCGGTCTCTTCCTCGACCTCGCGGACGACGGTGTCGACCGGCTCCTCGCCGTGGTCCATGCCGCCGCCCGGCAGGGTCCACCGCTTCCTGCCGTCGCTCGACACCCAGCGGGCGAGGAGGACCTCGCCGTCGCGGACGCACACGGCGTAGGCCGCCACCCTCAACTCCTGCTTCATGCACAGAGGTTAGAACCAGTACGTGGGATAGGTCCGCCCCGCGGCACGGGCGCCGGCGAGGCCGACGGAGACCAGGAGGAGGGAGGCGGCGGCGAGAAGGCCGAGAAACGACCAGAACGGCGGGGCCTGGAGCGCGACGATCACGGCGGTCGCCGCGGCGGGCGAGTGCGGGGTGCGGGCGCACATCATCACGCCGAGGGCGAGGCCGCCCGCGACGGCGGCGCCCCAGAGGCCGGGTCCCGCCACGGCGAGGACCGCGAAACCGGTGAGGGCGGAGAGCAGTTGGCCGCCGACGACCGAGCGCGGCTGGGAGAGCGGCAGGTCGGGGGCGCCCGCGACCAGCGCCATGCTCGCGGCGAGCGGCGGGATGAGCAGGGGCTGGCGGAGGAGGGTGCCGACGGCGACCAGGAGGAGGAGCGCGGTGACGGCGGTCGCGGTCCCGACGAGGAGGACCCGGGGACGGGGGCGGGCGGGGGCCGGGGGCGGGCGGGGGGCCGGGGGCGGGCCGGGATCGGCGCCGGAGCCGGGGGAACGGTGGTCGACGTGGTGGCCGGGGTGGTGGCGGGCACGGGCGGTCCTCGGTCGGGGGCTCGGCGGGTCAGGGTGTCGGCGGGTTGGCCGGGGAGTACTCCGGTGCCGACCAGCGCAGGGGGCTGCCGCCCGGGGTCTCCACCGTGCGGTCGACACGGAAGCGGACGACACGCCCCTCGGGGCCGTACTCGGTGCGGGCGAGGCCGCTGAGCTGGAGCGTCGTCCCCGTCTCCCAGTCGAGGAAGAGCAGCCCGGCGCGGCCGTCCTCCGCCAGATTGCCCAGCGTCAGGAACATCGCGTTGCCGGGGTAGTCCCGCCAGCTCAGGTCCCTGGGCGTGTCGGCCCGGACGAAGCCCGGGTTGCCCCCGCGGTGGCTCGCGTCGAGGCCGTCGGGCGCGGTGGTGGCGACGAAGAAGGTGTCGGCGGCACGGACGCGGCGCACCTGGTCGGGGGTGAGCGCCTCGCCGTGCCGCACGGCACCGGCGTCGGGGCGGGCGGCCTCGGAGCCGTACAACTCCCGCTTCTGTAGGTACTTCGGGCAGTTGGAGAAGACCTGATCGGCCTCGATCGTGAACCCTCGGGCGCTGGGCCGCGCGATGCCGTTGAGGCGCATGCGGCGTCGGGTGCGGGGGTCGAGGGCGATCGTGCCGACGGGGGCGCTGTCGGGCGTGCCCTCGGGGAGGGCGGCGGCGACCGAGACCGTGTGCGGGCCGGTGGCCCGGACGAAGCCGGGCGGGCCGGTGAGCAGGGTCGACCAGACGCGGCCCGCCTCGTCCGCCGCGCCGATCACCAGCATCGGCCGGGCCTCCAGGAAGGCGGCGGCGACGGGGCGGATGCCGGCGGTGATGGACCGGCCGACGTGTTCCGCGAGGTCGCGGACGCCAAGGCGTTCCTGTACGGCGCGAGAGCCGGGGCTGTACGGGTCCATGGCGGGCCTCCCTATGGTGCGGGTTCGTCGTGGTGCGGGCCTCGGGCCCTGGCGCGGGTGGCGCGTTCGGGGTTGTGCCCGCCCTCCCCCGGAGGGGGGACCCCCAGCCCTGCGGAACGACTGCCCACAACGCGCCGTCGGCGGCTGGCTGACGACCAGGTCCGGCTAGAAGAAGCCGCAGGTCGGGGCCGAGTCGGACGGGGACGGAGCTTCCTCCGCACCCTTCGGGACCGAGATCTCCAGGCGGGTGCCGTCCGGGTCGTGGAAGAAGATGCCGCCGGAGGCCGCGCCCTCGTGGTGGGCGACGACGCCCTCGTACGCGAAGGAGGCGCCGCGCGCGGTGAGCGCGGCCTCGGCGGCGCGGACGTGCTCGATGGACTCGGCCTCGAAGGCGAGGTGGTGCAGGCCGGGCCGGCCGGAGTCGTACACGCCCTCGGACTGCTGCCAGAGGGTGAGGACCAGGCGGCCGTCCTGACCGAGGAAGGCGTAGCGGCTGCCGCTCCCCTCCTCCTTGCCCTCGCCGAGGACGTCAAAGCCGAGGACGTCTCCGTAGAAGGCCAGCGAGCGTGCCAGGTCGGTGACGTTGAGGCCGACATGGTGGGTGGCGAGTGTGCCGATCGCGGACATGGGTGCCCTTCCGTCGCAGTGGCCGACCCTCCCTCGGGCTAACCCTTTAATTCGAGATTAGAGGTTAGGTACGGGTGACGTCAACCGCTCACGTACTCTTGAGGGGTTAGCTCATCGAGGAGGGTGCCCGCCATGACCGCCACCGACCCGCGGCCGCTCACCGGCGAGCCCGTCTCCCTCGACCTGCTCAACACCCGCTGGAACGTGGAGGGCGTCCGTCAGGACCTGCTCACCGGCGTCGAGGGACTCGCCGTCTGGCTCGCCGTCAACGGTCTGGAGGACCGGTTCGCCGCCGACGCCGGCACCCTGCGCCACACGCTCGCCGCCCGGGACGCCCTCGGCGCGCTCGTCGACGCCCCCGGCGACCCCGCCGCCACCGCCCGCGTCGACGCGGTCCTCGGTCACGGCCGCATCCGGGCCACGCTCACCGCCGAAGGCCCCGGCGAGCAGGCCGAGTTCGCGGACCCCTCGTGGGGGCCCGGCTGGACCGCCGCTCGCGACTACCTCGACCTGCTGCGCACCGCGCCCGACCGCATCCGGGCCTGCGCCCACGAGGCGTGCATCCTGCACTTCTTCGACACCTCGCGGAACGGCACCCGCCGCTGGTGCTCGATGGCGGTCTGCGGCAACCGGGCCAAGGCCTCGCGCCATTACGCCCGCACGAAGGAGAGCTGACCCGGCGAGGCCACGAACCCGCCCCGTTTCGAACCGCTTTCTCCCCTGTGGCGGATCGAGAGCGCTGGCGGGTTTACGCCGCGGCGGCAAACCGGCCCGGGGTAACTCTCCACAAACCCCTGTCGTTTACGAAAGGCTGAGCGGTCATCCGGCACCGAAATCCGGACTCTCTCCTTTCACAAACAGGGATGTAAATGACCACCCCCGAAACTCGGAGCTCCATACCCGGAAGCTCGACGCCCGGGCACAGACGAGCGGCCCGTATCGCCGCCGCTGCCGGCCTGGTCGCCGCGCTCGTCGCGACCGGCGCCGCGCCCGTGCTCGCCACCGAGGCACCGGTGACCACTCCCCCGGTGAAGTCCTCGAACCCGGCCGACAAGCTCGGCGCCATCGACGCCCAGCGCCTCACCGAGGCCCAGGCGAGCGGCGAGAAGAACGTCACCGTCCTCGTCGCCACCGCCCCCGGCGCCACCGAGCAGGTCGCGGGCCAGCTCGACGCCGTCCCCGGCGCCTCCGTCGGCAAGCAGCAGGACGCCCTCGGCTACGTCCGCGCGACGCTGCCGACCGCGAAGGCCGAGGCCGCCATCAAGGCCGCCACGAAGCTCTCCTCCGTCCAGTCGATCGACCTCCAGGCCGAGATCGTCCTGGACGACCCGACCCCGGACGCGGGCGCTGCCACGGGTGGCGTCGACGGCACCACCGTCACCACGACGTACCCGGCCCCGGGCAAGAACACCCCGGCGAAGAACCCGTACAACCCCTCGCACGAGACGGGCGCGGTCGACTTCGTCAAGGACCACCCGAAGGCCGACGGCCGCGGCGTGACCATCGGCATCCTGGACTCCGGCGTCGACCTCGGTCACCCGGCCCTCCAGAAGACCACCACCGGCGAGCGCAAGATCGTCGACTGGGTCACCGCCACCGACCCGATCACCGAGGGCGACGCCACCTGGCGTCTGCAGAACCTCCCGGTCGCGGGCCCGGTCTTCACCGCCTCCACGCAGAGCTGGAAGGCGCCCGAGGGCTCCTACCAGTTCAGCCGCTTCCTGGAGTCGGTCACCGCGGGCGGCGACCCGGCCGGTGACATCAACCGCGACGGCGACACCACCGACGTCTTCGGCCTGCTGTACGACCCGGCCGCCGGCACCGTCCGCGTGGACAGCGACCAGAACAACGACTTCACGGACAACGAGCCGATGAAGCCGTACAAGAACGGGTACCAGATCGGCTACTTCGGTACCGACAACCCGGCCACCGAGGTCGTCGAGAAGACGCCGTTCGTCGTCGAGATCCGCAAGGACGTCGCGATGGACCCGCTCGGCGGCAGCTGGGTCGGCCAGAAGCGCGACTTCGTCAACGTCGGCCTCGTCGAGTCCTCGCACGGCACGCACGTCGCCGGCATCACCGCGGCCAACAGCCTCTTCGGCGGCCGGATGAACGGCGCGGCCCCCGGCGCGAAGATCGTCTCCTCGCGCGCCTGCACCTGGACCGGCGGCTGCACCAACACCGCCCTCACCGAGGGCATGACGGACCTCGTCGTCAACCGCGGCGTCGACATCGTCAACATGTCGATCGGCGGCCTGCCGCAGCAGAACGACGGCGACAACGTCCGCTCGCGCCTCTACACCCGCCTGATCGACACGTACGGCGTCCAGCTGGTCATCTCGGCCGGCAACTCGGGCCCCGGCATCAACACGATCGGCGACCCCTCGCTGGCCGACAAGGTCATCTCGGTCGGCGCGGCCGTCTCCAAGGAGACCTGGGCCGCCAACTACGGCTCGGCCGTCGAGAAGAAGTACGCCATGTTCCCCTTCTCCTCGCGCGGCCCGCGTGAGGACGGCGGCTTCACCCCGACGATCACCGCCCCCGGCTCGTCCGTGAACACCATCCCGACCTGGCAGGCCGGCGCCGGTGTCCCCGAGTCCGGCTACGCGCTGCCCGCCGGTTACGGCATGCTCAACGGCACCTCGATGTCCGCGCCGCAGGCGGCGGGCGCGAGCGCGCTGCTGCTCTCGGCCGCGAAGCAGAAGGGCATCGCCCTCTCGCCGCTGACCCTGCGCACCGCCCTCACCTCGACCGCGCAGCGCATCTCCGGTGTCGCCGCACACGAGCAGGGCTCGGGCCTCATCGACATCGAGGAGGCCTGGGACTCGATCAAGGACGGCGCCACGGCGCACGACTACAAGGTCGAGGCCCCGGTCGACACCGCGATCTTCCCGGCCCCGCACACCGGCACCGGTGTGTACGACCGTGAGGGCGACCTCAAGGTCGGCCAGAAGCGCGTCTACGACGTCACGATCACGCGCACGAGCGGCCCGGACCGGTCGATCGAGCACGAGCTCGACCTCAAGTACAACGACGGCACCTTCCGCATCCTCGGCGACGACGAGATCGACCTGCCGCTGAACAAGCCGGTCACCGTCAAGCTCCAGGCCCGTGCCGCCACCGCCGGCGCGCACAGCGTCATCCTGGAGGCCGACGACGAGCGCACCGAGGGCGTCGACAAGCAGATCCTCGCCACCTCGATCGTCGCGAGCGACCTGGTCGCCCCGGGCTACGGCTTCTCCGCCTCCGGCTCGGTGCAGCGCAACAGCACGAAGCACTACTTCGTCACCGTGCCCGAGGGCGCCAAGACGCTGGAGATCTCGCTGGCCGGTCTGAAGGCGAAGAGCCAGACCCGCTTCATCGCGATCCACCCGTACGGCGTGCCGGTCGACCCGACCGCCACCACGGGTTGCTACCCGCACTACAACCCGGCCAACACCTGCCGCCCGGACCTCCGGTCCTACGCGAACCCGACGCCCGGCGTCTGGGAGATCGAGGTCGAGTCCCGCCGTACGTCGCCGGACCTGGACAACCCGTACACCCTGGGTGTCTCCGTCCTCGGCGCCGACTTCGACCCGGCCGTCCAGACGGTCGCCGAGGCGAAGATCGGCACCCCGGCCCCGGTCCAGTGGACGGTCACGAACCGCTTCGCGGGCATCCAGGGCGCCCTGAAGGGCGGCTCCCTCGGCTCGCAGAAGAGCGAGACGCCGACCATCCAGCACCACGAGAAGCAGACGAAGACCGTCACCATCGGTGAGGGCGTCGAGCGTCTCGACATCGCCATCGGCAACACCTCCGACAAGGCCGCCGACCTCGACCTCACGGTCAGCCTGAACGGCAAGCAGGTCGCCCAGTCGGCCGACGGCGACTCGGAGGAGTCCGTCTCCCTCGTGAAGCCGGCCGCGGGCACGTACACCGTCGTCATCGACGGCTACGCGGTGCACGCCGAGGGCGGCACCACGTACGACTACAAGGACGTGTACTTCTCGTCCGCGCTCGGCACCGTCCAGGTCGACGCCTCGAAGACGTACCCCCTGGCCAACGGCGCGTCCGCCCAGGTGGCGGCCGAGGTCGTGGTCGCCGGTGCGGCTCCCGAGGGCCGTCAGTTCTTCGGCGAGGTCCAGCTGGTCAACGCCCGCGGCACCGTCGCGGGCTCCGGCAGCGTCCTGATCGGCGCCGTCACCCCGTAGTACCCGTGGTACCCCGTACGTGAAGGGGGCGGGCGCCGGAACCGGTGCCCGCCCCTTTCGCGTCCCGTCACCCGTCCCCTGATCGTCCCCGAGGACGTCCGGCAGCCGTCCCGACCTGTGGACAATGGATTGGACAAGGCGCCCCGGGACATACGCATCATGGACCGGCAGCACCCTGCACATACGTACGGAGGAGTCCCCGTGAAGGTCGGAATCGTCGGAGCCACCGGTCAGGTCGGCACAGTCATGCGCAGCATCCTGGCCGAGCGGAACTTCCCCCTCGACGAGCTGCGGCTCTTCGCCTCCGCGCGCTCCGCCGGCACCGTCGTCGACGGTGTCACGGTCGAGGACGCCTCCACCGCCGACTACACCGGCCTGGACATCGTCCTCTTCTCCGCCGGCGGCGCCACCTCCAAGGCCCTCGCCGAGAAGGTCGCCTCGCAGGGCGCCGTCGTGATCGACAACTCCTCCGCCTGGCGCCGTGACCCCGAGGTCCCGCTGGTCGTCTCCGAGGTCAACCCGCACGCGATCAAGGACCGTCCCAAGGGCATCATCGCCAACCCGAACTGCACCACGATGGCCGCCATGCCGGTCCTCAAGCCCCTCCACCAGGAGGCCGGCCTCACCGCGCTGATCGCCACCACCTACCAGGCCGTCTCCGGCTCGGGCGTGGCCGGTGTCGCCGAGCTGCGCACGCAGGCGTGTGCCGTCGCCGAGAACGCCGACCAGCTGGCCTTCGACGGCGAGGCCGTGGAGTTCCCCGAGCCGGCCGTCTACAAGCGCCCGATCGCCTTCAACGTGGTCCCGCTCGCCGGTTCGATCGTCGACGACGGCTCCTTCGAGACCGACGAGGAGCAGAAGCTCCGCAACGAGTCCCGCAAGATCCTGGAGATCCCGGAGCTCAAGGTCTCCGGCACCTGCGTGCGCGTCCCGGTCTTCTCGGGCCACTCCCTCCAGGTCAACGTCCGCTTCGAGCGCCCGATCGGCGTCGAGCGCGCCTACGAGCTGCTGAAGGACGCCGAGGGCGTCGTACTCTCCGAGATCCCGACCCCGCTCCAGGCCGCCGGCAAGGACGCCTCGTACGTCGGCCGCATCCGCGTGGACGAGACGGTCGAGAACGGCCTCGCGCTGTTCCTCTCCAACGACAACCTCCGCAAGGGCGCCGCGCTGAACGCGGTGCAGATCGCGGAGCTCGTCGCGGCCGAGCTCAAGGGCTGACGCGCACCGACCGACCCGCAGCACCCTCCGGAGGGGCGGCTTCCTGTTACCGGGAGCCGCCCCTCCGGCGTGCCCCCCGTGCCACAGTTCCCCCATGAACCGGATTCCGACGGGAGCCGACGTCCCGGTGCCCCCGCAGGCCCTCCACGTCGCGGTCAGCTGGCGGACCGGGCACGGGGTGCCCGACGTGGACGTCTCGGCGCTGCTCCTCGGGACCGGCGAGCGGGTCCGGGGCGACGCCGATCTGGTCTTCTACAACCGGACCGACCACCCCTCGGGCGCCGCGCGGCACCTGGGCAGGTCGGCCCCGGGCGTGCCCGGCAGCCCGGCCGCGGACTGGCTGTGGCTGGACCTCGCGCGGGTGGAGCCGGACGTGGGACGCGTGGTGATCGCCGCCTCCACGGACGGGGGCGCCTTCGGGCAGGTGCCGGGGCTCGACCTGCGGGTCACGGACGGGGCCGGGAACCCGGTGGCGTACCGCGCGATCGGGGGCGCGACGGCGGAGACGGCCTTCGTCCTCGGGGAGTTCCACCGGCGGGACGGCGGCTGGTGCTTCTGCTCGGCCGGCCGGGGATACGCCTCGGGGCTCGCCGGGCTCGCGACGGACTTCGGCATCGTGGTGGAGTCCCCGCCGCCTCCGATCCCGGGCCCCGGCTACGTCCCGCCGCCCGCTCCCCCGCCGCCCGCCGCCCCGCCGGTCCCGGTGTCCGACCCGTACGGCGGGGAGTTCCGGCCCGCCGTCTACCAGGGGCGCGGCAAGGAGACCGTGCGCTGCGACCCCGGACTGCCGCCGGGCCACTGGGTGCTCCTGGAGATCGAGTCGTACCACTCGCTCTCCACCACCATCGAGACCTGCGACGCCCACGGCCGCGCCGGGGAGTACCTGCTCGCGGCGTACGAGGACGACGTCCGCGCCCGTACGGTCGCCCTCGTCCCGCGCGCCCGGCCGCTGACCCTGCGGGTGGAGGCCGATGCCCCCTGGACGCTGCGGGTCCTGCCGCTCTCGCACGCGCGCCGGTTCGACAGCCACGTCGAGGGGCGCGCCCACGATCTGGTGGTCTACGAGGGGCCGCCCGGGGTACTCGATTTCCTGCACCACGGCGAGTCCCGCTTCACCGTGCACCGGCACACCCCGCCACACGATCCGCTCTACGACGACGAGGAGCGGGACCTGCTGGTCAACGGGGTCGGCGAGGTCCGGGCGAGCGCGGTGGTGCCCGGGCCCGGGCTGCTGCGGATCAGTGGTGACGGGCCGTGGAAATGTGCCGTGCGCCGCTGAGGCACCCCGTGGAAGGATGGGCCAAACGTCACGAAACCGAGGAGTTGACCGGGTGCCTGGCACAAACCTGACCCGTGAAGAGGCCAAGCAGCGGGCGTCGCTGCTGACCGTGGACGCGTACGAGGTCGAACTCGACCTCACCGGTGCGCAGGAGGGCGGCACCTACCGGTCCGTCACCACCGTCCGCTTCGATTCCGCCGAGGCCGGTGCCGAGACCTTCATCGATCTCGTCGCCCCCGCCGTCCACGAGGTCGTGCTCAACGGCCACGCGCTGGAGATCGGCGCCGTCTTCCGGGACTCCCGGATCGCCCTGCGCCATCTGCAGCAGGGCCGCAACGAGCTCAGGGTCGTCGCCGACTGCGCGTACACCAACACCGGTGAGGGCCTGCACCGCTTCGTCGACCCGGTCGACGACCAGGCCTATCTGTACACCCAGTTCGAGGTGCCGGACGCGCGGCGGGTCTTCGCCTCGTTCGAGCAGCCCGACCTGAAGGCGACCTTCCAGTTCACCGTGAAGGCCCCGACGGGCTGGACGGTGATCTCCAACTCGCCGACGCCGGAGACGCCGAAGGACGACGTCTGGGTCTTTGAGCCGACGCCCCGGATCTCCACGTACATCACGGCGCTGATCGTCGGCCCGTACCACTCGGTGCACTCCTCGTACGAGAAGGACGGGCAGAGCGTCCCGCTCGGCATCTACTGCCGTCCGTCGCTCGCCGAGTTCCTCGACGCCGACCACATCTTCGACGTCACGCGGCAGGGCTTCGACTGGTTCCAGGAGAAGTTCGCCTACGACTACCCCTTCGCCAAGTACGACCAGCTCTTCGTACCGGAGTTCAACGCCGGCGCGATGGAGAACGCGGGCGCGGTCACCATCCGTGACCAGTACGTCTTCCGCTCGAAGGTGACGGACGCGGCCTACGAGCGGCGCGCCGAGACGATCCTGCACGAGCTCGCCCACATGTGGTTCGGCGACCTCGTCACCATGGAGTGGTGGAACGACCTCTGGCTGAACGAGTCGTTCGCCACGTACACCTCGGTCGCCTGCCAGGCCTCCGTGCCGGGCACCCGCTGGCCGAACGCCTGGACGACCTTCGCCAACGCGGAGAAGACCTGGGCCTACCGCCAGGACCAGCTGCCGTCGACGCACCCGATCATGGCGGAGATCAACGACCTGGAGGACGTGCTCGTCAACTTCGACGGGATCACGTACGCCAAGGGCGCCAGCGTCCTGAAGCAGCTCGTCGCCTACGTCGGCCAGGACGAGTTCTTCAAGGGCGTGCAGGCCTACTTCCAGGCGCACGCCTTCGGGAACACCCGCCTGTCCGACCTGCTCGGCGCGCTGGAGGAGACCTCCGGCCGTGACCTGAAGACCTGGTCGAAGGCGTGGCTGGAGACGGCCGGCATCAACATCCTGCGCCCCGAGATCGAGACCGACGAGAACGGTGCCATCACCGCCTTCGCCGTCAAGCAGGAGGCCCCCGCGCTGCCCGCCGGCGCCAAGGGCCAGGCCGTCCTGCGTCCGCACCGGATCGCCATCGGCTTCTACGACCTCGACGCGAGCGGCAAGCTGGTCCGCACCGACCGCCTCGAACTCGACATCGAGGCCGCCGAGCTGACCGCCGTGCCGCAGCTGGTGGGCAAGGCCCGACCGGCCGTCGTCCTCCTCAACGACGACGACCTGTCGTACGCGAAGGTCCGCCTCGACGAGGTGTCCCTCACCAACGTCACCGCGCACCTCGGCGACTTCGCCGACTCGCTGCCGCGCGCCCTGTGCTGGGCGTCCGCCTGGGACATGACCCGCGACGGCGAGCTGGCCACCCGCGACTACCTGGAGCTCGTGCTCTCCGGGGTCGCCAAGGAGTCCGACATCGGCGTCGTCCAGTCCCTCCAGGGCCAGGTCAAGGCCGCCCTGGAGCTGTACGCGGCGCCGGAGTGGCGCGCCGAGGGCCTGTCCCGCTGGGGCACCTTCGCCCAGGAGCAGCTGCGCGCCGCCGAGGGCGGCAGCGACCACCAGCTGGCGTGGGCGCGGGCCTTCGCGGCGACCGCCCGTACGGACGCCGAGCTCGACGTGCTCGCCGGGCTGCTCGACGGCGGTGTGGTGATCGAGGGCCTGGCCGTCGACACCGAGCTGCGCTGGGCGTTCGTGCAGCGCCTCGCGGCCACCGGCCGCTTCGACGAGCCGGAGATCGCCGCCGAGCTGGAGCGCGACCGCACGGCGGCGGGCGAGCGGCACGCGGCGACCGCGCGCGCGGCCCGTCCGACGGAGGCCGCGAAGGCCGAGGCCTGGGCCTCGGTCGTCGAGGACGACAAGCTGGCGAACGCCGTGCAGGAGGCCGTCATCGGCGGCTTCGTCCAGTCCGACCAGCGCGAGCTGCTCGCCCCGTACACGGCGAAGTACTTCGCGTCGATCAAGCGCGTCTCGGAGACCCGCAGCCACGAGATCATCCAGCAGATCGTGGTCGGCCTCTACCCGACGCTCCAGGTCTCGCAGGAGACGCTGGACGCCACGGACGCGTGGATCGCGGAGCACGACCCGGCCCCGGCGCTGCGCCGTCTGGTGACGGAGTCCCGCGCGGGCGTCGAGCGCGCCCTGAAGGCGCAGGCGGCGGACGCGGCCGCCGGCGCGTGACGTCGTGACGTCGTGACGTGAGGAAGGGCCCCCGGACCGATGAGTCCGGGGGCCCTTCCGATGTACGGGGGGTCAGCCCAGGGAGTCGATCCGCTGCCGGCCGCCGGTGCCGACGGTCGCGGCGGGGGCGAGGGCGGCGGCCAGTTGGGCCGCGCCTCTTCTCGCCGTTGATCGGAATCGTTTCATCGGTCCCCCGGATGGCCGACGGTCGCGCCCAGCCGGATGATCTCCGCAGGCGTCGACCGGACGGCGAAGGGGCACCCTCCCCCACGGAGGTGCCCCTTCGCCGCGTCTGGAGTCCGCCCGGCGGGCGGGCGTCGGCGCGCGGCCGCGCCGCCGGGCGGAAGTGCGGGATCCCGCGGGTCAGCCGCCGAGGGCCGCGTACCGGGCGCGCAGGTCGGACGCGCCCTGCTCCGTCAGCGTGCCGTGGAGCCGCATCCGGGCGACGCCGCCGTCGGGGAAGGCGTCGAGGCGGACGTGGGTGACGACTGCCTGGGCGGCGAGCTTGAAGCGGTGCAGGGTGTCGGGCTGGAGGCGGGTCCGGGGGATGATCTCGAACCACTCGCCCGTCTCGCCGTTGCGTCCCTGGAGCGCGATCCAGCCGGCCGAGTTGCCCTTGAGGTAGGCGGTGTCGATCTCGACGGCGCGGACGGCGCCCTGGGCTGCGAGCCGGAAGCGGACCCAGTCGTTGGTGCCGCGTACCCGGCGGCGGCGGTTCTCCCAGCCGTCGTCCATCTTGCGCGAGGTGCCCGGCAGGATGATCTGCGTCGGCGAGGAGTAGAACCTGTCCGAGGCGTCCTCGTACGAGCCGCCGTTGAGTACGGAGATCAGGTCGAGGGTGCCGAGGAGCTCCAGCCACTCGGGGTCGGGCACGACCTCGCCGTGGACGCGGAGGCGGGCGATGCCGCCGTCGGGGTGCTGGCAGAGGCGCAGGTGGGTGTAGCGGCGCTCGGCGTCGATCGTGAAGCCGTTCGCCGCGTGGCCGCGCACGGGGGTCGGCGGGACGAGCTCCTCCCACTTCGCGTCGAGCAGCTCGGCGGGGCTGGGCGAGCCCTCCACCGCGGTGGCCTGGATGCTCACGCGCTGCGGGTAGTTGCCGCGGAAGTGGGCGGTGTCGACGACGATGCCGCGGATCACGCCGGGGGCGCCGAGGCGGACGATCGCCCAGTCGTGGTCCTCGGGGGCGGGGAAGACGTTCTCGGCGTCGGCGCCGCGGCGGCGGCGGGTCTCCCAGCCGTCCATGATCTTGCCCTTGTGGCCGAAGTGCTCCGGGTCGAAGACGGCCCGCTCGCGGACGAGGAGGTTCTCGCGCTCCGAGAAGAACTCGTCGTTGGCGGCGACGACACCGGCGCCGAGGCGGCGGTCGGCGAGGTCGACGAGCTCGGTGAAGGGGAAGTCACCGGACCGGTAGTCGGCGTACGGGTCGCCGCCGGAGTAGGGGGCGGCGTCGTTGGCGTGCGGGTCCTGGGTCTCGTCGAAGTCGCTCATGACTCGACTTTCCCGCGCTCGTCCTCTCCGGTCCATCGAATGTTTTCGATGACGCCGTTCAGTTCTGCTGAACGGTTTCGCGGGCCGCGGCCGCCTGCCGGAGCGCGGCCAGCACCCGGGCCACCGCCGGGCCCTCCTCCGCCCCGCGCCGTACCGCCGCGACGACATGGCGGCGCGGCTGGTCTGCGGAGAGGACGCGCATGACGACCCCGGCGCCGTTCCGGCGGTCGGCGGAGGCCATCCGGGGCACGAGCGCGATCCCCATCCCGGCCTCGACCATGGCGAGGATCGCGGTCCAGCCGGAGGCGCTGTGGGCCTGCTCGGGCACGAAGCCGGCGGCCTCGCAGGCGGCGGTGGTGATCTCCGACCAGGGGCCGGAGCCGCCGAAGATCCACGGCTCGGCGGCGAGGTCGGCGAGGCGGAGGCCGGGCGCTTCGGCGAGCGCGTGCCCGGCGGGCAGGGCGACGTCGAGGGGGTCGGCGAGTAGGGGCACCCGGCTGAACTTGGGGTCGCGCACCGAGGGCGCGTGGGCGGCGAGCGAGAGCGCCAGGTCGACCTCGCCGGCCGTGAGCAGCTCGTACGCCTCCGCCGCCTCGGCCTCCCGGACGCGGATGTCGAGCCCGGGGTGGGCGGTCCCCAGCTGCCGTACGGCGGGGACGACGAGGGCGGGCACGGCCGTCGAGAAGGCCGCCACCCGCAGCTGCCCGGCCTCGCCCCGGAGGTATCCGTCGAGTTCGGCGTCGGCGCGCTCCAGCTGGGCGAAGACCACCTCCGCGTGCCGCAGCACCAGATGGGCGGCGTCGGTGAGGCGGACCCGGCGGCCCTGGGCCTCGAGGAGCCGTACCCCGAGCTGCTTGGCGAGGTTGGTGAGCTGCTGGGACACGGCCGAGGGGGTCATGAGCAGGGCCTCCGCGGTCGCGGTGACGGTGCCGCGGTCACGGAGGGTGCGGAGGATCTGGAGCTTCTTGATGTCCCACTCGGTCATGGGGCGCAACCTACCGGGCGGGGCGGGCGGCACTCAGCGGCCTCGCGCCGAGGCCAGCGCCACTCCGCCGAGGATGAGGGCCATGCTCGCACCGCCGACGAGGCCGAGCCGCTCGCCGAGGAGGGCGTACGAGAGCAGGGCGACGCAGACGGGCTGGAGGTAGTAGACGACACCCGCGCGGGCCGCGCCGACGAGGGCGATCGCCTTGTTCCAGGCGAAGAAGGCGACGGCGGAGGAGAAGACGCCGACGTACAGCAGGGGGCCGACGGTCGCGGGGCCGACGGTGAACCCGCCCTGGACGGTGAGGGACACGGCGTACGCGGGGGCGAGCATCAGGGAGCCGAGCAGGAAGGTGGTGAAGAGGAAGGCGAGTCCGTCGATCTCGGCGGGCTTGCGCTTGAGCAGCGCGCTGTACGAGGCGAAGGACAGGGCCGCGGCGAACATCCACAGGTCGCCGGCGGCGAAGTCGACTGCGAGCGAGCCCTTTCCGACGAGCAGGAGCACGCCCAGCGCGGCGGTCAGCATCCCGAGGATCCGGCGGGCGCCGAGGCGTTCGCCGCCGAGCCGGGCGTACACCGCCATGATCACCGGGGAGGCGGCCATGATCATGCCCATGTTGGAGGCGGAGGTGGTCAGCCCGGCCTGGTGCACGAGGGTGTTGTAGAGGGCGACGCCGAACAGCGAGGCGAGGGCGACGAATCCGAGGTGGCGGCGGATCGTCCGCCACTGCCGCAGGAACGGGCGGGCGGCGAACGGTGCGACGGCGAGCAGCGCGATGATCCAGCGCCAGAAGACGGCCTGGACCGGCGGGACGGTGTCGGCCATGTCGCGGGTGGCGACGAAGCTGCCGGACCAGACGACGGTGGCGAGGAGGGCGAGGAGAACGCCGAGGCCGGCGCCCCGTGCGAGCTTTCTCGCGGGCGCCGGCTTCTCGGTCGTGGTGGTGCCGGTGGCGGTCGAAGGAGTGCCGGTCGTCGGGGTGGTGGTCGTCGGGGTGGTGGTCGGGTGGCGTGCGGTGATCGGGCTCATGCCGCCTACCGTCCCACCCCCGAACCCTCCAGGTCCATCGAAACTTCCTGACCGTTCTGTTCAGTTGAGCTGAACAATTCGACCGGTACGACCGGGACCTTCGGGGTACGAGGCCCCAGCTGGCCGACCAGGGTCGCGCCGAAGGCGATCACCATGCCGAGCACCTGCACCGGACCGAGGGCCTGGCCGAGGGCCGCCCAGCCGATGACGGCCGCGGTGATCGGCGAGAGCGGGCCGAGGAGGGTGGCCGAGGAGGCGCTCAGCCGCTCGATGCCGCGGAACCAGAGGAAGTACGAGATCGCGGTGTTGCCGAGGGCGAGGTAGGCGTAGCCGGCCAGGTTGGTGCCGGTCAGGACCGGCGGAGCGCCCTCGATCAGGAAGGCGATCGGCAGGATGACCAGGCCGCCCGCGGTGAGCTGCCAGCCGGTGAGCGCGAGGGCGCCGACACCCTCGGGGCGGCCCCAGCGCTTGGTGAAGACGATGCCCGCGGACATCGAGAGCGAGGAGAGCAGTCCGGCGACCACGCCGACCATGTCGAAGGCCGCACCGGCCTTGAGGACCACGAGGCTGACGCCGAAGGCGGCGGCCACGGCGGTGAGCAGGGTCTTCACGGTGGGCCTCTCGCCGAGGAAGAGGGCGGCGAGACCCACGACGAAGAGCGGGCCGACGGAGCCGACGACGGCGGCGACCCCGCCGGGCAGCCGGTAGGCGGCGAGGAAGAGCAGCGGGAAGAAGGCGCCGATGTTGAGGGCCCCGAGGACCGCCGACTTCCACCACCAGGCGCCCTGCGGGAGCTTGCGGGTGAGGGCGAGGAGCAGGAGGCCGGCGGGCAGGGCGCGCATCAGGCCGGTGAAGAGGGGCCGGTCGGGCGGCAGGAACTCCGTGGTGACGAAGTAGGTGGAGCCCCAGGAGATCGGGGCGAGCGCGGTGAGTGCGACGACTGCGGCCTTGCGGGACATGACGGTTCCCCCTGCTGTGGAGTGCCCGACCGGTGTGCGCCGGACTGGCTTGGCGGTAATTAACTTAGCACTAAGCTACTTACTTGCAAGTGGCTTTCTTGCCATCGAGTCGCGCGGAAGAGGAGACTGGCCCCATGGAGACGAACACCCCGGCCCCGGCGCCCGCCCATGACGCCGTCGACGCCATCGCCGACCAGTGGGCGGTCGTCCGACCCGACCTGGACACCCTGCCGATGGCCGTCTTCGGGCGGATCTACCGGCTCGCCAACGCGATGCGCGGCCGGGTGGACAAGGCGTACGCGCCCTACGGCATGGCACTCGGGGAGTTCGACGTGCTCGCGACGCTGCGCAGGTCCGGAGAGCCGTACACGCTCTCACCGCGCGAGCTGACCGCCACGCTGATGATCACCACCGGCGGGATGACCGGCCGGCTGGACAAGCTGGAGAAGTCGGGGCTGCTGACCCGCAGCCCCGACCCGCACGACCGGCGCGGGCTGCGGGTGACGCTCACCGAGCACGGCAAGGAGCTCGTGGACCAGGCCGTGGGGGCCGGGCTCGGGCAGCAGCGGGCGGCGCTGGAGGCGGCGCTCACCGACGAGGAGGCGGAGCAGCTGGCGGGACTGCTGCGAAAGCTGCTCGCGACGACCGCCTGAGGGGTGTCCTGCCCTAGGGGACGCCCTGCCCTAGGGGGTTTGTCCTGCTCCAGGGGTGTCTTGCGCGTGAACGCACGCGAGGGCGCCGCACGGTACGTCGGTACCGTGCGGCGCCCTCGGAGAGGCGGAGAGGAGGCGGTCAGGCCTTCTTGGACTTGTCGAGCACCATCACCAGGCCGATGATGACCAGGAACAGCGCCAGCGGGGCGGCCACGAACAGGCCGAGGGTCTCGACGACCTCCAGCTTGGGAGCCGGGTCGTCACCGTCGTCGCGGGTGAGCGCGAGCGCGGGGGACGACATGAGCAGCATCATCAGCGTCGTACCGGCCGCGACGGCGCCGGCGCGCAGGGCGTTCTTCTTGTCCACAGCCCCAAAGTAGCGAACACCTAAACGGGCCGCGCGCCCGGGGGTACCGTACGGGCGTTCCCGGGGTCGGTACGGGCGCTCTCCGGGTCCGTGCGGGCGTGCAGCTCGCGGAGCAGGGCGTGGGCGCGGGGCGAGGCCGTGAGGCGCTCCAGGGTGAGGGGCTGACCGCCCGGGTCCGCGATCGGCAGCCGCCAGTTGGGGTACTCGTCCCAGGTGCCCGGCAGGTTCTGCGGCCTGCGGTCCCCCACCGCGTCCGGCAGCCACACCCCCACCATCCGGGCCGGGGTGCTCAGCAGGAAGCGGTGGACCGCCAGGATCTCGGCCCGCTCGTCCCCCGCTCCCTCCGGGAGCAGCCCGAGCCGCTGGAAGAGCCCCAGCCACTCGGTGGTCTCGGCCGCGTCCGCCGCCCGGTCGCGCTCCGGGTCGCCGTCGAGGAGCCCGAGCCGGTGCCGCAGGGCGACGTGGTCGCCGGAGAGCCGGGCGGCCGTCGGGGGCAGGTCATGGGTGGTGGCCGTGGCCACGCACTCCGCGCGCCACCGCTCCGGGGGCACCGGGCGGCCGGAGCCCGCCCAGTCCCGCTCGAACCAGAGCACGGAGGTCCCGAACACCCCGCGCCGGGACAGCTCCTCCCGTACGCCCGGCTCGACCGTGCCGAGGTCCTCGCCGATGACGAGGGCGCCCGCGCGGTGCGCCTCCAGGACGAGGACGGCGAGCATCGCCTCGGCGTCGTACCGGACGTACGTCCCCGCGGTGGGCTCGCTGCCCTCGGGCACCCACCACAGCCGGAACAAGCCCATCACGTGGTCGATGCGCAGGGCGCCCGCGTGGCGCAGGAGTTCGCGCAGGAGTCCGCGGTACGGGGCGTAGCCGGCGGCGGCGAGGGCGTCGGGCCGCCACGGCGGCAGGCCCCAGTCCTGGCCCCGGGCGTTGAAGGCGTCGGGCGGGGCGCCGACCGACATGCCCGCCGCGAAGGCGTCCTGCTGCGCCCAGGCGTCCGAGCCCTCCGGGTGGACGCCGACGGCCAGGTCGTGGACGATCCCGACCGCCATCCCGGCCTCGCGGGCGGCCTCGGCGACCTCGGCCAGCTGCCGGTCCGTCAGCCAGGCCAGCCGGCAGTGGAAGTCGACCCGGGCCGCGAGGGCGGGGTCGGCGCGCACGGCGCGCTCCGCCGAGCGCGGCTCGCGCAGCTCCTCGGGCCAGTCCCGCCAGTGCGGGCCGTGCCGCTCGGCGAGGGCCTGGTAGGTGGCGTGGTCCTCCAGGGCACGGCCCCGCTCGGCGAGGAAGTCGTGGTACTCGGCGCGCCGCCCGGGCCCGAGCTCCACGCTCCCGACCACGAGCTCCAGGGCCCGTCGCTTGACGTCCCACACCGCGTCACGGTCGATCAGGGCGCCTTTGCCGAGCACCCGTTCGCGCAGTTCGGCCGCCTCGGCGAGGATGCGGTCGAGCGCGTCGCGGTGGCCGGGGTCCACGTGCGCGTACTCGGGGACGGACTCGATCCGCAGGTGGACCGGGTCCGGGAAGCGGCGCGAGGAGGGGCGGTACGGCGAGGGGTCGCTCGGCGCCCCGGGCACGCCCGCGTGCAGGGGGTTGACCTGGACGAAGCCGGCGCCGTGCGTGCGGCCCGCCCAGGTGGCGAGCTCCCGCAGGTCCCCGAGGTCGCCCATGCCCCAGGAGCGGGTGGACAGCAGCGAGTAGAGCTGGACGAGCAGCCCGTACGCGCGACGGTCGGGCCCGGGCACGCGCGCGGGGCTCACGATGAGGGTGCTCGTGGCGGCGCGCCCGTCGGGGGCCGTCGCCTCCACCGTGTGGACGCCGAGGGGCAGCCGCTCCCAGTCGCCGCCGGTGAGGACCGCGCCCTCCTCCGTGGTGACCCGCAGTCGGGTACCGGGCGGCAGGTCCGCCGGAGGGCAGAGGGCGTCCTCCCCCCGCCGCCGGACCAGGGTGGGGGGCAGCAGCCGCTCCCGCTCGGCCCGTTCCGCCGCGGCGAGGGCCGCGTCGACCGCCTCGGGGGTGGTCGCGTCCACGCCCAGGGCGCCGAGGACGGCCACCACGGCGGCGTCCGGCACGGAGACGGTGACGCCCGCGGAGGGGCTGTACTCGGTGGCGACGCCGTGACGGGCGGCGAGACGGGCCAGGGTCACATCACACTCCGGGGGACTCCGAACCGCCCGCGCTGCCGCGGACGGTGGGTTCGCTGGTGAGGGGTGCCGCCTCGGTCAGGGGCGGCTCGCTGGTGAGGGGCGTCGTGTCGGGCAGCGGCGGTTCGCTGGTCAGCGGGGAGTCGGGGCCTGCCGACTGCTGAGGAATCCGTATCCGTCCGGGGTGGCGGGCGGTCGTGGTCACGGGGGTCTCCCGGTTTCGTCTCGACAGATGGGCTCGGGGGTAACAGCTGAGCCCTACCCACCGCACCTCGTTTTACCGGCGGAAAGTGGCGAAGTGACGTCATCTCCGTGACGGCTCGCCGGGCAAAGCCGACACATCGGCCACACGCATTGACACCCCAGTGCGACGGGTGGTGGGCTCGTGACCCACTCGTTACCGAACGGCAGAGCGGCCGGCGGCGCGGCCGACCCGGCTGCCCACCGGGCCGCCCACCGGGCCGAAGGGAGTTCCCGTGCACCTCGGGCGCAGGAAGCGCACGGCGACGGCGGTCGCCGCCGCCGTCATCGGCGGACTCCTCGGCGGCGCCGCTCCGGGCGCGGTGCAGGCTGCCCCCGTACCGCCTCCGGCCGGCGCGCCCGCCTCGTCCCCGACCGCCTCCTCCACGACCGCCCCCGCCACGACGGCCGGCTCCTCCAAGGCCGGGTCTTCCACGGCCGGGAGTTCGGCGGCCACGCGCGCGCCCACGTCCCCGACCGCGACCGCGACCGCGACCGCGACAGATGACGCCGCCCCGGCTGCCGGGGCGGCGCCCGCCGTCTGGCCCCGGCCCCAGTCGCTGACCGGCCGCGGACCCGCCGTACGCCTCGGGGACGAGGTCACGCTGCTCGCGGACGCCGACGCCGATCCGTACGCCCTCGCCGCCCTGCGGGAGGTGCTGACGGCCGCCGGGGTGCGTGCCGTCCACACCGGACTGCCCGGCCGCGGGCCGGTGTTCCGGGTCTCGGGGAAATCCGGCGAGGCCACCGAGGAGGCGCTGAAGGCCCTGCGCCTGCCCGAGCGGCTCGATCTGCCGCGCGGCGGCTACCAGCTCGCGACGGGCCGCTTCCAGGGGCGGGACACGGTCGTCCTGGACGGCGTCGGCGAGGACGGCGTCTTCCACGCCGTCCAGACGCTGCGTCAGCTCGTCGGCACCGGCGGGGAGGTCCCCGGGGTCGCCGTGCGCGACTGGCCGGGCACGGCCGAGCGCGGCATCACCGAGGGCTTCTACGGCCGCCCCTGGAGCCTTGAGCAGCGCCTCGCCCAGGTCGACTTCCTGGGCCGCACCAAGCAGAACCGCTATCTGTACGCGCCCGGCGGCGACCCGTACCGCCAGGCGCAGTGGCGCGAGGCCTATCCGGCCGCGCAGCAGGAGGAGTTCCGCGCGCTCGCCGAGCGGGCCCGGGCCAACCATGTGACGCTCGGCTGGGCCGTGGCGCCCGCCCAGTCCATGTGCCTGGCCTCCGACGCCGACGTGGCCGCCCTGACCCGGAAGATCGACGCGATGTGGGCGCTCGGGGTGCGCTCCTTCCAGCTCCAGTTCCCCGACGCCGGCTACGGCGAGTGGCACTGCTCGAAGGACGCGGACGCCTTCGGGCGCGACGCGAAGGGCGCGGCCGCCGCCCACGCGCGCGTGGCCAACGCCGTCGCCCGTCACCTCGCCGAGCGGCACCCGGACGGCGAACCCCTGACGGTGCTGCCGACGGAGTACTACCAGGACGGTACGAGCGAGTACCGCGCGGAGCTCGCCGGGGCGCTGGACACGGACGTACGGGTCGCGTGGACGGGCGTCGGCGTCGTCCCGCGCACGATCACCGGCGGCGAACTGGCCGGGGCCCGTGAGGCGCTGGGCCATCCGCTGGTCACCATGGACAACTACCCGGTCAACGACTACGCGCAGGACCGGCTGTTCCTCGGCCCGTCCACGGGCCGGGACCCGGCCGTGGCGGCCGGTTCCGCCGCCTTCCTCGCCCACGCCATGGAGCAGCCCGCCGCCTCACGCGTCCCGCTCTTCACCGCCGCCGACTACGCCTGGAACCCCAAGGGCTACCGGCCGCAGGAGTCCTGGCACGCCGCCGTCGACGACCTCGCGGGCCCGGACCCGGCCGCCCGTGAGGCCCTGCTGGCGCTCGCCGCGAACGACGCCTCCTCCATCCTGGACCCGAAGGGCGAATCGGCCTACCTGAAGCCGCTCATGGCCGCCTTCTGGGACTCGCGCACGAGCCCCGGCGGCGCCGCCGGCACGGCGGCGGAGGAGAAGGCGGCACGCGAACTGAAGGCCGCCTTCACCGTGATGCGCCAGGCCCCCGAGCGGCTCGCCGCCACCGCCGGCGGCACGCTGGACGACGAGACGGGACCCTGGCTCGACCAGCTCTCCCGGTACGGCCTGGCGGGCGAGACCGCGGTCGACATGCTGCTCGCCCAGGCGCGCGGCGACGGCGCGGCGGCCTGGCAGGCGCAGCTGCGCCTCGAACCACTGCGGGAGGCCATCGAGGCGAGCCGGGTGACGGTCGGCGCGGGAGTCCTCGACCCGTTCCTCACGCGCGCGGTGACGGAGTCGACGGCCTGGACGGGTGCCGACCGCACCCCGGCCGGCCGGACCGACCGCGCCCCCGACTCGTACACCGTGCGGCTCGACCGGGCGCGGCCCGTGGAGACCCTGACGGTGATGACCGCCCGTACGGACACGGGTTCGGGTACGGGCACGGGCGGCGCGCCCGGCACGGACGCGCGCGTGGAGGCGTACGTCCCCGGGGAGGGCTGGCGGGCGCTCGGCGCGCTGTCCGCCTCCGGCTGGACGCAGGCCGATCTGAAGGGCCTGCGCGCGGACGCTCTGCGGGTCGTCTGGAGCGGCGGAGGACCGGCGCCCGACGTGCGCTCGCTGGTGCCGTGGTTCGCGGACGGGCCGCGGGCCGGGCTCGAACTGGCCCGCACGGAGACGGACGCGGAGATCGGCGGCCCCGCGCAGCGGGTGGACGTGGAGCTGACGGGGCTGCGCGCGGGCGAGGTGCGCGGGCCGATCACGGCGAAGGCTCCGAAGGGGATCGTGGTCCGGCTCCCGAAGCAGGCCGCGGTGGAGCGGGGCGCGCGGACGACCGTCCCCCTGGAGGTGTCGGTGGGCGCGGCCGTGCCGTCCGGCTCGTACCGGGTGCCGGTGTCCTTCGCGGGCGAGGAGCGGGTCCTGACCGTGCGGGCCTTCCCGCGCACGGCGGGCCCGGACCTGGCGCAGGCCGCTTCGGCGTCCTCGTCGGGCGACGAGACCCCTGACTTCCCCGCCTCCTCGGCGCTGGACGGCGACGCGAAGACCCGCTGGTCCTCCCCGGCGGAGGACGGCGCCTGGTGGCAGATGGAGCTGGCCGAGCCCGCGCGGATAGGCCAGGTGGTACTGCACTGGCAGGACGCCTACGCCTCCCGCTACCGCGTCCAGGTCTCGGCCGACGGCCGCGTCTGGCGCACGGCGGCGACCGTCTCCGACGGGCGGGGCGGCCGGGAGTCGGTCCGGATGGACGCGGCGGACACGCGCTTCCTGCGGGTGCAGGGCGAGACCCGCGCGACGCCCTACGGCTACTCGCTCTGGTCGGTGGAGACGTACGCGGTGGCCCCGCAGGACCCGCCGAAGAAGCCGGCGGAACCGACGGAACCGACGGAGACGCCGACGAAGCCCGGGACGGAGACGCCCGAGCAGCCCGAGGGCGCTCCGGAGGAGCGGGACACCCCCTGAGGGGTGCCCCCGTCCCCGTACGCGAAAGGCCTCCGTACGCGAAGGCCGGGCACGCGAAGGCCGGGCACGCGAAGGCCCGGGTACGCGAAAGGCCCGGCTCAACCCGTCGTCAGCGCCCCCACAGGGGCGTCCGCGACGGAGTCGATCCGGGCCATCACGTCCTCGGCACCGTACGGCTGGAGGTAGGGCAGCCAGCGGGGGTCCCGGTGTCCGGTCCCGATGATCCGCCAGGCCAGGCCGGTGGGCGGGGCCGGTTGGTGGCGCAGTCTCCAGCCGATCTCGCGCAGGTGCCGGTCGGCCTTGACGTGGTTGCAGCGGCGGCAGGCCGCCACCACGTTCTCCCAGGCGTGCGTGCCGCCCCGGCTGCGCGGGATGACGTGGTCGACGCTGGTGGCGACGCCCCCGCAGTACATGCAGCGCCCGCCGTCGCGGGCGAAGAGGGCTCTACGGGTCAAGGGAACGGGCCCCCGGTAGGGGACCCGCACGAAGCGCTTCAGTCGCACCACGCTCGGCGCGGGGAGGACTTGGGTCTCGCTGTGCAGGAAGGCGCCGGACTCCTCGAGGCAGAGAGCCTTGTTCTCCAGCACGAGGACGAGTGCGCGGCGGAGCGGTACGACGCCGAGGGGCTCGTACGACGCGTTGAGGACCAGGACATGCGGCACGGATGCCTCCAATGGCGCCGGCGGCGCGTGGCTCGCGCCGGGACGAACTGCTCTCAGTCTCTCCTCAGGCCTGGTCGGAGCGCCACCACGTACCGGGATCGGGGTGACGGGCCCGGAGTGTTCTCGACCACATCGGCATCTCCTCCTCTTACCTGCTCCTTACTTGCCCAGGTGAGGTCCGTCTCTCCCTCGAACAGGGCAACAGGACCACGGCCGATGCCCCGTTAGTGTGGATGGTCTGCGTACGCGACACCTGGAGGTTGCCCCGTGTCCTGGTCCGCCCTAGCGGCTGCCACCGAACCCGAGCCCATTCCGGTGACCCTGGACGAGGCGGCGGAGAAGGCCACGAACGCGGCGAGCTGGGTGGAGGAGAACTGGTCCACCTGGCTGAACACCGGGCTCCGCATCCTGCTCATCCTGATCGTCGCGCTCCTGCTGCGGATGGCCGTCCGCCGTGCCCTGACGAAGCTGATCGAGCGGATGAACCGTTCGGCGACGGCGGTGGAGGGGACGGCCCTCGGCGGCCTGCTCGTCAACACGGAGCGGCGCCGGCAGCGCTCGGAGGCGATCGGCTCGGTGCTGCGCTCGGTCGCGTCGTTCCTGATCCTGGGCACGGCGGGGCTGATGATCCTCGGCGCCTTCAAGATCGACCTGGCGCCGCTGCTCGCCTCGGCCGGTGTGGCCGGTGTGGCGATCGGCTTCGGCGCGCGGAACCTCGTGACGGACTTCCTCTCCGGCGTCTTCATGATCCTGGAGGACCAGTACGGGGTCGGTGACTCCGTCGACGCGGGCGTGGCCTCCGGCGAGGTCGTCGAGGTGGGCCTGCGGGTGACCAAGCTCCGCGGCGTGGACGGCGAGATCTGGTACGTGCGCAACGGCGAGATCAAGCGGATAGGAAACCTCAGCCAGGGCTGGGCGACGGCGGGCGTGGACGTGACCGTCCGGCCGACGGAGGACCTGGAGCGGGTGAAGTCCGTGATCACCGAGGCGGCGGACTCCATGGCCAAGGACGAGCCGTGGAACGAGCGCCTGTGGGGTCCGGTCGAGGTCCTCGGTCTGAGCGAGGTGCTGCTCGACTCGATGACCGTCCGGGTCTCGGCGAAGACGATGCCGGGCAAGGCGCTGGGTGTGGAGCGTGAACTGCGCTGGCGCATCAAGCAGGGCCTGGACGAGGCCGGCATCCGGATCGTGGGCGGGGTCCCGGCCCAGGCCGAGGAGGCCGCGGCCGATCCGACGGCGGGCATGGCGGCCCCGTCGGCCTTCGCCTCGGCGACCTCGCCGCAGTCGGCGGCGGCGACCCCGCTGCCGAGGACGGACCTCACCAAGTAGAAGAAGCAGGGCAGGACGCCCCCGCGGGTAACGCTTCGGTTGCCTTCGGGGGCGTCTCGCGTTCCCGGGTATTGACGTCCCGGTGACGGTCGCCTTATTTTCCTCCCACCGAATAGGAAACTTTCCTAACAGTGTGCGAAGGCAGGTGCGACCGTCATGACCGGTACGACCCCGGGCACGCCCGGCACACCGCGTGTGCTGCGCGCCATGAACGACCGCGCCGCCCTGGACCTGCTCCTCGAACACGGACCGCTCTCCCGGACCCGGATCGGCAAGCTCACCGGCCTGTCCAAGCCGACCGCCTCCCAGCTGCTCGCCCGGCTCGAGGCCGCCGGCCTCGTCGTCGCCACCGGCACCACCGAAGGCCGGCCAGGACCCAACGCCCAGCTGTACGCGGTGAACGCGCGCGCCGCGTACGCCGCCGGGCTCGACGTCAACGGCGACCGCATCCACGCCGCCGTCGCCGACGTCACCGGCGAGATCGTCGGCGAGTACGAGCTCCGCACCCCCGGCCGCAGCGCCTCCGGCGTCGTCCGCCAGGTCACCGACGCCCTCGACGGGGCCGTCAAGGCGGCCGGGATCGCCCTCGACGAGGTCCGGCGCCTGGTCATCGGCACGCCCGGCGCCTTCGACCCGGCGACCGGACGGCTGCGGTACGCCTCCCACCTGCCCGGCTGGCACTCCCCCACCCTCCTGGAGGAGCTGGCCGCCGCTCTGCCCATGCCCTTCGAGTACGAGAACGACGTCAACCTCGTCGCCATCGCCGAGCAGCGCGTGGGCGCCGCCCGTGGTCACGCCGACTTCGCCCTGCTGTGGAACGAGGAGGGCATGGGAGCCGCCCTCGTCCTCGGCGGCCGGCTGCACCGCGGCTTCACCGGCGGCGCCGGCGAGGTCGGCTTCCTGCCCGTCCCCGGCACCCCGCTGGTCCGGCAGGTCACCAAGGCCAATTCCGGCGGCTACCAGGAGCTCGCGGGCGTCCAGGCCGTGCCCAGGATCGCCCGCGCCATCGGGATCGACACCCCCGAGCAGCCGTACGTACCGGTCGCGAGCGGCCTGCTGTCCCGGGCCGCCGAGACCCATGAGGACGACCCGCTGTACGCGGAGCTGCTCGACCGGTACGCCGAGCGCGTCGCCACCGGCCTCGCCTCGATCGTCGCCGTCCTCGACCCCGAGCTGATCGTGCTCTCCGGTGACGTCCTCGTCGCCGGCGGCGAACCGCTGCGCGCCCGCGTCCAGTCCGAGCTCGCCGAGCTCGCGGCCTCCCGTCCGCGGCTCGTCCTCGCCGCCGTACCCCGGCGCCCGGTGCTGCGCGGCGCCCTCGAAAGCGCCCTCGCGACCACGCGCGACGAGGTCTTCGACACCTCGCGCTGACCCACCGCCCGCCCCACGCCCCGCCCCTTCCGTCGTAAGCCCCTCGCCACAGGGAGACACCGTCATGCCCGTACGTCCGCGCAGAGCAGCCGCCGCGCTCGCCACCGCCTCGATCGCCCTCTTCGCCTCCGCCTGTACCGGATCCACCGAGAACAAGGCGAGCGACGACCCGAACGCGAAGACCACGATCACCTTCTGGCACGGCTGGTCGGCGCCCGCCGAGGTCAAGGCGATCCAGGCCAACGTCGCCCGCTTCGAGGCGGCCCACCCGAACATCAAGGTGAAGGTCGTCGGCGACATCAACGACGACAAGCTGGGCCAGGCGCTGCGCGCGGGCGGCTCGAAGGGCCCCGATGTCGTCTCCTCCTTCACCACCTCCAACGTCGGCAAGTTCTGCTCCTCGGGCGCGCTCGCGGACCTCAAGCCCTTCATCGAGAAGGACAAGCTGGACCTCGACAAGCTCTTCCCGGAGGTCCTCCAGAACTACACCCAGTTCGAGGGCAAGCGCTGCGCGATGCCGCTGCTCTCCGACGCGTACGGCCTCTACTACAACAAGGACGCGTTCAAGGCGGCCGGTCTCGACCCCGAGGCCCCGCCGAAGACCTGGTCCCAGTTCACCCAGGTCGCCAAGCAGCTCACCAAGGCCAAGGGCGACTCCTACGAGCAGCTCGGCTTCATGCCGAACTACCTCGGCTACGAGACCGTCGTCGAGCACTACATGTCGCAGTGGAAGCACAACGGGTACTTCGACGCCGAGGGGAAGTCGACGGTCGCGAAGGACCCGGCGTTCGCCGAGATGATGACGTACCAGAAGTCCCTGGTGGACGCGCTGGGCGGGTTCCAGAAGCTGGACAAGTACCGCACCACCTTCGGTGCCGAGTGGGGCGCCAAGCACCCCTTCCACACCGGGCAGGTCGCCATGCAGCTGGACGGCGAGTGGCGGCTGAACTTCGTCAAGGACGCCAAGGTGACCTTCGACGTCGGCGTCGCGCCGATGCCCGTCGCCGACGACGAGCTCGCCGAGTACGGCAAGGGCTACCTCTCCGGCACGATCATGGGCATCGCGCCGCAGAGCCAGAAGCAGAACGCGGCCTGGGAACTGATCAAGTACATGACCACGGATACCGAGGCCGTGGTGAACTTCGCCAACGACATCGGCAACGTCCCCTCCACGCTGGAGGCCCTGAAGTCCCCGAACCTCAAGTTCGACGCCCGCTTCAAGACCTTCCTGGACATCGCCCAGCACCCCGGGTCCACCACCATGGACGGCGCCGTGAACGGTGCCAGCTACCAGGAGACCCTCTCCGCCCTCGCCCACAAGTACGAGAAGGGCCAGGTCCCCGACCTGAAGAAGGCCCTCGCGGACACCGCCGCGCAGATCGACCGCGACATCGCCGCGACGAAGTGACGGCCGGAACCCACCCATGAGCACGGACACCCTGCCCGCGAGGAAGGAGGCGGCCGCCCCGGCCGCCTCCTCCCCCGGAGGACACAACACGCTGCGGCGCAAGCGCCGGCGCAACGCCCTGCGCACCCTGGCCTTCATGTCCCCCTGGCTGATCGGATTCGGCTTCTCCTTCGGCTATCCGATCGTCTCCACGCTGTACTTCTCGTTCATGCGGTACGACGGTCTCAACCCGCCGACCTGGCGGGGCCTGGAGAACTGGACGTACGTCTTCGCCGACCTGCCGAAGTTCTGGCCGGCGATGCAGAACACCCTCTGGCTGGCGGTCGTGATGGTCTCCTGCCGGGTCGTCTTCGGCCTCGGCGTCGGCCTCCTGATCACCAGGATCAAGACGGGCGCCGGAGTCTTCCGCACCCTCTTCTACCTGCCCTACCTGGCCCCGCCTGTGGCGGCGACGCTCGCCTTCGTCTTCCTGCTCAACCCCGGCACCGGACCGGTCAACTCGCTCCTGGAGGCGGTCGGCATCCCCGCCCCCTCCTGGTTCAACGACGCGGACTGGGCCAAGCCGGCCCTGACCGTCCTCGCCGTGTGGGGCGTCGGGGACCTCATGGTCATCTTCATGGCCGCGCTGCTCGACGTACCGAAGGAGCAGTACGAGGCCGCCGAGCTGGACGGCGCGTCACCGTGGCAGCGCTTCCGCTACATCACCCTGCCGAACATCTCCCCGATCGTCCTCTTCGCGGTCGTCACCGGGATCATCGGCGCGATGCAGTACTACACGCAGCCGATCGTGGCCGCGAAGGTCGCCTCGGGCGTGATGGGCGGCTCCGGCCAGAGCTTCCAGCCGGGATATCCGGACGACTCCACGCTGACCCTCCCGCAGCTGGTCTACAGCCTCGGCTTCAGCCAGTTCAACTACGGCGCGGCCTGTGTGGTGGCGCTCGTGCTCTTCGCCTTCTCCATGGCCTTCACCGCGCTCCTCATGCGACGGCGCGGCGGCCTGATCGGCTCGGGTGACTGAACCATGACGACCGCGACCCTCCCCGACCGCACCGACCCCTCCGGCCTCCCCGGCCGTCCCGGCCGTCCCGGGACGGCGAGTCCCGCCCTGCGGCGGGCCCGCCGCAGGGCGCTGCTGCACTGGATCGCCGTGCACTCGCTCGGCATCGCCGCCGCCCTGTTCTTCGTGCTCCCGTTCGTCTTCGTGTTCCTCACCTCCCTGATGAGCGACGACCAGGCGCTCACCAGGGACCTGACGCCGAACTCCTGGCACTGGGACAACTACCTCAAGGTCCTCGACACACCGGGCTTCCTCACCTGGTGGAAGAACTCCCTGCTCTACGCGGGGCTCGGCACCGTGCTCGTCGTGGTGTCCTCGATACCCGTGGCGTACGCGCTCGCCAAGTTCCGCTTCCGCGGCCGGCACCTGTCGCTGCTGCTCGTCATCTCGATGATGATGCTGCCGCCTCAGGTCGTGATCATCCCCATGTACCTGTTCTGGGCCAAGCAGATGGACCTCTCCGGCACACTGTGGCCGCTGATCATCCCGATGGCCTTCGGTGACGCGTTCGCCATCTTCCTGCTGCGCCAGTTCCTGCTGACCATCCCGGACGAGTACGTCGAGGCCGCCAGGATCGACGGGTGCGGAGAGTTCCGCACGCTGATCAGGATCGTGCTCCCGATGGCGAAGCCCGGCATCGCCGCCGTGGCCCTCTTCCAGTTCTTCTACAGCTGGAACGACTACTTCGGGCCGCAGATCTACGCCTCCGAGAACCCGGGCGCCTGGACGCTGAGCTACGGCCTGGAGTCCTTCAAGGGCGCGCACCACACCGACTGGAATCTGACCATGGCCGCGACCGTCCTGGTCATGGCCCCTGTGATCCTCGTCTTCTTCTTCGCCCAGAAGGCGTTCGTCGAGGGAGTCACACTGACCGGAGTGAAGGGCTGAATCACACCATGAAGCTCGCTGTCGTGGGGGGCGGTTCCACCTACACCCCCGAACTGATCGACGGATTCGCGCGGCTGCGCGACACCCTGCCCATCACCGAACTCGTCCTCGTCGACCCGGCCGCCGAGCGGCTCGAACTCGTCGGCGGGCTCGCCCGCCGCATCTTCGCCAAGCAGGGCCACGAGGGGAGGATCGTCACCACCTCCGACCTGGACGCCGGGGTCGAGGGCGCGGACGCCGTCCTGCTCCAGCTCCGCGTCGGCGGCCAGGCCGCCCGGAACCAGGACGAGACCTGGCCGCTGGAGTGCGGCTGCGTCGGCCAGGAGACCACCGGCGCCGGCGGCCTCGCCAAGGCGCTGCGGACCGTCCCGGTGGTCCTGGACATCGCCGAGCGGGTCCGGCGCACCAACCCGGACGCCTGGATCATCGACTTCACCAACCCCGTCGGCATCGTCACGCGCGCGCTGCTCCAGGCCGGGCACAAGGCCGTCGGCCTGTGCAACGTGGCGATCGGCTTCCAGCGGAAGTTCGCGAAGCTCCTCGACGTCGCCCCGTCCGCGGTCCACCTCGACCACGTCGGGCTCAACCACCTGACGTGGGAGACGGGTGTGCGGCTGGGCGGTCCTGACGGCGAGAACGTGCTGCCGCGGCTGCTCGCCGAGCACGGCGACACCATCGCCGAGGACCTGCGCCTGGAGCGGCCGGTCATGGACCGCCTCGGCGTCGTCCCCTCGTACTACCTGCGGTACTTCTACGCGCACGACGAAGTCGTGCGGGAGCTCGGCACCAAGCCCTCGCGGGCCGCCGAGGTCGCCGCGATGGAGAAGGAACTCCTGGAGATGTACGGGGACCCGGCGCTCGACGAGAAGCCGGCGCTGCTCGGCAAGCGCGGCGGCGCCTTCTACTCGGAGGCGGCGGTGGACCTGGCCGCCTCCCTCCTGGGCGGCGGGGGTTCGCCGTACCAGGTGGTGAACACGTACAACAACGGCACGCTGCCGTTCCTGCCGGACGACGCCGTCATCGAGACGCAGGCGGCGGTGGGGGCGGACGGCGCGGTGCCGCTGCCGGTCGCGCCGGTGGACCCGCTGTACGCCGGGTTGATCGCGAACGTCACGGCCTACGAGGACCTGGCCCTGGAGGCGGCGCTGCGCGGTGGCCGCGACCGGGTGTTCAAGGCGCTGCTCGCGCACCCGCTGGTCGGTCAGTACGCCTACGCCGACGGCCTCACGGACCGGCTGATCGCGCACAACCGGGAGCACCTCGCGTGGGCCTGACCGGAAGTCTGCTGGCCGTCGACGCCGGCAACAGCAAGACCGACGTCGCCGTCGTCGCCGAGGACGGCACCGTCCTCGGCGCGGCGCGCGGCGGCGGATTCCAGCCTCCGCTGGTGGGGGTGGAGACGGCGGTCGACGCGCTCACGGAGATCGTCGGCAGGGCGTGGGAGGCGGCCGGCGGCGCCGGGCTCCCGCCCTCCTTCGCGCACGTCACGGCCTGTCTCGCCAACGCCGATCTGCCCGTCGAGGAGGAGGGGCTGCGGGCCGCGCTGGTGGCGCGTGACTGGAGCCGGTCCGTGCGGGTGCACAACGACACCTTCGCCATCCTGCGGGCCGGGCTCGACGAGCCGCGGGGCGTGGCGGTGGTGTGCGGCGCCGGGATCAACTGCGTCGGGATGACTCCGGACGGCAGGACCGCGCGGTTCCCCGCGCTCGGGAAGATCTCCGGGGACTGGGGCGGCGGCGCCGGTATGGCCGAGGAGGCGCTCTGGTACGCGGCGCGGGGCGAGGACGGGCGCGGTGAGCCGACCGAGCTCGCCAGCGCGCTGCCCGCGCACTTCGGTCTGGAGTCGATGTACGCGCTGATCGAGGCGGTGCATCTGGGCCGGATCGCGTTCGCGCGGCGGCACGAGCTGACGCCGGTGCTGTTCCGGGTGAGCGCGGCGGGCGACCCGGTCGCGCTGGCGCTCGTGCACCGGCTCGCCGAGGAGGTCGCCGCGATGTCCGCGGTGGCGCTCGGGCGGCTCGGGCTGCTCGACGAGGAGGCTCCGGTGATGCTGGGCGGCAGCGTGCTCGCCGCGCGCCACCCGCAGTTGGAGGACCGGCTGGTCGAGGCCCTCGGTGCCCGGGCGCCCAAGGCGACGATCGGCTTCGTCACCGCGCCGCCGGTCCTCGGGGCGGGGCTCCTCGCCCTGGACGAGGTGGCGGCCGGCCCGGTGGCTGCGGCCCGGCTGCGGGAGCACTACGAGGCCTGAGCCGGGGGCCGGTAGGCCCGAGCGGGGCCGGTACGAGGCCTGAGCGAGGGCCTGGTTCGGCGTGGTTGCGGGGCGCTTCTTCGGTGGGGAGAGGCGCCCCGCACGCATGTTCACCTGTTCGAGCGACAGTCGGAACGGAACCGATCCACGCCGGGGGACGTATTCAACGTGAGGGGGTTCGCCCGCGGATGTGCCGGGGGCATGAGGCACGATAAGAACAAGATCGCGTCATTCCCGGTGTGCGGGCAGGCCCCTGAGGCCATACTGCTGGCCGGACGGACCGACGTCAGCGACCCAGGGGGAGGTCAAGTGACATACCCGCCGAACGCGCCCGCCGCGCAGGCGACGGCGCAGGGCACGGCGCCCGCACCGGCGCGCCCGGGCACGGTGCCGGCGCAGCCCTCGGCCGCGCCCGCCGGCGGTCCGCCCGCGGGACGCGGAGCCTGGTCCGTCGGGCGCGAGCGGCTCCGCGAGGCCGCGACGACCGAGCCCGGCCGGCTCCAGATCCTCGGGGCCGTACTGGCTCTGCTCGTCGTCGCGTTCGGTGCCGTCACCGCCCTCGAGGTCACCGACCGCGGCTCCGCCGCCGACGACGTGGTCAGCCGCAGCCAGCCGCTGAGCGCCGACGCCGCCGCCGTCTACCGCTCCCTCGCCGACGCGGACACGACCGCCGCCAGCGGCTTCCTCGCGGGCACCCTGGAGCCCGCGGACTCCCGCGAGCGGTACGCGGCGGACATCGCCACCGCGGCCCGCCTCCTCGTGAAGGCCGCGGCGAACACCGAGGGTTCGAGCGAGTCGGCCCGCGAGATCACCACGCTCAACGAACAGCTGCCGCGCTACACGGGCCTGATCGAGCGCGCCCGGGCCGCCAACCGGCAGGGCCTGCCGCTCGGCGGCGCCTATCTGCGGTACGCGAACCAGCAGATGACCGGTGAGCTGCTGCCGGCCGCCGAGCGGCTGTACGCGGCGGAGACCCGGCGGCTCCACGAGGACGACGACTCCGCCCGCACCTGGCCCTTCCTGTCGCTCGGGCTCGGGCTGCTCGCCCTCGCCGTGCTGGCCTGGGCGCAGCGCCGCAACTACGTCCGCACCCACCGGGTGTTCAACCAGGGCCTCCTCGCCGCGACCGCCGCCTCGCTGGTCGTGCTGGTCTGGCTCCTCGCCGCGCACACCGTCGCGCGGGCCGAGCTGAACAACGCCCGGGCGCACGGGCAGGAGTCCCTCCAGCTTCTCAACCAGGCCCGGATCAGCTCGCTCACGGCCCGCGCCAACGAGAACCTCGCCGTGGTCTCCCGGGGCTCCGTCCTCACGGAGGACGGCAAGAGCGACAAGTACGAGGCGGACTACACGGCGAGCATGACCGTCCTGACGACCGCGCTCGCCTCGGCGCGGGAGCTCGCCGACGACGACGCCGGGCGCAGCCCCGTGGACGAGGCGGCCTCGCGTACGGGCGAGTGGCAGAAGCGCCACAAGGCGGCCCGCGCCGAGGACGAGGCCGGCAACTTCGAGGGCGCGCTCAGCCGGATCGTCGGCGCCAAGGAGACGACGGGCCAGTCCTTCGACCAGGTCGACGCGGCCCTGGAGCGGGCCCTCGCCCACGAGCAGGCCGAGTTCACCCGCTCCGCCGCCGACGCCAGGGACGCGCTGGCGGCCCTGCCGCTGGGCGCGGCGGCGCTCGGGATCCTGGGCGCGGCGGGCGCCGTGCTCGGCATCAACCGCAGACTGTCGGAGTACCGGTGAGGGCGAGAGGGGGCGGCATGCCGAACGGCACGGACCCGCTGGTGCGGCGGGCCGCACAGCGGCTGCGTGGCTGGGGCGGGGTTTCCGCCATGGCCGTGGCCTGTGGGCTCACCGCCTCGCTGACGCTGCTGCCGCTGGCGCACGACGGAAGCGGCGCGGCCGCGACGCCCCGGACGACCGGTCCCGGCCACGGTGTGGGCACCGGGGTGCAGGTCGTCGACCGGGCCGCGGCGGACACCTGCGAGAACCCGGAGGCCTCGCTCCGGCCCGACTCGGCGGACGGCCCCTCGATCCAGGCGATCAAGGCGCGCGGGAAGCTCGTCGTCGGCGTCGACCAGTCCAGCTACCGCTGGGGCTACCGGAACCCGGAGAGCCGCACTCTGGAGGGGTTCGACATCGATCTGGCCCGGGCCATCGCGCGGGACGTCCTCGGCGACGAGAACGCGGTGATCTTCCGGGCGATCCCGACGAACCAGCGGATCGCCGCGCTGGACAGCGGCAAGGTCGACCTCGTCGTGCGCACGATGACGATCAACTGCAAGCGGATCCAGCAGGTCGCCTTCTCCACCGCCTACTTCCGGGCCGGGCAGCAGGTCCTGGCGCCCAAGCTCGCCAAGGACATCACCGGCTACGACTCCTCGCTGCGCGGCAAGCGGATCTGCACCGCCGAGGGGTCCACGGCCTACGAGGAGCTGGAGAAGAACTCCTTCGGCGCGGTCTTCAAGGACGACGCCGACGGCACCAAGGACGACAAGGACCTGCTGACCGTCCCGAACCAGCTGGACTGTCTGGCCCGGCTCCAGCTCGGCGAGGTCGACGCGGTCGTCACGGACAACGCGCTCGCGGCCGGTCAGGCCGCCCAGGACCCGGCGGTCGAGCTCAAGGGCCGGCCGTTCACCACGGAGTACTACGGGGTGGCCGCCAAGCTCGGGAACGACGACCTGGTCCGCCGGGTCAACAAGGTCCTCGTCGACTACCGGAACGGCCCCTGGCAGAAGGCCTACGAGCGCTGGCTGAAGGCGGACCTGCCCGGGATAACCGGGCCGCCCGAGCCCCTCTACAAGTGACCCGGCCGGCAGCCCCGGCAAGCAGCCCCTGTACCCGCGGCGGAAGAGGTGATCGATGGGCGTCACGGGACCTCCTGGGCCGGTGATGGACCGGGACGAGGTGGACCGTGCGCTGGCACGGCTCGGCGCCGAGCACAAGGCGATCGAGGACTCTCTCCTCGCCCTCCAGGACCACGCGGGCCGCAGGCTGCTCGAAGGCGCCGAGCTGACCGGCACGACCCGGGACCGCTGGGCGTCCGCCGAGCGGACCATCACCCTGCTCTGGACCTGCTTCGACGTGTACGCGGGCGCCCTGCGGGATGCCCATGAGGTGCGGGCGCGGCGCCGCTGGCCCGGGCGGGACGAGCTCGTGGAGCTGACCGACCGGCTGCGCGGCGAGAGCGTCCTCGTCGCGGGCGGGGCGGGGGAACAGGGCCTGCTCTCCGAGCGGTTCACGCTCGAAGGGCTCGTCCGCCGGATGAACGAGCTGTACGCCTCCTCGCTCGACGTGGTCGTCACCTCCGACGCCGTCTGGTCGGCGCTGCCCGCCCGGATAGACCTGCTCGCGGCGGAGCTGGGCCGGACGCGCTCGCTCGCCCACTCGGTGGGCGTGCGGCCCGGGGAGCACCCGGCCGGCGACGAGCTGGAGGACATCACCGCCGAGCTGACCTTGCTGCGCGCGCAGGTCGTGACCGATCCGCTCGCCTTCTGGCGGCCCGCCGTGGGCAGTTCGGCGCCGGGCGGAGGACGGCCGGACACCGAGCGGTACGACCGGGCGGCCCTGGCGCTCGAGGACATCCGGCGCGAGATCGAGGCGGTCCTCGCGGTCCGGCAGGACTCCGAGGACCGGTTGCTGCGGCTGCGGGACGTGCTGTCCCGGGCGGACCGGACGCTCACCGAGGCGCGGTCCGCGCGCGGCGAGGTCCTCGCGAAGATCGCCGCCTCCGAGGTGCCGGCCGTCAGCGGGCCGCCGACGGCGCTCCAGGAGCGGCTCGTGGCGGCCGCCGAGTACCGCAGACACCAGCAGTGGCACCGGCTCTCCCCGCTCCTGGACTCCCTGGAGCGGGAGGCGGAGGACGAGTTGATGCGGGCCCGCGAGTCGCTGACCGCGGTCACGGCACCGCTCGCGGTCCGGGCCGAGCTGCGTGGCAGGCTCGACGCGTACAAGGCGAAGGTGGCACGGCTGGGGGCGGCGGAGGACCCGCTGCTCATCGAGCGGTACGACACGGCACGCCGGATGCTGTGGAGCGCGCCCTGCGACCTGCGGGTCGCGGAGCAGGCCGTGCTGCGCTACCAGCAGGCCGCGGCGGACGTACTGTCCGGCCCGAGAGATGCCGGAGGACGACAGTGGTGAGCGGGGAGACGGGCGTGGGGAGCTGTCAGCGTCCTTCGTGCGAGGGTTCGTACGAGGACATGGGAGGCGGCGAGCTGTACTGCGACACCTGCGGGCTCGCCCCGGTCGTCGCGCCCGGAGGTCTCATCGGTTCGACGCCGACCGGCATCGCCGTGCCCGGCAAGGGTGCGGGCGGTGTCGGAGGGCCGGACTCGAGCTCCTCGCGGAGCAGTTCGCGGGCGTCCTCGCGCGCCTCCTCGCGCTCGTCGACCTCCCGCCGTTCGGTCTCGGGCCGTCTCTCGCGCTCGCTCTCCGGGACCTCCGGTGGCCGCTCGGTGTCGGTGCGCAGCTCGGGCACGTCGACCGGGCAGTCCGCCCGGAACCGGCTGGGCGCGGGTCTGGTGACGATCCCGGAGGTGCCGCGTCCGGACCCGCGGGGCGCGGTGATGGAGAACCCGGAGGTCCCCGAGCGGAAGCGTTTCTGCTCCCGCTCCGACTGCGGGGCGCCGGTGGGCCGTTCGCGCGGTGACCGGCCGGGCCGTACGGAGGGCTTCTGCACCAAGTGCGGACACCCGTACTCCTTCGTGCCGAAGCTGCGCGGCGGGGACATCGTCCACGGCCAGTACGAGGTCGCGGGCTGCCTCGCCCACGGCGGTCTGGGCTGGGTCTATCTCGCCGTCGACCGGGCGGTCTCCGACCGGTGGGTGGTGCTCAAGGGCCTGCTGGACACCGGCGACCAGGACGCGATGGCCGCCGCCATCTCGGAGCGCCGCTTCCTCGCCGAGATCGAGCACTCCAACATCGTCCGGATCTACAACTTCGTCGAGCACCTCGACCAGCGCACCGGCTCCCTGGACGGCTACATCGTCATGGAGTACGTCGGCGGCAAGTCGCTCAAGGAGATCGCCAACGACCGTCGGAGCGCGGACGGCCGTCGGGACCCGCTGCCGGTGGAGCAGGCCTGCGCCTACGGCATCGAGGCCCTGGAGGCGCTCGGCCATCTGCACAGCCGGAACCTGCTGTACTGCGACTTCAAGGTCGACAACGCCATCCAGACCGAGGACCAGCTGAAGCTCATCGACATGGGCGCGGTCCGGAGGATGGACGACGACGAGTCGGCCATCTACGGCACGGTCGGCTACCAGGCGCCGGAGGTGGCCGAGGTCGGCCCGTCGGTGGCCAGCGACCTGTACACGGTGGCGCGGACGCTGGCCGTGATGACCTTCGACTTCCAGGGCTACACGAACGTGTTCGTGGACTCCCTGCCGGACCCGGAGCACATCGCGGTCTTCCGGACGTACGAGTCGTTCTACCGCTTCCTGATCCGGGCCACGGATCCGGACCCGGCGCGGCGGTTCTCCTCCGCGCAGGAGATGGCGGAGCAGCTGACGGGCGTCCTGCGGGAGGTGGTGGCGCTCCAGTCGGGGCGTCCGCGTCCGGCGCTGTCGACGCTGTTCGGCACGGAGATCCGGGTGACGGACACCACGCTGTTCGCCGAGCTGACGGAGGACGTGTCGCTGCTCGGGGCCAGGAACCGGAAGGGCTCGGCTCCCGGATCGGCTCCGGGCTCGGCTCCCGGATCGGCTCCGGCCGCGGCCGGGCCCGGGCTCGGGTGGCTGCTCGGGGCGCTCGACGCGCCCGCCACCGCGCTCGCGCTGCCCGTGCCGCGCGTCGACACGAGCGACCCGAACGCCGGGTTCCTCGCCGGTCTGGCGGCCGCCGCCGCCGGCGAGCTGCTCGGCGCGCTCCAGGCCGCGCCCGCGCCCTCCACCGAACTGCGGCTGCGCACCCTCCGGGCCCACCTGGAGCTGGGCGACGCGCCCACCGCCGTACGGACCCTCGGTGCGCTGGAGGAGCGGGACCCGGACGACTGGCGGGTCGTCTGGTACCGGGGCGTGACCTCGCTGGTGACCGGCGACCACGAGCACGCGGCGCTGGCCTTCGACGCGGTCTACGACGCCTTCCCCGGGGAGCCGGCGCCGAAGCTGGCCCTCGGGATCTGCGCCGAGGTCCTCGGCCAGCTGGACAACGCCGCCGAGTACTACCGGCTCGTGTGGGCCACCGATCCGAGCTTCGTCAGCGCGGCCTTCGGGCTCGCCCGGGTGCAGCTCGCGGCGGGCGACCGCGCCGGCGCCGTACGGACCCTGGAGTCCGTGCCGGAGGCCTCGATCCACTACACGGCCGCCCGGGTCGCGGCCGTGCGGGCGCGGCTGCGGCGGCGCCCGGCGCACGAGCCGCTCGGCGGCGAGCTGACGGCCGCCGCGGCGCAGGTCTCCGCGCTCCAGGGCTTCGGTCTCGACGCGGTCCGCCGGGAGCAGTTGGCCACGGAGGTCCTCGGGACGGCCCTCGACTGGGTACTCTCCGGTAGTCCCGGTGCGGCACCGGGCGGCGGCGCGCTGCTGCTCGGAAGTGAACTGGACGAGCGCGGACTGCGCTTCGGCCTCGAACGCTCGTACCGGGTGCTGGCCCGGCTCGCCCAGCGGGGCGAGGAGAGGATCGAACTGGTGGAGCGGGCCAACCGCTTCCGCCCCCGGACGTGGGTGTGAGGATGTCCCAGAAGCCGATGCCGAAGCCGAATCCGGAGCCGAAGCCCTCGCACGGACTCGCCGCCTGCCCGGGCTGCGCGGAGCCGCTGGACTCGGGCGACCGGTTCTGCGGGGCGTGCGGCCACGACCTGTCGGCCGCCGCGGAGCCGGACCGCCCGACGGTGGCGATCGGCACCCCCGTGGTCTGGCCGGCCGCCCCGCCCCGGGAGGCCGGTTCGCTCTCGACGATGACCCAGCACCCCGGCGACCTGCCGGGCACCGACTCCGGCGGCAACGACCTGCCCACGATGGCGGTCCGCACGGACGGCCCGGTGCCGGCGCCTCCGGGCCCGGGCGCGTCCCCGTCCGGCGGGGACTTCGAGCTCGCCGCCCCCGACCCCCGTACCGCGGTACAGGTGGATCCGCCCCAGGCCCCGCCGGCGTCCCAGGCCCCTGCCCCGGCCCCGGCCCCGGCCCCACCGTCGGCGCCCGCCCATCCCCCCGCGCCGGCTCAGCCCCCCGCGCCCTCTCAGCCCCCCGCTCCTGTTTCCGGCGCCCCCGCTTCCGGTGCGGCCTCGCTCTGCGTGGCCTGCCGGGCCGGGCGGGTGGACACCGACGGCTACTGCGAGAACTGCGGGCACGCCCAGCCGCGCGAGCGGGACCACATGGAGCAGGAGCTCGGCACCGTCGCCGCGGTCAGCGACCGGGGACTGCGCCACCACCGCAACGAGGACTCGTTCGCCGTCTCGGCGACCACCCTCCCCGACGGCTCCCCCGCCGCCCTCGCGATCGTCTGCGACGGTGTCTCCTCGGCGACCCGTCCCGACGAGGCCTCCGCCGCCGCCGCGCAGGCGGCCGGCGCCTCACTGCTCGCCGCGCTGCCCCGCGGCATCCACCCGCAGCAGGCGATGCACGAGGCGATCGTCGCCGCCTCCGAGGCCGTCAACTCCCTCGCGGAGGAGCCCGGCCAGGACGGCGCCGAGCACGACCCGCACCGGAACTCGCCGGCCTGCACCATCGTCGGCTCGGTCGTCGCCGACGGCCTGCTCGTCGTCGGCTGGGTCGGCGACAGCCGCGTCTACTGGGTGCCGGACGACCGCAGCACCCCGTCCGCCCGGCTCACCGAGGACGACTCGTGGGCCGCCCAGATGGTCGCGGCGGGCCTGATGAGCGAGGCCGAGGCGTACGCGGACGAGCGCGCCCACGCGATCACCGGCTGGCTGGGCGCCGACGCGTACGAACTGGACCCGCACACCGCCGCGTTCAAACCGGACCGCTCCGGGGTGGTCGTGGTCTGCACGGACGGGCTCTGGAACTACGCGGAGGGCCCCGAGGACATGGCGAGGGTCGTCCCGCCGGACGCGGCGGGCCGCCCGCTGCACGGCGCGCAGGTCCTCGTCGGGCACGCGCTCGACGGCGGAGGCCACGACAACATCACGGTCGCGCTGCTGCCGTTCACCGTCTCGCCGCAAGGGGCAGGATCCGCCTGAGCGGCCGCCGGTCCCCCTGCCCCTTCACCTTTCCCCGTCGCCACCCGAGGAGCCGAAACAGATGGCGAACTTCTCCAAGCCGACCGTGCCGCAGTTCTCCGTGGACGTGTACCAGAACGAGTTCCTGCCGGAGGGCGGCCGCGAGGTCAACGCCATCGTGACGGTCACCTCGACCGGGGGTGGCACCAGCGGCGCGGGCGGCGTCGCCGGTTACGCGGACGGCAGCGCGGCCGGCGTGGTGATCATGGTCGACTGTTCCGGCTCGATGGACTACCCCGCCACCAAGATGCGCGGCGCCCGCGAGGCGACCGCCGCCGCCGTCGACACCCTGCGCGACGGCACCTCCTTCGCCGTCGTCGCCGGCACGCACGTGGCGAAGGAGATCTACCCGGGCAACGGCCGGCTGGCCGTGGCGGACGACCGGACCCGGGCCGAGGCCAAGCAGGCGCTGCGGAGCCTGTCGGCGGGCGGCGGTACGGCGATCGGCACCTGGCTGCGCCTCGCGGACCGGCTGCTCTCCTCCACCGACGTCACCATCCGGCACGGCATCCTCCTCACCGACGGCCGCAACGAGCACGAGTCGCCCGAGGAGCTGCGCTCCGCGCTCGACGCCTGCGCGGGCCGGTTCACCTGTGACGCGCGCGGGGTCGGCACCGATTGGGAGGTCAAGGAGGTCACCGGGATCGCCTCGGCGCTCCTCGGCACGGCCGACATCGTCGCCGACCCGGCCGGTCTCACCGCCGACTTCACGGTGATGATGGAGCAGGCGATGGGCAAGGGCGTGGCGGACGTCGTCCTGCGCCTGTGGACTCCGGTCGGGGTGGAGATCGGGTACGTGAAGCAGGTCGCGCCGACGGTCGAGGACCTGACCGGCCGGCGCACCGAGGCCGGGCCGCGCGCCGGGGACTACCCGACGGGCTCGTGGGGCGACGAGTCCCGCGACTACCACGTGAGCGTGCGCGTCCCGCAGGCCGCGATCGGCCAGGAGATGCTCGCCGCCCGGGTCTCCCTGATCGCCCCGGACCCGGCGGGCGGCGACCCCCGGCCGCTGTCTCAGGGACTGGTACGGGCCGTGTGGACGGACGACCTGGCGATGTCCACGTCGATCAATCCGCAGGTCGCGCACTACACGGGCCAGGCGGAGCTCGCGAACGTCATCCAGCAGGGTCTCGATGCCCGCAAATCGGGCGATCGCGACGGCGCGACGGCCAAACTGGGCCGTGCCGTCCAGCTCGCGGCGGCCTCCGGCAACGCCGATACGGCGAAACTCCTTTCGAAGGTGGTCGACGTCGTCGACGCGGCGACGGGTACTGTGCGTTTGAAGGCGAAGGTCGCGGAAGCGGACGAGATGACACTCGAGACCCGCTCCACCAAGACCGTTCGCGTCAAGAGGTAGCCCGGCCCGCCGGGCCGGACGACGAGAGGGGGAAGCACCGACATGCCGACCTGCCCGAACGGACACCAGTCGGTCTCCGACGACTGGTGCGAGGTCTGCGGCCACCGCATGGCCGGGGCGGGCGCGCCTGCGGGTGCCGTGCCGCCGCCTCCCCCGCCGCCGCCGCCCGCGTACGGATACCCGGGCCCCGGCGGCCCCGGCCAGCCCCCGATGGGCCCGCCGCCCGGCGCGCCCGGCGGCCACGGTGCTCCTGGTGGCCCCGGTGCTCCCGGCGGCTTCGGTCCCGGGGGCGACCCGAACGCGACCGCGCAGGCCGAGCTCTGCCCGCAGTGCCGTACCCCGCGTGAGCACATGGCACCGTTCTGCGAGGAGTGCCGCTGGAACTTCCTCACGAACACGGCGACCTCGTACACGCCGCTGGCTCCGCAGCAGTCCGGGCCGCCGCCCGGTCTGAACCTGCCGCCCGGCTTCCAGTCCCCGCCGCCGCCCCCGCAGCAGCAGCCACCGCAGCCGGATCCCTTCGGGTACCAGGGCTCGCGGCCCTCCCAGGTGAACCGTCCGGCCGAGCCGCTGGGCGCCGAGCCCACGCACCACCAGGCCCCGCCGCAGCGCCCGCCGGTGCAGCAACCGCCCGTACAGCAGCCCATGCAGCCGCCCGTACAGCAGGCGCCGCCCGCATACCTCCAGGCCCCGCCGCCGCAGGCACCGGTCCAGACCCCGGCCCCGCCCGCGCCGCCGCAACCGCGCGCGGACGACGACTGGGTCCTGTCGCCGCCGTCGCAGCCGCAGCCGCCGCAGCACCAGGCCCCGCCGCCGCCCCCGCAGCAGCACCAGGCCCCGCCGCCCCAGCAGCAGTTCCAGGCCTCGCCTCCGCAGCAGCAGCAGCAGCAGTTCCAGCAGCAGCCTCCGCGGCAGCAGTTCGAGCCGCCGCGGCCGCCGATGGGCTGGACCGCGGTCATCGGCCCGGACCGCGAGTACTTCATGGCGATGATGCACCGCAGCGGCCCGGAGGCCTCGGGCCTGAACCTGCCCGCGTACTCGCCGGACAAGCACCTGCCGCTCCAGGGCAACCAGATCTCCATCGGCCGTCGCCGGCACTCCACCGGCGAGTCCCCGGACATCGACCTGTCGGTGCCGCCGGAGGACCCGGGCGTCTCGCACCAGCACGCCGTGCTCGTGCAGCAGCCGGACGGGTCGTGGGCGGTGGTGGACCAGAACTCCACCAACGGCACCACGATCAACGGCGGCGAGGAGCCGATCCAGCCCTACGTGCCGGTCCAGCTCCAGGAGGGCGACCGGGTGCACGTCGGCGCCTGGACGACGATCACGATCCGCCGCGGCTAGCCGGCGGACGGCAGGGGCCAGGCGTACGGCCCTCCGGGCTCGTCCAGCCAGGCCCACTGCCGGTCGCCGCTGACCGTCACCCCGAAGCGCTCCCGCTCCGGCCGCCCCTCGCGCAGCCAGAGCGAGAGCGCTTCGCGTCTGTCCAGGGCCTCGGCGACGAGGCCCCACAGGAAGCGGAAGCGTTCGTCCCCGGCGGGGCCGTGGCGCGGGCCGGGCCGTCCCGGGACGTGGGCGCCGACGCCCCGCAACGCCACGAAGTACGCCGAGGTCTCCAGGAACCGTCCCTCCGCGTGCGTGCCGTCGCGCACCCGCAGCAGGATCAGCCCGGTGGAGAGCGGGGCGAGGACCAGGGCGCCGGGTCTGCACTGGGCGAGCCAGGGGTACGGGACGGCGGGCACCGCGCAGGTCGCGACGATCCGGTCGTAGGGGGCGCGCTCGGGACAGCCCCGGGCACCGTCGGCGGCGAGCACGGCGGGCCGGTACCCGGCGGCGGCGAGATGGGTCCGGGCGGACTCGGCGATCTCCTCGTCGAGGTCGACGGTGGTGACGTGCTCCTCGCCGAGCCGGTGGGAGAGCAGGGCCGCGTGGTAGCCGGTCCCGGCGCCGATCTCCAGGACGTCGTCGCCGTCGCGCACGTCCAGGGCCTGGAGCATGAGCGCCATCAGGGAGGGCTGGCTGGCGGAGGAGACCAGCTCCCCGTCGCGTACGCGCGTGGCGACCGCCGTGTCCGCGTAGGCCCCGCGCAGCCAGCGCGCCCGCCGCGCGGGGTCGGGGTCGCCGGCCCAGAGCCGCTCGTAGCCGCCGGTCCCGGAGACGTAGAAGTACGGGACGAAGAGATGGCGCGGGACCTCCGCGAAGGCGGCCCGCCAGGCGGGGTCGGCCAGCACGCCTTCCGCCTCGATCCGCCGCACGAGCGCCCGCCGCTCCCGCGCACCGTCCCCGGCGAACTCACCCCACGGCTCACCACCCATGCCTCCACTCTCCCGCCGCCGCGGCCCCGGGGCGAGCGCCCGTACGGGTACCGGTCCGCTGCCCCGGCCCCGACCCCGACCCCGACCCCGACCCCGACCCCGACCCCGACCCCGACCCCGACCCCGACCATGATCCCGACCCCGACCATGATCCGCCGGACTGGTCCTAAGCCCCCGGTCCTCGGCCGGGGCATCTGAGACGATGGAACGGTGAACGAGATTCCCGGGGAAACGACGCAGGAGCAGACCTTCTACGAGCAGGTCGGCGGCGAGGAGACCTTCCGCCGCCTGGTCCACCGCTTCTACAAGGGCGTCGCGGCGGACCCGCTGCTGCGCCCGATGTACCCCGAGGAGGATCTCGGCCCGGCGGAGGAGCGCCTCGCGCTCTTCCTGATGCAGTACTGGGGCGGCCCCCGCACGTACAGCGACGACCGCGGCCACCCCCGCCTCCGCATGCGCCACGCCCCCTTCACCGTGGACCAGGCGGCGCACGACGCCTGGCTCCGCCACATGCGCGCCGCCCTGGACGACCTCCGGCTCGCCCCCGCACACGAGGCGGAGCTGTGGCGCTACCTCACCTACGCGGCGGCCTCCATGGTGAACACGGCGGGCTGACAGCCTTCTTGCCGCCGCCCGATGCGGGTCGGGCGGATATGACCGGGAGATGACCGAGAGCAACCGCACCACCCCTGGACGGACATATTCCGGAGACGGAACGCCGATTAACGGTCACGATCGCATCAAGGTCGGACCGTAAGCGGTTTCCAGCGACACGTGCACTCTGAAAGCATCCAGGGAAGTCCGGGGGGACGCAGAGGACTTTCGGCGTTGTTCCAGGGGGATGGGTGACGGGGTTCGTATTCCTGCGCGTCAGGGCTCACCGGCTGCTGCTGGCCGCGGCGCTCCTCGCCGTGCTTCTGACCACGACCGTGCTGGCCACGCTCGCCGCCTTCTCCGCCTCCATCGGGGACGCGGCGCTCCAGGCCCGGCTCCAGGGGCGGTCGGCGCCCGCCGCCTCGCTGCTCGTGACCGGGCAGGTGCCCGCCGGGAAGCGGGCCGACGCCGAGGAGGCCGTGCGGGACGGGGCGCGGAAGACCTTCGACGGGCTGCCCGTGACGGTACGGCGGCTCGAACGCTCCGGGCCGTACGCGCTGCCCCGCGCGCTCCAGGCGCCCACCGCGCGCGGCGGCGACCCCGACCTCGCCCACTTCGCCGCACTCGACCGCTCGCGGCTCTCCCTCGTCCGGGGCGCCTGGCCCTCGGCCGCCCGCACCGGCGGCGTGGTCGAGACGGCGCTCCCCGAGGAGGCGGCCCGCCGGCTCCGGGTCACGCCCGGGACCGTGCTCACCCTCGCCGACCGGCTCGACGGCACGCTGGTGAAGGCCCGGATCACCGGCGTCTACCGGCCCGTCGACACCGGCGACCTGTACTGGCGGCTCGACCCGGCCGACGGCCGCGGGGTGCGGACGGTCACTTTCACGACGTACGGCCCGCTGCTCGTCGACCCGACCCTCATGACCTCCCGGGCGCTGAGCTCCGGCGAGACGTCCTGGCTCGGCTCCGCCGACTTCACCGGCTTCACCACCGGCCGCATCGACGCGCTGCGCGCCACCGCGACCGAGGGCCCCAAGGCGATGGCCACCGACACCGCGCGCTTCGGCACGACGGTCTCGGCGTCCACCGCACTCCCCGGAGTCCTGGAGCAGACCCAGCGGGCCCTGCTCGTCTCCCGCTCCACCCTCCTGATCGTGGCCGTGCAGCTGGCGCTCCTCGCCGCGTACGCACTGCTGCTCGTCGCCCGGCTGCTCAGCACCGAGCGCTCCGGGGAGACCGCGCTGCTCCGGGCCCGTGGCGGTTCCCGGCGCCGGATCACCGGCCTCGCCGCCGCCGAGGCCCTGCTCCTCGCCCTGCCGGCGGCGCTCGCCGCACCGCTCCTCTCGGGACCGCTGACCCGGCTCTTCGCCGAGCGGTCCGCGTTCTCGTCCCTCGGCGTACGCCTCGACACGACACCCTCCCTCCAGGTGTGGCTGGTCGGCGCCACCGTGGCCCTGTGCTGCGCCGCGGCCGTGGTCGCGCCCGCGCTCACCGCCGGGGACGGTTCCGTCGTCCCGCTGCGCAAGGGCCGCTCGGCCGCCCTGCCCGGTCCCGTACGGGCCGGCGCGGACCTCGGTCTGCTGGCCGTCGCCGCCGTCGCCTACTGGCAGTTGCAGCGGCCGACAGCCGCAGGCGGCACCCTCGACGCGGGCGGGTCCGGCGGCGGTTCCGTGGACCCGGTGCTCGTCGCCGCGCCCGCCCTCGCGCTGCTGGCCGGCACCGTCCTGACGCTGCGTCTGCTGCCGGTCGCCGCCAAGCTGGCCGAGCGGCGCGCGGCGCGCGGGCGGGGTCTCTCCGCGGCCCTCGCCGGCTGGCAGTTCAGCCGCCGGCCGCTGCGCGGCGCGGGTCCCGTCCTCCTCCTCGTCCTCTCCATGGCGATGGGCATGCTGGCCATCGGCCAGAACGCCTCGTGGGAGCGTTCTCAGCGCGACCAGGCCGACTTCCGTGCCGGATCGGCCGTACGCGTCCTCAGCTCCGGCCCCGGCCAGCCCACCCGGACCGAGCAGCTGGGCAACGTACCCGGTGTCCGCGCGGTGGCTCCGGTGCACCGCGTCACCATGGACGTCGCCGGGAAGAGCGCGACCGTCCTCGCCGTGGACACCCGCAGCGCCGGCGCCGGCCTGCTCTTCCGCTCCGACCTCGCCGACGCCCCCGCCCGCGAGCTCCTCGCCCCGCTCGCCCCCCGGGCCGTGAACCGCCCCGGCCTCGCGCTGCCGGCCGGCACCCGCGCGCTCACCGCCGACCTGCGGCTCGCCGAACCGGTCGGCGACGGCCAGGTCACCGCCGTCCTGGAGGACCCGAACGGCGTCCTCTACCAGCACACCATGGGGCCGCTCGAAGCCGACGGCCGGACGCACCGGCTCAGCCTCGGCCTCGGCGCCCTGACCGCCGCTCCCGGCGCCGAGGCGAGCGGCGGCTCCGGCGGCCGGCTCACCCTCGTCGGACTGGAGCTGTCCGGTCAGATCGGCTACGGCGTGGACGCCGCACAGACCCTCCACGTCGAACGCCTCGGCGTCGTCCGGGCCGACGGACACGACGAGACCCACGCACCGGCCCGGGTCCTCGCACCCTGGAAGCACTCCTACGAGCAGGCCCGGGGCGACGGCACCCTGGACGCGAAGCCCGTGCCCGGCACCGCGGGACCCGCCGGCCGCCCCGCCGCACTCTCCCTCCCGTTCACCCTCACCAGCGCACCGGACCAGGAGATTTACGGGGAGAAGACGGAGTTCGCGCTCCGGACGAGCGCGCCCGCGCCCAAGGCACCCGCCAGGCTGTCCGCCGTCGCCACCCGGAGCTTCATGACGGCCACCGGCGCCGAGCCGGGCGACCTGATCGAGGTCTCCATCGGCGGCCACGTCAAGGTCACCGTCGACCGCGTCGTCGAGGAGCTGCCCACCACCGGCCCCGGCACCCGTACGGCCTCGGCGACCGCCGCGGCCACCACCCCCGACGACGGCGGCACGATCCTCCTCGACCTGGCCTCGGTCAACCACTACCTGTCCACCGGCGCCGCCTCGACCGTGGCGCCCACCGAATGGTGGCTGAACGTCGGCCCCGGACGGTCGGACGAGGTCGCCGCGGCCCTGCGCGCCCGCCCCGACGCCGACCCCGCCCAGATCCTGGTGCGCGACGAGATCGCCACCGAACTGCTCGGCGACCCGCTCGGCGCGGGCCCCAACGCCGCCCTGACGGCGGTCGCCGCCGCCGGTGCCGCGCTCGCCGCCGTCGGCTTCGGGGTCGGCTCGGCCGGCGCCATGCGGGAACGTTCCGCCGAGTTCGGGGTGCTCCGGGCGCTCGGCACACCACGCCGCCGCCTCGCCCGGCTGATCGCCGCCGAACAGGGGCTGCTCATCGCCATCGGCCTGCTCATCGGCGCCGGACTCGGCGCCGTCCTCGCGCGGGCCGTCGTCCCGCTCGTCGTCCTCACCGGCCACGCCACCCGGCCCGTCCCCCCGGTCCTCGTCGAACTGCCCCTCGGCCAGGTCGTCCTGCTGCTCGCCGGCGTCGCCGTACTGCCCCTCGCGATGGTCGCCGTGATCGCCCTGCGCCGCACCGACCCGGTCGTCACCCTGCGCCACCAGGGGGACCACTGATGTCCGCGCCCGCAGGGAAGGGCCCGGGCGCGGGCGAGGCGACCCCCGAGACACCCGCCGCACGCAGGAAGGCCCCCGACATGTCCCGGTCCCGGACCGACAGACCCGCCCGCGCCGTGGCGCCCTGGGTACGGACCCGGCTGCGGACCACACCCTGGGCGGCGGCCTCCCTCGCCCTCCTCGTCCTGGTCACCGCCTACCTCGCGGCCGCGCTGCCGCGCGCCGTGGCCTCGTACGAGTCCGAGGGGCTCCGGCACGACATCGGGAGCGCGGCGGCCCGCAACATCGTGCTCCAGGTGACCGCCGGCCCGCCCGGCCTCGAACAGCCCGCGGCCGTACGCGAGGCGGGGCTGGCCCCCGCCGTCCTCGACCGGCAGCACGAGCGGGTGCGCGACCTGCTGCCCCGGCCGCTGCGGATCGACCCGCGGCAGTCCGTCCACGGAGTGCGTACGGTCAGATGGGTAGCGGGGACCGACCCGTGGCTGCCCCGGCCGGACGGACTCCCCCCTGAGTTCGTGCTCTCCTCCCCCTCCGGCCTGACCTCCCACGCCACCCTGCGGCAGGGCCGGCTCGCCGCGGGCACGGCCGCCCGGCCGGAGGCGGTGGTGACCACGAAGACCGCCGGGACGCTGCGCCTGAAGGCCGGCTCCGTCGTCCACGTGCCCAGCCGGTTCGGCCTGGAGCCGATCGCCGTCACGGTCACCGGGATCGTGGAGCCGCGCGGCCCCGAGGACGCGTACTGGGCCGCGGAACCGATCCTCCGCACCCCGGCGCTCGCCACGGTCGGCATCCTCGACGTCAAGCGCTACTGGCAGGCGGCGCTGCTGGTCTCGCCCGCCTCGGCGCCCGCGCTGCTCTCCACCGCCGGCGAGCCGGAGGTCTTCTTCCGGTTCCTGCCCACGTCCGGGCACCTCACCGGCGACGACGCGGAACGGCTCGACGCCGCGCTCTCCTCGGCGGCGGCCGGCCCCGACCTGGCCAGGATGCGCGAGGTCGTCGGCCCCACCGGCACGTTCGGCACCGACCTCGACGGGATCGTCGAGGCGTTCGTCTCGACCCGCGAGGCGATCAACCCGGTCGTGGCCGTCGCCGTCTTCGGCATCGGCACGGTCGCCGCGGTCGTCCTCGCCATGACCGGCGGCCTCTTCCTCGCCCGCCGGGACAGCGAGCTGGCCCTGCTCCGCTCCCGCGGCGGCTCGCTCACCGGCATCGGCCTGCGCCTCCTCGGCGAGACCTCCGCGGTCGCCGTACCGGCCGCGGCGCTCGCCGTCGCCCTGGCCGTGGCGACCGTCCCCGGGGCGGGCGACGCGTCGGCATCCGCCGCCGGCTCCGACGGCATCCCGCTGCTCCCCTCCCTGCTCGCCGCCTCCGCCGTCACCCTCCTCGCGATGCTCGTCCTGCCCGTACGCGCCGTCGTCCTGCACCGGCGCCCGCGCCTGCACGGCGGTCGCGACGACCTGCTGACCGCCCGGCCCTCCCGGCGCCGCACGGTCGCCGAACTCACCTTCCTCGTCCTCGCCGTGGGCGCCGTCGCCTCCCTGCGCCTGCGGGGCACCGGTGACGGCGGGGACCATCTGGTGAGCGCCGCCCCGGTGCTCGTCGGCCTGATCGCCGCCCTGGTTCTCGTACGGATCTATCCGCTGCCGCTGCGCTGGCTGGGCCGCCCGGCCCGCCGGCTGCGCGGGGTGGTCGGCCCGCTCGCCCTCGCCCGCGCCGGGCGCGTCTCCTCGACGGGAGCGCTCCTCGCGCTCGTCCTCGCGCTGGCCACGGCCGCCTTCGGCGGCTCCGTCCTGGCCGGCATCGCCGACGCCCGCGACCGCGCGGCGCTCCTGGCGACCGGCGCGGACGCCCGTATCGACGGATCGGTGGAGGGGACACCCCTGCCGTCCGGACTCACCGAGGCGGTGCGCGGTACTGCGGGGGTACGGGACGTGGCCCCGCTGCAGATCGAGTACGGCATCGATCTGCCGTCCCGGCTGGGCGCCTCCGCGCCGAAGATGACCTCGCCGCTCGTCGGCGTCGAACCGGACTCGTACACCCGGCTGGCGAAGCGGACCGGTTTGGGGCCGTTCCCGCCGGGGCTGCTCGCCTCGACGGGGAAGGGCGGCAAGGAGGTCGCCGCGGACCGGGAGCGGGTGCTGCCCGCCATCGCCTCGCCGTCGGTCGCCGAGCGGCTCGGCGCCGAACCGCAGGAGCTCGTCACCGCGGCGGGGGTGTTCCGGGTGAAGGTCGTCGCGGTCCGCCCGACCACCCCGGCCCTGCAGGACGCCGACTTCCTCCTCGTCAACGCCGCCGACCTCACCCACCGGACGTCCACGGCGCTGCTCGTCACCGGACCGGCGGACGGCGCCGCGCTGCGGGCCGCCGCGAAGGCGGAGTCGGGCAGCCTCCTGGTGACCATGCGGACCGAGCAACGGGCCGGCTACGTGGACTCGCCGCTCCAGACGGGCGCCGAGCAGATCTACACGGCGGCCATCGGCGCGGGCGCCGGCTATGCGGTCGTGGCGGTGCTGCTCTCCCTGCTGCAGAGCGCTCCGGAGCGGACCACCCTCCTCGCGCGGCTGCGGACGATGGGCCTGACCCGGAAGCAGGGGCGCAGGCTCCTCGGCCTCGAAGCGCTGCCGCAGGCGGTCCTCGCCGCGCTCGGCGGCACGCTGGTCGGCTGGGCGACGGTGCCGCTGGTCGCCCCCGGGATCGACCTGTTCCGCCTCGCGCTGGCCACGACACCGGCGTACGCCCCGCTGGACAGCGCACCGCTGCGGGCCGACCCGTGGTCGCTCGCGGTGCCCGCCGTCGCGATCGTCCTGATCACGGCGGTGGCGGCGGCCGGGCAGGCCTGGTGGGCGGGGCGCAAGGGCTCGATCAAGGAACTGAGGGCAGGAGACGCACGATGACGAACCCCGGTACGACCCTCCCCGCCGACTCCTCGGGCACCACCCTGGAGGAGCTGGAGCAGCGGGCGACCGCGCGGCGCGACCGGCCCTCGTACGGGCACGACGCGCTCATCGCCTGCGACCGGCTGGTGCGGATCTTCACCACGGACGGGGTGGAGGTGCAGGCGCTGCAGGGCCTCGATCTCCTGGTGAAGGAGGGCGAGTTGATGGCCCTCGTCGGCGCCTCCGGCTCCGGCAAGTCGACGCTGATGAACATCCTGGCGGGCCTCGACGTGCCGACGGCCGGCGCGGCCCGGGTCGCGGGGAGCGACCTGCTGGCGATGGACGGCAAGGCGCGGCTCCGGTACCGCCGCGAGGTCGTCGGCTTCGTCTGGCAGCAGACCGCCCGCAACCTCCTCCCGTACCTGACGGCGGCTCAGAACGTGGCCCTGCCGATGCAGTTGCGGGGCCGCACGAAGCGGAAGGCCGAACGGGCGGAGGAGCTCCTCGCCATGCTGGGCATCGCGGACGCCCGTGACCGGCGGCCGCACCAGCTCTCCGGCGGCCAGCAGCAGCGGGTGGCCATCGCGGTCGCCCTCGCCAACAACCCGGCCCTGCTCCTCGCCGACGAACCGACCGGCGAGCTGGACTCGGCCACCGGGGAGCAGGTCTTCGCCGCCTTCCGCCGCGCCAACGAGGAGCTGGGCACGACGATCGTCATCGTCACCCACGACCAGGCGGTCGCCTCCGAGGTCCGCCGCACGGTCGCCATCCGCGACGGCCGCACCTCCTCGGAGGTCCTGCGCCGCACCGAGGTCGACGAGCTGGGCCAGGAGTCGACGGTGGCACGGGAGTACGCGATGCTCGACCGCGCCGGCCGGCTCCAGCTCCCGGCGGACTACACGCGGGCGCTCGGGATGGAGCACCGGGTGGCGCTGGAGCTGGAGCAGGACCACATCGGGGTCTGGCCGGACGACGAGGAGCGCTGACGCGGGCGGGCCGTCGCCGGGCGGACCGAGGGCAGACCGCCGGGCAAACCCCTAGGGGGTGTCCAGCGCCATGAGTCCGGCGGCCGTGGGCCGGAAGCCGCAGCGCTCGTGGAAGCCGGCGAGGTGGGGCTCGTAGTCCACATGCAGCCAGTGCGCGCCGCGCTCGCGGGCCGCCGCGGCGGCCGCCCGGACGAGGGCGACGCCGAGCCCGGCCCGGCGCTCGTCCGGGTGGACGGTGGTGTCGAGGAGGAAGGCGTGCACACCACCGTCCCCGACGACGTTCACGTACCCGACGAGCCGCCCGGCGCGGCGGGCGGTGACGCGGAGGAGGCTGCGGGCGAGGACCGGTCCGAAGTCGGTGTCCCGGTGCCCGGGCCAGGAGGCGTGGAAGAGACTGTTGAGCTCGTCCCCGGCAAGGGCCCCGTCGACCTCGACGCCCGGGGGCGGGAGCGGGGTCATCCCGGGGTGACGGAGATGAGGCCCATCGGCGCCGTACGGACGGCGATCGAGCCGTACGGGGTGCGCAGCCGGAGCCACGGGCCGGAGGCGAAGAGCGCGACCGGCGCGTCCTCCTGTCCCGGCGGCAGGAAGCCGAGCGACTGCGCGGCGTGCACGGCCCGCAGGGGCAGGCCGGTGGCGCCGAGGGTCCGGGACCAGATGTCGCGGCCGAGGCGGTCGCGCTCGGCCCTGGTCCGCCGCTCCTCGGGCAGCTCCTCGTCGCGCGCCCGGAACTCGGCGACGGCCGCGGCGACCGCGCCGCGCATCTGCGCGGCGCCCGGCAGTCCGGCGACCGGCCGCCAGCCGGCCCGGGGCGGCAGCATGCCCGCCCAGGGCGGGCCGGTGACGGATTCCGGAACGACCGCCTTGCCGGCCGACTCCTCGATGCCTTCGAGGAGTTCGCCTGCGGAGACGGTGACGTCCAGGTCCACGGCGTCGACGAGCCGGGCCGTACGGATCGCGAGCACCTCGAAGGACGGCGGCCGGCCGAAGACGGCCAGCGCCCCGCCGCCCGCCTGGAGGCGGACGGCCGCGGCCCGGTCGTAGTGGACCAGCCGGCCCAGGAAGGCGGCGAGGGCCGCCGCCTCCCGGGGGTCGGCGAAGTGCAGCGGAGCGAGCACGGTCATGCGGCGGACGTCATCCCGTCGTCGACGTACACCTGGAGGAACTCGCGCTCCTCGGAGGTGATCCGGCGCGGACGCTGGGCCTCCAGGTCGAAGGGCACGACGACCGTGGACGCCCGGACGTACACGACGTCGGCGTCCTTGACCTCGTACGCGATCGTCAGCGACGCCGCGCCTATCTTCGTGACCCAGGACTCGATGGTCACCGGCTCGTGCCGGTGGACCAGCGGCCGCTTGTAGTCGATCTCGTGCCGGGCCACGACGGACCCGCCGGAGAACGAGGGGGAACCGTCCCCCGGCGCCAGCCGGAACATGAAGTCGATGCGCGCCTCTTCCAGGTACCGCAGGAAGACGACGTTGTTGACGTGCCCGAAGGCGTCCATGTCCGACCAGCGCAGGGGACAGCTGTAGATGTGGCGCACGCTCAGCCTCGGGTCAGCTTCTTGTACGTGGCGCGGTGCGGGCGGGCCGCCTCGGCGCCGAGGCGCTCGATCTTGTTCTTCTCGTACGACTCGAAGTTGCCCTCGAACCAGTACCACTTCGACTCACCCTCGTACGCGAGGATGTGCGTCGCGACGCGGTCCAGGAACCACCGGTCGTGGGAGATCACGACCGCGGCGCCGGGGAACTCCAGGAGGGCGTTCTCCAGCGACGACAGGGTCTCGACGTCGAGGTCGTTGGTGGGCTCGTCGAGGAGCAGCAGGTTGCCGCCCTCCTTGAGCGTCAGCGCCAGGTTGAGGCGGTTGCGCTCACCGCCGGACAGCACGCCCGCGGGCTTCTGCTGGTCCGGGCCCTTGAAGCCGAAGGCGCTGACGTACGCGCGGGACGGCATCTCGACGTGGCCGACGTTGATGTAGTCCAGCTCGTCGGAGACGACGGCCCACAGCGTCTTCTTGGGGTCGATGTTGGCGCGGCTCTGGTCGACGTACGAGATCTTGACGGTCTCGCCGACCTTGATCGAGCCGGAATCCGGGGTCTCCAGACCCTGGATCATCTTGAAGAGCGTGGTCTTGCCGGCGCCGTTCGGGCCGATGACGCCGACGATGCCGTTACGCGGCAGGGTGAAGCTCAGGTCGTCGATGAGGACCTTGTCGCCGAAGGCCTTGGAGAGGTTCTCGACCTCGACGACGATGGAGCCCAGGCGCGGACCCGGCGGGATCTGGATCTCCTCGAAGTCCAGCTTCCGCATCTTGTCGGCCTCGGCCGCCATCTCCTCGTAGCGGGCGAGACGGGCCTTGGACTTGGTCTGACGCCCCTTGGCGTTGGACCGCACCCACTCCAGCTCTTCCTTGAGGCGCTTGGCGCGCTTCTCGTCCTTCTTGCCCTCGACCTTGAGGCGAGTGGCCTTCTTGTCGAGGTAGGTGGAGTAGTTGCCCTCGTAGGGGATCGCGCGACCGCGGTCGAGCTCCAGGATCCACTCGGCGACGTTGTTCAGGAAGTAACGGTCGTGGGTGACGGCCACCACGGCGCCCGAGTACTTCGAGAGGTGCTGCTCCAGCCAGTTCACCGACTCGGCGTCGAGGTGGTTGGTGGGCTCGTCGAGGAGGAGCAGGTCCGGGGCCTCGATGAGCAGCTTGCAGAGCGCGACACGGCGCTTCTCGCCACCGGAGAGGTTGGTGACGGGCCAGTCGCCGGGCGGGCAGCCCAGGGCGTCCATGGCCTGCTCCAGCTGGGCGTCGAGGTCCCAGGCGTTGGAGTGGTCAAGGTCCTCCTGGAGCTTGCCCATCTCCTCCATGAGCTCGTCGCTGTAGTCGGTGGCCATGAGCTCGGCCACCTCGTTGAAGCGCTTGAGCTTGCTCATCTGCTCGGCGGCGCCGTCCTGCACGTTCTCCAGGACGGTCTTCGACTCGTCGAGCTTCGGCTCCTGCATGAGAATGCCGACGCTGTAGCCGGGCGAGAGGAACGCGTCACCGTTGGACGGCTGCTCGATCCCGGCCATGATCTTCAGAACGGTGGACTTACCGGCACCGTTCGGACCCACCACACCGATCTTGGCGCCGGGCAGGAAGTTCAGGAAGACGTCGTCGAGAATCACCTTGTCGCCGTGCGCTTTACGCGCCTTGCGCATGGTGTAGATGAACTCAGCCAAGAGAAACCGTCCGGCGAAGAGTGAGTGGGCAGATACACCCCATCTTGCCTGACCGCCACCCTCAGGCGGAAACCGGTAAGACCGGCGCGGGGGCGGAGCGGGGGCGGAGACGGGGCCGGGGCGGGCGCCGGGCGGCGCGGGCGCAGGCGGGCCCGGAGGGGCTTCGCGGGGGCTCTGGAGGGGCGGAAGAGGCCCCGGACGTGCGACGGCCCCCGCACGGCCCCGGGCGCTGACGCGCATCAGGGTCGTACGAGGGCCGTGCGATGGCCGTGCGGTCATCGGGCGGGGCTTCACGGAGTGACCCGCGTGTGACGCGGATCACTCCATGGAGTCGGTCGCCGTCAGTGACCGGCGGTCTTCTTCTTGCGGAGGATGAACACCGCGGCTCCACCGATCACGACGAGCGCGGCGGCGATGCCGGCGATCATCGGGGTCGCGTTGGAGCTGCCGGTCTCGGCGAGGTCGCCGCCACCGGTGGTGCCGGTGGTGCCGGTCGTGCCGGTGGTGTCACCGGTCGGGGCCGAGGTCGACGGCGAGGCCGACGGGGTCTCCGTCGCGGGCTGCGTGGAGGGGGTCTCCGACGGCTCGGTCGAGGGCTCCGTGGTGGGGGTCTCGGAGGGCTTCGGGCCGGGGGTGGCCGTCTTGCAGTCCAGGACGCCCTCGAAGGTCTCCTCGAAGCCGTTCGGGCCGGTGATCGTGAACTTGTACGCCTCGTCCTCGGCGACCGGGACCGGGATGGTCTTCGTCTCACCGGCGGCGATCGTGTGCGAGGTGCCCTTCAGGTCGAAGGTCCAGGCCTCGTCGCCCTCGTTGGAGGCGATGATCTCCAGGCCGCCCTTGGCGCAGTCCTTCGCGACCGTGACGGCCGGGACGGCACCCTTCTTCGCCCAGGTCGCGGAGGCCTTGGCGTTGACGGTGGAGGCGGTGGAGCCCGCGAGGATCAGCGTCTGGGACGGGCCGTCGACGGAGACGAAGGCACGGCCCAGGGAGACCTCGGCGGTGGCCTCGGCGGTCAGCTCGGCGCTGCCGTCGGCGGTGCCGGCGGGGACGTCGAAGAAGATCTCGTCGCCGTTCTTCGCCTCGGTGACCGGCTGGCCGGCCTTGTCGACGATCTTGACGCCGGCCGGGGCACCCGGGGCGACCGCGATGGTCGGCTTGGAGTTGGTGGTGACGGTGATCGGGCCGAGCTTCTCGCCGGCCTTGCCCGCGACGGAGGACGGGGAGAGGGCCAGGGAGGCCTTCGGCTCCTCCAGCGTGACGGCGTCCTTGAGGAGCTGCTCCGTCAGCTTCTTCGCGTCGTCACTCTTCGGCGTGGCCGTGACGTCGTCGGAGAGCGTCCAGATCGCGGCCTGGGTGCCGGCGGCGGCCTCGCCCTTGGAGAGCTCCACGCCGAGCTTCGAGCCGAGCCGGTCGGCGGAGAGCTCCGGGTAGCCGTTCTTCAGGATCCAGAGGATCTTGCCCGCGTTCTCGTTGTTGTGCAGGGAGGACTCGTCCCAGCCGACTTCCTTGTAGTTGAAGTCGGCCCGCGCCGGGGTGCGGAGGTCGATGCAGTAGGTGAAGAGCGTGCCTCCACCTCCGACCTCCATCTTGAAGAGACCACCCTGGACCGGCCACTTGTCGCCGTTCTTCTCGGTGATCTCGACGCCGCCGACGTCATCCGTCAGACCGCCGAGCTTCGCCGTGACACCGCCCGTACCCGGGGCGGGCTCATCGGCGAACGCCGGAGCGGCGGTCGCTATCGCACCAGCCGCGACGAGGCCGGAGACCAGGGTCGCGGCGGCCAGACGGGCAGCACCCCGCCCACGAACTGAAAACATTGCATTCCCCTCCGGGCGCACCGCTCCGCGAACTTGGTCGATTCGCATGGGGGGAGCGCACGCCAGCAGACTCACAGACTCGATGGGCTCATGTGCCACATGAGTACCCGGGAATCCTATGGATGCGGAACCCCCCGGTGCCCTGCCATACGTTCAGATAACCATTCCGAATCAGAATCGTTATCCCCCCGGCGAGTTGGTCGACAAATCCCCACCACACATGGTCAAGGGGCGGTCACCAACCGCTGCGCGGCCTCCGTCCACGGGTCCTGCCCCGACGCCTGGACGAGGGTCGGTCCGGGCTCCGGCAGGGGCACTTGCTCCGCTTTCGCCACCCTTCGGAAGGCCGCCGTACCCCGCGTCAGATCGTGCCCCACGGCCAGTGCGTCCACGTCCACGAACGTCTTGCGCTGCCCGTCGCGTTCGTCCTCCCTGACCTTCAACCGGCCGTGCACCACGAGCGGTTCCCCGACGGAGACCGAGGCCGCGAGGTTCGCCCCGAGCGACCGCCAGGCCGACACCGTGTAGAAGCTCGTGTTCCCGTCGGACCAGAGCCCCGTATCCCTGTCCCGGCGCCGCGCGGTCACCGCGAAGCGGAACCGCGCCACCCCGCCTCCGGCCGTCTCCCGGTACTCCACCGCCGTCGCCACGTTGCCGACGAGCGTCACGGTCGTGTCGTTCATGGTTCCGCCCCCACCTCTGCGTCCACCTGCGTGTTTCTCTCGGTCGACACCATGATGGGGGCGGTGGGGGCGTTCCCGCCGAGACCTGTGGACAAGCTGACCATTGGGGACAACTCCCTCACCCGGAAGGGGAGAAGGGAAACAGGAACGGGAGGTGGGGAAGGCCGGCAGGACGCCCTCCCCCACCTCCCGTTCCCCCGTTACCTCCCCCGGACGCCCGTCCGCGTCGCTCCCAGCCGCGCCGAGAAGCCGGACCGGAGTCCGCCGACCACCCGCGCCGAGGGACGGACACCGACCACCGTCGCGTACTGCTCGCGCACCTCCCGGTAGCGCATCAGCTCCGCCGCCACCGGGTCGAGCACCCGGGCCCGGCCGCAGGCCGCGGCGGCCTCCCGCAGCCGGCGCTCGGCCTCCTGCCCGTACCGCCGGGCGGGGCCCTTCACCGCGCCCTCGCAGGCCCATTCGACGAGCGGCCCGCCGACGATGCCACCGAGCATCACCAGGACCGGCGGAAGGAGCCCCGGCTCCACGACGCCGACGATCTGGCCCACCAGCCAGAGCGCGCCGAAGATCTGCAGGAGCGTCATCACGGCCTGCGCGAGGACGGCGGCGGGCCACCAGGCGGGCCGGGGCGGCCGGGCCGCCGGGTCGCCCAGGCCGGCCGTCAGCTCGTCGAGGGCCTCCGGGAGCCCCTCGGCCCCGCGCGCCGCCGCTTCCCGAACGGCCTGCGCCCAAGGGGCGGGGAGTCCGCGCGAGGCCTCGTCGGCGACGATCCGTACCGCCTGCTCGACGCGCTGCCGCGCCGTCAGTTCGTCCTCGGCGGGCGAGTCGAGGCGCGGGTCGGTGGAGCCGTGGGCACGCAGACGCTCGTACCAGCGGTAGAGCCGCAGCCAGGGCGTACCGCAGGCACGGATGGCACCCCGGCGCCAGACCCGCTCGGCGGCCTCCCCGGCGGCCTGGGCGCCGACGGCGAGGGCGAGCCGGTCCGTGAAGTCCCCCCGGGCGCGCTCGTCGAGGCCGGCGCGGCCGTCGGCGAGGTACGCGGGGCGCAGCCGGGCCGCGGCGGCGTCGACGTCGGCGGCGAGGCGGCGCTCGGGCGCGGTCCGTTCCTGGACGAAACTGCCGACGAGCTCACGCAGTTCGGGGATGCCTTCGCCGGTGAGAGCGGAGACGGCGAGGACGGTGGCGCCGGGTTCGCCGTGCTCGCCGAGGGCCACTCCGTCCTCGTCGAGGAGGCGCCGCAGGTCGTCGAGGACGAGGTCGGCGGCCTCGGTGCCGAGCCGGTCGATCTGGTTGAGGACGACGAAGGTGACCTCGGCATGCCCGGCGAGGGGGCGGAGGTAGCGCTCGTGGAGGGCGGCGTCGGCGTACTTCTCGGGGTCGACGACCCAGATGACGGCGTCGACGAGGCCGAGGACCCGGTCGACCTGGTCGCGGTGGGCGGTGACGGCCGAGTCGTGGTCGGGGAGGTCGACGAGGACGAGGCCCTGGAGGTCGGCGTCGGCCGCGCCGCCCGCGAGGGGGCGGCGGCGGAGCCGGCTGGGGACGGCGAGGCGGTCGAGGAGGCCGGCGGCTCCTTCGGACCAGCTGAGCGCGATGGGCGCGGAGGTGGTGGGGCGGCGCAGGCCGGTCTCGGAGACGGGGACGCCGGCGAGGGCGTTGAAGAGGGTGGACTTGCCGCTGCCGGTGGCGCCGGCGATGGCGATCACGGTGTGCCGGGAGGAGAGCCGCTGGCGGGCGGCGGCCTCGTCGAGGACGCGCCCGGCCTCGGCGAGGGCCTCGCTCTCGACCCGGGTGCGGGAGAGCCCGACGAGCTCGTGGAGGGCGTCGAGGCGGGTACGGAGGGGACCTCCGTAGTTCCCGCCGAGGGCGGGGAGCATGTCCTCCTCGGGCGCCTCCCGCTCCTTCTCCCCCGCCGCGACGGCGGCCCGCTCGCTCGCTCGCCGGGCGATCAGCCCGTCGTCCCAACTCCCGGCCCCTGCCGCGCCCCTTGCCCCGGCCCCGTTCCCGTTCCCGGATCCGGATCCGCGCACACGGCCTCGCTCGCCGTCCACATCCACCACGTCACTTCTCCTTCTGCAGTACGGAGAGCGCGGCGATGAGCTCCGCCTGCGGCTCGGGGGTCACGTCGAGTCCGTCGAGGGGCGCGAGGCGCCGGTCGCGCTCTGCGTGCAGGACGCGGTCGACGTACGAGAGGACCAGTTCGCCGCCCTTGTCGCGCAGGCGCAGGGCGGCCTGGGCGCCGAGGAGTTCGGCGAGGCGGTCGCCGGCCGCCCGGGCGCGCCGGCCGCCGAGGAGGGAGGCGGCGAGGAGGGCGGCGACGGTGTCGGCCTCGGGGACGGCGGTGCGGGCCGCGCGCGAACCGGAGGGCCGCTCGACGTTCCGTACCTCCTCCTCGGCCAGTTCTTCGAGTACGCGGCGCCAGCGGCGCACCTCCACTCCGGTCCGCTCCCCCGCGTCCCGGTCACCGCCGGTCCGCGGCGGGCCGAGGGCGTCGGCGGCGGGGTCGCGCTGCCAGGCGTCGCGTACGCGTTCCTCCGCTGCGGCGACCGCGCAGTGCAGGAGGGCGGCGAGGGACTCGGTGAGGGCGTCGAGGAGTTCGTCGGCGGTGCTGTCGCGGGGGTAGGCGCGCCAGCGGGCGCGGGCGTCGCCGGCGAGGACGGCGCCGCGGCCCAGTTGCTGCCGCACGCGCTTGCCCTGCTCGCGGTAGGCGGCGTCGACGACGCCGCCTAGACGGACGGCGGAGGCGTACTGGGCGGCGACGGCGCCGGCCAGTTCGGGGAGCCGGGTGTCGAGGGAGTCGATGACGCCGGTGGCGGTCCGGTCGAGGGCCTGCTGGCGGGCGGCGGGGTCCTCGGCGCGGTGGGCGAGCCAGCCGCGCAGCGGGGCGACGGCGCTGTCGGGCAGGAGCCCGCTGCCGCCGTCGGTGGACTCGGGCAGCTCGGGGATGGTGAAGCGGGGCACGTCGCCGAGGCCCGCCTTGTCGAGGAGGGCCTCGTACTGACGGGAGACCTCGCCGATGACCTGGTGCGGGACGCGGTCGAGGACGGTGACGAGGGTGGCGTCGTACTCCTTCGCGGTACGGAGCAGGTGCCAGGGAACGGCGTCGGCGTACCGCGAGGCGGTGGTGACCATCACCCAGATGTCGGCGGCGCAGATCAACTCGGCGGCGAGGAGGCGGTTCTCGACGACGAGGGAGTCGATGTCGGGCGCGTCGAGCAGGGCGAGCCCGCGCGGCAGGGAGGCGGCGGTCTCGACCCGCAGGGCGTTCTCCTCGGGCGGCTCCTCGCAAGGGTGTTCCTCGTCTGCCTGGGGCAGCCAGACGCGGGTGAGCTGCGGGAGGACGCGCATACCGGCGAACCAGTGGTGGTCCTCGGGGTGACAGACGAGGACGGGGGTGCGGGTGGTGGGTCTGAGCACCCCCGACTCGCTGACGCGCCGTCCGACAAGGGAGTTGACGAGCGTGGACTTCCCGGCCCCGGTGGAGCCGCCGACGACGGCGAGGAGGGGAGCGTCGGGATCCTTCAGGCGGGGCACCAGATAGTCGTCGAGCTGAGCGAGGAGCTCGGCCCGGGTCTGCCGGGCGCGTGATGCGCCGGGGAGAGGGAGTGGGAGACGCACGGCGGCGACACGGTCGCGCAGGGCGGAGAGTGCGTCGATCAGCTGAGGCCGTTCGTCCAAGGTCACCACATGCGAAGAATGCCCAATTTATGAGTGTTTTTGAAGCGTATAGGCGCCCTGCGCGCCGAGAGAAGAGAAGGGCGACCGGGACCGCAGGCATAACGAGTGCACAACACCCGCCCCGAGTGGCGTGAAAACCGCTGCGCGAATCGCACCTGCCTGCGATTATCGTTCCGCTTCACCGAACCTCCACATCGTGCCACGCAGGTGAAGCACCCGGGCCAAGGCGATCGGAGCCCTATCCTTGTCCCGGCAGGCCACACCCCACCCACCAGGGCCTCCAGGCCACACGGCCACCACCCGGCCCCCGTAGCTCAGTGGATAGAGCAGGTGCCTTCTAAGCACTTGGCCGCAGGTTCGAGTCCTGCCGGGGGCGCAGTACCAGGACCCTCCTTCGGGAGGGTCCTTTGTTGTTCAGGGGTGGTGCTTGAGGGGGTGGGACGAGCCGAGGGCGACCAGTGCCGCCGTTCCGGCCAGGGCCGCGAGTGCGGCGAAGAGTTCCGGGTAGCCGCCCAGCGGGGAGGCGAGGAGGGCTGCGGTGAAGGGGGCGAGGGCCGATGCCGTCATGGCGGGGGCGCTGAGGATTCCCGAGAGTTTGCCGTAGTGCTGCGTGCCCCAGCGGTCGGTGACGGCGGTGGCCTGGAGGAGCGTGAGGTTGCCACGGACCATGCCGGCGGCGACGGAGACCGCGATCAACAGCCCATAGGGGCCGGGGGTGATGGCGAGTGCCGCCGTGGTCAGCCCGCCGAGGGCGACGAGGACCACCGTGCGGGTCGTTGTGCCGCTGTGGCGGGTGAGCGGGGCGTAGAGCGTACGGCCGAGGGTCTGGCCGGCGCCGCCGAGGCCGAGGGCCCAGGCCGCCTGGCCGGTGGTGTAGCCGCGTTCGATCAGGAGCGGGACGAGGGTGACGACGACGGCGTACATCGCGAACGCCGAGAGGGTGAAGGCGACCGCGAGCAGGACGAACGGCCTGCTGCGGACGACCTCCTGGGGTGTCGAGTCCGTGTCGGCGGGCGTGGGCGGGGCCTGCGGCCACGGGGCCCGTAGAGCCAGGGCATGGGCGGGGATCGTGACGGCGGCGAGGATCGCCGCGAGCACGAGGTAGGTGGTGCGCCACGTCAGATGGTCCGCGAGGACGGCGGTGAGCGGGGCGAAGAGGGTGGAGGCGAGGCCGCCTGCGAGGGTCACGACGGTGAGGGCGCGGACGTGGTCGGGGGCGAACCATCGGGTGAGGGCGGCGAAGGCGGGCTGGTAGAAGGTGGCGGCCATGGCGAAGCCGGCCAGGAGCCAGCCGGCGAAGAACACCGGCAGGTTCGGGGCCAGGCCCACGATCACCAGGCTCAGGGCGCCCGCCGCGGAGCCCGCGGTCATGACCGTGCGGGGGCCGCGGTGGTCGATGATCCTGCCGACGCGGATTCCGGCGATGCCGGAGACCACCAGGGCGAGCGAGAACGCCGCCATCGTGGCGCCGGCGGGCCAGCCGGTGGCGGCGGTGATCTGGGGGTTCAGGACGGGGAAGGCGTAATAGACGATTCCCCAGCCGGTGATCTGCGTGGCGCAGAGCGCGGGCAGGACGGCGCGGGGCCGCGACCGGTCCCCTGTTCCGGTCGCGGCCCCGTCCGTGCGGGTGTCGAGGTCGGTCACGAGCCGCAGGAAGGCGCCGAGGTCGTGGTGCCGAGCTGGACGAGCGCCGGGGTGGGGGCGCAGCAGCCTCCACCGTCCGCCGGCTGCTGCTCCGTGTCCGGCTGGTCGAAGAGGCCGGCGCCGCCGCACACTCCGGTCTCCGGGAGGACGAGCTCGACGCGTTCGGCGGACTCGCGGTCGCCCGCGATGGCGGCGACGACGGAGCGGACCTGCTCGTATCCGGTGAGGGCGAGGAAGGTCGGGGCGCGGCCGTAGGACTTCATGCCGACGAGGTAGACGCCCTGTTCGGGGTGGGACAGCTCGTTCACGCCGTGGGGGTAGACGGTGCCGCAGGAGTGCTGGTTGGGGTCGATCAGCGGGGCGAGCTCCACCGGCGCCTGGAGGCGCTCGTCGAGACCGAGACGGAGCTCGGAGAGGAAGGAGAGGTCGGGGCGGAAGCCCGTGAGGACGATGACCTCGTCGACCGGGTCGAGCCTGCGGCCGTCCTCGGCCACGAGGACCAGTCGGTCGCCGTCGCGCTCGATCGCGTCCGTACGGAAGCCGGTGACGGCGTCGGCGTGGCCCGCGTCGACCGCCGCCTTCGCGGCGAGCCCCAGTGCGCCGCGGGCGGGGAGCTGGTCGGCCGTACCGCCGCCGAAGGTGGAGCCGGAGATGCCCCGGCGCAGGATCCACACGGCCTTCGCACCCGCGCCGTCCTCCGTCTCGGCCAGTTCGGCGAGGGAGGCGAGGGCGGTGAAGGCGGAGGCGCCCGAGCCGATGACGGCGGTGCGCCTGCCCGCGTACCGGGCCCGGGCGGACGGGTCCTTGAGGTCGGGGACGCGGTAGGTGACGCGGTCGGCTGCGGCCTGCTCCCCGAGGGCGGCGAGGCCGGACGCTCCTGCCGGGCTCGGGGTGGACCACGTGCCGGAGGCGTCGATCACCGCGCGGGCGAACAGCCGCTCCTCGCGGCCGTCGGCGTGGGCGACGTGGACGACGAACGGCTGCGACTCGCGGTCGGCGTCCACGATGCGGTCGCGGCCGGAGCGCGAGACGCCGGTGACGGTGGCGCCGGTGCGGACGCGGTCGCCCAGGACGTCGGCCAGCGGCTGGAGGTAGTCGGCCGCCCAGTCGCCGCCCGTCGGGTACGTCTTCGCGTCGGGCTTCACCCATCCGGTGGGGGCCAGGAGCTTCTCGGCGGCCGGGTCGGTGATCTCGCCCCACGTGGAGAAGAGACGGACGTGCGCCCACTCGCGTACCGCCGCACCGGCCGCCGCACCGGCCTCCAGGACCAGCGGTTCGAGGCCGCGCTCGACAAGGTGGGCGGCAGCGGCCAGGCCGGCGGGCCCGGCTCCGATGACCACGACGGGCAGCTGGTCGGTGGCGGTGGCGGTCACGGCGATTCCCCTTTGTTTCGACATCCATCGATCTCTTCTGCCGTCAGCATGGCACTTGAATCGACAGTCGTCAACATAGACATTTATCGAAGCAAGGCCCCGAGGTCCCCCTGGGCGACTGCTTCGACATGTGTCAACATAGATGCATGTCGAATGTCACCGTGCTGCCGCTCCTTGAGCCCGAGGTCGCCCCCTGCTGCCCGCCGCTCACCGAGCGCCCGCTGAACGCCGAGGAGGCCGAGCGGACCGCAAAGATGTTCAAGGCCCTCGGCGATCCGGTCCGGCTGCGCCTGTTCTCGGCGGTCGCCTCGCACGAGGGCGGCGAGGCGTGCGTCTGCGACATCTCCGACGTCGGCGTCTCGCAGCCGACCGTCTCCCATCACCTGAAGAAGCTGAAGGAGGCCGGTCTGCTTTCCTCCGAGAGGCGCGGGACCTGGGTCTACTACCGCGTCGAGCCGGCCGTCCTCGCCGCCATGGGCGCGCTCCTCACCAAGGCGGCCGCCGCGTGACCGTCGCGACCGCCGTCGTCGTGCCCCTGACCGCCGCACACGCCGACGAGGTCGTCGCGATCTACCAGGCGGGCATCGACGAGGGCAACGCCACCTTCGAGACGACCGCCCCCACCTGGGAGCAGTTCGACGCCGCCAAGCTGCCCGAGCACCGCTTCGCCGCCGTCGACGGGACCGGGCGCGTGCTGGGCTGGGTCGCCGCGACCAAGGTCTCCGACCGGTGCGCGTACGCCGGCGTCGTCGAGCACTCCGTGTACGTCCACCCCGACGCCCGGGGCAGGGGCGTCGCTTCCGTACTGCTGAAGGCGCTCGTCGAGTCCACCGAGGCCGCCGGGATCTGGACCGTCCAGTCCGGCATCTTTCCCGAGAACACCGCGAGCCTGGCCGTGCACGAGCGGGCCGGCTTCCGGGTGATCGGCACTCGCGAGCGCGTCGGCCGCCATCACGGCCGCTGGCGCGACACCGTCCTCGTCGAACGCCGCAGCCCTCACATCGACTGACGGGCCTCGGCCGGTCGGCCCGCTCGCGGGCTCAGACCGCTCCGAGTCGTCCCGCGACGGCGCGCACGGCTTCCCGGGCGGGGCGGCCGACGCCGATGAGGGTGGCGGAAGCGGGGCCGGTCCAGTCGCCGTAGCCGAGGAGGTGGAGGCGGGGCTCGCCGATCGCCTGGGTGCCGGCCGTGGGGATGCGGCCCCGGGGCCCGCGCAGGCCGAGCGGGGCGAGATGGGCGAGGGCGGGGCGGAAGCCGGTGCACCAGATGATCGCGTCCGCCTCCGCGGTCGCCCCGTCGGCCCACGCGACCCCGGTCGGCGTGATCCGGTCGAACATCGGCTGGGCCTTGAGCAGGCCGGCGTCACGGGCTTCGCGTACGGGCGGGACGGCGACGATGTCACCGAGGGAGGCGACGCCACCGGTGTCCGTGCGGCCTTCGTCGAGGGCGCGGCGGCGGGCGGTGGCGTGGTCGAAGAGGGCGCGGCCGTCGATGTCGTCGGCGAGATAGCGCGGTTCGCGCAGGGTGACCCAGGTCAGCTCCGTCTCGTACGCGAGGTCGGCGGCGATCTGCGCCCCGGAGTTGCCGCCGCCGACCACGATCACTTTCCGCGCGGCGAAGTCTCGCGGGCCGCCGTACTCGACCGTGTGGAGCTGGGCGCCCTGGAAGTCCGCACGGCCGGGGACGGCGGGGACGAAGGGGCGTGACCAGGTGCCGGTGGCGCTGATCACCGCGCGGGCGAGCCACGTGCCGGAGTCGGTCTCGACGCGCAGGAGTTCGCCGTCGCGGTGCACGCCGGCCACGCGCACGGGGCGGTGGACGGGGAGCTCGTACCGCTGCTCGTAGTCGGTCAGGTACGAGACGACGTGGGCGGCGTCCGGGTACGTCTCCCCCGGCTGCGGCGGCATGAGCCTTCCCGGCAGCGAGGAGAAGGCGGCCGGCGAGAACAGGTGCAGGGAGTCCCAGGTGTGCTGCCAGGCGCCGCCCGGCGTGGGCCGGGCGTCGAGGATCACGAAGCCGAGGCCGGCCCGGCGCAGGTGGTAGCCGGCGGCGAGCCCGGACTGGCCGCCGCCGATCACCACCACGTCCACCGGCAGGGTCACTCCGCGTCCGCCCTGCCGCGCACGAAGATCACCGCGACCAGAGCCAGGCCCACGGCCGCGCCGATCACCTGCATGCCGATGAACGCCGGGACGGAGGCGGGGGCGATGCCCGCGAACGTGTCGGTGAAGGCGCGGCCGATCGTCACGGCGGGATTGGCGAAGGACGTGGAGGAGGTGAACCAGTAGGCGGCGCCGATGTACGAGGCCACGGCGACGGGCGCGAAGCGGAGCCGGTCGGTGCGGGCCAGGCCGAAGATCAGCAGGATCAGGCCGGCGGTCGCGACGACCTCGCCGAGGAGCAGGTTCCCGGCCGAGCGGTCGTGCGTGGACCACTTCACCAGCGGCTCGCCGAACATCGCGTCCGCCAGGATCGCTCCGAGGATTCCGCCGACGATCTGCGACGGGACGTAGACGGCGAGCTCGCGCCCCGTCACACCCGCGCCGCCACGGCGGGCGGTCCACCACTCGGCCAGGCTGACCGCCGGGTTGAAGTGCGCGCCCGACACCGGCCCGAGGAGGGCGATCAGGACGCCGAGACCGAAGACGGTGGCCGTGGAGTTGGCGAGGAGCTGCAGCGCGACGTCGTCGGTGAGCAGGGTGGCCTGGATGCCGGAGCCGACGACGATCGCCACGAGCGCGGCGGTGCCGACGAGCTCGGCGGCGGCGCGGGCGGCGAGCGGGGTACGGGGCGGGGTGGCGCCCGGCGCGGGCTGCGGCGACGGGTCGGTGGCCATGGCGTCCCTCGCAGCGGGCTCGGTGGCGGTCACGGGCTGGGGCTCCTCGGCAGGTGAGGCACAGGGGGCAGGGTCAGGGAGCGACGTCAGGGAGCGACGTCAGGGAGCGACGTCAGGGAGCGACGTCAGGGGCAGGAGCGCTTGAAGTTCGCCTCTGCGGTCAGGCGCGCGGTCTGCGCGAGGGCGGCGAACTGCCCGGCGAGCTGCTCGACGACGTCCGGCCTGAGCCGGTAGTAGGTGAACCGGCCGCACGGCTCCGTCTCCACCACTCCCGCCTCGCGCAGCACTCTCAGATGGTTGGAGAGGTTGGTCTGCTTTGCGCCGGTCTCCTCCACGAGGTGGGTGGTGCAGAGCGTCTCGCGGGCGAGCAGGGTCACGATCCGGAGGCGCAGGGGGTCGCCCAGCACCCGCATCAGATCAGTGTCGACTGACGTCATCATGCGCTGATACTCTCACATCACTCTGAGCTGATACCAGCCTGGGCTGACCCCCTCCTCCGTCCCTGCCCAAGGAAGAACCGATGACCTCTCCGCTCGCCTCCGTGCTCTTCGTCTGCGTCCACAACGCCGGCCGTTCGCAGATGGCCGCAGGATTCCTCGACCACCTGGCCGGCGACCGCATCGAGGTCCGCTCCGCGGGTTCGGTTCCGGGCGACCGGGTCAACCCGGCCGCCGTCGAAGCCATGGCGGAGGTCGGCGTCGACATCTCCGGCCGGAAGCCGAAGGTCCTGACGACGGAGGCGGTCCAGGCGTCGGACTACGTCATCACCATGGGCTGCGGCGACGCCTGCCCGATCTTCCCCGGCAAGAAGTACCTGGACTGGGCGCTGGAGGATCCGGCCGGCCAGGGCGTCGAGGCCGTCCGCCCCATCCGCGACGAGATCAAGGTCCTCATCGAGGGCCTCATCTCCGAGATCGAGGCGAAGCAGCAGGCGTGACGCCCGTGACGTGCCGGGTTCAGGGGGCGGAGCTCCTCATCGAGAGGCGGACGTAGAGGAACTCGTCCAGGATCTTCGACAGCGGTACGTCGGGGCGGCCCACCAGGCCCGGGAGCTCCGCCTCGGTGGCGCCGGTCTCGGCGAGGACCGCGCTGGCCCAGTCGCGGCCGAGAGTGAGGTGCCGGGTGAAGGCGGCCGCGTCGCGGGTGCCGTGCAGCCGTTCGGCGATCGCCGCGTCCCACGCCATGATCGCCTCCGGGCGCAGGGCGTACAGGGCCTTGGCGGCAGCGGTCGGGCCGAGCGAGCGGACCGACCGGCCCGTCGTGACGGGCAGCGTCACGAGGTCGCCGTAGGCGCGGCCGAAGGCGGCCACGGCGGCGTCGTCCAGGCCGGCGAGCGTGCCGTGGGGCAGGGTGTCGGACCAGGTCGCCCACCAGCCGGCGACTCCGGTGTCGAAGGGGGCGGGCTCACCGGCCCGGGGATAGCGGATGCGGCAGCCCCAGGAGTTGAGCCAGCGCAGCAGGGCGTCGCGGTGGTCGGCGCGGGCGGGGTCCAGCCCCGGGCGGGTGCGCTCGCGGAGGGCGAGCCAGCTCCTGTCGACGCCGGTGAAGCCGTTGAAGACGTCGGCGGCCGCCCGGAGGTCGGCGAAGGTCGGCGCCTCGGCCCACGGCGGCTCTGCGGCAGGCGTCCCGACGGCCGGTGTCCCGACGGCCGGTGTCCCGGCAGCCGATGCCCCGGCGGCCGGCGCGGAGGTGTCTCGCAGGTGTTCGTTCGCCACCCGCCGGGGGACGACCATCCGCCAGGCATCGGTGACGATCTCCCGCATCTCCTCCGCGTCGATCGCGGCCAGCCGTACGCGCACCCAGTTGAAGCGCTCGTCCCTGGGGGCGGGCATCGCGAACTTCTCCGGCTGCGAGGCCACCAGGGCGGCGCGTTCCTCCTTGGGGTACGAGAAGCCCATCACCGTCTCGTCAGGCGAGAGCGCCACGTAGACGATCCTGCCGACCCGGAACTTCACCCGGTCCCGCACGAGCGCCTCATGTGTGCGCGGCAGGGCGAGGGCGTGGGCCCTCACCTCGTCGACCGTCACCGCCATGCCGTCCCCCTCCGACTCCTCGCGCCGCCCGGCGCCTTCAGCTCTCCGGAGTATCCGGCACGGTGACGATGTCGACCTCGGCGAGGGCCTCCTCGGCACGCCGCCGGGCCTCCCGCTCCGTCCCGGCCACGGCGACGGCCGCGCCGATCCGCTCCTTGGAGCTGCGCAGCTTCCGCACGCGGTCTCCCGCCTTCACCGCGACGTTGCAGGAGACCACGTCGGGTACTTCCCTGGCCCGCTCGAGTCCGCCGACCGTCTCGACCACTCCGGGGCGGGCGTGCAGGAAGCGGACGGCCGCCGCCCGCTCGGCGCTGCTGGGCAGGGGGCCCGGCAGCGGCCGGCCCTTCATCAGGGTCCAGAAGTGCCGGACGAGATCCACCGGGTAGGCGCGCTCGATCAGGTCGATGATCCCGTCACCGGCGAAGCGGCCCGCGCACTCCACGAGGAACGGCGTGCCGTCGGAGACGATCCACTCGCAGTGGACCACGCCGCTGCCGAAGCCGACCGCCCCGAGGACCTGCCGCGTCCGCTCGTAGAGCTCGCCCCGCAGCTCCTCCGGAATCCCGGCGGGCACGGCGTGCCCCATCTCGACCGGACGGTCGCCGGGGAAGAGGATCTTCTCGGTCACGTTGGCGAACAGCGGGGTGCCCCGGTCGACCAGCATCTCCACGCTGTACTCGGCGCCGGCCACGTACTGCTCCACGAGCATGCGGACCTCGCGGGGCCGGTCCGGCACGAAGACGCCCTCGTCGTGATCGGTGCACTCGATCCAGGCGGCGTCCGCCTCGTCCGCCGACGAGAGGATCCTGGTCCCCGTGGAGCCCTGCCGGTTCGCCGGCTTCAGCACCACGGGCCCCTCGTGCAGCTCCATGAACTTCCGTACCTCGGAGGCGTCCGCGACGGGCGTCGAGCGCGGGTTGGGGATGCCCGCGGCGGTCGTCACCTTGCGCGTCAGCTCCTTGTCCCGCAGGATCTGCGCCGCGCCGAATCCCGCCCCCGGCAGCCCGTACCGTTCGGCGAGTCTGGCCGCGAACGGCGTCGCGTACTCCTGCAGCGGACCGATCGCGGCGGGCACCAGATCGGGGTGCGCGTTGACGAACGCGTCGGCCGCACCCGGGAGTTGGTACTCCCAGTCGATCACCTCACGGACGACCGGGGAGTCGGCCACCTGCGCGCGTACACCACGCTTACGGATCACGTCCGGCTCATCGATGATGATCACGGACCGGTCGGGCTGGAACTCGGCGAGCGAGGTCACTGCCACCGGGACGAATCCCACCATGATGACGGGGCGGTCGGTCACTGTTGACTCCTTTTCCGCTGTCCGGCTGGACTGAGGGGAGAGAGTGGGGACGGGGATGCCGAGGGCCTGCGCGGCCGAGATCGCCTACGCGGCCGAGATCGCCTACGCGGCCGTGGTCGCCTCCGCGACCTCCTCGACCTCCTGCTTCGGGCTCTTGTCCCGGGCCTCGCTCAGCCCGTACGCCGCGAAGAGCGCCGCGAGGGCTCCGGCCGCCCCGCACAGCAGCCAGACGCCGTTCCCGAAGGCGCCCCAGGCGAGGACGCCCAGGGTCGTGCCCGTCGCCGAGCCGAGGGAGAACGCGGCCTGCGAGGAGCCGATGGCACGCCCCTTGACGTTCTCCGGCTTGCCGGCGGGATGCGCCCACAGCGTGGGGCCGCTCACCATCATTCCGCTCACGAACACGGCCGTGCCCAGCAGGATCACGACGGGGGACCCGGAGATCGCGTAAGCGGTCAGGCCGAGGGCCATGACGAAGGTCCCCGCTCCGGCCGCCACCGGCGCCTTCCACTCGGAGACGTAGCTGGTGATCTTCAGCTCAAGGGCGATCAGGAGTCCCGACGAGAGCGCGAGGGCGCTGCTGTACAGGGCTGTCGGGTTGCCGTCCGCCTGGACCTTGAGGGGCAGCACGGCCATGAACTGCATGTAGAACATGGCGCTCAGCGTCATCGAGGCCAGGTAGAGGACGAACTTGGTGTCGCGCAGCATCGCGAGGTAGCCGACCTTCTCGACCGGCTGCCCCTCGGCCGTGGCGCCGGGCGCGCCGTCGGTCCGCTTGCCGGCCTTGGCCGGGAGGAACACCAGGGAGAGCAGTGCGTACGCCAGCGCGGTGGCACCGTCCACCCAGTAGAGCAGGTCCCAGTTCGCCAGGGTGAGGGCCGCTGCCGCGAACGGGCCGATGACGGCGCCGAGGTTGAGCGCGGTACGCATCATCGAGAAGGCCATCACCCGCAGTTCCGCGGGCATCACCGCGTTCAGCAGGGCCGAGGCCCCCGGGCGGTACGCCGCCGTCGCGGCACCGGCCGCGCCGATCAGCACCGCGACGAAGGCGAAGTTGGACGGGTCCTTCAGGAACGGCAGGCTCGCCACCAGCAGGGCCGAGCAGCTCATCGCGATGACGATGGTGTTGCGGGGGCCGAGCCGCTGGGTCAGCTCGCCGCCGATCAGACCGCCGATCAGCGCACCGAGGCTGTAGGCGCCGAGGCAGATGCCGGCGCGCTTCATCGACCAGTCGTTGTGCACCAGGTAGAGCACCAGGAAGGTCTGGACGAACGCGCCCATCTGGTTGACGAATACTCCGCCGAGGAGGAAGCGGGCCGTACTCGGCGTCGCCTTCAGCGCGGCGAACACACCGATCCGCTTGGCGTCGTCTGTCATGACTGAATCCCTTGATCAAAACCGAACACGTTCGTGGGGTCGTACGTGCGCTTCACCTCGACGAGCCGCGGGTAGTTGGCCCCGTAGTAGGCCTGCCGCCAGTCGTCCAGTTCCGGGTCGACGAAGTTCTGGTACGACGCGTCGGACATGTAGGAGCCCATGTCGGCGTAGAGGCCGTTGACCCAGTCCTGGACCGCGTCGACCTGCTGCGCGGAGTCCTCGCGGCTCCAGGAGGCGTCCATCGAGGCGAGGAACATCGTGTCCCGGTGCACGAACGCGCTGTCGGCCGCGGGCACCTCGTTGATGGCGCCGCCCCAGGCGAACATGCCGAGTCCGCCCCCGTCCGGGTTCCTGCTCCCCGGCCACTTCTCCATCCAGGTCAGGATCGACCGGATCCCCTGCCCGGAGACGGGCTGCTTCACATATCTCGTACGGGTCATGAAATGGTCGTCGACCGGCGAGGGGTGCGACATGTTCCCCTTCGCCTCCCAGTACGTCTGGTCCACGAAGTGACTGCTCCGCGGAGTCGCCGCGGAGAGCACCGGCGCCAGGATCTCGCGCAGCTCCTCGGAGGGCCCGAAGTAGTAGCCCGAGACCCCGACGAAGCGGTTCCCGGCAGCCGAGAGCGAGTCGGCGCCGGACGTGGCGACCCTCAGGTTGAGGGAGAAGTCGTGCGGCGCCTCCGGCATGAGGCGCTGCACGGCATCGACCACGCGCTCCGCGTCCGACCAGTCCCAGGTCAGCCGGCACATCGACACATCGCGCGCCGGGTGCGTCCGGAAGGTGAGCGACACGTTGATGCCGAAGTTCCCGCCGCCGCCGCCCCGGCAGGCCCAGAACAGGTCCGGGTTCTCCGTCTCGTTGCACACGAGCACGTCGCCGTTCGCGGTGACGACCGTGGTCTCGACGAGGGAGTCGCAGGTGAGCCCGAGCGACCGGGAGGCGTACTCGCATCCGCCGCCGAGGGTGAGTCCGGCGATGCCGACCAGCGGGCTGGTCCCGGTCGGGACGGTCAGTTCGTAGGGCCGCAGCCGGTCGTGCACCTGTCCGGTGCGCGCGCCGCCGCCGGCGGTGACCAGACCGGTCGACGCGTCGACGTCGACGAGCGAGCACCTGCCGAGGTCCACGACCAGGCCGTCGTTGAGCGAGTAGCCCGCGAAGCTGTGGCCGCCGGAGCGCGCGACGACGGGAACGCCGTGCTCGCGCGCCCACAGGACGGACCTTCTGACGTCCTCGGTGTCGGCGGCCGCGACGACCGCCCGAGGGGTACGGGTGCCCTCGTGGCGCTTGTTGCGCACGTGGGTGGCCACCCGGTAGCCGGGGTCACCCGGCCGGAAGAGTCGCCCTCGCAGCTCGCCGGCCAGCCCTGCCCAGTTCGGGTCGATCACGTGTCCTCCTGCCTCGACTCGGATTCCGCGCTCAGACGAAGAGACCGTTGAGGTCGAAGTACGTCAGCGGGTCCGCGTTCTTGGCGTCGCCGTCCTTGGAGTCGCCGTCCTCGGCGAGCAGTTCGCGGGCGGCGGCGCGCGCCGCGGTGTAGGCGATCTCCGCCATCGCGGTGCCCACGCTGATGCGCTGCACGCCGGCGGCGGCGAGTTCGGCCACGCTCGGGCCACCCGGCCCGGTCATCGCGTTGATCGGCAGCGGGGAGGCGCCGACGAGCAGCTTGAGGACGGGCAGGCTGACCAGACCCGGCACGAACAGGCAGTCGGCGCCGGCCTCGGCGTAGGCCCGGGCCCTGCTCACGACCTCGTCGAAGCGCTCGGACGCCTCGCCGACCTCGAAGAGGAAGACGTCGGTACGGGCGTTGATCAGGAGGTCCTGGACGCCGACCTGGGCCGCCGCCTCACGGGCCGCGCTGATGCGCTCCGACTGGGCCTCCACACCGAAGAGCGTGGTGTCCGCGGCGCCCGAGTCCTCGAGGTTGATCCCGACGACGCCCGCGGCGACGGCGGCGCGGACGGTCTCGGCCACGTCCTGCGCGGAGGGACCGTAGCCGCCCTCGATGTCGGCGGTCACCGGCACGTCGACGACGGAGGCGATGCGCTCGGCCATCGCGAGCATCTCGGTCCGCGACAGGCCCTGCCCGTCAGGACGTCCCAGGGCCCAGGAGACTCCGCCGCTGGTGGTCGCGACGGCCTTGGCGCCCGCCTCCGCGAACAGCGCGGCACTCGCGGCATCCCAGGCGTTGGGCAGCACGAGGGTGCTTCCGGAGTGGTACGAGTGCAGCAGCTGGGCCTTGGCGTTCAGGGAGGAGTGAGCAGTGGCCATGGGATCACCTTTCGGAGGACGGCCGCCGTCGGGCCGTCGTTTGTCGCGGAGTTCGTGGGGGGAGGGAGGGGGGAGCGCCGGTATCCACCCGGCCGGCTTCATCTCTGTGCCTGCGAGCCCCCCGGGTGTGCCGCCGCGAGGCGGTCGAGGAGTCCGGCGGCCGCGGTCCGGCTCGCGGCGAGGACCGTCTTGGCGGCGCCCCCGCTTCCCCCGGTGAACGTGTACACCGGCGAACCGTCCTCCAGGTCGCGCAGGGCGAGACCCGGCTCCCGGTGGTAGCAGTCCGACGAACTGAACCCCTCCACGCCGGACGGCTCCAGCTTCAGCCGGAGCCGCTCCGAGGCCACCTCCAGCAGCGTGCCGATCAGGGACGGGTCGACGCCGACGCCGTCCGGGTCGACGCCCCACCGGTCCGTGGGGATCCCGAGGAGCAGGCCGCCGTCCGTCAGCGGACGCCCGTAGAGACCGCTGGTCTCGTCGGTGAACGCGCCGAGCCCCGGCGGGGCGACGGGGCAGCGGACGTACTGGATCGCCTTGGTCCGGAAGCCGCCGGCCACCGGATCGTGGTCGAGCAGCAGGTGCGGCGTCCATGCGCCGGCCGCGACCACGACGGCCCGGAAGCCCTTCGCGTGCTCGCGGTCGACGCCCTGGAGCGTGCCGTCGGGCAGGACTCCGGTCACGAGTTCCTGGGAGACCGCGACCCGGGACCCGAGCAGCTCGCTCGTCATCGACGTGCGCAGCCGGTGCGGGGAGAAGTACCCGCCCTGCCGCTCCACCACCGCGACGGTGCCGTCGGGCAGGCCCCGGACCGGGCAGGGCCCGGGGAGGTCCTCGACCGCCGACCACGTCAGCGAGCCGGGCAGTCTGGCCTCCACGATCGAGGCCAGGGCCGCCACGTCGGCGCTCCCGGGCTCCAGGAAGTAGTGGGAGCCGACCTCGCGGTAGTCCGCCCGGTCCCGCAGCGCGGGACCGGCGACCAGCTCGGCCAGGCTCTCCGAGGCCGCGAGACACGACTCGGCGTCGGTCTCGAAGCCTCGGACCATTCCTCCGGAGGCACCGGTGGCGTCCCCCCGGACACTGCGGTGGCCGACGAAGAGCGTGATCTCCACGTCGGGGTCGAGCCGGCGCAGCCGCCAGGCGAGCGCCGCACCGGCGATGCCACCACCGATCACCGCGATACTCATCGCGCTACTCCCCGATCGGGTCGAGAGTCAACGTGAAGGCCTTCTCCGCCGTGTCCAGCGCCGCCTCGCACGCGTCGGGGCCGTCGCCCCGGCAGATCGCGTAGCCGAAGCGCGCCACGATTCCGCGCGGGGGCAGCAGCAGCACGGCGCCGACCGTGGTCAGGGGGGCCGCCTCGACCAGGCCCGGGCCGGACCGGGGTACCTCGACCTCGCGGACCCGGCCGTCCTCGGGCGGATAGCCGAACCGGATGCCGACGCAGTCCTGCGCGGTCGCGGTCAGGGACGGCTCCCGGCCGGTGGCCACCTGGACCGCCACGAGCGCGGGGTCGATGCCGGTGGCCAGCTTTCCCAGATACGGGATGAGGCCGCCGCCGAGCCGCCCGTTGACCTCCACGATGGCCGGGCCTGCCGGGGTGAGCTTCACCTCGGTGTGCGTGATCCCGTCCTGGACGCCCAGGGCCCGGTGGGCCCGGGTCAGGACGTCGAGCAGCCCGGCGTCGGAGAGCAGGGGGTCGGCGGCGTCGACCACATGCCCGGTCTCCTCGAAGTACGGCTCCATGCCGGTCTGCTTGCGGGCCAGGACGAAGGGCTTGTACGCCCCTGCCACGACGGCGCCGTCGACGCTGATCTCCGGTCCGACGAGCATCTCCTCGACCAGGACGCCGCCCTCGTACGCGGGGTTGCCGCCGTGGCTCCCCCGCTCGGCGACCTCGTAGGCGTGGTCGAGCGCGGTCTCGTCGTCCGCGCGGACCACGCCGATGCTGGCGCCCATCCCCCGGGGCTTCAGCACGACGGGGAAGCCGAACTCCACGGCCGCCGCGCGCGCCGCGTCGAGCGAGGTGACGTGGCGGTAGCGGGGCTGCGGCAGCCCTGCCTCGGTGAGCAGCCGGCGGGTGTGCTCCTTGTTGCGGCAGTTCTCCGCACCCGCCACGGACAGGCCCGGGAGCCCGAGTGTCTCGGCGATGTGCGCGGTCGCGACGACGAGGGTCTCGTCGTACGTCCACACGCCGGCGATGGTGTGTTCCTCGGCCAGTGCGAGCGCGGCCTTCACCAGCGCTTCCTGGTCGGGGATCAGCCGGGCCCTGTCGATGAGCCCGACCACCGTGGCGCCGCGGACGAAGGGCCGCTGCCAGGTCGGCTCGGTGGAGTCCAGGAGCCAGACGTCGTGGTGGTCGCGGGCGCTCGCGAGGAGGTACTCGCGGTAGGCCTGGCCGCCGCTGCCGACGACGAGGACCAGGGCTCCGTTGGAGGGAGGCATGCTAGACCTCCCTCAGCTCGGAGACGCCGGTGGCCGCGTGCGGCCCGTAGCGCTCCCATGTCTCGTGCAGGGTGACACGACCGTCGTCGCCGGTCTCGGGGACGCTGTTGCACCGGCCGGTGATGACGTCGCCGCTGGTCATGACCATGGTGTAGCCGAACTCCAGGGAGCCGTCGGCCAGTTGCCGACCGGACAGGGCCCCCTTGCGTACGTCACCGCCTTCGAAGTCGGCCCACAGCAGATCGCCGTCCTGGCGGTACAGGGCGACCGGGGCCCGGTCGCCGTAGGCGGGATTGCGGAAGCGCTTCCCGTCGAAGTCAGTCACGGTCGCGGATCTCCAGCGTGCAGCACTTGACGCTTCCGCCGGCCTTCAGCAGCTCCGAGAGGGATGCGCCGATCGCGTGGAAGCCGCGCTCCGTGAGCCGGGCCCTGAGGTTGGTCGCCGCCTCGGGCAGGATGACGTTGCGGCCGTCGGACAGCGCGTTGAGGCCGAACGCCTGGGCGTCCTCGTCCGTCGCCGTGATGGCGTCGGGGTAGCGGTTGCGCAGGAACTGCCGGCTCGGCTCGGAGAACGCGGCCGGGTAGTACATGATCTCGCCGGGGGCGAGGACGGCCAGGGCCGTGTCCAGGTGGTAGAAGCGCGGGTCGACGAGCTCGAGGCCGACGACGGGGAGCCTGAGGTGGCGCTCCGCCTCGCGGTGGGCCTCCGGGTCGGTGCGGAAGCCGGTGCCGGCGAGGATGACGTCCTCGTCGACGAGGAAGTCCCCCTCGCCTTCGTTGACGTGCACGGGCTCGTGGACGTCGTAGCCACGGGTCCGGAACCAGTCGGCGTACGCGGGGCCTTCGGCCGCGCGCTCCTGGTAGCGGAACTTGGCGGCGAGGACGCGGCCGTTCACGACGGTCGCGCCGTTGGCGGCGAAGACCATGTCGGGCAGGCCCGGGAGGCCCTCGATCAGCTCCACGGTGTGGCCGAGGGAGACGAACAGCGCGTGCAGCTGCTCCCACTGGAGGATCGCGAGGTCGGCGTCGACCGGCTTTCCGGGGTCCATCCACGGGTTGATGGAGTAGTCGACCGCGAAGTGCGTCGGTCGGCACATCAGGTAGTGACGCGGGCGGGCAATGCGCTCACTGGTCATGAGAGGGACACCTCAATCTTGTTCGCCAGCTCGGTGGCGGTGTTCATCGCGTCTTCGAGGGAGGTGCCGGTGGCACCGAGGAAACCGAGGATGCTGTTGCCCTCGGGGGGGCGCTTGATCAGGTCGCCGGGCTTGGCGGTCACGTTGAAGAAGAAGAGCCGGTCCGACTCCTCGACCTCCGCGGGCACCGAGATCGACCGGATCTCGCCGGGGCCGCTGATCAGGCACATCGCCGCCGTGTGGGTCTCGGTGGGCGTGTAGCCGTCGACGTCGGGCCGCTGCCCCGCGGCGACGTCCGCCGTCGCGCGGATGGGGCAGAATCCGGCGCTCAGCCGCGCCATGTGGTCCAGGCCGCCGCCGCCGGGGCGGGCGGCGATCTCCAGGATGTACGGCTCGTCGCCGTGGAAGCGGACCTCGGCGTGCATCGCGACCTGCCTGAGGCCCTGGGCGTGCGCCGCGGCCGTGACGGCCTGGTGCACCCGGGCCAGCCGGGGCCCGGAGAGCGAGGTGGGGGCGTGGTGCACGTCGTCGTCGAAGGTGGCGCCCTCGACGGTGACCCGGTCGACCACGGAGCCCAGATGGACCTCGCCGTCCCAGGCCACGGCCTCGATCAGGTACTCGTCCCCGTCGAGGAAGGACTCGATCAGCAGGCCCGACGGGCCGACGTCCATGCCGTCGGCCTCCAGCTGGAAGAGGGCCGCTTCCGTGATCCCCTGGGCGGCCGTCGCGAACCGCTCGCGCAGTTCCGCGGCGTCGTCGAGCCGGAAGACGAAGCTGCTGGCCGCGCCGAGCGTCGGCTTGAGGATCACGGGGTAGCCGAACTCCTCGGCGGCGGCCGCCGCCTCGTCCACGGTGGAGACGTACCGGAACCGCGGGTGCGGCGCCTTGTGCTCCTCGTGGGCCTGCCGCATCAGGAACTTGTTGCGGCTCGTGCGGGCGGCCTCCACCCCGATCGTGGGAAGGCCCAGCGCCTCGGCGACGTGCGCCACGGCCATGACGCCGAACTCGCTGAAGGTGAAGACTCCGTCGAAGTCCTCCTCGGCGTGCCATTCCCGTGCGGCCGCGACGATGTCGTCGACGTGCTTGCTGCCGGCCACGCGGTAGCGGTCCGCGGGCCAGAAGTCTTCCGTTCCGATGCCGTTCAGTACGTGGACGTCGACGCCCAGGTCGACCACCTGCCGGTAGCGGGCCTGGAAGTACGTGCGGTACTGGACGGCCTCGATGGCGAGCAGCTTCATGGTGCGGTCCTCGAAGGGGTGGCGATCTGCGGCAGTCGGAACGGCGGGATCTCGTCGGCGGTCTCGCCTCGGAGGTCGACGGCGACACCGGCCTCACGGGCCTGCTCGGCCACGTCGATGAGGATGGGCGAGGCGCAGGACAGCAGCGTCCGGGTCTCCAGGAGGAGGTCGCCGGGCGCCGTGCCGGGGAGGTCCGCGTTCCGCTCGAGCCGCTGTACCTGGGAGATGATCAGGTCGGCGGCACGGGCGAGGCTGTACGAGGACAGCTCGTAGCACGTGTGGAACCGCTCCTCCATCGCCGCGGCCCGGGCCCTGCCCTCGGCGGAGGTCGGCAGCGGTCCGGTGGGACCGGCGTCGTCGAGGCGCTGCGCGAGCCGGTCGGACAGCCGGTTCCACGGGGCGACCAGCCGGTCGGCCGTGATCTGCTCGAAGGCCGCCCGGCTGAAGTTCGTGCGCTGGTTCTCGGGGCACGTCAGCGAGAGGTAGAAGCGGATCAGGTCGCGGGGCACCTCGTCGACGAGCTCCTCGGCCCAGACCACGTGGCCCTTGCTGGTCGAGAACTTCTCGTGCTCGAGCTCGTAGAACTCGTTGCAGACGATGGTGTCGGGCAGGATGTACCGGCCGTCGTGGGCCATCAGCATCGCGAGGTGCGTGCCGCCCCAGAAGTAGCCGTTGTCGAAGCCGAGGAAGTACACGAGCCGGGCGGAGTTCTCGGCCCGCCACGCCTCGTCCGTGGCCGCGGCACGGTCGTCGCCGGCCCACCAGGTGCAGTACATCGACGCGGCCATGCCCTCGGCCCACGCGTTGAGCACCTGCCCGGGCGTCTCGGGGAACGGCGCCGGGATGCCCCAGCCGGTCGGGAAGGTGATGGGGAAGTCCGGCAGCGGCCGGGACAGCACTTCCTTGAACAGCTGCACGAGATGCGGCCGCCAGCCGGCGCCCTGGCTCTCGTGGTAGGCGGTGAGCTGCTCGCGGTACTCCTCCATCGGGAGGACGAGGATCTCGGCTTCCCGGAAGGCGACGGGCTCGGTGGGGTCGATGGTGGAGCGGGGGTCGATCAGCTCCGAGAAGTTGTTCGGGTGACCGCACGACTCGCAGAGCCCGCCCCGGCTCGGGGCCAGGCAGACCGGGCAGTCGCCGGCGACCAGGCCCTCCATCAGGTACTCGCCGGTGCGCTCCAGGTACGGAAACGTGCCGGTGCGGAGCCGGAGCCGGCCGGCCGCGTGGAGTGCCGTGAGGAAGTCCAGGGCCGTCCGGCGGTAGCCGTCGTCGAAGGGGGCGAACCCGTCGACGGAGATGCCCATCACCTCGAGCGTGCGCTCGATCTGCTTGGCGGACAGGGCGCACAGCTCCTGCGGAGTGGTGCCGAGCTTCGCCGCGCTCGCGACCACGTACGTCTGGCTGTCGTCCGTGCCGGTCGTGAAGACGACCGGCCGGCCGTTGGCGCGCAGGTAGCGCGCGTACACGTCACCGGCCAGGTAGGGGCCGGCGATGTGTCCGACGTGCAGGTTCCCGTTGGGTGTGGGCGGGGGCGCGATGATGACCGTGGTGGGGCTCACTCGCCCCCCTCGTGCTTCGCGACGAACACGTCCGCCATCGGGCGGTCCCACCAGACGCTGTACATCTCGAAGTCGGCGTCGCTCTCGTTGACGATCGAGTGCCGCTCTCCGGGGGTGAAGTGCACGATGTCGCCGGCGACGAAGGGGGTGCGTCCCCCGTCGTGGTCGAGGACGGCTTCGCCCTTCATGGCGATGAAGATCTCGTACTCGTGGTGAGCGTGGGGGGTCGAAGCGGTGCCGGGCCTGATGACGCACCAGGACCCCTCGAAGGGCGCGTTCAACGCGGGCCAGGGAACAAGTCGTTGGGCGTCGAGTCCGTTCTCGTGAACGAGCTCGTCGCGGTTGAGATGACGAATCTCCATCAGGTCCCCCTCAGTTCAGGCCGTGTGGGACGGCACACGGCTGTTCTCGTAATGCCGGACGATGTCTGCCGCGATTTCCCCGGAGCGGCTTGCCAGCACACTGAGGAGCGAGTCGGCGATGCCGTGCGTGGCCTCGTTGACGCCCTGCAGGTAGCAGCCTGCGGCGGTCCGGCCGGGCACCACCAGGCGGTAGTCACGGGTGACCTCGACGTCGGCGAGGCCCAGGGAGTCCGCGAGGTCGCGGACGTGCCGGGGCATGGAGCGGACGAATCCCGTGCCGAGCAGCACGGTGTCGCAGCGCACGGAGTCGGTCCTGCCGGTCCGGCGGTCCGTGTAGGTGAGGACGACGTCGTCGCCGTCCATGCGGGTCGACGTCACATCGGACATGCTGACCATGTCGATGCGCTCGGTGCCGGTGAGCCGGTCCTGGTACATCTGGTGGTAGAGGCTGTTCAGCAGGTCCGGGGCGAGGCCGCCGTAGTTCGTGCGGTACATCTCGTCGAGCATCTGGCGGCGGGCCTCCGGACGCGACGCGTGGAACTCGTCCACGAACGAGGGGTAGAACAGCTCGTTGGTGAACTTGCTCCCCTCGTAGGCCACCAGGCCGATCGACCGCATGAGCAGGGTCAGCCGAGCGTGCGGGAACTCCTGGTAGGACGACCAGAGCATCTCGCCGGCGCTCTGCGCGGCGCCGACCACGGCGATGCGGTGCGCCCCGAACTTGTCGAGCTTGCCGATGCGCTCCGAGAACTCGGTGCTGTGGATGACGCGTTCGGCCGGCAGCGACCGGAAGGCCTCCGGCACGTACGGGTCGCGGCCGCCGCCGATGACGAGGTTCCGGCAGGAGATGACGGAACCGTCGGAGAAGGTGACCTGCCACCCGTCGAGGTCGCCGGAGTCCAGCCGGACCGGGCGGATGCCGACGGCCTTCTTGTTGAACTCGACCGGAATCGGAACTTCCGCCGCGACCCAGCGGAGATAGGCGGAGATCTCCATGCGGTGCGGCGTGAAGGTGCCCGTGTTGATGAAGTCATCGAGACGGCCGACCGAATGGAGATAGTTCAGGAAGGAGAAGCGACTGGTGGGATTGCGAAGCGTCACCAGATCCTTCAGGAAGGACACCTGGCTGCGCGCCCACGGCATCATCATTCCGCGCTGCCAGGTCACATCCTCGGCCTGCTCGACCACGAGTGAACTCTCGACCAGCCACGACGGTGCCGATTCACTGAGCGCTACCGCCAGTGCGAGGTTTGCCGGCCCGGCTCCGATCGCCAGCAACTCCACGTGCCGTTCCGACACTTGACCCCCCATTTTCATGATGTTGCGAATGGACAAGCGGTGAGCATTCCCGCGGCGGAATCGCGTTCGCGCATTTCCCGATCCGCGGAATCGGCGTCATCCCCAGCCGAGATCGTCACCCAGCGCGGTCACGACGACATCGCGGCTCGGCGCGCCGCCGGTGACCAGGAAGGCGTCGGCCTGGGTCAGGGCCAGCACACCGAACGCGGAGACCACAACCGCCACTCGCTGAAGGTGTCTGGAAAGGGTGCTCATCATGTGTTTCCCCCACTGTCATCTGGTGCCACTCAGGCTCGTGACCTGCGGCGACATCCACTATCGCGAGGGAGAAACCACGGATCCAGGGAGTTGAGGGATCATGTTGCCGCTGGCAGAAATGCGACCCTAGAACGTAAGGTGCGTTCGTGATCAAAACAGGCGGATCGGACACCGCGGGATCCCTTGCGGCGGGAGCCGCGCAGGTCTACGCCTGCCTCCTCGCGCGGGAGCAGGCGACATTCCAGGAGATTCAGGCAGAAGTCCGGTGCCTTCCCGCCGACGCCGAGAAGGCCGTGCACGCCCTGATCGGCTGGGGTCTGCTGCAAGGCCCTTCGGAGGACGGCCACTTCCACGCCGTCTCCCCGGAGACCGCGCGCCGGGTCGCGCTGAGCCCGCTCTACCAGGAGGTCCAGGGGCTGCAGCACGCCATCGCGGAGACCAGCGCGGCCTTCGACATGCTCACTCCGGTCTACGAGACGCACGCAGGGGCGAGAGGCGTTCCCGACCTGGAGGAGATCCACTCCCTGCCGGCGGTGCGCAACCTCATCACCGGTCTGGCGGTCGACGCCCAGGAGGAGGTCCTGACGTCACAGCCGGGAGGCCCCCGGCCGGAGGAGCTGATCCGCGAGTCGCTGGCGAAGGCGGAGAGCCTCCTGCAGCGAAATGTGCGCATGCGGACGCTCTACCAGCACTCCGCCCAGTTCGACCAGGGCACCATCGCGTACGTGGAGCACGTGGCCCGACGCGGTGCGGCGGTCCGCACCACGGCGGCGGGGTTTCCGCGCGTCCTCATCTTCGACCGCAGGGTCGCCGTGCTCTCCCTGCGGGGGAGCAAGGAGGGCGCGCTGATCGCCCGGAGCCCGAGCGTCGTCGACATGGCGGTACAGGCCTTCGAACACGCCTGGGCGGTGGCCACGGACTTCCCCGTGAGCTACGACAGGGAAGTCACGCAGAGCACGTCCAACGCGATCCGCTCGTCCATCGAGCAGCAACTGGTCGACGGCATCAGCGACAAACGGATCTCCGAAGGCCTGGGACTCTCCCTCCGCGCCGTTCAACGGCACATCGCGGAGATCATCCGAGAGCTCGGCGCACGGAACCGCCTGCACGCGGGGTACCTGCTCTGCGAGAAGCGGCTCCACAAGGGCTCGACGCCTCCCGACGGTTCACCGGAGACGCCCGCCGCGCAGCCCTGAAGCACTCCCGGCGTCAGTCGGTGTACGTGCGCGCGGTCAGCCTGCGTTCGGCCTGCGGCGGGACGGTGAGGGCGAAACCGTGGTTCGCGGCGACGGCCCGGGTGTGGTCGGCCGAGAGCGAACCGTGCCGTTCGAGGGTCAGGGCCGGCAGGCCCGAGCGGCCGAAGCCCGAGGTGCGGTGGAAGGACAGCACCGTCGTCGACATCGGCACGTGGTGCGGGTGGTGGCGGCGGGCGACGGCCTCGTCGTCATGGGCGAGGATCCGCACGTCCGGCTCGTGGCCGAAGTCCCTGGCCACCCCGTCGGCCCGCCAGTGGGCCGGTTCGTGCTCCGCCCCGGTCAGACAGCGGGAACGGTTCACCGAGGTGATGGAGAGGAATCCGGCGCCCGTGCGGCCGAGGGCCTCGGCGAGGAAGGCGTTGGACGGGCAGCGGTAGCCGGGGGCGATCAACTGCACGGTCGGCACGCCGTCCTGGACCGCCGAGAGATGAGGAGGGATCCGCGCCGCGGCGGGACCCCGGAAGCCGAACGGCCCGAGCGTGAACAGCTCCTCCACGAGGTCCTCGATCTGCCGGCGCGGGAGCTCGGACGGCAACCGGGTCCAGTCGAAGACGGCGCCCACGTGCTCGCGGACGGTCGTGACGCTGCCGACCTGACCGGCCGGGCGGCCCTTCATCCGGTTGACCCGCTCGACGACCTCCCGGTCGGCGCGGGCCGTGAGCGCGTAGAAGTTGCCGAAGCCGTGGGCCACGGCGGCCCCTTCGCCCAGCGCCTCGACCGCCCTCCGTACGTCTCCGATGTCGCCCAGGACCAGGTCCCTGGTCGTGCTCGTCCCTCGTCCGCTCACCGCGCACCTCCACATGTCGTCGTCGTAGACGACCGGGCAACGAGCCGAGCCCCCGCCGGTCACCCGGCGGGCCGCCGTACAGGGCACGGGCCTTCCCGGCGACGGCGCGGCGCCCGCCCCGGTCCTCAGCGCAGCAGCAGGTTCGCGCCCACGTCCTCCGGGACGGCCTCGCGGACCGGAGTGCTGTCCGGGCCGGGGACGCGCATGCCCGGGATCGGGGTCCGGGTGGTGCGGTGGAGCAGGACCGTGCCGTCCTGACGCCGGACCTCCGTGTAGCCGTGGGCCAGGAGCAGTGCGGCGCGCGCCGCCTGGTCGTCCGTCGAGGCGAAGGGGAACGTCCTGTTCTCCACCCGCAGGAGCACCCAGTCCGCGCCCCGTGGCGTCGCGTCGGCGATGACCACATGCGTACGGGCCGTCAGACGGGGGGCGATGGTGTTGTCCGCCTCCACCGTCGCCCCGTCCGGGATCAGTTCGGCCGCCGTGGCGAGCGGGCGCTTGTCCGGGCTGGGCGTCCAGAAGTCCGGGCGCACGAGAAGGCCGAGGCCGAGGACGACGGCCGCCGCCGAGGAGAGGACGAGCGCGGTGAGCGCCCACCGCCGCGCCGCCGTACGGCGGTTCCGGTGGAGGCGGGCGAGGGTCTCCAGGGACGCCGTGACGAGGATCGGCCACAGGAACGCGTCGTAGTGGTTGATCACCGGCCAGTGGTTCGGATTGTCGGAGAGGACCCGCTCCGCGAGGAGGGGCACGGCGAGGAGGAAGGTCGGCGAGCCGAGCGGAAGCAGGGCCAGGGTGCCCAGGATCCAGGCCAGCATGGCGACCTTGACGAAGGGGGTGACGGAGACCTGGAGCAGCACCCACGGGGCCGTGAGGACATGCGCCAGCGCCGCCCCCGGATCGGCGCCGAGGCTGCCGTACGACCAGTAGTAGCCCTCCGGTCCGCCCATCGCCGGCAGGAACCAGGTGATCACGACGGCGGAGACCAAGGGGCCCGCGAGGGCCAGCGCCAGGCCCGTCGCCCGGCCCCCGCGGTCACCCGCGCGGTGCGCCCGTACCGCCAGGACCAGCCCGAACGCTCCGGCCACCAGCCCCATGTCCTCCTTCGTCGCGCACAGCAGGAGCGCCCAGCAGGCCGCCGCCCCGTACCGCCGGGCCAGTCCCCGCTCCAGCATCAGGAGGGTGAACGGCACCGCGAAGGCCACCTCGTGGAAGCCGTTGAAGGAGGAGTTGAGGATCGGCCAGCCCACCGCGTACACCAGCCCGCCGAGATCGGCGGCCCGGCGCGCGGCCAGCGGGCCGGCGTCCGCGAAGCAGCGCCGGGCGATGCGCCGGACCACCGGCACACCCGCCGCGAACAGCGCGGCCTGCGCGAAGAGGAGGACCCGCGGGTCGTCCCACAGCCAGTACAGGGGCGCGAGGAGCGCGAGCACCGGTGTGAAGTGGTCGCCGAGCAGGGAGAAGCCGGGCGGGAACTCGTGGTGCACGTTCTTGATCGGCGACCTCGGCAGCTCGAAGTGCGCGTAGGCGCGGACGGCCTGGTCGAAGATCCCGAGGTCGAAGCCCGTGAGCCGCAGGGCCGTCCAGGACTGCATCCCGAGGCCGAAGCAGACGAGGAAGCAGAGCAGGGTGAGGACCGCACCGCGACGAGACCGGAAGGAAGACGGGGACGGAGACGAGGACGGGGCCGGAGACGCCGACCGGGACGGTGGCGGCTCCGGCTTCCGTATGTGTCCCGAGGGCGCGGTCGTCGTCGTGGTCGTGGTCGATCCCATGGAGAACGACGCTACGCGTTCCGGTCGGGCGGGAGCGAGAATCGGGCCATGGTGATCACCACACGCTCCCTCAACCGCTCCACTCTCGCACGCCAGTTGCTCCTCGAACGGGCCCCGGTCGACGTCGAGGAGGCCCTGCGGCGGGTCGTCGCCCTCCAGGCGCAGCTGCCCGGTTCGCCGTACGTCGCGCTGTGGAACCGCGTCGAGGGCTTCGAACCGGGCCTGCTCGACGGGGCGGTGGAGGAGTTCCGGGCGGTGCGGTCCACGCTGATGCGGCTCACGCTGCACCTGGTGCACGTCGAGGACTACCGGGCCTTCCGGGAGGGCATGGAGCCGACGCTGCGCGGTTCACGGCTCGGCGACCACCGGTTCAGGGCGGCCGGGTTCACACCGGCCGACGCCGACGCGCTGCTGCCCGGGCTCCTCGCGTACGCCGAGCGCGCGCGGACCGGCGCCGAGATGCTGAGCCGTCTCGAAGAGGGCCGCGGCGGTCCGGTGGAGTCCGTGGCCTGGCGGATGATCCGGCAGTACGCGCCGCTGTGGCACGCCCCGACGGGGCCGCCGTGGTCGTACGGCACGGCGACGCAGTGCTTCGTCACGGCGGACGAACTGCCGGAGCGCACCGACCCGGACGCGGTCGCCGCGGGTCTCGCGGTGCTCGTCCGGCGCTATCTGGAGGGCTTCGGGCCGGCGTCGGTGGCGGACATCGCGCAGTTCTCGATGACGCAGCGGGTCCGGGTGCGCGGGGCCCTGGCGGCGCTCGACGGCCGGCTCGACGTCCTGGAGGGGCCCGAAGGAACGATCCTGTACGACGTGCCCGGTGCGCCCCGGCCCGACGGGGACGTGTACGCCCCGCCCCGGCTGATGGCCATGTGGGACAGCATCCTCCTGGCGTACGCGGACCGCGGCCGCGTCATCCCGCCCGAGTACCGCAAGGCGGTGATCCGCGTGAACGGCGACGTCCTGCCGACGCTGCTCGTCGACGGGTACGTCGCCGGGGTCTGGCGGCCGGTCGACGGCGGGATCGAGGCCTCGGCGTTCCGGCCGCTGCCGGCGGGCGTCTGGGCGGAGCTGGCCGCGGAGGCGGAGGCCCTCGGCGCGTTCCTGGCGGTCCGGGATCCGCTGGTCTACCGGCGCTTCGACCACTGGTGGGCCAAGGGTCTGCCGGTGGTGGAGACGAAGGTGTTCCCCACGCGCTGACCACCGGTCGCCACTGCCGGGCGCCATTGCCTGTCCCCGGGTCTGCGCATACATTCGTGCCGACACCACCTACGGACCGGGATGCTCGTCAGTCCCGGGGCGGTCCGCCGTTCACGGGCCGGACGGCGGGGGGCGGACCTTCGGGACGACGGCCCGCCGGACGCCGGGCGTACGGGATATCCGTATCCGCGTACCCGCAGGAGCTGAGCAGCACATGAGCAAGCACGTCCTGGCCCAGAACCAGTACGGCAAGGCCGAGAACCGCATCGTCACGGTCACCCGCAAGGGCAACGACGGCGCGTGGCACGAGATCCGCGACCTGAACGTGTCGGTGGCGCTGCGCGGTGAGTACCGCGACGTCCACCTGACCGGCGACAACGGCAACTGCCTGCCCACCGACACCACCAAGAACACGGTCTACGCCTTCGCCAAGGAGCACGGCGTCGACTCCCCCGAGGCCTTCGGCATCCTCCTCGCCCGGCACTTCGTGACCTCGCAGCCGGTCATCCACGAGGCGCAGATCCGGATCGAGGAGTACGCCTGGGAACGGATCTCCGTGCCGACGCGCAAGGAGCAGCACTCCTTCGTGCGCGAGGGCCAGGAGGTCCGCACCGCGCAGATCACCTACTCGGGGACCACCGGCCTCCAGGTCCTCTCGGGCCTGAAGGAGCTGACGGTGATGAACTCGACGAACTCCGAGTTCCACGGCTTCATCAAGGACAGGTACACGACGCTCCAGGAGGCGTACGACCGCATCCTCGCCACCAAGGTGACCGCCCGCTGGGCGAACTCGGCCTCGGCGGCGGCGGACGCGGAGCACGACTGGGACCGCTCGTACGACAAGGTGCGGCGCCACCTGCTGGAGGCGTTCGCGGAGACGTACAGCTACTCGCTCCAGCAGACCCTGCACGCGATGGCCGACCGGGTCCTGGACCACGTCTCCACCGTCAACGAGGTCCGGCTCAACCTCCCGAACAAGCACCACTTCCTCGTGGACCTGGAGCCGTTCGGGCTGAAGAACGACAACGAGGTGTACTTCGCGGCCGACCGGATGTACGGCCTGATCGAGGGCACGATCCACCGTGACGGCGTCCAGCCGGTGATCGCGACCAGCGACTGGATCACCGCGTAGCGGTCACCACGGCCTGGCCGTCTCGACTCCCAGCCATACGGCTCCGAGTCCGGCGGCCAGGCTGCCGGCCACGTTCAGCACCGCGTACCCCTTCGCCCCGCCCTCGTACAGCTTCAGCGTCTCGTACGAGAAGGTCGAGTACGTGGTGAGGGCGCCGCACAGGCCGGTGCCCAGCAGCAGGTGCAGCCGCTCCGAGGAGACGCCGGTGAGCAGGCCGAGGACGAACGAGCCGACGACGTTCACCGCGAACGTGCCCCAGGGAAGGCCGAGGCCGAACCGGGCCTTCGCCACCCTGTCGGTGAGATAGCGCAGGGGTGCGCCGACGGCGGCGCCCGCCATGACCAGCAGCCAGTTCACGTGGGCGTCACCCGGACCGGTACGACCGCCCTGGTGACCGCGCCCCCCGCCCAGACGGCGGCGAGGGCGGTGAGCAGGGTCGCGCCCAGATAGAGGAGGCCCCGGGCGGGGTCGCCCGCCTCCAGCAGCCGCCGGGTGTCGAGCGCGTACGTCGAGAAGGTGGTGAACCCTCCGCAGAACCCGGTGCCGAGGAACGGCCGGAGCAGCGGATGGGGAGCCACGCGGATGCGGGTCTCGGTGAGCAGCACCATGAGGACGCCGAGTGCGGCGCAGCCGGCGGCGTTCACCGTGAGGGTCGTCCAGGGGAAGGCGTGGACCGGGGTCGGCCAGAGGAGCGCGGCGCCGTAGCGGGCGGTCGCGCCGAGGGCCCCGCCGGCGGCGACGGCCCCGACGACCCGTAGCTCCCCGCGCGTTCCCATGCCCCGAAGCGTACGGGTACGGGTGCGTGACGCGACGGACGCCTGAGTGCGAGGCGCACAGGCGCGGTTCCCGGCCTGGGGCATTAACCGGGAGCCGGCCCGTGCAGCCTCGCTCTGCGATGGTCCGGCCACTCCCTGCGACGGGTCAAAGCGAGGCCTGTGAGTCTGTCAGATCCCCCCTCGGGGTATTCCGGAAGACCGTCCGGAGGTCTGGGGTCGGGCCGTGGAGGCCGCCGTGACCTGGGGTGATGTAGGGGGAGGTGGTCCGGCCACCATTCGGCGGCCGATTCGGGTGCCGGGTACACCTCGTCGCGGGAGGCGGGCACGGGCGACGGTGGTGGAGCAGCGGGAGGGAGCTGCGCAACCTTCGGGCAGGAGTGTCGTGAGTACATCCACCAAGCGCAGGGCCACCACCGGGGCCGTCTCGTCCTTGACGGTTCCCCTGAGTGTCGCCACGTCCGTCGGTGCGTCCGGCGCGGGCGAGGAGGCCTACGCCGAGCTGTGTTCCGCGCTCTTCTCCGGCTTCCCGCGCCGCGACCAGCGCCTGAAGGCCGAGCAGTACCTGTACGGCCTTCTGACCGCGCAGGGCCGCAAGTCGATCCGGAACATCGCCGCGCAGATAGGCGGCCCTGCCGCCGAGCAGAGCCTGCACCACTTCGTCTCCAGCTCCACCTGGGACTGGCAGCCCATGCGGGCCGCGCTCGCCCGGTTCCTGGAGCGGAACAGCTGCCCGCAGGCCTGGGTGGTCCGGCCGATGCCGATCCCGAAGGCCGGGGAGCACTCGGTGGGCGTGGACCGGCGTTTCGACCCGGAGCGCGGTCAGGTCTTCCACGGCCAGCAGGCGTTCGGGGTGTGGTTCGCGAGCGACGAGCTGAGCGTCCCGGTCAACTGGCGGCTGTTCCTGCCGGACCCGTGGGTCAACGACCGCACGCGGCGCGACCGCGCGGAGGTTCCCCAGGAGGCCGGCGAGGAGACGCTGGAGGAGTGCGCGGTCGCCGCGGCGCTCGACACCGCCCGCTGGACGGACGTCACCCGCAAGCCGGTGCTGCTCGACATCCGCGGCGGCGCGGGCCGTGCGGCGCTCACCCGGCTCGCCGGGGCCGGGGTGCCGGTCGTGGCGCGGATCGGTCCGGGCTCGCGGCTGGCGATAGCGGACCGATCGCTGCCGGGCTTCGGCGCGGGGCCGCTGTCGGCGGTGCAGATCCTGGAGTCGCTCAAGGGCCTGCGCAGGCCGGTGAGCTGGGTGGACACGGTGGCCGGTGTGCGGACCTCGCGGACCTCGCTCGCCACGGCCGTGCGGGTCGCGCTGCCCACGCCGGGCGGGGAGCGGATGCGGCCGCTGGTGCTGCTCGGCGAGTGGGACGACCCGCGGCGGGCTCCGGCCCGGGTGTGGATCAGCGATCTGACCCACTCCCCCGTCGGCTCCCTGCTGCGTCTGACCAAGCTCGCGCGCCGGGTGGAGCGGGACTTCGTGGAGGTCGGCGAGGGGGCGGGGCTGCGGGACTTCGTGGGCCGTTCGTTCCGCGGCTGGCACCGCCACATCACGCTGGCCTCGGCGGCCCACGCGGCGACGCTCCTGGCCTCCTCGGAGTGGGAGGCGGCCTACGACTCCGGGTACGCGTCGAGGCGCTCGGCCGGCTGACCGCACGTCATCCCGCCCGGCCTGATCGGCAGGACACCCTCTAGGGCCTGTCCGACGGATCAGGGCCGCGGCCCCGGCCATGATCCGTCGGACAGGCCCTAGGGGGCGGCCGGGCGGGTCGGGTCGGTGGCGGCCCGGCCCCGGGCGAGGACCTCGCGGGTGCGCTGGAGGCGCAGGGCGAGCTGGACCTCCAGGACCTGGCCCGGCTTCTGCCACTCCGGTCCGAGGAGTTCGCCGATCCGCTCCAGGCGGCGCGAGACCGTGTTGGGGTGGACGTGCAGCGCCTCGGCCGCGTTGGTCGGGCTGCCGCCGGAGGCGAAGTACGCCTCCAGGGTGCGCGTCAGGTCGGTGAACCGCTCGGCGTCGTAGTCGAGTACGGGCCCGATCGCGCCCTCGACGAAGCCGTCCACGTCGTGGTCGTCGGAGAGCAGCAGGCCGAGGAAGCCCAGGTCGTTCACGGAGGCGGCCGAACCGGTGCCGCCGAGGGCGCTCATGGCGTCGAGGCAGCGCCCGGCCTCCAGGTGCATCCGGCCGACGCCGTCCGGGCTCGTGGCGGGTCCGGCGGCGGCGACGGAGACGGGGTGGCCGAGCAGCGGGGACAGTTCGGCGGCGACGGCCTTGGCGGCGGCGGAGGCGTCGATGCCGGGGAGCAGCAGCACGATGCAGCCGCCCTGCACGGTCTTGAGGCCGGAGAGGCGGTACGCGTACGAGGACGCCCACACGACGGCCCGGCCCTGCTCACCGCCCTCGGGTCTGGCGAGCACGAGGACGTGCGGTCTGCGCAGGTCGACGCCGAGGCGGCGGGCCCGCTGCGCGATCTGCTGCGGCGCGTGCGGCGGGTCGGCGATGAGGTCGTCGAGGAGCTCGTCGCGGACGGGCCCCTCGGCGACGGCCGTGGAGCGCCGCATCAGGAGGAGGAAGGCGACGGACTGGGCGGCGAGTTCGAGGAGCCGCTCGTCCTCGCCGGTGAGTCCGCTGGCGGCGCGGATCACGAGTCCGCCGAGGTCCTCGGAGCCGGCGATGACGGGCGCGACCCAGGTGTCGTCGTCGGCGAGGACCGGGCGGCGGCGGGCGTGCGCGTCGAGCGAGGCCTTGGCGACGGCCTCCTCGTCGAGGCCGGGGATGTCACCGCCGGCGAGGGCGCGGCCGCCCTGGTCGCGGATGAGTACGGTCGCGTCGAGGGCGTCCCCCGCCGCCTTGGCCACGTTTCCCAGGTCGCCGCCGGCCAGGACGAGGTTCATGATGCGGCTGTGGGCCTCGCTGACGTGCCGCATCCGGGTGAGGCTGGTCCGTACGCGGGAGCTGTCCCGCTCCAGTTCGGAGACCTCGGCGCGGGTGCGGTCGAGGAGTCCGGCCTTCTCGACGGCGAGGGCCGCGAGGTCGGCGAGCGCGGCGAGGAGGCCGAGCTCCTCGGAGGTGTGGTCGCGGACGCGTCGGTCCGCCCCGTACAGCACGCCGATCACGGCGTCGCCGCTGCGCAGCGGGGCGGCCATGATGGCGTGCAGCCCCTCGCCGCGGACGGCGGCCTCGGCGGCCTCGTCGAAGGCCGGGGCGTGGACGCCCGCGTCGAGCGAGCCCGAGGGGGCGAAGCGCTCGTCGGCGAGGTAGTCGGCGGTCCAGACGGGCTCGCCGTGGAGCTGGACGGCGCCGCCGAGTCCGTACCCCTCGCTGATCCGGAAGCCGGGGGCGAGGCGTGGTCCGGCCGTCCTGGCGGGGCTGTCGGGTCCGGTGCGGGCACCCTCGGTGGTGTGGACGTAGCAGCTGCCGTGCGGACCGCGCAGGGTCACGAACGCCATGTCGAGGCCGAGGAGCCGGCGGGCGCGGCGGGTGATGACGCGGAGCAGGCTGTCGAGGTCGTAGGAGAAGGTCAGGTCGCGCGCGGTGTCGGTGAGGGCGGTGAGTCCGGCCTCGCGGCGCGCGTCGTCCTCGCGTCCGGTGCGGACCTCGCCGGCGAGTTTCACGGCCCGCTCCAGCTGGTCGAGTCCCTCGCCGGAGAGGCCGGCCAGCCGGGCTTCGTCGAGGAGGGTCTCGAAATGTGCGGACGGAGCCTGTCCGGCGAGCAGTTCGAGGACCGCGAGCAGCGCGTCGGCACCGCCGGACGCGTCCGCGCCGTGCGAGGTCATGGCCTCCACCCCCGTAGTAGAGCGAAACAAGTCATGTCGACAGGAGGTCGACGGGATCGTCCTGTCCACCGAAGCTGGTCCGGCTTCGGGAGTCCGTCGACATCGTCCCGCCGCACGTCCACAACGGCGACCTGACGTACTTCGTTCCCGGAATCGCGCGTTCCCTCAGACGAGCGATCCCACGGGGACGGGACGGGGCCGTACGGGGGTGTACTGGGCGGGTACGTGGACGGGCGCGTGCACGGCCGTCCGGGTGGACGCCCAGGCGGGCGCGTGGGTGTCGAAGACGGACCGCCCCACGGTGTTCCGCAGGGTCAGGACCGAGCGGTGGAGCCGGCGCAGGCGCGCGGAGGGTTCACAGCCGCTCTCCCCGGCGAGGGCCGCCTTCAGCCGCTCGTACGCGGTGAGGGCCTCGTCGTGGTGGCCGCAGCGCAGCAGTGCGACCAGGTAGTGGGCGTGGAGGGGTTCGTTGGTGCGGTAGCGGGCGACGAGTCCGGAGAGCTCGGAGACCAGCTCGGCGTGGTGGCCGAGGCCGAGCTGGGCCTCGATCCACTGGTCGAGGACGCTCAGGCGGGACGCTTCGAGGCGCTCGATCTCGCGGCGGAGCCGGGGGCCGGCCGCGACGCCGGCGTAGGGCTCGCCGCGCCACAGGGCGAGGGCCTCGCCGAGGCGGAGTGCGGCGCGCGTGAGATCGCCCGCGTCCATGGCCCGGTAGCCGGCGCCCGCGGCGCGCTCGAACTGCCAGACGTCGTGGACGCCGCCGCCGGTGTCGAGGCGGTAGCCGCCGGGCTGCGAGACGAGGACCGAGTCGGCGGTGCGCCGGTCGGACCAGCCCGGTCGGGTTTCGGCCGGGCCGTCGTCGCGGGTCAGCGCGGACGCGATGAGTCTTCGCAGCTCCGTTATGTGGGACTGGAGTTCGGCCCGGGCGCCGCGCGGGGCGCCCGAGGGCCAGAGCTCCTCGGTCAGGACCGTCACGGGGACGACCTGGTCGGCGCTGGCGGTGAGCAGGGCGAGCAGCTGCCTCGGGGCGGCTGCCGTCGGGGTGATGGACACGCCGTTCTCCCGAACCGACAGTCCCCCCAGGATCCGGACGTCCACCTTGCCCCCTCAGTGCCTGTGCGGTGTCTGCGCGCGGGATGACTCTCGTTGATTAGAAAAGACCCCCGTAGGCATGTCAATAAGAAACCGTAGGGTACGGAAACCTGACCCGTGATATCGGGGTGCTTCACCCCATTTGAGGGGATATTCCGGCGTCAGGATTTCGTCACTGGCTTAGACCTTTACCCCCCGAAGGACTGTTTCAGGACTCGGGGGTACGCTTTCGAAGAGAAGTTGCGGATGCCAGAGGGGTCCTCAACCGCTATTTCGCGCCAGAAACCGGCCAGCAGGTACGGTTCAGAGGGCGGCGGCGGCGGTGAGCAGCCCGAACGCGACGACGATCAGCGCCGTACGGACCAGGTGGAATCCGTTCCACCGCTTCTCGAAGGCGGCCCGCACCGCCGAGGGGTCCTCGTCGGCGCCCCCGCCCGGGCGCTCCGACGCGGCGAGCGCCACGTTCAGCGGGACGTTCCCCGCGACGGTGACCAGGTGGTTGAGGGCCGCGCAGACGAGCCCCGCGAGCACGAGCCACTTCTGCGTGTCCGTGCGTCCGTCGACGGGGACGAGGAAGGCGGCGACGGGGAACGCGACGACGCCGAAGAAGACGAGCAGGAACACGGCCCGGGGGACGCATTCGTTGATCCGGCGCATCGCCGTGACGAACTCGGCGTCCGTGAGCCGGGCGAGGGCAGGCATGATCCCGGTCTGGAAGATCAGCATGAAACCGGCGTAGAGCCCGGTGCAACCGACGGCGAGGGCGAGCAGCAGGGTGGCCATGCGGCCATTCTGGCCCGCCACCCGCCCCGTGCGTCAGCTGTACGGGTCACCCGACCTCAACTCTCCCTCGCGGGAGGCTCCTTCGCCCGGCTCAGCAGCCGCCCCGAGCAGCCGTTCCGCCTGCCGGACCGCCTCGGCGAGCTCCGTGACCACCGCCGATCCCGAGCGTCCCGCGATGTCCTCCGCCCGCTGCGCGAGCACCCCGAGACCCGGGTCGCCCGGCAGGTCGCCGCCGCGCAGCGCGTCCGCGAAGTAGGCGGTGATCGCCGTCAGTTGGAGACTGTCGTGGCCGCCGTCCCACAGCCCCGCGCCGAGGGCCTCGACCGCGACCGTGCCGGACCGCTCGCTCGGCTTCCGGGTCTGCGGGTCGAGCCAGCGGACCGTGGCGGTGGCGACCCGGCCCGTCGCCCCCGGCCGGGTCTTCACCGCGTACAGCGCGGTGACGGTGTGACCGGCGCCGACCTCACCGCCGTCCACCCCGTCGTTCCGGAAGTCCCCGTCGGCGACCTCCCGGTTCTCGTAGCCGATCAGCCGGAACTTCTCGACGGTCCCCCGGTCGAAGGCGACCTGCGCCTTGGCGTCGCGGGCGCGCAGCTCGACGTGGGCGGGCAGCTGGTCGACGAAGACCTTCCGGGCCTGCTCGGAGGTGGAGACGTACGTCGTGTGGCCGTCGCCCTTGTCGGCGAGGGTCTCCATGAACTCGTCGCCGTACTCGCTGCCCACCCCGACGCCGAAGAGCGTGATCCCGTGGGCCCTGCGCTCCTCCTCGATGCGGCGGAGGATCCCGTCCGCGTCGGTCTCGCCGGTGTTGGCGAGGGCGTCGGAGAGCAGCACGACCCGGTTGGTGGCACCCTCGCGGCGGCCTTCGACGGCGACGTCGTAACCGGTGCGGACACCGGCCTCGACATTGGTGGACGAGGCCGTCGCCAGGGACTCCACGACCTCGCGGATCCGGCCCCGGGCCTCGCCGACGCGGGTCATGGGCAGCCGGGTCTCCGCCTCGTCGCTGAAGGTGACGAGGGCCATCGAGTCGTCGTCGCGGAGCTCGTCGGCGAGCAGCCCGAGGGACTCCTTGACCAGGTCGAGGCGCCCGGGCTCGTCCATCGAGCCGGAGACGTCGACGACGAAGGTGAGGGCGGCGGGCGGGCGTTCGCCGCTCCGGTCCGCGCCGCGGGTGGCGAGCCCCACCCGGACCAGGGACCAGCCGTCCCGGCCGGTGCGGGCGCCGTCGAGGCTCACACCGAAGCCGTTGTCCGCCGGACGCGGGTAGTCGGGGCGGAAGCTGTTGACGAACTCCTCCGGCCGCACGGTCGACGGCTCGGGCAGCCGGCCCTCGGCGAGGGTGCGGCGGGCGTAGCCGTACGAGGCGGTGTCCACGTCCAGCGCGAAGGTCGAGAGGTAGTCGGGGGCGGGCGGCCTGGTGCGCTGCTCGCCCTCCTCGGGCGCCGGCGCGTCGGCCCCCGGGGTCGCCGTTCCGGGGGCGGCGTACCCGGGCTTCGTGGCACCTCCGCCGCCGGAGGTGCCCGGTGCGGTGCGGCCCTTCTCGGCGTGCGAGGCGTCACGGGACTCGCCCGAGGCGCCACAGCCCCCGACGGCCAGTCCGACGGCGAGCAGTCCGGCGATCGTGGCCCCGAACCGGGCCCGGCGGCGCCCCTGCGCCACCGCTTCCTGTCGACTCATGTCATCTCCCCCTCTTCGTGCGGCACTTGTGAATGTGACGAACGAAGGGCCCGGAAGGAGCAGTCGGATGAGTTGCGGATGGATCTCGATGTGACAACGGCGCCCCGGGCGGACGAGGGTGGCATGGATTCGCCATCCTTTTCAACAGGGGTTGTCACCGTGTGCAGTCGCATGCGTACATGGAGTGGACATCGATCGGGCGGGGGTGGTCAGCGGTGGCAGAGAGCGCGGGCTCCGTGATGCTCGCCCGTTCGGCGATGAACCGGGCCGCGACCGAGGGACAGCGGCCCGCGGGGCGCCCGGTCCGGGGCGCGCGGCGCATCAGTGCCGCGCTCGCCGGGCTGGCCGCTTCCACCCGGCACGAGCTGCTGACCTTCGACGACCCCGTCGCCTCCGCGGGCTGCGCGATCCCCGGGCCGTTCCTGGAGCTGGCGGGAGCGTGCATGCGGGCCGCGGCGGAGCGGGCCGACGAGGTCCGGCGGATCGTGCCGCGCCATGCCCTGCCCCGGCTGGAGAGCGGGCTCGGGGTGCCCGGCCGGGCCCGGTTCGCGGACGCGATCCCGTTCAAGATGATCGTCGTGGACCGGACGGTGGCGGCGGTCCCGCTCGACCTGGAACTGCTGTACAACGGCCTGCTGCTGATCCGCGACCCGGTGGTGGTGCAGGCCCTCGTCCGGGCGCACCACGCCTGCTGGGCGGCGGCCGAGGAGCTGACCTACGTACCGCCGCCTCCCCCGCCGCGGGATCTCGCGCCGCAGTTGCGGCCGGTCCTGGACGCGCTCCTGTCGGGGCTGACGGACGAGGCCGCGGCGGCCCGGCTCGGCATGTCGGCGCGGACGTACAGCCGCAGAGTGGGCGAGCTGATGGCCTCCCTCGGCACGACGAGCCGCTTCCGCGCGGGCGCGGAAGCGGCTCGGAGGGGGTGGGTGTAGCGGCTGCTACGAGACGACGTCCTTGCGGGCGAAGCCGCGGAAGGCGAGGGCGAAGAGCACCACGGCGTACGTCACGGAGATCGCCGCTCCCTTGACCATGCCGCCCCACTCCAGCTGCGGCTGGAGCGCGTCGATCCAGGCGAACTGCCAGTGCGCGGGCAGGAAGTCGCGCCAGTCGCCGAGCGCCGTGACGGCGTCCAGGACGTTGCCGACGATGGTCAGGCCGACGGCGCCGCCCACCGCGCCGAGCGGCGCGTCGGTGCGGGTGGAGAGCCAGAAGGCGAGCCCGGCGGTGACCAGTTGGGAGACGAAGACGAACGCGACGGCGATGCCGATGCGCAGGACCGCGTCCATGGCGGGCACGGAGCCGCCGGTCGGCAGCTGGAGCGGCCCCCAGCCGTAGGCGACCGTGCCCGCGGCGAGGGCCACGAGCGGCAGGAGGACCATCGCGGCCGCGCTGTAGCCGAGGGCCACGGCCAGCTTCGAGGCGAGGAGCCGGGAGCGGGGCACGGGCGCGGCCAGGAGGTAGCGCAGCGAGGACCAGCTCGCCTCGGAGGCGACGGTGTCGCCGCAGAAGAGCGCGACGGGGATGACGAGGAGGAAGCCGGCTGAGACGAAGAGGCAGGTCGCGGCGAAGTTGGCGCCGGAGGCCGTCGCCGTGTCCATGAGGGTGATCCGGCCGTTGCGGTCACCGTCCCCGGCGCCGCCGATCGCGAAGGCGGCGATCAGGACGAAGGGGAGGGCGACGAGGATCCCGCCCATGATCAGGGTGCGGCGCCGCTTCCACTGGCGCAGGGCTTCGACGCGCAGCGGCAGGGTGCGTCCGGCCCGGTAGCCGGGGGCGGAGTCCGCCGCGCCCGTGAGGGTGCTGGTGGTGCTCATGCGGTTCCTCCTCCGATCAGGGTCAGGAAGGCGTCTTCGAGGCGCCGGTGCGGTCCGACCCCCGTCAGCGGTACGTCCAGGCGGACGAGCTCGCCGATGAGGGCGGTCGCGTCCGCGCCGTCGAGGCGGACGAGGAGCCCGCCGTCGGCGCGGGCGGCGGAGCCGACGCCCGGGAGGGCGCCGATCTTCTCGACGAGCGGGTCGTCGACCTCGCCGGCCAGGGTCACGAGCAGGGTGTCGCCGGAGCCGGTGATCTCGGCGACCGGTCCGGCCTGGACGAGCTGTCCCCGGTCCATGACGACGAGGTGCGTACAGGACTGCTCGACCTCCGCGAGGAGGTGACTGGAGACGATGACGGTCCGGCCCTCGGCCGCGTACCGGATCATCACCTCCCGCATCTCGCGGATCTGCGGCGGGTCGAGGCCGTTGGTCGGCTCGTCGAGGATGAGCAGGTCCGGCAGGCCGAGCATGGCCTGGGCGATGGCGAGGCGCTGCCGCATGCCCTGCGAGTAGGTCCGCACGGCGCGTTCGAGGGCGCTGCCCAGGTTCGCGATCCGCAGGGCGTCGTCGACATGGGCGTCCTCGGCGGGCCGGCCGGTGGCCTTCCAGTACAGCTCCAGGTTCTCCCGGCCGGAGAGGTGCGGCAGGAAGCCGGCGCCCTCGACGAAGGAGCCGACCCGGGAGAGGACCGGGGCGCCGGGGCGGATGGCCTGGCCGAAGACCCGGATCTCGCCCTCGTCGGGCCGGATGAGGCCCATGAGCATGCGCAGGGTGGTGGTCTTGCCGGCGCCGTTCGGGCCGAGGAGTCCGAGGACCTGGCCCTGTTCGACGCGGAAGGAGAGGTCCCTGACGCTGTACCGGTCTCCGCCCGCGTACTTCTTCGAGAGTCCGGTGATCTGGAGGGGTACGGAGGTGAGTTCCGGGTCCGGTGCGGGGGCCGTGGTGCGGCGGCGGGCGGTCAGGAGGAGGACCGCGGCGACGACCAGGCCGAGGAGCGGCAGGCCCCAGACCCACCAGGGCAGCGCGGCGGCCTGGGTGTCGAGGCCGGGCGCGGTCGGGACGGTGAGCGGGCCCTCGACGGCGACGGTGTAGGCGGCGGGGACGGCCGGGGAGGCGTAGCCGAGGTCGGTGGCGGCGAGGACGAGGCGCAGCCGGTGCCCGGCCTCCACCTCGTGGTCGATCGCGGGCAGGGTGAGTGTGACGCTGCGTCCGGCCTTGGCGTCCTCGACGCGGACGGGGGTGACGAGCTGGGAGGGCAGCACCTGCTGCCGTCCGTCGGGCCCGACGTCGTACACCTTGGCGAAGAGGACGGCCGAGCCGTCGGCCGCGGTGGAGGTGACCTTGATTCGGACGGTCGGGGTGCCGGTGATCCGGACGGCCCCGGTCTGCGGCTTCGCGTCGAAGCGGGCGAACTGGCCGGGGAAATCGAGGGAGAGGCCGACGCCGAGGGAGGAGAGACCGGAGAGTCCGCCGCCGAGGCCGGGGACGGCGGAGATCGCGGGCGGTGCGGCACCGGCCGGATTGGCGAAGGTCTGCGGCGGACCGGCGAGGGCGATGTTCCCGGTGGCCGCGGTGGCGGCGGTGAGGCCCGGGTAGCGGTCGGCGGTCGCGGCGCGCAGGGTGGCCTGCCCGTCGGTGGAGTCGACGCCGCCGGTGCGGCTGACGCGGAAGGCGGGGCCGGTGTCGGTGCTGGTGTCGCGCTTGAGCCAGCGGTCGAACCAGGTGCTGATCCGCCGCTCGACGCGCTCGGTCTCACGGTCTCCGCCGTCGTGGCCGCCGGCGATCCAGTCGACGGCGACAGGGGCGCCGTTGGCGGCGAGCGTACGGGCCATGGCATCGGACTGGGCGAGGGTGAAGAGGGAGTCGGACTGGCCCTGGACGATGAGCGCGGGGACCTTGATCCGGGCGCCGACGGCGGAGGGGCTGCGGGCTTCGAGGAGCGCGCGGGCGGCGGCGTCGGGCTTTCCGCTGACGGCGACGCGCTGGTAGAGCGAGCAGAGTTCGGCGGTGAAGCGGCCGCAGCCGTCGGTCTTCCCGGATGCGGCGCGTGCGGCAGGCGCGCCCGGCTGGTCGGCCGCGCCCGGCGGGTTCGACCCACCCGGCTGGTTCGCGGCGCCCGGCTGGTTGCCCGCGGAGAAGAAGATCCCGGCCCAGAGCTTCTTGAAGACGTCGTTCGGGAAGAGGGCGTCCGCGAGGTTCCAGTACGTGATCTGGGGGGCGACGGCGTCGACGCGCGGGTCGTGTCCCGCGGCGAGCAGGGAGATCGCGCCGCCGTAGGAGGCGCCGGTGACGCCGACGCGCGGGTCGCCGGTCTTGTCGAGGAGGACCTCGGGGCGGGCCGCGAGCCAGTCGATCAGCTTCCGTACGTCCGCGACCTCGTGGTCGGGGTCGTTGAGGCCGATCTCCCCGGTGGAGGCGCCGAAGCCGCGGGCGGACCAGGTGAGGACGGCGTAGCCGTCGCGGGCGAGCTGTTCGGCCTGGGCGCGGACGTCGTCCTTGGAGCCGCCGAAGCCGTGGCCGAGGAGGACGGCGGGGCGCCGTTCTCCTCCGCCGCTCGTGAAGTACGAGGTGTCGAGCCGTGTGCCGTCGAGGTCGAGCGCCCGGTCCGCGCGGTGCACGGGCGGCGGTTCGTCGGAGGCGACGGCGGTCCAGGTGCCGGCACCCGCGAGGACGGCGAGGACGGCGGTGACCGCGGCCCACCGGGGAAGTCGGAGTCGCATGGGTCGAGCCTAGGCGGCCTCCCTGTGCGGCACTGCGGTCCGGAGGGGGAGGTGCCCGACCTCCTGGGGTCGTACGGAGGGGAGTCCCGTACACCGGACGCAGTATCCGCACCCTTGTGTTGCTCATGACAACACGGGACCCTGTGGGACACCGCACCACGCACGTACCCGTACTTGCCCGTGATCCGGACAACGAAAGGTCCAGGTGCCCCACCACATGAATCGGACCGCCCGCCGCCTCGGCGCCCTCGTCCCCGTCCTCGCGCTCGCCGCCGGACTCCAGTTCGCCGCCTCCCCCACCGCGCAGAGCGCCTCCCCCACGGTCGCGCCCACCGGTGACCTGCGGCTCGCCCCGGCGTCCACCGCCGTCGAGAACAGCTGGATCGTCGTCCTGAAGGACGGCTCCACCCGCGCCGCCGACCTCGGCGCCACCCCGAAGCACGTCTACCGCTCGGCCCTCAAGGGCTTCTCCACCACGATGTCGCAGGCCCGCGCCGCACGGCTGGCCGCCGACCCCCGGGTCGCGTACGTCGAGCAGAACGCGACCGTCCGGGTCGCCGACACCCAGACCGGTGCGACCTGGGGCCTGGACCGCGTCGACCAGCGCGACCTGCCGCTGTCGACGACGTACACCTACGACACGACCGCGTCGAACGTCACCGCGTACATCATCGACACCGGGATCCGGACCTCGCACGGCGAGTTCGGCGGCCGGGCCACGGTCGGCACCGACACCGTCGGCGGCGGGCAGAACGGCCAGGACTGCCAGGGCCACGGCACCCATGTCGCCGGCACCGTCGGCGGGGCGAAGTACGGCGTCGCCAAGGGCGTGAAGCTGGTCGCGGTCCGCGTCCTCGACTGCAACGGCTCCGGCACCACCGCCGGCGTCATCGCGGGCGTCGACTGGGTCACGGCCAACGCGGTCAAGCCCGCCGTCGCCAACATGAGCCTGGGCGGCGGCGCCAACGCCTCCCTCGACGACGCCGTCAGGCGCTCGATCGCCTCGGGCGTCACCTACGCGGTCGCCGCCGGCAACGGCAACTTCCTCGGCCTCCCCGCGAGGGCCTGCAGCTACTCCCCCGCCCGCGTCGCCGAGGCGATCACGGTCGGCGCGACGGACTCGGCCGACAAGCGGGCCTCGTTCTCGAACTACGGCACCTGCGTCGACCTCTTCGCCCCGGGCGTCTCCGTCACCTCGGCGTGGAAGGACGACGACACGGCGACGAACACCATCTCCGGCACCTCGATGGCCGCCCCGCACACCGCGGGCGTCGCCGCGCTCTACCTGGCGGCCAACCCCGCCGCCACCCCGGCGCAGGTCGGCACCGCGCTGGTGAACAACGCGACCTCCGGCAAGGTCCAGGACCCGAAGTCGGGCTCCCCGAACAAGCTGCTGCACTCGCGCTGGTAGCGCCCATGGGCGCATGACGACGGCCCCCGGGGTGCGGCGGTACGCACCCCGGGGGCCGTTCGGGTCCTACGCGTCGGGCTCAGTGGTTGCGGGGGAAGCCCAGGTCCACGCCCGCCGGGGCGTCGGACGGGTCCGGCCAGCGGGTGGTGACGACCTTGCCGCGCGTGTAGAAGTGCACGCCGTCGTTGCCGTAGATGTGGTGGTCGCCGAAGAGCGAGTCCTTCCAGCCACCGAAGGAGTGGTAGCCCACCGGCACCGGGATCGGCACGTTGACGCCGACCATGCCGGCCTCGACCTCCATCTGGAAGCGGCGGGCCGCGCCGCCGTCACGGGTGAAGATCGCGGTGCCGTTGCCGAAGCGCGAGCCGTTGATGAGGGCGAGGCCCTCCTCGTACGTCTCGGCGCGCAGCACGCAGAGCACCGGGCCGAAGATCTCGTCCTGGTACGCCTTGGCCGTCGTCGGCACGTGGTCCAGGAGGGACAGGCCGATCCAGTGGCCGTTCTCGTGGCCCTCGACCGTGTAACCGGTGCCGTCGAGGACGACCTCGCAGCCCTCGGCCGCCGCGCCGGTGACGTAGGAGGCCACCTTGTCGCGGTGGACGGCCGTGATGAGCGGGCCCATCTCCGAGGTCGGGTCGGTGCCGGGGCCGATCTTGATCTTCTCGGCGCGCTCGCGGATCTTGTCGACGAGCTGGTCCCCGATGGAGCCGACGGCCACGACCGCCGAGATCGCCATGCAGCGCTCGCCGGCGGAGCCGTACGCCGCCGAGACGGCCGCGTCCGCCGCCGCGTCGAGGTCGGCGTCGGGGAGGACCAGCATGTGGTTCTTCGCGCCGCCGAGCGCCTGGACGCGCTTGCCGTTGGCGGAGGCGGTGGTGTGGATGTGGCGGGCGATCGGGGTCGAGCCCACGAAGGAGATCGCGGAGACGTCCGGGTGCTCCAGGAGGCGGTCCACGGAGACCTTGTCGCCGTTCAGGACGTTGAAGACGCCGTCCGGGAGGCCCGCCTCGGCGAGCAGCTCGGCGATCTTCAGGGCCGGCGACGGGTCCTTCTCGCTCGGCTTGAGGATGAAGGTGTTGCCGGTCGCGATGGCGATCGGGAACATCCACATCGGGACCATGGCCGGGAAGTTGAAGGGCGTGATGCCCGCGACGACGCCCACCGGCTGGCGGATCGAGGCCACGTCCACGCGGTTCGACACCTGGGTGGAGAGCTCGCCCTTGAGCTGGACGGTGATGCCGCAGGCCAGGTCGACGATCTCCAGGCCGCGGGCGACCTCGCCGAGCGCGTCCGAGTGGACCTTGCCGTGCTCGGCGACGATCAGCTCGGCGATCGCGTCGCGGTTGGCGTCGAGCAGCGCGCGGAACGTGAAGAGGATCGTGGTGCGCTGCGCGAGGGACGAGGTGCCCCAGGTGGCGAAGGCGTCCTTGGCGGCGGCGACGGCGGCGTCCACCTCCTCGACGGAGGCGAGCGCGACACGGGTGGTCACGGCGCCGGTGGCCGGGTCGGTGACCGGGCCCCAGTTGCCCGACGTGCCCTCGACGGCCTTGCCACCGATCCAGTGGTTGACAGTCTTGACGGTGTTCGTCATGACGAGATGCTCCTTCAGAGATGGCGGCGTCGGGCGGTGACGTGCCGGTCGTACTCCTCGCGGGCCTTGACCGCCGACGGGCGGGTCGACGTCTCGGCCACGGGCACATCCCACCATGCCTGGGCCGGGGGCGGGCCCGACACTGTGTCTGCCGTTTCGGTCTCGACGTAGACACATGTGGGAACCGTCGCCGCCCGCGCGTCCGCAAGGGCTTCCCGCAGGTCACGCACGGTGCGGGGGCGCAGCACGCGCATGCCGAGGGAGGCGGCGTTGGCCCCGAGGTCGACGGGGAGCGGCGCGCCGGTGAAGGCGCCCTCCACGTCCCGGTGGCGGTAGTCGGTGCCGTACCGCTCGGCGCCGACCGCCTCCGAGAGGCCGCCGATGGAGGCGTACCCGTGGTTCTGCAGGATGACCAGCCGCAGGGGCAGCCGCTCCTGCACGGCGGTGACGATCTCGGTGGGATTCATCAGATACGTACCGTCGCCGACGAGGGCCCAGACGGGCCGGCCGGGCGCGGCGAGCAGGACTCCGAGGGCTGCCGGGATCTCGTAGCCCATGCAGGAGTACCCGTACTCGACGTGGTACTGGTCCGTGGAGCGGGTCCGCCAGAGCTTGTGGAGGTCACCGGGGAGGGAGCCGGCGGCGTTGATCAGGATGTCGCTGCCGTCGACCAGAGTGTCGAGTACACCGAGGACCTGGGCCTGGGTGGGCCGGGTGTCCTCGTCGGGGACGGCGTAGGCGGTGTCGACCCGGGTCCGCCAGCGGAGCTTCTCCTCGGCGTACTCGTGGACGTAGTGCCGGGTGACGTGATGGGGCTCCAGGAGCGTGTGGAGCTGCTCCAGGCCCTCGCGGGCGTCCGCCACGAGCGGGAGCGCGGCCAGCTTGTGGGAGTCGAAGGCGGCGATGTTGAGGTTGACGAACCGGACGTCGGGGTGGCCGAAGAGGGTGCCGGAGGCGGTGGTGAAGTCGGTCCAGCGGGTGCCGACGCCGATGACCACATCGGCGGTGCGGGCCAGGTGGTCGGCGACGGCGGTGCCGGTGTGGCCGATGCCTCCGACGTCCTGGGGGTGGTCGTGCGGCAGCGAACCCTTGCCGGCCTGGGTGGAGGCGACCGGGATGCCGGTCAGCGCGGCGAAGTCGTGGAGCGCCTCCTCGGCCCCGCTGTACCGGACGCCGCCGCCGGCGACGATCAGCGGACGGGTGGCCCGGCCGATCGCCGCGACCGCCGCGTCCAGTTCGTCCTCGTCCGGGGAGGGGCGGCGGACCCGCCAGACCCGCTCGGCGAAGAACTCGTCCGGCCAGTCGTACGCCTCCGCCTGGACGTCCTGGGGCAGTGCGAGGGTCACCGCGCCGGTCTCCACGGGGTCGGTGAGGACCCGCATGGCGGCGAGCGCGGCCGGGACGAGGGCCTCGGGCCGACCGACGCGGTCGAAGTAGCGGGAGACGGGCCGCAGGCAGTCGTTGACCGACACGTCGCCGGCGTAGGGGAGTTGGAGCTGCTGGAGCACGGGGTCGGCGGGGCGGGTCGCGAAGGTGTCGCCGGGGAGGAGCAGGACCGGCAGGTGGTTGATCGTGGCGAGGGCGGCGCCGGTGACGAGGTTGGTGGCGCCGGGGCCGATGGACGTGGTGACGGCGTGCGCGGAGAGCCGGTTCGACTGGCGGGCGTAGCCGACGGCCGCGTGGACCATGGCCTGTTCGTTGCGGCCCTGGTGGAAGGGCATGAGCTCGGCGTCCTCGACGAGGGCCTGGCCGATCCCGGCGACGTTCCCGTGGCCGAAGATGCCCCAGGTGGCGGAGATCAGCCGCTGCCGGACCCCGTCGCGCTCCGTGTACTGGGCGGCGAGGAAGCGGACGAGGGCCTGGGCGACGGTCAGCCGGACGGTCATACGTACCCCTCCTCGTGGTCCGGGTGGAAGGAGATCTTCCACTCCCGCTCGGCTCCGGGGCCCGCCATGACGTTGAGGTAGTAGAGGTCGTGGCCCGGCTGGGCGATCGAGGGCCCGTGCCAGCCGTCCGGTACGAGGACGGCGTCGCCGTCCCCGACCTCGGCGAGGAGCTCGGCCCCGCCCGGCCGGGAGGGCGAGATCCGCTGGTAGGCGAGGCCGTGCGGGCCGGCGATCTCGTAGTAGTAGATCTCCTCCAGGACGGACTCGGCGCCCGGGCGGTGCTCGTCGTGCTTGTGCGGCGGGTAGGAGGACCAGTTGCCGCCGGGGGTGACGACCTCGACGGCGATCAGCCGGTCACAGGCGAAGGCGCCCGCGGCGGCGAAGTTCCGCACCTGGCGGGCGCGGTTGCCGCTGCCCCGGGTCTCGACGGGAACCTCCGGCGCGGGGCCGTAGCGGGCGGGGAGTCGTCGCTCGCACTTCGCTCCTGCCAAAGCGAAGCGGCCCCCCGCGCCGGAGGCGATCTGGGCGTGGGCGTCGCGCGGTACGTAGGCGAAGTCGGTCACGGCCGTGAACACGCTGTCGCGGCCGAGGAGTTCGAGGACTTCGCCGTCGACGCGCACGCTACAGGCACCGGCGAGGGGAAGCACGACCCATTCGGAATCCCCGCTCTCGAAGGAGTGGGTCTCTCCCGGCCCGAGGGTGAGGACCCGCAGGGCGGAGTGCTCCCAGCCGGCCTGCTCGGGGTCGACGCGGAGCGCGTACGGCCCGTGGGCGGCGGAGCCGGCGGGCAGATGGAGACGCGCGGGGCGGGTGGGGCCGGAGTTCATGACGGGATCCCTACCCCCTTTCCGGGATCGTTCCCGTGCCCGCGGCGAGCGCCTCGGCGATCTCCTCCGCGTACGGCATGGCGGACGAGCAGGCGAGGCGGCCCGCGACGATCGCGCCGGCGGCGTTGGCGTGGCGCAGGATCCGTTCGAGGTCCCAGCCGGCGAGGAGGCCGTGGACGAGCGCCCCGCCGAAGGCGTCGCCCGCGCCGAGCCCGTTGACGACCTCCACCGGCAGCGGCGGCACCTCGGCGGACGTCCCGTCGGCGGCGAGCGCGAGGACGCCCTCGGGCCCCTGCTTCACGACGGCGAGCCGGACCGCGCCGGTGGCGAGCAGCGCGCGGGCGGCGGCGTGCGGTTCGCGCTCCCCGGTGGCGACCTCGCACTCGTCGAGGTTGCCGACGGCGACGGTCGCGTGGCGCAGCGCCTCGGCGTAGTACGGGCGGGCCTCGGCCGGGTCCGTCCAGAACACGGGCCGCCAGTCCAGGTCGAGGACCGTCACCTCCCGGCCGGCCCGGGCGCGCAGCGCCTCCAGGGTCGCGGTGCGGCTCGGTTCGGCGCAGAGGCCGGTGCCGGTCGCCCAGAAGACCCGGGCGGCGCGGATCGCTCCGAGGTCGAGCTCGTGCGGGTGGATCTCCAGGTCGGGCGCCTTGGGCCGGCGGTAGAAGTGGAGCGGGAAGTCGTCGGGCGGGAAGAGCTCGCAGAAGGTGACGGGGGTGGGGTAGGCGGCGACCTCGGTCACCCAGTGGTCGTCCACGCCGAAGCGCTTGAGGTCGTGGTGGAGGGCGGTGCCGAAGGGGTCGGCGCCGGTGCGGGAGACGAGGGCGGTGCGGCGGCCGAGCCGGGCGGCGGCGACGGCCACGTTGGCCGGGGAGCCGCCGAGGAACCTGCCGAAGGTTTCGACGCGGTCGAGCCCGACGCCGCTCTGCAGCGGGTACAGGTCCACGCCGAGGCGTCCCATGGTGATCAGCTCGTACGGCTCCGTCTCCACGCGCCACCTTTCGCTTCGCGCCCCCCTCAGGTCTAGTCGGCCGTCCGGAGGCGTGTCAACGACATGTCCGGACATTCGGACGCGGGTCGGATGCCCTGCCCCGGCCGCGCCGCCCCGGCGTCCGCCCGCTTGACGCTGCTCTCGCGCCCCGGTCAAGGTGGCAGGCATGACGAAGCCGCCGAAGCCGTCGTTGCCCCCGTCGCCGTCGAGTCCGTCCCGTATCCGTATCGGCTCCGCCCCGGACTCCTGGGGGGTGTGGTTCCCCGACGATCCCCGGCAGGTGCCGTGGCAGCGCTTCCTCGACGAGGTCTCCGGCGCGGGGTACGAGTGGATCGAGCTGGGTCCGTACGGCTATCTGCCCACCGATCCGGCCGTCCTCGCGGAGGAGACGGCACGGCGCGGGCTGCGGGTCTCGGCGGGGACGGTCTTCACCGGGCTGCACCACGGCCCGGGTGTCTGGGACCGCACCTGGGCACACGTCGCCGAGAACGCCGCGCTCGCCCAGGCCGTGGGCGCCGGCCATCTCGTCGTCATCCCGTCGTTCTGGCGGGACGACCGGACGGGCGAGGTCCTGGAGGAGCGCACGCTCTCCGCGGAGCAGTGGCGGGATCTGACCCGTCTGACGGAACGTCTGGGGCGGGAAGTGCGGGAGAGATACGGGCTTCGGCTCGTCGTCCATCCGCACGCCGACACCCATCTCGACGGAGAGGAGAGCGTGACGCGCTTCCTCGACGCCACCGACCCGGAGGCCGTCGCGCTCTGTCTGGACACCGGGCACTACGCCTATGCCGGCGGGGACAGCGTCAAGCTGATCGAGAGCTACGGGGAGCGGATCGGCTACCTCCACCTCAAGCAGGTCGATCCGGAGATCCTGGCCCGGGTGGTGGCCGAGGAGGTGCCGTTCGGCCCGGCGGTCGCGCGGGGCGTGATGTGCGAACCGCCGTCCGGGGTGCCCGCCCTGGAGCCGGTGCTCGCGGCCGCGCGGGCGCTGGACGTGGACCTCTTCGCGATCGTCGAGCAGGACATGTACCCGTGCGAGCCGGACGCTCCGTACCCGATCGCGCTGCGCACCCGGCGCTTCCTGCGCTCCTGCGGCGTGTGACCGGCGCATACCTGTCCGACCGGGGGTGACGCACGCGGACACACCGCCGTCCGCGTGCATCACTTCCGTCACACAGGTCGCTTCCCCGTCACGCGTGTCTCCGTTACGCGGGTCTTCCGTCACAGGCGCTCGACAGCCGCTCTCCTCCTGTCGGCAGCGGCCGTTCACCCGGGCACAGGCTCAGTGATCACCAACGCCCGCCCGCAGCGCCCCCGAACGGCACCCCCTGCCGCCGCTGCGCGGCGCGCAGGGAGGTACCAGGCATGACGGACAGAAGTCTCTGGTCGTACAAGGACATCGCCGCACACATCCGCGTCCAGCCGGACACGGTCCGGTCCTACCGGAAGCACGGCCTCCTGCCTGCGCCCGACCAGGTCGAGTCGGGCAAGCCCTACTGGTACGCGGACACGATCCGCGCCTGGGTCGCCAGCCGCCCCGGCAACCGGGCCCGCCGCGACTAGCGCCTGTCCGACGGAAAGGACGCCGGGCCCCGGGGTGTCGCTCCGGGGCCCGGCGTCCTGTCGTGCCGGGTCGTGCCGTACCGGGTCGTGCCGTACCGGGTCAGAGAGCGGGGCTGTACTCCTTGCGGCCGGCGTCGGAGTCGGTGTCGGTGCCGGTGCCGGTGCCGGTGCCGGTGTCCTTCGGGGCGGCGGGGGCCGGGGCGTCCGACTCGCTGACGCCGAAGCGGTCGTGGAAGCGGCGCAGGGGTCCCGGGGCCCACCAGGTGAGGCGGCCGGTCAGCTTCATCACGGACGGGACGAGGAGGCTGCGGACCACCATCGCGTCCATGAGGACCGCGAGGGCGACGCCGAGGCCGAGCATCTTGGTGTTGGTGACCCGTGAGGTGCCGATCGCGACCATGACGACGGCGAGGATCACGGCGGCCGCGGTGATCAGACCGCCGGTGCGGCGGAGGCCGAAGCGGACGGAGTGCTCGTGGTCGCCGGTGGCGTCGTACTCCTCCTTGATGCGGGAGAGCAGGAAGACGCCGTAGTCCATGGAGAGCCCGAAGGCCACGCAGAACATGAGCACGGGCAGGGTGGTCTCGATGTCACCGGTGGAGGTGAAGCCGAGGAGTCCGGCGAGGTGGCCCTCCTGGAAGACCCAGACGACCGCGCCGAACATCGCCGTGAGGCTGAGGGCGTTGAGGACGACCGCCTGGACGGGCACGATCACGCTGCCGGTGAGCAGGAAGACGAGGAGCAGGGTGGCGAGGACGACGATCGCCGCCGCCCAGGGCAGCCGCTCGGCGAGCGCGTCCTTGGAGTCGACGAGGACGGCGGCCTGGCCGGTGACGGAGGTCTCGAAGGGCGCGGGCGTGGCCCGGAGTTCGCTCACGACCTGCTGGGCCCCGGAGCCGACGGTCTCGCCCTCGGGCACGACGGTGAAGTAGGCCTGGCCGGCGCCGCCTCCGGTGACGGGGCCGTCGGCGCGGCCGACGCCCTCGATGGTGGAGATCCGCTCGCGGAAGGCCTCGTACTGGGCCGGGGTGGCCTCGCCCTCGGCGAGGACGGTGAGCCCGCCGCCGGGGTTGCCGGGGAAGCCGTCGCGGAGCTCGTCCTGGACGACCCGGGAGGCGGCGGTGACGGGGAGCTGGCGGTCGTCGGCGGTGCCGAACTTCACGCCGAGGAAGGGCAGTCCGAGGAGGACGAGTCCGGCGGCGGTGGCGACGGCGAAGACGGGCGCGCGGCGCATCACGAGGTCGGCGGTCCGGGCCCAGCCTGACCCGTCGGTGTCCTCGCGGGGCGGGCGGCCGCGCCGGAGGAGGCGGCGCAGGTCCAGGGCGTTGACCCGGTCGCCGAGCAGCACGAGGGCCGCCGGGAGCAGGGTGAGCGCGGCGGTCGCGGCGAGGACGACGACGGCTATCCCGGCGTAGGCGAAGGAGCGCAGGAAGTACTGCGGGAAGACGAGCATCGCGGAGAGCGAGACGGCGACGGTCAGGGCGGAGAACAGCACGGTCCGTCCCGCCGTGCGCAGGGTGGTGCGGACCGCGGTGTACGTGTCGGCCCCGGTGGCGAGCTCCTCGCGGTAACGGCGGACGACGAACAGGGCGTAGTCGATGGCGAGTCCGAGCCCGAGGGCGGTCGTCAGGTTCTGCGCGAACACGGAGACGTCGGTGAACTCGGTGATGCCGCGCAGGACGGCGTTGGTGCCGAGGATGGCGACGATGCCGACGCCGAGCGGCAGCAGGGCGGCGACGGCGCTGCCGAAGACCATGACGAGGAGGACGAGGGTGAGGGGCAGGGCGATGAGCTCGGCCCGGAGCAGGTCCTCCTGGATGACGGTCTGCATCTCGTGGCGGACGGCCAGGCCGCCGCCGAGGGAGACCTCGACGGGGCCGTGGGTGCCCCGGTACTGGGGGGCGATCCGGTCGAGTACGGCGGCGGCGTCCTTCTCCTCGCCGGCGATCCGGGCGGCGATGACCGCCTGGCGGCCGTCCACGGAGCGGAGGGCGGGCGAGCCGGTGGACCAGTACGAGCCGACGCCGTCGACGCCCGGCTCGGCGTCGAGCCGCTCGGCGAGCTTCCGCGCCTCGGCGACGACGGCGGGGTCGTCGACCGCGGCGGTCTTCGTGGCGCCCCCGGCCTTCCCGGTGTCTCCGGACTCTCCGATGTCGACGAGGAGCAGCAGGTTGGGCTGAGAGCCGGGGAACTCCCGGGCCAGTGCCTCCGTCGCGTACGTGGACTCGGCGGCCGGGTCCTCCCAGCCCCCGCTGCCCATCCGGTCCGCGACGCCGCCGCCCGCCAGGACGGCGAGGGCGGTGAGTACGAGCGCCACGAGGAGCGTGAGGCGCGGCCGGGCGGTGACGAACCGCGTCCACCCGCCGCCCGTGCCCCCGCCGGGTGCTGATTTCTTGACTTCGGCCATGCCGCGGTGTCCCCTTCACCTGACCCATGTGCGCGCTTCCCGGCAGGTCACATGGGTCGCCCATTGCCATAGAATGACAAACACGAGTGATCGCTCGCGTTTCCTTAGAATGCGAGCGACCTCTCGCATTTGTCAATCGCACCACGAGGAGAGCTGGGGACGGCCATGTCCGAGAAGCCCGAGATGTCCGAGGACCAGAAGCCGCGCCGCCGTCAGGCGCGCGGTGAGCGCCGCATCACGCAGCTGCTCCAGGCCGCCGCGAACGTCTTCTGCGCGAACGGATACACGGCCGCCAGCACCAACGCGATCGCCCGCGAGGCACACGTCTCGCCCGGCACGCTCTACCAGTACTTCCCGAACAAGGAGGCCATCGCCGTCGAGCTCGGCGGGCGCCTCATGCACGAGATGCGCGAGGCCCACGGCCAGGCCTTCACGCCGGAGAACCTGGCGCTGCCATTGCCGGAACTGCTCGACGCGGTCGTCGACCCGCTGATCGCCTTCAACTGCGCCAACCCGGTCTTCCTCGCCCTGATGCACGGCTCCGAGATCCCCGGCCGGATCGCCGAGGAGCACGACGCCCTGCACGCCTCGCTGATCGAGCGGGTCCGGCTGCTGATCGCCCACTACCTCCCGGACAGCCCGCCGGCGGACTGCGTCCGGGTCGCGGACATGGCCTTCGCGGTCTTCAAGGGCGGCCTCCACCTGGTCCTTGCCGCCCCCGAAGGCCCCGAGCGGGACGCCACGATCGCCGAGCTGAAGCAGGTCCTCCTGCGCTACCTCGACCCGGTCATCGGCGAGGGCGCCCTCGCCGCCGGCGCCGTCGCGCCCGCGGCCCTCGCACCCGCCGGTGACGGACTCACCACGTCTCGGAACCCCTGACCGCCTCGGAGGGCAGGGCCTGCTTCCCCGCCCGCGCCCGCAGCTTCAGCGCGAGCAGCGGGAAGACGAGGACGGAGACCATGCCGGCCCCGACGAGCGCCGCCGCGTCACCCGGCGACAGCTCGTGGCCCTCCACGCCGATGGCCGTGATCGCGACGACGAGCGGCAGCGCGGTGGAGCCGTAGAGGACGAGCCCGCCCCGGTCCCTGCGGTCGAGGTCGCGCGGGGCGAGGAACCAGATCGGCCCGCCGCGCACGAGCAGGAAGAGGAGCAGGAAGACCGGCAGCAGGAGCAGGGTCCGGCCGCCGGAGAGGAGCGAGTCCAGGTCGAACTCGATCCCGGTGACGACGAAGAAGACCGGGACGAGGAAGCCGAAGCCGACGCCCTCGACCTTCTCCAGGATCTCCGGGCCGCTCTCGGGCGCGGCTCCGGTCAGCACGAGCCGGGTGATGAGACCGGCCGCGAAGGCACCGAGCAGCACGTCGAGCCCGAGCGCCGTCGAGGCCCCCAACATCAGGGCGAGCACCAGGAAGACGAACCGGACGGCGAACTGGCCGCTGCTGTGCAGGGTCTTGGCGATGATCCGGGAGAACCACGGCGGACGCGGCCGCAGCGCCCAGAGGACCGCCGCCGCCGTGAGCGCGGCGAAGGCACCGAGCAGCACCGCCGACTCGGCCGCGGCGCGCCCACTGAGCAGCAGCGCCATCGCGATGATCGGCCCGAACTCGCCCACCGCGCCGAAGGCCATGACGACCGAGCCGAACCGGCCGTGGAGCGCGCCCGCGTCCCGCAGCACGGGCAGGACGGTGCCGAGCGCGGTGCTGGTCAGCGCCACCCCGATGAAGACGCCCTTGGCGTAGCCGCCGCCCAGCAGGATCCCGGTGCCGAGCCCGAGGGCGAGGGCGGCGACCCAGGACCAGACCGCGCGCCGGAGGGTGTCGCCGCGGACCTTGCCGAACTCGATCTCGTACCCCGCGAGGAAGATCAGCATGGTGAGACCGAGCTGCGAGAGGCCGTCGATCAGCGCGTCGGTGCGGGCCCAGCCCAGGACGTCGGGGCCGATGAGGATGCCGAGGAGGATCTCGAAGATGACGAGGGGTACGGGCAGCTTGCGCCCGACCCCGTAGGCGAGCAGCGGCGCCAGGACGGCGATCGCCATGATCAGGATCAGCGTGGTCCCCGAATGCGACATAACGGGTATTTACCATAGGCTCCGACCGGACCACCTGTCGGCGGAGGGGCCTTGGGGACCTTCCCGGTGCACGAGTGCCCGCCCACCGCGCCGACGCGGCTCGGGTGGCCGAGATCACTCGCACGACGCGGGCCGGACACGCATCCAATCGATACCCCCTAGGGGTATAATCGGTCTCCGCAAGGACCCGCACCCAGTATGGAGAGCGCCATGACCGCAGAGACGAAGACCGAACTCACCACCGTCTACCAGGTCAAGGGCATGACCTGCGGCCACTGCGAGGGCGCGGTCTCGAGCGAGATCTCCGAGATCCCCGGCGTCTCCTCGGTCACCGCCGTCGCCAAGACCGGCGAGGTCACCGTCGTCTCCGATGCCGCTCTCGACCGCGAGGCCGTGGCCGCCGCCGTGGACGAGGCCGGCTACGAGCTGGTCTGACCCGCACCGGACCGGTCTGACCCGCGCCGGAACAGACATCGCAGGGCCGTACCGTTGTCCCGTACGGCCCTGCTCCCGTTTGGAACCGCATCATGACCGGCACCACCGTCACCGAGCTGACGATCGGCGGGATGACCTGCGCCTCCTGCGCGGCCCGCGTCGAGAAGAAGCTCAACCGGATGGACGGCGTCACCGCCACCGTCAACTACGCCACGGAGAAGGCGCACGTCGAACACGCGCCGCACGTCGGCGTCGACGAGCTGATCGCCACCGTCGTGAAGACCGGCTACACCGCCGAGGAACCCCTCCCGCCGGAGCCCGGCCCCGACGAGCAGGCGGCGGAGCAGGAGGACCCCGAGCTCGCCGGCCTCCGGCAGCGGCTCACCGTCTCGGCGCTCCTCGCCGCCCCCGTGGTCCTGCTCGCCATGGTCCCCTCGCTCCAGTTCGACAACTGGCAGTGGCTCTCCCTCACCCTCGCCTCCCCCGTCGTCGTCTGGGGCGGGCTCCCCTTCCACCGGGCCGCCTGGACCAACGCCCGGCACGGCGCCGCCACCATGGACACCCTCGTCTCGGTCGGCACCCTCGCCGCCTACGGCTGGTCGCTCTGGGCCCTCTTCCTCGGCGACGCCGGCATGCCCGGCATGCGCCACGGCTTCGACCTCACCGCCGACCGCTCCCACGCCTCCTCCGCGATCTACCTGGAGGTCGCCGCCGGGGTCGTCACCTTCATCCTGCTCGGCCGCTACCTGGAGGCCCGCGCCAAGCGGAAGGCGGGCGCCGCCCTGCGGGCCCTCATGGAGCTCGGCGCCAAGGACGTGGCCGTCCTGCGCGGGACCACGGAGGTACGGATCCCGGTCGCGGAGCTGCGGGCCGGCGACCTCTTCGTCGTACGCCCCGGGGAGAAGATCGCCACCGACGGCACCGTCACCGCGGGCGCCTCCGCCGTCGACGCGTCCCTGCTCACCGGCGAGTCGATGCCGCTGGACGTCACCGAGGGCTCCGAGGTGACCGGCGGCTGCGTCAGCGTCTCGGGCAGGCTCGTCGTCCGCGCCGCCGCCGTCGGCGCCGACACCCGGCTCGCCCGCATGGCGAAGCTCGTCGAGGACGCGCAGAACGGCAAGGCCGAGGTCCAGCGGCTCGCCGACCGGATCTCCGCCGTCTTCGTCCCGGCGGTGCTGCTCCTCGCGCTCGGAACCCTCATCACCTGGCTCCTGATCACGGACGACCCGACCGCCGCCTTCACCGCCGCCGTCGCCGTCCTGATCATCGCCTGCCCCTGCGCCCTGGGCCTCGCGACCCCGACCGCCCTCATGGTCGGCACCGGCCGCGGCGCCCAGCTCGGCATCCTCATCAAGGGCCCGGAGGTCCTGGAGTCCACCCGCCGCGTCGACACCGTCGTCCTCGACAAGACGGGCACGGTCACCACGGGCCGCATGTCCCTGCGGAAGGTGTACGTGTACGGCGGGCGCTACGGCACCGACTCCACCGACGAGACCGAGCTGCTGCGGCTCGCGGGCGCCCTGGAGCACTCCTCCGAGCACCCGGTCGCCCGCGCGGTCGCGGCCGCCGCCGCCGAGCGGTGCGGCGAGCTCCCCGTACCGAAGACCTTCGAGAACGTCCCCGGGCTCGGCGTGCGCGGCTCGGTCGACGGCCGGCTGGTCCTCGTCGGCCGCGCCGCCCTCCTCACGGCCGAGGGCGTCGAGGTGCCCGGGGCCCCGGAGCCCGGCGCCGTCCACGTCGCCTGGGACGGCGTCGCCCGCGGCGCCCTGACCGTCGCCGACACCGTCAAGGACACCAGCGCCGAGGCCGTCGCCCGGCTGCGCGGCCTGGGGCTCCGCCCGGTCCTGCTCACCGGCGACCACCGGGCGGTCGCGGAGGCCGTCGCGGCGGAGGTCGGCATCGACGAGGTGATCGCCGGGGTGCTGCCCGAGGAGAAGGCCGGGGTGATCCGGCGGCTCCAGGACGAGGGCGGGACGGTCGCGATGGTCGGCGACGGGGTCAACGACGCCGCCGCCCTCGCCACCGCGGACCTCGGTCTCGCGATGGGCACGGGCACGGACGCGGCCATCGAGGCGAGTGACCTGACCCTGGTCCGCGGCGACCTCCGCGTCGCGGCGGACGCCATCCGCCTCTCCCGCCGCACCCTGGCGACGATCAAGGGCAACCTCGCCTGGGCCTTCGGCTACAACGTGGCCGCCCTGCCCCTGGCGGCGGCCGGACTCCTCAACCCGATGATCGCGGGCCTCGCGATGGCCTTTTCGTCCGTGTTCGTCGTATCCAACAGCCTGCGGCTGCGGCGCTTCACGTGAATTGACCTACACGTGACTCACAGGACCTTCACAAAGAGATCTAGATCACAGATATTGGGGGGTAACCATCTGGGCTGTTCGCGAGTCTAAGTGGGCGATGCCGAGAACGTCTTGGGGGACGTTCATGGGATGTCTTGGGGGACGTCCCTAGGCAAGCGTTGGCCGGGGCACGTGCACCGGGGAGCTTTGAGCGGCCCTCCCGTACGTACCCCGGCAGACCGCGTCGCGCCCGACCCGCGCAGCTGCTGCTGACGCCGGCAGACGCCCGGCCCGGATCCCGTGGGGGGAATCCGCACCGGGGGATATGGGAAGCGCCCCGTCCGTCGACCCGTGGGGGGATCGGCGGCGGGGCGCTTCTCGCTTTCCTTCGAGGCTCGGTTCGCCTCCGGGGCGCTTCAGTCGGCGTCCCTTCGGCTCACTCGCCGGGCGCAACCGGGCCCCTGAGGTCCTAGCGGGCCTCGACCGGGACGAAGTCGCGCAGGACCTCGCCCGTGTAGATCTGGCGCGGACGGCCGATGCGGGAGCCGGGCTCCTTGATCATCTCGTGCCACTGAGCGATCCAGCCGGGCAGGCGGCCGAGCGCGAAGAGCACGGTGAACATCTCGGTCGGGAAGCCCATGGCGCGGTAGATCAGGCCCGTGTAGAAGTCCACGTTCGGGTAGAGGTTGCGCGAGACGAAGTACTCGTCGGAGAGCGCGTGCTCCTCCAGCTTGAGCGCGATGTCGAGCAGCGCGTCGTCCTTGCCGAGCGCCGAGAGGACATCGTGCGCCGCGGCCTTGATGATCTTGGCGCGCGGGTCGAAGGACTTGTACACCCGGTGGCCGAAGCCCATCAGGCGGACGCCGTCCTCCTTGTTCTTCACCTTGCGGATGAAGGAGTCGACATCGCCGCCGTTGGCCTGGATGCCTTCCAGCATCTCCAGGACCGACTGGTTGGCGCCACCGTGCAGCGGGCCCCACAGGGCCGAGATGCCGGCGGAGATCGAGGCGAACATGTTCGCCTGCGAGGAGCCGACCAGACGCACGGTGGAGGTCGAGCAGTTCTGCTCGTGGTCCGCGTGCAGGATCAGCAGCTTGTCGAGCGCGGAGACGACGACCGGGTCGAGCTCGTACTCCTGCGCCGGCACCGAGAAGGTCATGCGCAGGAAGTTCTCGACGTAGCCGAGGTCGTTCCGCGGGTAGACGAACGGGTGACCGATCGACTTCTTGTACGCGTACGCCGCGATCGTCGGAAGCTTGGCGAGCAGCCGGATCGTCGAGAGGTGGCGCTGCTTCTCGTCGAACGGGTTGTGGCTGTCCTGGTAGAAGGTGGACAGCGCGGAGACCACCGACGACAGCATCGCCATCGGGTGGGCGTCCCGCGGGAAGCCACGGAAGAAGTTCTTGACGTCCTCGTGGACCAGCGTGTGCTGCGTGATCTCGTTCTTGAAGGTCGACAGCTCGTCGACCTTGGGAAGCTCACCGTTGATCAGCAGGTACGCCACCTCAAGGAAGGTGGAGCGCTCGGCAAGCTGCTCGATGGGGTAGCCGCGGTACCGCAGAATCCCCTGCTCACCATCGAGGTAGGTGATCGCGGATTTGTAGGCGGCGGTGTTGCCGTATCCGCTGTCCAGGGTGACCAGACCGGTCTGGGCTCGGAGTTTTCCGATGTCGAAGCCCTTGTCGCCGACGGTGCTCTCGACCACCGGGTAGGTGTATTCACCGTCCGCGTACCGCAGTACTACAGAGTTGTCGCTCACGTCATCCCTCACCGACGTAGTGCCTCTTCTTCGAGGTGCCCTGACTGTCTCTACCATCCCCCATTTGGCTCAGGAGAGTGCACTCGGGGTCGACCATTGGGCCAATCGGCGGCACTCAGTGCCGCCAACCTTCATATCCTGCCCCCTTCGCCCCGGTTCCGGAAGTCCTGCGTGATCTTTCACCCATCTTCTGCCGGAGGCGGCTACGCGTCAGTGGGGCCCGCTTCGGTGGAGCAAGGACGAGTTGCTCTCCGATGACCGATCTCACTAGCATGTTTTGCGTGAAGATTGTCGCGCAGGTGAAGTTGTTGCCTGCGTCCGCTCATGACGCGGACACGCTGGCGGCGACCCTGCGGGCCTGCAACCGTGCCGCGAACCATGCTTCCGAGGTGGCGTTCGCCAAGGACCTCAAGCGGCGGAACGTGTTGCAGCAGGAGGTGTACTTCGCCCTCAAAGCGGACTACGACCTCGGGGCCCAGCCCGCTGTGCGGGTCGTGAAGAAGGTCTGCGACGCCTACGCCACGCTGAAGGCGAACATCAAGGCCGGAAACCTCGGCCGGGAGGACTCGAAGCGCCGCCTTCGGGCGGAGTCGAAGCCGATCCGGTTCCGTGAGGACGCGGCCCAGCCGTTCGACGACCGCATCCTGACCTGGAGCCTCGACGCCCGCACGGTATCGATCTGGACCGTGGCCGGACGCATCAAGCACATCCCGTTCGTCTGCTCCGAGCAGGCCATGGAACTCCTCGCCTCCCGCAAGGGCGAGTCCGACCTGGTGATGCGGGACGGCGTTTTCTTCCTGATCGCCACCGTCGACGTGCCCGAGCCCGAGGTTTTCGAGCCGGACGGTTTCCTCGGCGTGGATCTGGGCATCGTGAACATCGCCACCACCTCGGACGGCGAGATCATGGCCGGGCACGGGCTCAACCGCTACCGGCGGCGGCACCGTGACCTGCGGCAGAAGTTGCAGAAGAAGCGCACCAAGAGCGCGAAGCGCGTCCTCAAGCGCGTCCGGCGCCGGGAAGCCCGGCACGTCGCGAACACCAACCACATCATCGCCAAGCAGCTCGTCGCCACCGCTGAACGCACCTCGCGCGGGATCGCCCTGGAAGACCTCTCGGGCATCCGGCAGAGGGTTACGGCCAAGAAGGACCAGCGGACACGACTGCACTCCTGGGCGTTCGCCCAGCTCGGCACCTTCGTCGAGTACAAGGCACGCAGGGTGGGGGTGCCCGTGGTCTTCGTGGACCCGCGCAACACCTCCCGCCAGTGCTCGGAGTGCTGGCACACCCACCGCACGAACAGGGTGACTCAAGCACGGTTCGTCTGCCGGTCCTGCGGGACCGTCATGCACGCGGACCACAACGGCTCCCGCAACATCGCCCACCGGGGCGAAGCCGCGTGGAAGCGGGGCGCGGTCAACCGCCCCAGAACCAGCACACGCTGATTCCGGACGCAGGGGAACCACGCGACAGCCAGCCGCGCTCCACCTGCAAGCTCAGCCCTTCACGGGCCGGGCAGTCGACACCGGAGCTCCGCCTGTGAGGCGATGGGACAGTGCGGTAAAGCGTCGGCCCGCGGAGACCGTGCGGACCGCCTGGGCGATCGCGCGGCGGGAGCCGACCAGCACAACCAGCTTCTTGGCGCGGGTCACCGCCGTGTAGAGCAGGTTCCGCTGGAGCATCATCCAGGCACTCATGGTGACGGGGATCACGACCGCCGGATACTCGCTGCCCTGCGAACGGTGGATGGTCACCGCGTACGCGTGGGCCAGCTCGTCCAGCTCGTCGAAGTCGTACGGCACCTCCTCGTCCTCGTCCGTCCGGACGGTCAGCCGCTGCTCGACGGGGTCCAGGGCGGTGACGACGCCGACCGTGCCGTTGAAGACGCCGTTCGCACCCTTGTCGTAGTTGTTCCTGATCTGCGTCACTTTGTCGCCTACCCGGAAGACCCTGCCACCGAACCGCTTCTCCGGCAGATCGGGGCGGGCCGGGGTGATCGCCTGCTGGAGCAGGCCGTTGAGCGCGCCCGCGCCCGCGGGACCCCGGTGCATGGGGGCCAGGACCTGGACGTCCCGGCGCGGGTCGAGGCCGAACTTGGCCGGAACACGCCGGGCCGCGACCTCCACGGCGACCCGGGCGGCGTCCTCGGTCTCCTCCTCGACGAAGAGGAAGAAGTCCGGGAGGCCCTGGGTGAGGGGCGGGGTGCCGGCGTTGATCCGGTGCGCGTTGGTGACGACGCCGGACTGCTGGGCCTGCCGGAAGATCCGGGTCAGCCGCACGGCGGGGACGGGGCTGCCGGGGGCGAGCAGGTCGCCGAGGACCTCGCCCGCACCGACCGAGGGGAGCTGGTCCACGTCCCCCACGAGCAGCAGGTGGGCACCGGGTGCCACCGCCTTGACCAGCTTGTTCGCCAGGAGCAGGTCGAGCATGGAGGCCTCGTCGACGACGACCAGATCGGCGTCGAGCGGCCGGTCCCGGTCGTAGGCCGCGTCCCCGCCCGGCTTGAGCTCCAGGAGCCGGTGGACGGTGGAGGCCTCGGCGCCGGTCAGCTCGGCGAGCCGCTTGGCGGCCCGGCCGGTGGGGGCGGCGAGGACCACCTTGGCCTTCTTGGCGCGGGCCAGCTCCACGATCGAGCGGACCGTGAAGGACTTGCCGCAGCCGGGGCCGCCCGTGAGGACCGCGACCTTACGGGTGAGGGCGAGCCGGACCGCGTCCTCCTGCTCGGGCGCGAGCGTGGCCCCGGTGCGCTCCGCGAGCCAGGCCAGCGCCTTGTCCCAGGCGACGTCCCTGAAGGCCGGCATGCGGTCCTCCCCGGCCCGCAGCAGCCTCCCGAGCTGCCCGGCGAGCGACAGCTCGGCCCGGTGGAAGGGGATCAGGTACACGGCGGTGACGGGCAGCCCCTCGGGGCCGGGAACGGTCTCCCGTACGACCCCTTCGGGATCCTCCGCCAGCTCGGCGAGGCACTCGATGACAAGCCCGGTGTCGACCTGGAGGAGCTTCACCGCGTCGGCGATCAACCGCTCCTCGGGGAGGAAGCAGTGCCCCTGGTCGCTGGACTGCGAGAGGGCGTACTGGAGCCCGGCCTTCACCCGGTCGGGACTGTCGTGGGGGATGCCCACGGACTGGGCGATCTTGTCGGCGGTGAGGAAGCCGATGCCCCAGACGTCGGCGGCGAGCCGGTACGGCTGGTTCTTCACGACGGAGATGGAGGCGTCCCCGTACTTCTTGTAGATCCGGACCGCGATGGAGGTGGAGACACCGACGCCCTGGAGGAAGACCATGACCTCCTTGATCGCCTTCTGCTCCTCCCAGGCTGCGGTGATGTTCCTGGTCCGCTTGGGGCCGAGCCCCGGCACCTCGATCAGGCGGGCGGGGGCCTCTTCGAGGATGTCGAGGGTGTCGAGGCCGAAGTGCGTGGTGATGCGGTCGGCGAAGACCGGGCCGATGCCCTTGATGAGGCCGGAGCCCAGGTAGCGGCGGATGCCCTGGATCGTGGCGGGGAGGATCGTCGAGTAGTTGTCGACGGCGAACTGCTTCCCGTACTGCGGGTGGGAACCCCAGCGGCCCTCCATCCGCAGCGACTCCCCCGGCTGGGCGCCGAGCAGCGCGCCCACGACCGTGAGCAGGTCACCGGCACCGCGCCCGGTGTCGACGCGCGCGACCGTGTACCCGCTCTCCTCGTTGGCGTAGGTGATCCGCTCCAGGACCCCTTCGACCACCGCCTGACCCCGACCCTCGTTGGACATGGACCGACCGTAGCGAAGGGCTCGGACATCGTGTGACCAGCTGGAGAAAACCGGCTCCGGTCAGTCCCGGTCCACGAAGAACCCGGCGCGGAGCTGCGGATCGCGCAGCAGCGCCAGTACCTCGTCCTCACCCGCGAGCAGCGCCTCGGCGGCCGGGTGGAGGGACTGGTGGAACATGGCGACGAGCACGTCGCCGAGAGGGCGGTCCCAGGCGACCCGGACGATCTCGCGCGCCTTGTCGTGCCGCCCCTTGTCCGTGGCGTGGCGCCAGCGCACCAGGGCTCCGTGGGCCGTCACGTACGCGTCGACCCGACCCTTGACCAAGGTCGGTCTGCTGTTCAGCCCGAACACGTCGATGCCCGCCTGGCCCTGGGGCGTCCTCGCCCTGTACGTCCCGACGGGGATCGAGAGGCGCAGGTGCTCCACCGGGTCCAGCAGGGTCGGGTCGATGAGGAGCGGGGCCCCGTCTCCGTCGATGGGGAACTGCCGTCCTTTCCGGCCGCTGTTGCAGTGCGAGCAGAAGAGGAGGTGGTTGAGCCAGTCGAACGTGCGGAGCGGAGTGCGATGCCTCGGGTCGAAGTGGTCGATGTCGGTGCCCTCGCTGTCACCGCAGTGCATGCAGCGCGCATGGCCCGGGGCCATCTCAGTGAGGGCGGCGAGGAGTGCGGGACGGACGGTCCGCCGGTTGGACCAGAGGGTCTTGGCCTTGTCCTTCCGGGCCTGCTCCTTCGTCTCTGCCACGATCTCCTTGGTGTACGTCGCCAGCAGTAGCGTCGTCTCCCGCGGCAAAGCCACCCGCCGAAGCCGAATCACTCCGCCCCGCCCGCCGCGTCCGACCCAATCTCGTCGGAGATCCGCTGGAGCCGAGCGGACATCTCGTCGAGACGGGCCGTCGGAGAGCTCGTGAGCAGGCTCTTCAGCTCCTTGTAGCGGGTGAGGGTCTCCTCGACGTGTCACCCTCGTAGACGCGCTCCTCAAGCGCCACGAACTCGGCGCGGAGCAGCTCGGCGCGGGCGGAGTACGGGGTGTCGAGGCCGAACAGTTCGGAGAGGACGGCGTCGTCGCCGCTGCCGAAGACCACCCGCTCGTACAGGTCCCGCGACACGACCTCCGGGGCGGCGTCCTCGTCCACTCCGGGGAGGCGGATGAGGCCGCCGGGGTCGGCGGCCTGGCAGATGTACGGGCTGTGCGTGGTGACGATGAACTGGATGTTCGGGAAGTGCGAGGTCAGCCAGGGGCCGATGCGGCGCTGCCAGGTGACGTGGAGGTGGGCGTCGATCTCGTCGATGATCACAACGCCGGGGACGCGTAGCAGCCGGGGGCCCGTGTCTCCGGCGAACACCGCGTCGCCGAAGGCGTCGTGGATCTGCTTGAGCAGGTCGACGACGAGAGAGGCGACGGTACGGAAGCCGTCGCTCATCTCCCGCAGGGGGAAGCGCTGGCCGTCGCGGGTGACCCAGAGTCCTTCGGAGTCCACGTCGTCCACGCGGTATCCGTCCGGCAGGAGTCCGTCGCCCAGGACGGACAGAGCCGCACGCTTGAGGGCATGGGCGCCCTCCTTGCCCTCCAGGTCGCGCAGGTGCTGCTCGATCAGCCAGGCGACGCCCTCGGCGAGGGAGGCGTCCTCGTGGAAGAGGCTGGCCTGACGGGCAACGGGTCCCGAGGCGAGCATGAGGCGCTGTACCTCCCCTGAGCCGCCGGCCATGCGCCGGAACGGCCCGTACGCGGCGCAGAACCAGCCTGTCGGATTGTCGGCCCACGGGCCGCGCCTCGCCGGGCTGATGCTGGTCGCCCGCGCCTTCCGGTACGAGACCTCCTCCAACGCGGGCTGTGCGACCCGGCGATGGCTGCTCGCCGCGCCCGGCGCGGTCCACCTGAGTCCCGTCCAGAAGGAGTCCACAGTCCTTCCACCGGCGCTGAACCTGTCGAAAGTCCGCTCCCGCACGACCTCGACCTCGGCGGTGCCCACGTCCGTCCCCCGCGCGATCCAGTTCTCGAAGCCCTGGACGAGCCCACGCGCCGCCACCGGCCCGCTCAGCGCCAGCGCGAGCGCGCGCAGCAGCGTCGTCTTGCCCGAGCCGTTGCGACCCGCGAGCACGGTCCAGCCGGCGTGACCGCCATCGGGGCGGGTCAGTGTCAGATCGACCGTGCGGGGACCGTGGAACGACTTGACGTTCTCGATGTGGATCCTGCTGACGTGCATGGAGTCGCTGTCCGATCGCTCGGTCCTGGGGCGGTCTGCCGATCGGACGGCCGATTCCACGGAAGGCAGACGGGGGCATAGGGAACGCGGAGGCCCGCGTCCTCGGGCCGCGGGACCTCTCGACGTGCCGACACGCAACGCCCGTCTTGGCGTGGTCCGCATGAGCGAGGGCTCTTTCCAGGACGACGTCCTGACCGAGCTCGGCGACGATCGGCTCCAGGAGATCGCCGGGCTGCTCGGCACCGACGCCGGCGGAGCGCAGGAGCTCGTGGGCAGTTCGGTGGCCGAACTCTCCGGCGAACTGCGCCAGGCGGCGGCCGAGCCGGCCAGCGCGGACGAGGTGCGGGCCGCCGTCGACGAGGTGACCTCGGCCGAGCCGCCGCTGCAGGGCGTCGCCGGCTTCGGCGGTCTCGCTGCCGGCGGCCTCATGGCCGGAGTCCTGGGCAGACCGGCCCGCCCGGCAGCGAACGCGATCGCGAGGAAGACCGGCATCCCGGCGGCCACGGTCTCCCGAGCGGTCGACATCCTGGTCCCGGTGGTCCTCGCGGTCATGACGAGGCGCGCGACGACGAAGAGGAGCGGAGGCACGGCGGCGGACGGCCTGGGCGACCTCTTGGGCGGCCGGAAGAAGTAGCGGACCGCGGCCCTCTGGAGCCGAGGGGCGAACGGATCGTGCGCCTCCTCGGCAACCACGGTCGCACCACCGAGCGAACGGACGGCCCCGCGACGCAGGCGGCGACCGCCACCGGCCCGCGGGGCACGCGGTTCACCCTCTACGCCTCACAGATCGTCCGCCGTACCCAGGACAGCCGGACCGCACCCCTCGGGCAGGTTGGCCGCGACCATGGCGAACGCCTCCTCGGCTGTCGCGCATCGGCCGTGGAGCTCGGCCGCCCCCGCACGGCTCGTGACCTCATAGCCCCCTTCGCCGAGGGGGTACACGACGGGCACGTCCCTCGTATGGGGATACCCGACGCATCGGCTCAACAGCAGGATCCCGTGACTCACACCGGGAAAGAGCTGCCGAAGCCGCGGCTGGGCGTATGCCGCCCGGACCATCTCCTGCCCGATCACCTCGGGCCCGTACGAAAGAACCGTGCGCCACTGGGCCTCCACGATCTCCGCCGCGCTCTGTGCGGGTGTCTCGTCAGTCACTCAGTCGCCCTTCCCCTTGGACCTGCCGACCTGAATCTCCGGGATGTCCGGGGTCGGCACCTTGATCTCCGTGAATCCGCCGCCCCCGTCGGCCGTGTACCAACGGATCTCCTCCCACGGCCGGCCGACCATCCGCTCTTCGGGCTCTTCCATGATCAGGTCCATTTCGTACTTGCGGATGTAGTAGGCGACTTGGCTCATCTCCCACGCCGTACCGACGCCCTCCGGCCTGTTCCCCTTCTGGGTGGAGTACGGAGAGCCGTCGCTCACCGCCTGCTGGAACGCCTCGACGATGGTCTCAGGAGTGTTCCAGTTGCCTCTGACGCCGTCCCGGTTCGGCATTCCGTCCAGTGTGATCGACAGAGTGGTGTTCCGGTCGCTCACCGCGTCCATGACGTTGGTCATCCATATCGGGGCCCCACCCTCGATGCCGGCGTAGGCACTGCCGTTGTACGTATGCGCGCCCGGGTCCTGCGGTCGATTCCTGTCATGACCGTCACCCGGAGCGTTGCGCAGATACGCCGCGAGCAGGTTGGAGGCCCCGTCGGGGGGAGGCTGGTTCAGTCCGAGCACCACGCTGTGTCGCGGCCGGTCGGCACCTCGGTGCGGGCACATCTCGAGCCCCAACGGGTCGATCGACGTCGTCGGGTCGTCGACGTACGTGACCGCGTTCGGGGCAGGGGCGAGCCCCAGCGGGTCCGGTGACATGTAGCGGCCGGAGTCCGGGTCGTAGTGACGGTGGCGGTTGTAATGGAGGCCCGACTCCGGGTCGAAGTACTGCCCGGGGAAACGCAGGGGCGTGTACGCCGTCGCGCTCCGGTTCCAGGTCGTGGCGCCCCACAACGTGGTTCGGGTGCGCCAGGTCACGTCACCCTGCTCGTCGACCAGTTCGCGCGGTGTGCCGACCAGGTCCGTGACCACGGCGAAGAATCGGCGGTCGATCTCCTCCTGGTCGAGGAGGCGCCGTTCCACCTGGGTGAGCGGCGTCGTTCCGTCGTGGTCCCACGTCAGGGCGACCGTCTCGGGCGAGTCGGCCACGCGTGTCGTCTGCTCGCAGAGGGTGTCGCCGTCCCATGTGAAGGTCGTCTCCTCGGCCACCGAGAGCCCGTCGGGCGCCAGGCGTCGCTTGGCGATGCGGCGGCCGAACGCGTCGTACAGGTAGTGCCAGCGTGTCCCTTCGGGGGTGACGACCGAAACGAGGCGATCCTCGGCGTCCCAGCCGTAGTGCCAGGACTCGGGCTTGCGGGAGAGACGGGTCTTCTGACGGAGTACGACTCTGCCCTGCGCGTCGTGCTCGTAGCGGGTGCGGCCCGCTCGGGTGATCCGGGTGCCGGTGTACACGCGGGCGCCGGCTGCGTCGTCGGCGCCCGGCCAGTCCGCATCGGTCTGGTTGCCGGCCTCGTCGTACGCGTACCGCTCGCTCCAGTTCTCGGCCGTGACGGCCGAGACCCGGCGGTCACCCGACACCTGGAACTGCCGACGGCCGGCGAGGTGATCGTCCACGGAGGTGAGCCGGCCGTCTGCGCGGTAGGTGTACGTCCGCTGCTGGACCGTCCGGCCGTCGCGGCCCGTGACCCGCTGACCGGTCGCGCGGCCCAGCCCGTCGTAGGTGTGCTCGATCGACAGTGAATCCCCGATGCGTCGACCGGTCTCCCGGCCCCTCTCGTCGAACGAGAGGACGATCTGCCGACCCGAGGCGTTGAGCACGGCCTGCAGGTCCGCGTCGAAGGACCAGGTGCTCACCGCCCCGGACGGGGTGACCCTTCGGGTGCGGCGGCCGGTCTCGTCATAGGCACGCAACAGTTCCCGGCCGTTGCAGACCTCGCGCAGGATGCGGCCCGAGGCGTCCCGTTCGAAGGAGATCTCCGCATGCGGACCGACAGCCTTCTCGAGCAGACCGTTGATGTCGTAGGTGAAGCGGGTGGCGGCTCCGTCCGCGTCCTTCACGACGACCCGGCCGGCGGTGTCGCGTGCGTAGCGGACCGTCTGTCCGAGACCGTTCGTTCGCGTGGCGAGCCGGCCGGCCGCGTCATGGGTGTAGGCGAGGGTGCGGCCGTCGAAGTCCGTTTCGGAGATGAGGCCTCCGCTCGCGTCATAGACGTAACTCCAGGAGAGCCCGCGAGGGTCGGTGACACCTGTGAGGCGGAGTTCGGTGTCGTACGCGAACGCGTAGCGGGCTCCGTCGGGTGTCGTGCGTGCCGACAGGAGGTCGAAGTGGGTGTACTCGAACCGGGTCCTGCCGCCCGAGGCGTTGGTGTGGACCAGAAGATTGCCTTCGCCGTCGTACGTCCACGACTGCTGAGCGCCGTCCGGATCGAGGCGGCGTGCGAGCCGGCCCTCGACGGTCCATTCCAGCGTGGTGACTCCACCCTGATCGTCGGTGATGCGGACGGCGCGGCCGAAGGCGTCACGCTCGTAACGGGTGGTCGTGCCGAGGGGGCCACGTATGGCCACGGGCAGCCCGGCGGCGTCGCAGCGCAGCCGGTCCAGCGGGCCGACGGAGTCGTCGATTGCCGAGAGGTGGCCGGAGGCGTCGTGGGTGAGCCGGGTCGTCGTCCCGTTCGGGCGGGTGAAGTGCGTCGGGTTGCCGCGCTCGTCGTACTCCTGCCGCGATGTCGCACCGTCGGGACCGGTGACGGAGACGAGGAGGTTCCGCGCGTCGTACCCCGCCAGGGTCGTGGTGCCGTCGGGGTGCACCACGCGTGTGAGGTTGCCACGCTCGTCGTAGGTGTACGTGGTCGTCAGACCGAGAGGGTCGGTGTGCGAGAGCAGCCGGTCGTACGGGTCCCAGGTCCGGTGACGATGGCGGCCGAGGGCGTCCGTCTCCGCGACCACCTGAAGACGGGGGTTGAGGTGGAAGACCTTCGTGGCGCCCACGGAATCCGTGTACCGCGTGACGCGGTCGCCCGTGTCGGTGTGCACGTCGTACGCGAAGGTCCCGGAGAGGTGTCCGTCGGGGCCGACCGTGCGGACGACACGGCCTGCGTCGTCGTAGACGTAGCGGAACGTGGAGTCGTTGCGGTCCGTCCAGGAGGTGATCCGTGCCTCGGTGTCGTAAGTGAAACGGACCGGCAGACCGGACGAGTTGAAGACGGCGTCGAGGTTCCCCTGCGGGTCGTGGCCGTAGCGCACGACCTGCACAGGCCCGCTCGGGGTCCGCAGTGCGAGGGCGCGCACGCGAGCGTCCTCGACGGTGAGCACAACGAGGTAGCCGCCGTCGTGGGCGACGACCGTCGGGGCGCCGTCGGAGCGGCGGGTGAAAGCGATCCGGTTCTGGTTGCGGTCGGTGATCTCCGACAGCCAGTACGCGCCGGACTCGTTGTAAGGGCCTCCCCTGAAGCAGCGCGTCAGTCCCGAATGCGGGTCGGTGACCCGGTAGGCCGTCTCGGCGTTCTCCTGTCCCCCGTGGACGAGGGGCAGTCGGGGACCCTCCAGGGGCAGGACTCCGTCGGTGTCCTCCGGCGTGGGCAGCCGGGGGTAGACGAGGAGCGAGCCGTCCTCACGAGCCCAGATCGCTCCGGCTCCGAGCGGGTCCGGCTCGATCCGCTCGTCCAGGGTCGAGGCCCAGCTACGGCCGAACCAGTGCCCGTAGCGGTACTCCGACAGATGGGTACGCCGCAGGACCAGCGGCAGGGTGCCCGGGAGCGAAAGGTCTGTCTGGGGAAGCGACATCTCGCCGGTGGCGACGTCCACCGGGTCGTTCTCGCACCGCTTCTTGTCCAACGGGATGCTGTGCCGCCGCGGATCGTCCCTGGCGTCCTTGAGAGGGTACGGCCGACTGTGCCATGACTCCCTCGACGGGCGGCGCTCGGTCCCGGCGCCGGGACCGCCTGGCCCGTCGTCGCCGCCTCCCTGCCCACGCTGCCGGGCAAAGCGGTCCCGGAGATCCTGGTCGGTCCTCTTCTGGCTGTCGGAGATGTCCTTGACGGCCTTCGGCAACGTCGTGCCGATGTGGTCGCCCATCGTCTTCGTCGCCTTGCCCAGAGCCTCCATGGCCTTGTCGATGACAGGGTCCAGGGCGCCGGCGATGTCGTCCTTGCCGCGCGCACGGCCGTGGTGGGACTTCGCCTTCGTCAGCTTGTCCCTGGTCTTGCCGTGGACCCCGACGCTGACGGTGTTGAGCTTCGTGCCGGCCCGGTCGTGCTCGTCGTGGTCGATGTGGACGCCCTTCCCGGCTCCGGGGCCTCCGTTCCCCGGGCCGGCGGAGGCGAGGTGCAGGGCGTCCTTGGCCCCTGTCACGCCTTCGTCGAAGCCGTCCCTGCCTGCCTGGCCGACCTGGTTCATGTCCACGCCGTCCTGGAGGCCCAGGGCATCGGCGCCGATCTGGACCACGAGGTCGGCGGCCATGCTCTCCAGGGCCGCGACGGCCGGCTCTGTCATCGACGAGACGATGTAGCCGACGACCTCCTTCATGCACTCCTTGATTCCCTGACGGATGGCCTGCTGCGCTGCGGCGATCGCCACCGAGCCGAGCAGCATGGACAGTCCGCCGGTCAGCGGGATGAGCGCGAGCGAGACGCCGGCCTTGCCGGCCAGTACGCCGAGGTGACCGAGGGCCGCGTATTTCATGGCCTCGATCGCGACGGCGGCATTGTCCAGAGCGCCGGCGATGGTGCGAGCCGCTCCGGCGATGTCCTTGATGTGCTTGTCCTTGACCTGCCCCCAGTGCTGGTTGACGGCGTCGAGCGCTTCGCCGTGGCCAGATGAGAGCAAACGTTGCACATGCTGATTCGCCATGTGCCCGTCATCTTCGATGTCGCCGGCGAACTCCCGCAGCGAGTCGGCCATGTCGCGGTAGGCGTCCTCATCGACGTTCGGCCAACTCACCCCGATGAGGTCAAGTAGCGTGTCGGCCCAATCAGGCACAGTCACGGCCATAGTTCGCCATCCCCCCGGACAGACTTCATTCACCGAATGCGTTTGCGAACACCCTGCCACAGGCGTGCGGCGTACCATTCAGCGGGCCTCGGACGGGAGTTGACCGCGACGTCCGGACCGGGGGTGCGGCCGTCCGGTCATGTGCGACCGGACGGCTTCCGGCGTCTCCCCTCCGCGCACCGGGGCTGCGCTCCCGGAGCTCAGACCTCCAGGAAGCGGTTCAGGGTCTCCTCCAGGACCTCGACGCCGTCCCGGGCCCACAGCTCGTCGTTGAAGAGCTCGACCTCCACCGGGCCCGTCCAGCCGGCCTTCTCGGCGAGGTCCGCCCAGGCCCGGAGGTCGATGACGCCCGTGCCCAGCTGGCCCCGGCCGTTGAGGACTCCCGCCGGGAGCGGGGTGGTCCAGTCGGCGAGCTGGAAGGAGTGGATGCGGCCCGCCGCGCCCGCGCGTTCGACCGCCGCCGGGGCCCGGTCGTCCCACCACAGGTGGTACGTGTCGACCGTGACGCCGACCTGCGAGGCGGGGAAGCGCTCCGCGATCTCCAGGGCCTGGTCCAGGGTCGAGACGGCGCACCGGTCGGAGGCGTACATCGGGTGGAGGGGCTCGATGGCCAGGCGGATTCCCCGCTCGCCCGCGTACGGGGCGAGTTCGCCGATCGCCTCGGTGATGCGGGTCCGGGCGGAGAGCAGGTCGGGGCAGGCCGGGGTGAGGCCGCCGGAGACCAGGACGAGCGTGTCGGTGCCGAGGGTCGCCGCCTCGTCGATCGCCGCGCGGTTCTCGGCCTCCCAGCCGTCGGCGGTGAAGAAGCCGCCCCGGCACAGGGTGGTGACGGTGAGCCCCGCGTCCCGTACGAGCGCGGCGGCGGCCTCGACCCCGTACGCCTGGACGGGGTCGCGCCACAGGCCCAGGCCAGGGATGCCGAGCCGAACGCACTCCGCGACCAGTTCGGGCAGGGCCAGCTGCTTGACCGTCATCTGGTTGACGGAGAACCGGTCGAGGTTCACTGCGGGACTCCGTAGACGGTGAGGAGCGAGCGCATCCGGGACTCCGCGAGCACCGGGTCGGGGAACAGGCCGAGTCCGTCGGCGAGTTCGTAGGCGCGCGCGAGGTGCGGGAGCGAGCGGGCGGAGTGGAGGCCGCCGACCATCGTGAAGTGCTCCTGGTGGCCGGCGAGCCAGGCGAGGAGGACCACGCCCGTCTTGTAGAAGCGGGTCGGGGGCCGGAAGAGGTGGCGGGAGAGTTCGACCGTCGGGTCGAGGGTCTCGCGGAAACCCGCCGTGTCCCCCGTGTCGAGGGTCCTGACCGCCTCGGCGGCGAGCGGGGCGAGGGGGTCGAAGATGCCGAGGAGGGCGTGGCTGAATCCCTGTTCGTCGCCGGCGATCAGCTCCGGGTAGTGGAAGTCGTCGCCCGTGTAGCAGCGGACGCCCTCCGGGAGGCGGCGGCGCAGTTCGACCTCGCGCCGCGCGTCGAGGAGGGAGACCTTGATGCCGTCGACCTTGTCGGGGTGGGCGGCGATCACGTCGAGGAAGGTCTCGGTGGCGGCGTCGAGGTCCGCCGAGCCCCAGTAGCCCTCCAGGGCCGGGTCGAACATGGGCCCCAGCCAGTGCAGGATCACCGGCTCGCTCGCCTGCCGGAGCAGGTGGCCGTAGAGGTCGAGGTAGTCCTCGGGGCCGGACGCGGCGGCGGCGAGGGCGCGGGAGGCCATGAGAATGGCCTGCGCGCCCGACTCCTCGACGACCGCGAGCTGCTCCTCGTACGCCGCGCGGATCTCCGGCAGGGTCCCGACGGCGATCTGGTCGGTGCCGACGCCGCAGGCGATCCGGCCGCCGACGGCCTTCGCCTCCGCCGCCGAGCGGCGGATCAGCTCGGCCGCCCCCGCCCAGTCGAGGCCCATCCCGCGCTGCGCGGTGTCCATGGCCTCGGCGACCCCGAGGCCGTGGGACCAGAGGTGGCGGCGGAAGGCGAGGGTGGCGTCCCAGTCGACGGCGGCGGGCGACTCGGGGGTGGTGTCGGCGTACGGGTCGGCGACGACGTGCGCGGCGGAGAAGACCGTACGGGAGGCGAGGGCGCCGCCCGCGGTGAGGGCGAGGGGCTCGGTGCGGGGCTCGTACGCGCGCACGCCTCCGCCCGTCCGGGGGAGGTGGATCACAGCGAGACCTCCGGGACGTCGAAGCGGCGGCCCTCGGCGGCGGACTTCAGGCCCAGCTCGGCGAGTTGTACGCCGCGGGCGCCCGCGAGGAGGTCCCAGTGGTACGGCTCGCCGAGCGTGACGTGGCGGAGGAAGAGCTCCCACTGGGCCTTGAAGCCGTTGTCGAACTCGGTGTTGTCGGGGACCTCCTGCCACTGGTCGCGGAAGGACTCGGTGACCGGGATGTCGGGGTTCCAGACCGGCTTCGGGGTGGCCGAGCGGTGCTGGACGCGGCAGCCGCGGAGCCCTGCGACGGCGGAGCCGTGGGTGCCGTCGACCTGGAACTCGACGAGTTCGTCGCGGTTGACGCGGACCGTCCAGGAGGAGTTGATCTGGGCGATCGCGCCGCCCTCCAGCTGGAAGATGCCGTACGCGGCGTCGTCGGCGGTGGCGGCGTACGGCTTGCCCTGCTCGTCCCAGCGCTGTGGGACGTGGGTGGCGACGTGCGCGGTGACGCTCGTGACACGACCGAACAGCTCGTGGAGCACGTACTCCCAGTGCGGGAACATGTCGACGACGATGCCGCCGCCGTCCTCGGCGCGGTAGTTCCAGCTGGGGCGCTGGGCGTCCTGCCAGTCGCCCTCGAAGACCCAGTAGCCGAACTCGCCGCGCACGGACAGGATCTCGCCGAAGAAGCCGCCGTCGATGAGCCGCTTGAGCTTGAGCAGGCCGGGGAGGAAGAGCTTGTCCTGGACGACGCCGTGCTTGATGCCCTTCGCCTCGGCGAGCCGGGCGAGCTCCAGGGCACCGGCGAGGTCGGCGGCGGTGGGCTTCTCGGTGTAGATGTGCTTGCCGGCGGCGATGGCCCTGGTGAGGGCGTCGACGCGGGCGGAGGTGACCTGGGCGTCGAAGTAGATGTCGATGCCGTCGTCGGCGAGGACGGCATCGAGGTCGGTGGACCACTCGGTGAGGCCGTGGCGCTCGGCGAGGGCGCGCAGGGCGTGCTCGCGGCGGCCGACGAGGACGGGCTCGGGCCAGAGGGTCTCGCCGTTGCCGAGGTCGAGGCCGCCCTGTTCGCGCAGGGCGAGGATCGAGCGGACGAGGTGCTGGCGGTAGCCCATGCGCCCGGTGACGCCGTTCATGGCGATGCGGACTGTCCTGCGTGTCACGAGAGGTTCCTCTCCCCGGTGCTCCGCGCCCCCGAAAGAAAGCGCTTTCTATCGAGGATGACGCTAGCCTGCCGACATCACCGTCGACAAGGGCCCCGGAGGTACGCAGACGATGACCGTCACCCTGGCGGACGTGGCCGCCCGCGCCCGGGTCTCCCCCGCGACCGTCTCCCGGGTCCTGAACGGCAACTACCCGGTCGCCGCCTCGACCCGCGAGCGGGTGCTGCGGGCGGTGGACGAGCTGGACTACGTCCTCAACGGCCCCGCGAGCTCGCTGGCCGCCGCCACCTCCGACCTGGTCGGGGTGCTGGTCAACGACATCGCCGACCCCTTCTTCGGGATCATGGCGAGCGCCGCGCAGGGCGCGATCGGCGAGGTCGCCTCGGGGCGCGCCGGGGGCGAGAAGCTCGCCGTCGTCTGCAACACGGGCGGCTCCCCCGCGCGCGAACTGACCTACCTCACCCTGCTCCAGCGGCAGCGGGCCGCGGCCGTCATCCTCATGGGCGGCTCGCTGGAGGACCCGGAGCACCTGGCGGCGACGGCGGGCAAACTGGCCAAGCTCGCGGAGGCGGGGACCCGGGTGGTGCTGTGCGGCCGGCCGCCGGTGCCGGGCGACGCGAACACGGCGGCGCTCGTCTTCGACAACCGCACCGGCGCACGGCTCCTGACCGAGCATCTGCTCGGACTCGGACACCGGCGGATCGGGTACGTGGCGGGGCCGGCCGACCGGACGACGACCCGGCACCGGCTCGAAGGCCACCGGGCTGCGCTCGCGGCGGCGGGGGTCGCCGAGGGCCCGACGGTCCACGGCCCGTACGACCGCCGCTCCGGCCACGAGGCGACCGCCGAACTCCTCGCCCGCGACCCGGATCTGACGGCGGTCGTCGCCGCCAACGACACGGTGGCGCTCGGCGTCTGCGCGGCCCTGCGGGAGCGGGGCCTGTCCATCCCGGACGACGTCTCGGTGGCGGGCTTCGACGACCTGCCCTTCTCGGTGGACGCGGTCCCGGCCCTCACGACCGTCCGCCTCCCGCTCCACGACGCGGGCGCCCGGGCGGGCCGCCTGGCGATGGGCGCGGAGGAGCCTCCGGCGGGGGGCCCGGTGACGGTCCCGGGCGAGCTGGTGGTGCGGGGGTCGACGGCCCGGCCGCGGGGGTAGCCGACGGCAGGCCGCCGCCGACGGGACCATGCGCCCCGGCCCCCGGGGAGCGGATGCCGACGGGTGGAGCAGCCGGCTGCGCGCCGGGGGCTGGGGCTGAGAGACCGGGCTACTTCTCCGGCTTCAGGCCCGTCGCCGTGAGGACCGCCTCGACCGTCTCCTCGACCGTCTGGTCCGTGTTGTCGATCCAGACGCCCTCGCCGGAGAGTTCGGCGCGCATGGCCTCGTCGAGGAAGGCCCAGTTCGTCGTCAGCTTCTTGTGGCGGGCGTTGTTGCGCTCCCAGGCCTTGTCGGGGCCGGGGGCGAGGAACACCACGTGGAGCGGGACCGTCCTGGCGTGGGCGCGGTAGAAGTCCAGGTGGGAGCGGCGTACGACCACGTCGTCGAGGACCGGCAGGAAGCCGGCCGAGGCGAAGCTGTCCGCGAGCAGGCAGCCGTTGCGGGCGCGCAGCAGGATCTGGCGGTCGGCCTCGGGGTCGCCGTCCGGGGTCGGCCAGTGGCAGCCCTGGACGATGAGCTCCTGGAGGTCGTCGACCTCGATGTGTGCGGAGCGGGTGAAGCGGGCCGCGAGGGCCGCCGCGACGGTCGACTTGCCGCTGCCGGGGATGCCGGCGAGCAGGACGGCGCCGGGGGCGGGCTCGGGGGTGTCGACGGTGATGCGCTCGAAGGTCATACGGGCCTTTCCTCGCTGGTGGGACCGGATGACCGTACGAGCGCCGGGGGTCCGGGCGCCAGGGATTTGCCGGTCGGTCGTGGCGCCGGGAGGCCGGAGGCGGGCGGAACGGCGGGCGCGGCGCGCGCGGTGGCGATTCCTGCGCGGGTCCTTGACCTGGCAGTTACTTTCGGGCTATCCGTGACTCCTTGGAAGTTTCCTTCAACCTCGCACGGCCGGAAGGAGCATCAGTGCACCACCGCGCCCCCGCCAGCTCCCCCTCTCCCTCCCCGCCCCTGCCCCCTCGCCCTCCCGACGCACCCTTCTCACGGTGACCGCCGCAGCCGCCGCGGCAGCCGTCACCGGCGCCACCGCCCCCGTGGCCCACGCGGCCCACTCGGAGACCACCGACAAGAAGCTCCGGAAGATCATCGACCGGATGTCCCTGGAGGAGAAGGTCGGCCAGCTCTTCGTGATGCGGGTGTACGGCCACTCCGCGACCGCCCCCGACCAGGCCGACATCGACGCCAACCTCTCGGAGATCGGCGTCCGCACCGCCGCCGAGCTCGTCGAGCGCTACCACGTCGGCGGCGTCATCTACTTCGCCTGGGCCCACAACACCCGCGACCCGCACCAGATCGCCGAGCTCTCCAACGGCATCCAGCAAGCCGCCCTCGCGCAGCCCACGCCGATCCCCGCGCTCATCTCCACCGACCAGGAGCACGGCATCGTCTGCCGGGTCGGCGAGCCCGCCACCCTGGTACCCGGGGCGATGGCCCTCGGCGCGGGCCGCTCGCTCGCGGACGCCCGTAAGGCCGCGCAGATCGCGGGCACCGAACTCGCCGCCGTCGGCATCCGGCAGAACTACGCCCCGGTCGCGGACGTCAACGTCAACCCGGCCAACCCCGTCATCGGCGTCCGCTCCTTCGGCTCCGACCCTCGCGCGGTCGCCGGGCTGGTCGCCGCCCAGGTCAAGGGGTACCAGCGGGCCGGGGTCGCGGCCACCTCCAAGCACTTCCCGGGGCACGGCGACACCGCCGTCGACAGTCACCACGGCCTGCCGACGATCAGCCACACCCGGGCCCAGTGGACCGAACTCGACGCGCCGCCCTTCGAGTCGGCGATCGACGCCGGGATCGACTCGATCATGACCGCGCACATCGTGGTGCCCGCGCTCGACCCCAGCGAGGACCCGGCGACCCTCTCCGAGCCCATCCTCACCGGCATCCTGCGCCGGCAGCTCGGCTACGACGGCGTGGTCGTCACCGACTCGCTCGGCATGGAGGGCGTGCGCACCAAGTACGGCGACGAGCGCGTCCCGGTGCTCGCCCTGAAGGCCGGGGTGGACCAGCTGCTCAACCCGCCGAAGCTCGACATCGCCTGGAACGCGGTCCTGGCGGCGGTCAGGGACGGCGAGCTGACGGAGGCGCGGCTCGACGAATCGATCCTGCGGATCCTGCGGCTCAAGACGAAGCTGGGCCTCTTCCGGCAGCCGTACGTGACGCGGGCCGGCGTCGACCGGGTGGTCGGCACCGCCGCCCACCTCGCGCAGGCCGACCGGATCGCCGAGGCGACGACGACCCTGCTCCTCAACGAGGACGGCTTCCTGCCGCTGAGCCCCGCCGCCCACGGCAGGGTCCTCGTCGTCGGAGCCGACCCGGCCTCGCCGTCCGGCACGACGGGCCCGCCGACCACGACGCTCGCGAGCGCCCTGACGGAACTGGGCTTCACCGCGACCGCGCTCTCCACCGGCATCACCCCGACGGCCGCGCGGATCGAGGAGGCGGTGGCGGCGGCGGCCGGGCAGGACGTGGTCGTCGTGGGCACGTACAACGTCACCGCGGCCAGTCCGCAGCGCACGCTCGTCGCGCGGCTCGTCGCGAGCGGCGTGCCCGTCGTGACGATCGCGATCCGCAACCCGTACGACATCGCCCGGCTCGGCGGCCAGCGGGCGACGCTCGCCGCGTACTCCTGGACCGACGTCGAACTCCGCGCCGCGGCCAGGGTCCTGGCCGGGCACGCCCGCCCGAAGGGCCGGCTGCCCGTCCCGGTGCAGAGCGCGGACGACCCGACGAAGGTGCTGTACCCGGTCGGCCACGGGCTGTCGTACCCGCGCTGACTCACGCGAGCGGAGTGCCCGCGCGTCCTGCGCCTGAACCCGCACCACCAGTGCTGTGCGCACGGGGTGCGGGTCCAGGCCGGGGAGCCTAGGCCCGGCAGGGCGCCGTCCGTTGTGCCCTTCCGCCCTGCGGAAGGGCACAACGGGGTGGGAGTTACGGGCGCAGGCCGTGCTCGCGGGTCACGTCCTCGTCGACCGCCTTGTCGAGGCGGGCGTCGAAGCGGGCCAGCGGCTGCGCCGCCTGGACGGCCGGGGCGGGGACGCCGGCCCAGGCGAGGATGCGGGCGGTGGCGTTGTCCCGCTCGGCGGGGACGAGAGCGGCGACGTTCGCGCCGTGGTTCGCGCCCGGGGCCGTGTAGACGTAGCTGTCGCGCGCGCCCTTGCCGAGGCGGAACGGCTCGGCGCTCCACGGGTCGTTGCCGCCGTTGACGAAGAGCATCCGGTTCGCGTTCTTGCGGACCCAGTTGTCGACGTCCCGCATGGCCTGCGGCTGGAACTTCATCGGGATCGACTTCGGCACGAAGCTGCTGGCCGGCTGGTAGCCGTAGCGGCTGAGGCCCGCGAGGTGCGGCTGCTTGATGCTGGGCGAGCCGAGCTGGGTGGCCGCCTGGTAGTAGTACGGCGTGTAGTAGTCCAGGCCCTGGTCGGCGTAGGCGGCCCAGCCGGAGTAGGCGTCGATCGTCTCGTAGACGGTGTCGTCGCTCGCGGTCGCCGCGTCCGGGATCTGGTCGCAGACGTCCTGGCCGTAGTACTGCCAGAAGCCCCAGACGAAGTCGAGGACGACGGCCTCCCAGGCCTTGTCGAGGGAGCCGACCGTGTTGAAGGTGGCGCCCTCGGCCTCGGCCCACTCCTTGTACTTCTTCTGCAGCGGCTCGCGGCGGACGAGGGCCTCGCGCTGCATGTTGTTCAGGCGGTCGCGGCAGTCCTTCGTGCCGACGTTCTCGAAGAACCGGTCGTAGGCCGAGTCCTCCTTGTTCACCACGTCGTTCGGGGCGACGTACGCGACGACGCCGTCCATGTCACGCGGGTAGAAGCGCTCGTAGTAGGTGGCGGTCATGCCGCCCTTCGAGCCGCCGGTGGAGAGCCAGTTCTTGCCGTAGATCTTCTTCAGCGCGGCGAAGATCCGGTGCTGGTCGCTGGCGGCCTGCCAGATGTCCAGCTTCGACCAGTCGGCCGGCTCCGGGCGCGACGGCGTGAAGAAGCGGTACTCCATGGAGATCTGGTTGCCGTCGATGATCCGCGTCGGCTCGGCGCGGCTGGGGGTGGTGCTCAGCCCGTAGCCGCTGGTGCGGAAGACGGTGGGGCGGTCCGTGTCCTTGTGGAGGACCGAGAGCCGCTGCTTGAACGTGCCCGCCCACGGGCGCTTGTGGTCGATCGGCTGGACGTAGTCCAGGACGAAGTAGCGGTAGCCGGCGTAGGGCTTCTCCTCGATCAGGCTCATCCCGGGGATCGCCAGGATGCGGTCCTTGATGTCCGTGCTCTGCGAGTCGGCGACGGCGGTGGGGCTGTTGGCCTCCGTGTCCGCAGCGGTGGCCACGCCCGTGGTGCCGACGGTGCCTATGAGCACCGCGAGCGACACCAGCCCTCTGAGCGACTTGCGCATTCGTCCTCCCCTTGGTTCACAACGGTGTCGCGAACCTAGCGGGGGCAACGTGTGGACCGCCAGACCCAGTTGGTCCTTACCCTTGGACTTTCCTGCGCATCAGCAGAGGAAACGGACCGGCATCAGCAGAGAACCCACCCCGTGGACCTGCCCTGCCCGGCCACCGAACCGTAGGCGCGGACGCAGCGGTTGAGGGCGTGGACGGTGACGGGACCGGCCTGCCGGCCGAACCGTCCGGCCTTGACGACGGGACGCGCGCCGCGCGGCTGAAGGGAGACGGTCATCGGCCGCGCGGTGCCGGGGCGCTTGGAGACGGTCACGGCGCAGGCGTAGTGGCGGGTCTTGTAGAGACGCAGCTCGCCGGTGGCGAAGGGGTAGGTCTTGGTCGGGCGGCCGTGGCAGACGGAGACGGCCTCGGCGGTCCCGGCACCGGAGCCCGGCAGGGGGAGCAGGAGCAGGGCGAGGGCGGCGAGGAGCGGGACGAGGACACGGGCGGGCAGCCGACTGCGGCGTGGTGTCGGTGGTGCGTGCGTCGGGTCCGTGGGCATGGGTTCCCCTCCCGGGCGAGTCGCCGTACGGACGTACGGAGATTCAGGCGTACGGGCGTACGACGCGCGAGCCACCGGAATGGTTGCTTCCGGGCCTCGCCTCCGGGCCTCGCCTCCGGCCTCTCCTTCCGGCCCCTCCCCGTGGCTCACGTGAACGTCGCGAGGACCAGCAGCAGGAAGGCGGCCTCGGCTCCGAGCTGGGTCCGGAAGGCCGCCCGGCGGACGGCGGGGCGGGCGGTGGTCTGCACGGTCACGACCGCCGCGAGAGCGATCACCAGGCTCGCCAGGCAGAGGGAACCGGACATGCTGCCGCAGCCCCTCTTGGTCATCACGCAGCTCCAGACGTCCTCGGAGAAGAGCGCGAGGAGCCCGGCGAGCCCGATCGCGGGCGCGAGGAGCCCGGCCCAGATCAGGCCCCGCTCGCGCAGGCGCGCGGCCTCGACGGCCGACGGGCTGACGCGGAAGGCGGAGGCGGCGCGGGGTTCGTGGCTCATGCCCCGATCCAAGCCGCCCCGGCGGCGGTCCGGCCATCCGCCCGGATACTCATCCGGGCGGACGGCCCGTACTCACACGCGCTCCGGCTCCTCCTCGTCCACGGCCTCGCCGATGAAGGTGCTCCACAGCGCCGCGTACCGGCCGCCGAGGGCGAGCAGTTCGTCGTGGGTCCCGTCCTCCGCGACCCGCCCGTGGTCCATCACGACGACCCGGTCGGCGCGGGCCGCGGTGGTCAGGCGGTGGGCGACGACCAGCGTCGTCCGACGGCCCGCGAGCCGGTCGGTGGCCTGGTTGACCTGTGCCTCGGTGGCGAGGTCCAGGGCCGCCGTGGCCTCGTCGAGGAGCAGGACGTCCGGGTCGACGAGCTCGGCGCGGGCGAGCGCGATGAGCTGGCGCTGCCCCGCCGACAGGTTCCGGCCGCGCTCGGCGACCTCGTGGAGGTAGCCGCCGTCGAGCGTGGCGATCATGTCGTGCGCGCCGACCGCGCGGGCCGCCGCCTCGACCTCCGCGTCGGTCGCCTCGGGGCGGCCGTAGGCGATGGCGTCCCGGACGGTCCCGGCGAAGAGGTACGCCTCCTGGGGGACGACCCCGAGCCGGTGGCGGTACGCGGTGAGGTCCAGGTCCCGCAGGTCGGTGCCGTCGGCGGTGACCCGGCCGCCCGTCGGGTCGTAGAACCGCGCGACCAGCTTGACGAGCGTCGACTTGCCCGCGCCGGTCTCGCCGACGAAGGCGACGGTCTGCCCGGCCGGGATCCGCAGGTCGATGCCGGTGAGGGCCTCTTCCTTGGAGTCGTACGCGAACGACACGTCCTCGAAGGCGATCTCGCCGCGCAGCGACTTCACGTCCCGGGGCGCGTCGGCGGCGGCCGTCGACGTCGGCTCCTGGAGCAGCTCCTGCATCCGCTTCAGCGAGACCGCGGCCTGCTGGTAGCCGTCGAAGACCTGCGAGAGCTGCTGGACGGGGGCGAAGAACAGGTCGATGTAGAGGAGGTAGGCGACGAGCGCGCCGGTGGTCAGGGTGCCGCCGTCGATGCGGTTCGCGCCGACGATCATGACGGCGGCGGCGGCCACCGAGGACAGCAGGGTCACGAAGGGGAAGTAGATCGATATCAGCCACTGACCGCGGACGCGCGCCTCGCGGTACTCGTCGCTGCGGGCGGCGAAGCGCTCCACGCCCGCGTGCTCGCGGCGGAAGGCCTGGACGATCCGCAGTCCGGAGACCGACTCCTGGAGGTCGGCGTTGACGACGCTGATCCGCTCGCGCGCCAGCTCGTACGCCTTCACGCTCGACCGGCGGAAGAAGTACGTGGCGACGGCGAGGACCGGCAGGGTCGCGAAGACGACCAGGGCGAGCTGGAGGTCGAGCACGAGCAGCGCGACCATGATTCCGAAGAAGGTCACGACCGAGACGAAGGCGGTGACCAGCCCCGTCTGGAGGAAGGTGGAGAGCGCGTCCACGTCCGTGGTCATGCGGGTCATGATCCGGCCGGTGAGCTCGCGCTCGTAGTAGTCCAGGCCGAGCCGCTGGAGCTGGGCGAAGAGCTTCAGGCGCAGGGCGTAGAGGACCCGCTCGCCGGTGCGGCCCGTCATCCGGGTCTCGGCGGTCTGCGCGACCCACTGCACGAGCACGGTGACCAGGGCGAGCGCGGAGGCCGCCCAGACGGCGCCGATCGCGAGCCGGTTCACGCCCTCGTCGATGCCGTGCCGGATCAGGACGGGAAGCAGGAGACCGGCGCTCGCGTCGAGGGCGACCAGGCCGAGGCTGATGAGGAGCGGGACGCCGAAGCCGCGGAGCAGCCGGCGCAGGCCGTAGCTGTCCTCGGGCGAGACCGCGCGGGACTCGTCGATGCCGGGGGTGTCGTCGGCGGGCGGCAGGGCCTCGACGGCGGCGAGCAGCTCGGGGGTGGCTCCGGGGGCCGGGCTCTGCTCGGCGGTGCCCGCGTCCCGTACCCACAGGGCCGGGGTGATGCCGCGCTCGGCGTCGAACTCGGCGTCGAGCTCGGCCCGCAGCGTGGCGTCCTCGGGGACCTCGGCGGGGAGCACGTGGCCCGGCGAGACGGCGCCGAGCTCGTCGGGGTCGGTGAGGAGGCGGCGGTAGAGCGCGGAGCGCTCCTCCAGCTCCTCGTGGGTGCCGATGTCGGAGAGCCGCCCGTCGTCGAGGACGGCGATGCGGTCGGCGAGGCCGAGGGTGGAGCGGCGGTGGGCGATGAGGAGGGTCGTACGGCCCGCCATGACCGACTTCAGGGCCTCGTGGATCTCGTGCTCGACCTTGGCGTCGACGGCGGAGGTGGCGTCGTCGAGGAGGAGGAGCCGGGGGTCGGTGAGGATCGCGCGGGCGAGGGCGACGCGCTGGCGCTGGCCGCCGGAGAGGGTGAGGCCGTGCTCGCCGACCTTGGTGTCGTACCCCTCGGGCAGCTCGGCGATGAACCGGTCGGCCTGGGCGGCGCGGGCGGCGGTCTCGATCTGCTCCTGGGTGGCGTCGGGGGCGCCGTACGCGATGTTGGCGCGGACCGTGTCGGAGAAGAGGAACGAGTCCTCCGGGACGAGCCCGATCGCGGCGCGCAGGGAGTCGAGGGTGAGCTCGCGGACGTCGTGGCCGCCGACGAGGACGGCGCCGTGGGTGACGTCGTAGAAGCGGGGCAGGAGGAGCGAGACGGTGGACTTGCCGGAGCCGGAGGCGCCGACGACGGCGACGGTCTCGCCGGAGCGGATCTCCAGGGAGAAGCCGTCGAGGACGGGCCGTCCCTCGTCGTAGGCGAAGCTCACGTCGTCGAACTCGACGGTCGCCGGGGCGTCGGCCGGGAGCTCCTTCGTCCCGTCCTGGATGACGGGCTCGGTGTCGACGAGGTCGAGGACCCGCTCGACGCCCGCGCGGGCCTGCTGGCCGACGGTGAGGACCATGGCGAGCATCCGGACCGGGCCGACGAGGGACGCCAGGTAGGCGGAGAAGGCGACGAAGGTGCCGAGGGTGATCTGGCCGCGGTAGGCGAGCCAGCCGCCGAGGGCGAGGACGGCGACCTGGCCGAGGGCGGGCACGGCCTGGAGCGCGGGGGTGTACTTGGCGTTCAGCCGGACCGTCCGCAGGCGCCCGGCGAAGAGCTTCCGCCCGGCCTCCCGGATCTTGCCGGTCTCCTGGTCCTCCTGGCCGAATCCCTTGACGACCCGGACGCCGGTCACGGCGCCGTCGACGACGCCGGCGACCACGCCGGCCTGCTGCTGGGCGTGCCAGGTGGCCGGGTGGAGGCGGGTGCGGCTGCGCTTGGCGATGAACCAGAGGGCGGGGGCGACGGCGAGGGCGACGAGGGTGAGGGGGATGGAGAGCCAGGCCATGACGGCCAGCGAGATGACGAAGAGCAGGATGTTCCCGATCGTCATCGGGAGCATGAAGAGAAGGCCCTGGATCAGTTGGAGGTCGCTGGTGGCGCGGCCGACGACCTGCCCGGTGGACAGCTCGTCCTGGCGCCGCCCGTCGAGGCGGGTGACGGTCCTGTACATGTCGGTACGGAGGTCGTGCTGCACGTCGAGGGCGAGGCGGCCGCCGTAGTAGCGGCGCACGTAGGTAAGGGCGTACACGAGGACGGCGGCGCCCATGAGGAGCCCGGTCCAGACGCCGAGGTCCCGGGTCTTGGTCCCGATGACGTCGTCGATGATCACCTTGGTGACGAGCGGCACGAGGGCGAGGACGGCCATGCCGAGGAGCGACGACCCCAGCGCGAGCACCACGTTGGCCTTGTAGTGCCAGGCGTAGCCGGTCAGCCTGCGTGCCCAGCCCTGTTGACGTTCTTCCGTCTGTTTCTGCCCCGCCGCCGCCACGAGTGGCCTCCCGTTCGTCCTTCTCTACCGGAAGGCCCAACACGGCTGGGCTGCGATTTCATCCCGCTGCAACAATTCACGGCCCCGGAGCCGCGTGTTCCCCGCCGGGGCGGACGGGGTAGGGATCACGGGCCGCCACGAGGCGGCGCACTCGACGCCAGGAGGGGGCGACATGTCGGAGGCCGAGCGCAGGCCGGCGTATCTGTGCGGGCAGCTCCACGCCGCGCTGCGCACGCTGGAGAGCATCGGGGCACGGACCAACAGACTCGCGGAGACCGGGGTGCTGCACGAGACGGCCAAGGCGCCCCAGAACAAGCTGCGCGAGCATCTCAGGCTGACGGGCGAGCACGTCGTGGCGGCCGTGGTGCGGGGCGAGGCGCACGCGAAGGCGGCGACGGAGGTCTTCCAGGGCATCCCGACGTTCATCCCGTCGAAGGGGATTCCGTCGCGGGCCCGCGACAAGACCGACTTCGCCCTGTTCAGCGACGGCTACAACGAGCAGCTGAGCGCGTACAAGGCGAAATACGGGGCGCTGTTCGCCTGAGGAGAGGTGCCCCCGGAGGTCCGGGGGCACAGGGGTCCGGCTCAGAGGTGGGTCGGCTCGAACATCCGCAGCAGGGCCGGGAGGACCACCACCGACGGGCCGGGAGCCGCCAGGGCCGTCGCGAGGTCCCCCGCCAGCGTCTCCGGGCTCGTCAGGGTCGCCGGGACGCCGAAGGACTCGGCGAGCGCGACGAAGTCCGGGCGGGTGAGCTCGGTGCCCGTGGTCTCGCCGAAGGAGTCCGTCATGTACTCCCGCAGGATGCCGTAGCCGCCGTCGTCGACGATCAGCCACGTCACGTCGAGGCCGTACTGCTTCGCCGCCGCCAGCTCCGCGATCGAGTACATCGCGCCCCCGTCGCCGGAGACCGCGAGGACCGGGGCGGACGGGTCCGCGACGGCCGCGCCGAGGGCGGCGGGGAAGGCGTAGCCGAGGCCGCCGGCGCCCTGGGCGGAGTGCATCGTGTTCGGGTGCCGGGCGTCGAAGGCCGACCACGCCCAGTACGACAGGATCGTCATGTCCCAGAAGCTCGGGGCCCGGTCCGGGAGCGCCTCGCGCACCGCCGCGACGATCCGCTGCTCCAGGCCGAGGCCCTGGGCGTCGATCCGGTCCCTGACCTTGCCCAGGACGGCAGCGACCCGCTCGGGGGCGGTCGGGTCGGTGCGCTCGCCGACCGTCTCCAGGAGCGCCTGGAGGGCGAGCCGGGCGTCCGCGTGGATGCCGAGCGCCGGGTGGTTGGACTCCAGCTTCCCGGCGTCGGCCTCGATCTGGATCACCCGGCCGCGCGGGGCGAAGGTGTGGTAGTTCGAGGACAGCTCGCCGAGACCGGAGCCGACGACGAGGAGGACGTCGGCGTCCTCCAGGAAGTCGGTGGTGTGCCGGTCCTCCAGCCAGGACTGGAGCGAGAGCGGGTGCGTCCAGGGGAAGGCGCCCTTGCCGCCGAAGGTGGTGACGACGGGCGCGTCGATCCGCTCGGCGAGCGCGCGGAGCTTGCCGGAGGCGTCGGAGCGTACGACTCCGCCGCCGGCGATGATCACGGGCCGGGCGGCCTTCGTCAGCAGGTCGGCCGCGACGGCCGTGAGCTCGGGGCGCGGGGCGGCCTCCTCGGGCGTCGCGTCCATCGCCGTGACCACGGGCAGCGGGGTCTCCGCGAGGAGCACGTCCTGCGGGATCTCCACCCACACCGGCCCGTGCGGGGCCGTCAGCGCCGACTCCCAGGCCGCCGCGATCGCGGACGGGATCTGGGACTGCGTACGGACCGTGTGGACGGACTTCACGACGTCCCGGAAGGAGGCCTGCTGGTCGCGCAGCTCGTGCAGGTAGCCGTGCCGGCCGCCGCCGAGCCCCGCCACCGGGATCTGGCTGCCGATCGCGAGCACCGGCGCCGAGGCGGCGGCCGCCTCCTGGAGCGCGGCGAGCGACATGAGCGCGCCGGGCCCGGTGGAGAGCATCAGCGGGGCCGCCTCGCCGGTGATCCGGCCGTAGGCGTCGGCGGCGAAGCCGGCGTTGTTCTCGACGCGGAGGCCGACGTACCGCAGGGAGGAGCGGCGCAGGGCGTCGAACATGCCGAGCGCGTGCTGACCGGGCAGGCCGAAGACGGTGGTCGCGCCGAGGCCGGAGAGCGTCTCGACGACGAGGTCGCCGCCGGTGCGGCCCTTCGGGGGGTTGAGCGCGGCGGCGGTCTGCGCCGCGGTGGGACGCAGCACCAGGTCGTGGTCGTGGGTCATCGGTCCCTCTGGGCGTGGCTCGGTGGTCGGGTGCGGCCGGGCGGCCCGCCCGGCCCGGCGGGCGCCGGGCCGGAGGGGAGGTTACTTCGCCTCGCGGCTCGCCGCGATCTGGCGGGACATGATCGTGGTCAGCTCGTACGCGGTGTGCGAGGCGGCGACGGCGGTGATCTCGGCGTGGTCGTAGGCCGGGGCGACCTCGACGACGTCGGCGGAGACCAGGTTGCAGGAGGAGAGGCCGCGCAGGATCTCCAGGAGCTCGCGGGAGGTCATGCCGCCGGCCTCGGGGGTGCCGGTGCCGGGCGCGTGGGCCGGGTCGAGGCAGTCGATGTCGATGGAGATGTACAGCGGGCGGTTGCCGATGCGCTGGCGGAGCTGGTCGGCGACCTCGTCGGCGCCGCGGCGGTAGATGTCCGCCGAGGTGACGATGCCGAAGCCCATCTTCTCGTCGTCGGTCAGGTCCTGCTTGCCGTAGAGCGGGCCGCGGGTGCCGACGTGGGAGAGCGCCTCGGTGTCGAGGATGCCCTCCTCGACGGCCCGGCGGAACGGCGTGCCGTGGGTGTACTCGGCGCCGAAGTACGTGTCCCAGGTGTCGAGGTGCGCGTCGAAGTGGAGCAGGGCGACGGGGCCGTGCTTCTTGGCGACGGAGCGCAGCAGCGGCAGCGCGATGGTGTGGTCGCCGCCGAGGGTCATCATGCGGGCGCCGGTGCCGAGGATCTCGTCGGCGGCGGCCTCGACGGTCTCGACGGCCTCGTTGATGTTGAACGGGTTGGCGGCGATGTCACCGGCGTCCGCGACCTGCGCGAGGGCGAACGGGGAGGCGTCCTGCGCGGGGTTGTAGGGGCGCAGGAGGCGGGAGGCCTCGCGGATGGCGTTGCCGCCGAAGCGGGCGCCGGGGCGGTAGGAGACGCCGCTGTCGAAGGGGACGCCGACCACGGCGACGTCGGCGGTGCCGACCTCGTCCAGTCGCGGCAGCCGCGCGAACGTCGCGGGACCGGCGTACCGCGGGATGCGGGACGAGTCGATCGGTCCGCGCGGGGTGTTCTGCTCGCTGCTGCTCATGGTCGGGTCCTCCTGGGGTGTGGGTGGGTCCGGCTCGACAGTAAGTGGCCCGAAAGCGACATTGAAGTGTACGTTCCCTCCACTGTACGGACTGCGGATGTACGAAGGGTCCACCCTGATGAGCTCGCCGAGCGCACCGACCTCACCCGACCCCGGCTCCACTCCCCCCGCGCCGCCGGTCCCGCTGGCCGCGCTGCTCGCCCGCCGGGACCTCGGGCTCCGGCTGCTCGCCGGTTCCGGGGACGTGCCGCTGCACTGGGTGCACACCTCGGAGATGGCCGACCCGTACCCGTACCTCCTCGGCGGCGAGCTGCTCATGACGGCGGGCGTGCAGCTCACCGACCCGGCGCACTACGTGGAGCGGGTGGTGGAGGCGGGGGCGGCGGCGCTCGGCTTCGGTGTGACGCCGGTCTACGACACGGTCCCGGCGGAGCTCGTCGAGGCCTGCGCGCGGCGCGGCCTCCCGCTGGTCGAGGTCCCGCCGAGGACGCCGTTCACCGCGGTGGCGCGGGCGCTGTGGCGGCTGATGGCGGAGGCCAGGCTGCACGAGCTGCGCCGGGTGACGGAGGCGCAGCAGTCCCTCGCGACGGCCGCCGCCCGGCCTGCCCCGGTCCCGGCGGTCCTCGGCGCGCTGGCGTCCCGGCTCGGCGGGCGGGCGGTGCTGTTCGGGGCGGACGGTACGGAGTCGGCGGCGGCGGGCCGCGAGATCCCGGCGGAGGCGGCGCGGGCCCTGCGCGAGCTGGTGGGCGTCCTCGGCCCGCGCCCGGGCGGCCCCGCCTCGGCGAGCGGGGACGGCGGCGGCCGGCGGCTCGCGGCGTACGCGCTGGGCGGCGGGGACGGGCTGACGCTCGGGGTGGCGACGGAGCGGCGCGACCCGGGCGACCACACGATCGCGGGCGTCGCGGTGGTCCTGCTCTCGCTCCTCACGGCCCCGCACCGGGGCGCGGACGTGACGGTACGGGACGGGGCCCTGGTCCGGCTGCTCCTGGGCGCGGCACCGGAGGAGGCCGCGGCGGCGCTGGGCCCGGGCCCCTGGACGGTGGTCCACGCCCGCGGCGGCGACGGCACCCCGTTCGCGGCGGCCTCGCTGGCGGCGTCGCTGGGGACGGCCCTGGTGGACACGGGCGCGGGGGCGGGGGCCGACGCGACCGGCTCCGGAGCCGCACCCGACGAGGCACCCGCCCCTTCCTCCGTACGTCTCCTCCTCCCCGCCTCGGCGCCCCTCACCGCCCAGCCCGGGTGGACGCTCGGGGCCGCCGCCCCCGCCCGCGCCGGGGACCTCGCCGCGGCCGACGCCGAGGCCGCACGGGCCCTGCGGCGCGCGGAGGCGTCCCGTACCCCCCTGGCCCGGCACCGCCCCGCCGGGTTCACGGGGCTCGTGGACCCGGCGGAGGCCGCCGCGTACGCCCGCGCCCTCCTCGCCCCGCTCACCGAGCCGCTGACCGAGACCCTGCGGGTCTGGCTCTCGCTGCACGGCAGCTGGGACCGGACGGCGACGGCGCTGGACGTCCACCGCAACACCGTCCGTCAGCGGATCGCCCGCTGCACCGCGCTCCTGGACCGGGACCTGGACGACCCGGACGCACGGATGGAGCTGTGGTTCGCGCTCACGTCCCGGTGAGCGGTCAGCGGACGCCCGTGGCCTGGGCGGCGGCCAGTTCCTCGACCCGGCTGCGGTACGCCTCGGCCAGGTCGCCGCCGTTCGCACCGGGAACTCCCTCGGGTCCGGCCCCGAGCGACTCCAGGACCGCGTCGGCACGGGCCTGACGGTCCGCCAGCGCGCCCATGGTGTGCGGGTACAGCAGGTCGAGGCCGCGCTTGTCGCCGTCCGACAGGTTCTGCCCGTTGCCGGACGGCGCGCAGCTGCTGGGGGTGGACTTGTAGAAGAAGGCCGGGAAGCGGTACAGCATCACGGACTTCGTGTCGAAGGGCCCGGCGACGAGATCCGGGGCGTCGACGGTGCGCAGGTTGTGATCCACCTTCGCGCGCGGCCACTTGTTCGGCTCACCGGCGAGATAGGTGTAGATGCCGGGGCGCCGGCCCTGGGCGTCCGGCACGAAGACACCGGCCGGGTCCTGCGTGGGGACGTACCCGACGTCGTCCTCCCAGCGGAACTCGCCCTCGCACGTGCCGCGCATGTTCTGGTGGGAGTGGTGGAACCCCAGCGCGTGCAGGAACTCGTGCCGCACGGTGCCCTCCCACGTGGGGGGCCTGTTCACCGCGAACCGCCCGAGGTTCAGGCTGCGCTGGCCGGGGTTGCCCCCGACCGGGCCGCCACCCGCGCCGATGGCACTGTCGGTGCTGTCGGTGCCCACCAGGGAGAAGAAGCCCGGCAGGTCGAAGCTGACGCGGATCTCGGCGGCCAGGACGGTATCGGACGTGGTCCATCGCCGGAAGGTTCCGGCGCCGTTCTGCCCGAAGTCGAGTGTCAGGTTGCAGGCGCCGGTGATCTGCTCCGTCGCCTCCGCGATGTCCGCGTGCAGCTGATCGTCCCCGTCGAGGAAGGCGACCCGCACCGTCCTGCCGAGCGGCCACCTCCCGATGTCGGTGACGAGGAACTCCAGGCCGTCGGCGGCCGTGGCGCGCCTCCAGCGGTCCCGTACCTCGATCTCGGCGATGACCTCATCAGGGAGGGATTCGAGTTCCATGACGCGTCCTTTCGCTCCGACGTCGGAAACTCATGTCCCAGTATCCCCCGATTGGAGGTACTCTGCGACCTGACAGTCACTCTGAGTAGTTCAACGCCCGCCGGCATGACACTGCGTCAGGACCAGAGCTTGTTGACGGCGGTCTTCGTCGTCGTGCGGAAGGCGGTCAGCGGGGCGTCCTTGAAGTCACCCATCTGGCCCCAGCGGACGAGGGTGACGGTGCGGCCGTCGCGGCCGACGGAGAAGAGGTGGATGTCGGTGTTGCCGATCTGCGGGTCGGCGGTGTCCAGGCTGTAGACCCAGGCACCCTCCTCGACGGCGAGCTTGCCGTGGGAGGCGCTGACGGCCTGCAGCCCCGGGTTCTGCTGCTCCAGCAGGGGGCCGCAGCCGGCGAGGGCCTTGCGGAGGGTGTCGACCAGCTTCACGGCGTCGGCCTCGGTGCGGGCGACGGTGGTGATCTGGACGCCGTTGGTGTCGAGCTCGGTGGTGAACTCGCGGTAGCGGGTGTTCTGCGCCGGGATCTTGTACGGGGCGCAGAGGGCGCCGCCGTTCTCCGGGACGCCGGTGAAGACCTGGGTGGCGGTCCACGGCGTCGACGACGGCGGCATCTGGGAGGCGGCCAGGAAGGCGGGCTGGGCAGCGGCCTGCGCCGGGGCCGTGGCGAGGGCCGCGAGGCCCAGGGCGGCAGCGGCGGTGGTGGCGAGTGCGGTACGGAGCTTGTTCATGGTGGCGGATCCCCCGTCGGGTCGTTCGGTCAGTGCTCGACCAGCGTCGGGCCGGCGGCCGCCGCCTGCAACGGTGACGCGCCCACCATCCGTCCCGGAACCATTCCACCCCCGCTGACGTGCAAGGACGTGAAGGGTGGGACGCAGGGTCGAGGGGGATGGAATGCCGAAGGACGCCGCCGTCGAGGAGTTCGCGCGGCTCGTGCGCGCGCTGAAGGCGCGGGACGGCAGGAGTTACGAGGCGCTGGGCCGGCGCCTGAGCGTCAGCGCGTCCACCCTCCACCGCTACTGCTCCGGCGCGACCGTCCCGGAGGAGTTCACCGTGGTCGACCGCCTCGCCGTGCTGTGCGGGGCGGACGAGGAGGAGCGGCGGGCCCTGGAGGCGGCCTGGACCCGCGCGGACGGCGCCCGCCGCCCTCCGGCACCGGAACCCGGCGCGGCGCCGGCGCCCGGGCCCGGGCCGGCGCCGAAGCCGGCCCCGGAGGCGGCGCCCGGGCCGGCCCCGGAGCCTGCGCCCGATCCCGTGCCGGAACCCGTGCACGGGCGCGTGCCGGGCCTCCCGTCCGAGCGGCGGAGGCGCCGGTGGAGGTGGGTGGGCGTGGTCTGCGGGGCGCTGGCGGTCGTGGGGACGATGACGCTCGGAGCCGTACTCATGCCCGGGAAGCCCCGGGAGCGGGCCGCCGAACCACCGGCGCCGCTGACGTGGACGGTCGCCGCGGACATCTGGAAGAACGGGTGCGGGCACACCTACCTCGTGGAGCGGACGCCCCCTCCCCCGCCGGAGGCGGCCGACGCGCGGAGCTGGTCGGCGGCGCAGGGGGCCGTGGACGGCGGGGAGACGCTGGTGCGGGTGTCGGTGCAGGGGAAGGGCGCGGCGGCGGTGGTGCTCCAGGCGCTGCACGTGCGGGTGGTGGAGCGGGGCGCGCCGCTCCCGTGGGCGGCGTACCGGATGGACGACGGGTGCGGCGGGGCGGTGACGCCGCGCCGTTTCGAGGTGGACCTGGACCGGCCGCGGCCGGTGGCGCGGGCGCTGGACGGCTACGACGCCTCCGGTGCCGAGGGCCGGACGATCCCCGCCGTCTCCTTCCCGTACACGGTGACCGCGTCGGAGCCCGAGGAACTGCTCGTCATCGCGGGTGCGGCGGGCTGCGACTGCCGCTGGTACCTGGAGCTGGTGTGGAGCTCCGAGGGCCGCTCGGGCACGGTCCGGATCGCGGACGACGAGGGGAAGCCGTTCCGTACGAGCGGGGCCACGGGGAGGCCGGTCCACGAGTACGACGCCGTCGGTAGGCGCTGGATCACAAGCACGAGCTCTGGACAGAGGGGTTGACTGGTCGGTAACTTCGTATCCAGAACCCTGAGCAAGCGCTTAGACAAACTGGGCCCGCCCCGCACACCGGAGGAGTCGCACCGTGCGCCGTACCGTATTCAACGAGGACCACGAGGCGTTCCGGGAGACCATCCGCGCCTTCATCGAGGCCGAGGTCGTCCCCGTCTACGACGAGTGGTTCGCGGCGGGCCAGGCGCCCCGCGAGTTCTACGACAAGCTCGGTGAGCTGGGCATCTTCGGCATCAACGTGCCCGAGGAGTTCGGCGGCGCGGGCCTGGACACCCACAAGTTCGAGGCCGTCCTGTACGAGGAGACCTCGCGCGCGGGCGTCCAGTTCGGCGGCTCCGGCGTGCACGTGCTGCTCGCCCTCCCCTACATCAAGATGCTCTCCACCGACGAGCAGAAGAAGCGCTACCTGCCGAAGTTCGTCACCGGCGAGGAGATGTGGGCGCTGGCGATGACCGAGCCGGGCACCGGCTCCGACGTCGCGGGCATGAAGACCACCGCCAAGCTCTCCGAGGACGGCACGCACTACGTCCTCAACGGCGCCAAGACCTTCATCACCGGTGGCGTCCACGCCGACCGCGTGATCGTCTGCGCCCGCACGTCCGCCCCGACGGCCGAGGACCGCCGCCACGGCATCTCCCTCTTCGCCGTGGACACCAAGTCCGAGGGCTACTCCATCGGCCGCAAGCTGGACAAGCTCGGCCTGCGCACCTCCGACACCGCCGAGCTGGCGTTCGTCGACGTGAAGGTGCCGATCGAGGACCTGCTCGGCGAGGAGAACAAGGGCTTCTACTACCTCGGCCACAACCTGGCCTCCGAGCGCTGGGGCATCGCCTTCGGCGCGTACGCCCAGGCCAAGGCCGCCGTCCGTTTCGCCCAGCAGTACGTCACGGACCGCACGGTCTTCGGCAAGCCGGTCGCGCACTTCCAGAACACCAAGTTCGAGCTGGCCGCCTGCCAGGCCGAGGTGGACGCGGCCGAGGCCGTCGCCGACCGCGCCCTGGAGGCCCTGGACGCCGGCGAGCTGACCCCGGCCGAGGCCGCGAGCGCCAAGCTCTTCTGCACCGAGGTCGCGCACCGCGTCATCGACCGCTGCCTCCAGCTGCACGGCGGCTACGGCTACATGAACGAGTACCCGATCGCCCGTCTGTACGCCGACAACCGCGTCAACCGCATCTACGGCGGCACCAGCGAGATCATGAAGTCGATCATCGCGAAGTCGATGGGCCTGTAAGTGCCGCAGTCGCACGACGCACTGGATGACCTGCTCGATCTGCTCGACCTGGAGCGGATCGAGCAGGACATCTTCCGGGGCGAGTCCCGCCCCTCGATCGTCCCCCGCGTCTTCGGCGGCCAGGTGGCCGCCCAGGCGCTGGTGGCGGCGGGGCGGACCGTCCCGGCCGACCGGCTCGCCCACTCGCTCCACGCGTACTTCCTGCGCGCGGGCGACCCGGGCGCGCCGATCGTCTACACGGTCGACCGCATCCGCGACGGCCGTTCCTTCACCACCCGGCGGGTCGTCGCCGTCCAGCACGGGCAGCCGATCTTCCACCTCTCGGCGTCCTTCCAGACGTACGAGGAGGGGCTCGACCACCAGGTCGACATGGCGCCCGCCCCGGACCCGGAGTCGCTGCCCACGCCGGCCGAGATGCTCCCCCGCCACCTCCCCCGCGAGGTCGCGGACCGGCTGATCGAAGCCCGCGCGGCGGTCGACCTGCGCTACGCCGAGACGCCCCCGTGGGGGACGGTCGGCACCCCGCGCGAGCCCCGCTCCCAGGTCTGGTTCCGCACCAACGGCAAGCTGGCCGACGACCCCCTGCTGCACGTCGTCCTCGCCACGTACGTCTCCGACATGACCCTGCTCGACTCCGTCCTGCTCGCGCACGGGCGCGGTGGCTGGGCCGTCGGCGACGTGGTCGGGGCCTCCCTCGACCACGCCATGTGGTTCCACCGGCCCTTCCGGGCCGACGAATGGCTCCTGTACGACCAGGAGTCGCCGACCGCGTCCGGCGGGCGCGGCCTCGGCCAGGCGCGGATCTACACGCAGGACGGGCGGCTCGCGATCTCCGTCATCCAGGAGGGTGTCGTTCGCGTCCCGCGCGGGTGAAGCGGTGAAGCGGCGCGGCGCGGTGGCGGCCACGGCGCCGCGCGGCCCTGGTAGGAACGCCGCATGCCGCAGCTGAGTGCCAACGGGGTCGACCTGTTCTACGAGGTCACGGGTGCTGGTGAACCCCTGATCCTCGTCCACGGCTCGTGGAACGACCACAGGAGCTGGCAGCCCGCCGTCGACGCCGACATCAAGGCGTCCTTCCAGGCGATCCGCTACGACCGCCGCGGCCATGGGCAGAGCACGGACGCGCCGGGCCAGGGCACCCGGCGGCAGGACGAGGACGACCTCGCCGCGCTGATCGAACAGCTGGGTGGCGGCTCCGCGTGCGTCGCCGCCAACTCCTTCGGCGCCGCCATCACGCTGGGCCTTGCCGCGCGCCGCCCCGAACTGTTCCGCGGTGTCGTGGTCCACGAGCCGCCCCTGGTCGGGGTGGTGGCCGACGACCACGACGCGCTGGCCGCGCTGCAGCCGATGATGACGTCGACCGACGCCGTCCTCGACCACCTCCGCAAGGGGGAGAACGAGCCGGGGGCGCGGCTGTTCGTGGAGGAGATCGCCCTGGGGCCCGGCATGTGGGACCAGCTCCCCGAACAGATCCGCGCGTCGTTCGTGACCCACGCCCAGACCTGGCTCGACGAACAGAGCGACCCCGGCTGGGCCGAGCTCGACCTGGACGCGCTCTCCGCCTGCACCGCACCGGTCATGCTGTGCGGTGGCACCACGAGCCCGGCGTGGTTCTCGACCGTGCTCGAGCGGCTGGCGGCGACGCTGCCGCAGGCGCGGCGGCACACCTTCGAGGGCGCCGGGCACATCCCCCACGTCACGCATCCGCAGGAGTACGCGGCCACCGTCACCCGCTTCCTGCAGGACGGGCTCTAGGCCGACAGACCGGCCGCTTCCAGCGTGTACGCCGTCATCGGCTCGTAGTAGCGGGGGTCGATCACATGGTCGTCGAGCGGGATCGTGACCTGCATCGTGCCCTCGGCCTCACCGATGAAGAGGGCGGGGTCGTTGCAGTCCGCGTAACCGACGGAGTCGACCCCGCGCTGGCCCGCGCGGCCGGCCCAGCCGTGGTCCGCGATCACCAGATCGGGGCGGCCGTCCTCGCCGAGGGCGTCCAGGATGGCGTTCATCGGCTCCGGGGAGTGGGTGTGCCAGAGGGTGGCGCCCCGCTCGAAGACGGCGACGTCGGCGAACTGCACGACGTACCCCTCGTCGGCGATCAGCCCGCCGGGGATGCGGACGATGTCGCAGCCCTGGGCGCGCAGCGCCGCGGCGACGCGGCTGTGGACGTCGATGAGCGAGCCGGGGTGGCCGGTCGCGAAGAGGACCCGTTCCTTGCCGGCGGCGGCCTTGCGGAGCCGGGCGGCCATCCGGTCGAGGCCGTCGACGGTCAGCTCGGGGTCGATGGTGTCCTGGCCGACCCGGTGGGCCGGGTCGTCGATGACGCCGCACCGCTCGGCCATCACGGCGAGAACGTCCTGCTCGTCGCTCCAGCGGTCGCCGAGCTCCAGACCGAGCCAGTAGTGCCGGTCGCCGTTGGCGAGCTTTCTGTAGTGGGAGAGGTTGTTGTCGCGCGGCGTGGCGACGTCTCCGGCGATCCGGGTACGGACGAGGTGCTCGACAAGGGCGGGGCGGCTGAGTATCGGCATGGGGTTCATTCTGCCGGGTGGCCCGGCGGTCCCACCCCGTTGTGGGCATTCGTCCCGCTGGGCGGAACGGGAGCCCGCACGGGGGGCCGAGGGCAGGCACGGCCGGCCCGCAGGGCAGCGCGTCAGTCGCGGAGCGCCCCGAACGCCCCATGAGCCAGTCGTCGCAGCAGCTCCTCCATCGACTGGCGGCCGAGCGCCGCCAGGTGCGGGGTCGAGTTCAGGAGGCCGAAGACCGCGTGCACCGCCGTCCGCGCCTCGCTCTCGGAGGAGTTCGGGTACAGCTCCCGTACGACCGCCACCCACAGCTCCACGTACTGCCGCTGGAGCTGCCGTACCCGCTTGCGGTCCTCGTCCTTGAGGCGGTCGAGCTCCCGGTCGTGCAGCGTGATCAGCGGCCGGTCGTCGAGGGCGAAGTCGATGTGGCCGTCGACCAGCGAGGCGAGCACCGCCTCGGGGTCGCCGGAGGTCTCGCCGACCCGGATGCGGCCACCGGTGAGGAGCCGCTCGCTGATCCCGACGAGGAGCTCGGCGAGCATCGCGTCCTTGCCGGGGAAGTGGCGGTAGAGCCCGGGGCCGCTGATGCCGACGGCCGCCCCTATCTCGTCCACGCCCACCCCGTGGAAGCCGCGCTCGGCGAACAGGCGGGCGGCCTCCCTGAGGATCTGCTCGCGCCGCGTCGGGGCCGCGGTCCTGCCACCGGCAGCCGGCGTCGTGGTGGTGGGGGTCGGGCTCGTGGTCATGCGATCGATTCTAGACAACCCCGTTAGCGGTCGTTAACCTGAGCCTCATACGTTAACGCTCATTAACCGAGCAAGGGAGCTCGAGGGATGCAGCAGGCACCTGTGCTGACGAGCGCGGCGGATCCCGCGTCCGCGGCCTGGCAGGCCAACGAGTCGGCGCACCACGAGCTGGCCGCGACCCTGCGCGCCAAGCTCGCCGCCGCCGCTCTGGGAGGCGGTGAGAAGTCCCGCGCCCGGCACACGGCGCGCGGGAAGCTGCTGCCGAGGGACCGGGTGGACACCCTCCTGGACCCGGGCTCGCCCTTCCTGGAGCTGGCCCCGCTGGCGGCGAACGGGATGTACGGCGACCAGGCGCCCGCCGCCGGGGTCATCGCCGGCATCGGCCGGGTCTCGGGCCGCGAGTGCGTGATCGTCGCCAACGACGCGACCGTCAAGGGCGGCACGTACTACCCGATGACGGTGAAGAAGCACCTGCGCGCCCAGGAGGTGGCGCTGGAGAATCGTCTCCCCTGCCTCTACCTGGTCGACTCGGGCGGCGCCTTCCTGCCGATGCAGGACGAGGTCTTCCCGGACCGGGAGCACTTCGGCCGGATCTTCTACAACCAGGCCCGGATGTCCGGCGCGGGCATCCCGCAGATCGCGGCGGTCCTCGGCTCGTGCACGGCGGGCGGCGCGTACGTCCCGGCGATGAGCGACGAGGCCGTGATCGTACGGAACCAGGGCACGATCTTCCTGGGCGGTCCGCCGCTCGTGAAGGCGGCGACCGGCGAGGTCGTCACGGCGGAGGAGCTGGGCGGCGGCGAGGTCCACTCCCGGATCTCCGGCGTCACCGACCACCTCGCCGAGGACGACGCCCACGCCCTGCGCATCGTCCGGAACATCGTCGCCACGCTCCCCGAGCGCGGCCCGCTGCCCTGGTCGGTCGAGCCGGCCGAGGAGCCGAAGGTCGACCCGGCCGGTCTCTACGGCGCGGTGCCGGTGGACTCCCGTACCCCGTACGACGTGCGCGAGGTGATCGCCCGCGTCGTGGACGGCTCCCGCTTCCAGGAGTTCAAGTCCGAGTACGGGCAGACCCTGATCACCGGCTTCGCCCGGATCCACGGCCACCCGGTGGGGATCGTCGCCAACAACGGCATCCTGTTCGCCGAGTCCGCCCAGAAGGGCGCGCACTTCATCGAGCTGTGCGACCAGCGCGGGATCCCGCTCGTCTTCCTCCAGAACATCACCGGCTTCATGGTCGGCAAGGCGTACGAGCACGGCGGCATCGCCAAGCACGGCGCCAAGATGGTGACGGCCGTGGCCACCACCCGGGTCCCGAAGCTGACGGTCGTCGTCGGCGGTTCGTACGGCGCGGGCAACTACTCGATGTGCGGCCGCGCGTACTCCCCCCGCTTCCTGTGGATGTGGCCCAACGCCAAGATCTCCGTCATGGGCGGCGAGCAGGCCGCGTCCGTCCTCGCGACGGTCAAGCGGGACCAGCTCGGCGACGACTGGAGCGCGGCGGACGAGGAGGCCTTCAAGGCTCCGATCCGCGAGCAGTACGAGACCCAGGGCAGCGCCTACTACGCCTCGGCCCGGCTGTGGGACGACGGGGTCATCGACCCCATGGAGACCCGGCAGGTCCTCGGCCTCGCCCTGACCGCCTGTGCCAACGCGCCCCTGGGTGACCCCCAGTTCGGCGTCTTCCGGATGTGAAGGGCCCTCAGGAGATGCACAGCATGTTCGACACCGTCCTCGTGGCCAACCGGGGCGAGATCGCCGTCCGCGTCATCCGCACCCTGCGGGAGCTCGGTGTGCGCTCGGTGGCCGTCTACAGCGATGCGGACGCCGACGCCCGGCACGTCCGTGAGGCGGACACGGCGGTACGGATCGGTCCGCCGCCGGCCTCCGAGTCCTACCTGTCGGTTCCGGCCCTCCTCGACGCCGCCGCCCGCACCGGGGCACAGGCCGTGCACCCGGGCTACGGCTTCCTCGCGGAGAACGCCGCCTTCGCGCGGGCCTGCGCCGACGCCGGTCTGGTCTTCATCGGCCCGACCGCCGAGGCGATCTCCCTGATGGGCGACAAGATCCGGGCGAAGGAGACCGTGAAGACGGCGGGCGTGCCCGTCGTCCCCGGCGCCGCCGATCCCGAACTGGCCGAGGCGGCCCGCGAGCTGGGCGCTCCCGTCCTGCTCAAGCCGTCCGCCGGCGGCGGCGGCAAGGGCATGCGGCTCGTCCGGGACCTGTCGGTCCTGGAGGAGGAGATCGCGGCCGCCCGCCGCGAGGCCCGCGCGTCCTTCGGCGACGACACGCTGCTCGTGGAGCGGTGGATCGACCGGCCCCGGCACATCGAGATCCAGGTCCTCGCCGACACCCACGGGAACGTGGTGCACCTCGGCGAGCGCGAGTGCTCGCTCCAGCGCCGCCACCAGAAGATCATCGAGGAGGCGCCGAGCGTCCTCCTCACCCCCGAGATCCGCGCCTCCATGGGTGCGGCTGCGGTCGAGGCGGCGCGGTCCTGCGGCTATGTGGGCGCGGGCACGGTCGAGTTCATCGTGCCGGGCGGCGACCCGTCGGCGTACTACTTCATGGAGATGAACACCCGTCTCCAGGTCGAACACCCGGTGACCGAGCTGATCACCGGCATCGACCTGGTGGAGTGGCAGCTGCGGGTGGCCGCCGGCGAGCCGCTCCCCTTCACCCAGGACGGCATCCACCTGACCGGCTGGGCGATCGAGGCCCGCATCTGCGCGGAGGACCCCTCGCGGGGCTTCCTCCCCTCGGGCGGCACGGTCCTCGCGCTGGACGAGCCGCAGGGGAACGGCGTCCGTACGGACTCGGGTCTGTCCCAGGGCACGGAGGTCTCGTCCCTCTACGACCCGATGCTGTCGAAGGTCATCGTCCACGCGCAGGACCGCCCGACGGCCCTCCGCAAGCTGCGCGCGGCCCTCGCGGACACGGTCACCCTCGGCGTCCCGACGAACGCGGGCTTCCTGCGCCGCCTCCTGGCGCACGAGGACGTGATCGCGGGCGACCTCGACACGGGCCTGGTGGAACGGGACGCGGAGAGCCTGGTCCCCGAGGGCGTCCCGGACGAGGTGTACGCGGCTGCCGCGGCCGTGCGGCTCGCCGGGCTGGCCGCGGAGCCCCGGGAGGGCTGGACGGACCCGTTCTCGGTGCCGAACGGCTTCCGGCTCGGCGGCACGCCCAAGCGGCTCGCCTTCCCCTTCCGCGTGCCGGGCCTCGAACCCGTCACGGTCGACGCCCCCGCCGGGGCGCGCGTCACGGACACCGCGGTGACCGTGACCCTGGACGGGATCACCCATCACTTCCGGCGCGCCGGTTCCTGGCTGGGCCGCGACGGCGACTCCTGGCACGTGCTCGACCACGACCCCGTCGAGGCCGCGCTCAGCGGGGCGAGGCACGGCGGGGCCGACACGCTCGCCGCGCCGATGCCCGGGACCGTCACCGTCGTCAAGGTCGCCGTCGGGGACGAGGTAGAGGCCGGGCAGAGTCTGCTCGTCGTCGAGGCGATGAAGATGGAGCACGTCATCTCCGCCCCGCACGCCGGCACGGTCACCGAGCTCGACGTCACGCCCGGCACCACCGTCGCCATGGACCAGATCCTGGCCGTGGTGACGCCCCGCGAGGAGGAGGACGCATGACCACCGGCCTGCCCATGACGGTCGCCGACCCCTCCCTGCCCTCCCGGGTCCGGATCCACGAGGTCGGCGCCCGCGACGGTCTGCAGAACGAGAAGACGGCCGTCCCGACCGCCGTGAAGGCGGAGTTCGTCCGGCGGCTCGCCGCCGCCGGTCTGGACACCGTCGAGGCGACCAGCTTCGTGCACCCGAAGTGGGTGCCCCAGCTGGCCGACGCCGAGGAGCTGTTCCCGCTCGTCCGCGACCTGCCCGTCCGCCTCCCGGTCCTCGTGCCGAACGAGCGCGGCCTCGACCGGGCGCTCGCGCTCGGGGCGCGGGAGATCGCGGTCTTCGCCTCCGCGACCGAGTCCTTCGCGAAGGCCAACCTCAACCGGACCGTCGACGAGGCGCTCGCGCTCTTCGCGCCGACCGTCACCCGCGCCATAGAGGCGGGCCTCAAGGTCCGCGGCTACCTCTCGATGTGCTTCGGCGACCCCTGGGAGGGCGCCGTCCCGATCGAGCAGGTCGTCCGCGTCACGAAGGCCCTCGCCGAGATGGGCTGCGACGAGCTGAGCCTCGGCGACACGATCGGCGTCGCCACCCCGGGCCACGTCCAGGCGCTCCTGACCGCGCTGAACGAGGCCGGGGTCCCCACCTCCCGTATCGCCGTGCACTTCCACGACACCTACGGGCAGGCCCTGTCCAACACCCTCGCCGCGCTGCGGCACGGGGTGACGACGGTCGACGCCTCCGCCGGCGGCCTCGGCGGCTGCCCGTACGCGAAGAGCGCGACCGGCAATCTCGCCACCGAGGATCTCGTGTGGATGCTCGACGGTCTCGGCATCGAGACCGGGGTCGATCTGGCCGCCCTCACCGCCACGAGCGGGTGGATGGCCGAACAGCTGGGCCGGCCCAGCCCTTCCCGTACCGTCCGCGCCCTCTCCCACAAGGAGTGACGAAACCCATGTCCCTCGACCACCGGCTCACCGAAGAGCACGAGGAACTCCGCCGCACCGTCGAGGCCTTCGCGCACGACGTCGTCGCCCCGAAGATCGGCGACTACTACGAGCGGCACGAGTTCCCGTACGAGATCGTCCGCGAGATGGGCCGCATGGGCCTGTTCGGCCTCCCCTTCCCGGAGGAGTACGGCGGCATGGGCGGCGACTACCTCGCCCTCGGCATCGCCCTGGAGGAGCTGGCCCGGGTCGACTCCTCCGTCGCCATCACGCTGGAGGCGGGCGTCTCCCTCGGCGCGATGCCGGTCTTCCGCTTCGGCACGGAGGAGCAGAAGCGGGAGTGGCTGCCGAAGCTCTGCTCCGGCGAGGTCCTCGGCGCCTTCGGCCTCACCGAGCCCGGTGCGGGCTCGGACGCCGGCGGCACCCGCACGACCGCCGTCCGCGACGGCGACCACTGGGTCATCAACGGCTCGAAGTGCTTCATCACCAACTCCGGTACGGACATCACGGGTCTGGTGACGGTCACGGCGGTCACCGGCCGCAAGCCCGACGGCCGCCCGCTGATCTCCTCGATCATCGTCCCGTCCGGCACGCCGGGCTTCACGGTCGCCGCCCCGTACTCGAAGGTCGGCTGGAACGCCTCGGACACCCGGGAGCTCTCCTTCGACGACGTCCGCGTCCCGGTGGAGAACCTGCTGGGCGAAGAGGGCCGCGGCTACGCGCAGTTCCTGCGGATCCTGGACGAGGGCCGGGTCGCCATCGCGGCGCTCGCGACCGGTCTCGCGCAGGGCTGTGTGGACGAGTCGGTGAAGTACGCGCACGAGCGCCACGCCTTCGGCCGGCCGATCGCCGACAACCAGGCCATCCAGTTCAAGATCGCCGACATGGAGACGAAGGCTCACATGTCCCGGATCGGCTGGCGGGACGCGGCCTCGCGCCTGGTCCTCGGCGAGTCCTTCAAGAAGGAGGCGGCCATCGCCAAGCTGTACTCCTCGACCGTGGCCGTCGACAACGCCCGGGACGCCACCCAGATCCACGGCGGCTACGGCTTCATGAACGAGTACCCGGTGGCCCGCATGTGGCGCGACTCGAAGATCCTGGAGATCGGCGAGGGCACGAGCGAGGTCCAGCGGATGCTGATCGCCCGCGAGTTGGGCCTCCCGGCCTGACCCGCGACGTGCCCGCGTGACCGTGCCCGCCACCCCCTCCCCGGGGGCGGCGGGCACGGCCGTGTCGGTCACCGCCGCAAAGGAGGCGAGAGGTACGCGTCGTGACGCGCCCAGCTCCCTGTCGACGGCAGCCGCACGGAGCGCCAGCCGCGGGCGTAGGAGGGCGGTGCGGCGCCGGCGGGCACGACGACGGCCACCGGCATCCGACGGGCGGCCTCGGCGATGCCGTCCGGGGTGATGCTCTCGTCGTGTCCGCTCGGCTGGCGGGAGGAACAGCCCGCGTAGTAGCCGATCGGTACGTACTCCCGGCCGGTGACGAGGCAGGGGGGCCGCACGCCGAGTCGGTGCAGCGCGGTCGCGACGGTGGTGAACTGGTCGCGCATGGAGCGGCTGTTGGAGACGGCCCGGCCGAGCACGGCGTACTGCACCGCGAGGTGTCCGAGCAGGGCGACCACGAGCAGGGCGGTGGCCGCCCGCCGCCGCCGCGCGGAGCGCACCGAGGCGAACAGGGCCACCGCGCACTCGCCGACGGGCACGGCCAGCAGGGCGTACGCGGGGAGCAGGAAGCGGGGGGCCGCGTAGCCGACGGTGAAGAGGTACGGGGCGGCCAGCGCGACCGCGGTCACTGTGGCGAGCAGGGCCGGGGCTCCCCGCCCGGCCCGGAAGGCGGCGACGAGGCCGGCGGCGACGGCCGGCGGCAGCAGGAACCACCACACCGCGGTGAACGGGTGGTCCCAGGGCACGTCGCAGGGCCGGCACAGGGTGCGGCCGACGAGCGCACGCACGTGGTCGTCCACGGACAGGTACCAGCCCAGGGAACCCTGGATCTCCCCGGCGCGCCGCAGCCGCGCGGCGAGGCCGCCGTAGTGCGTGTACGCCTCGACGATCCACGGCAGCGCCCCGAGCGCGAACGCTCCGGCGAGCACGGCGACGAGCGGGACGGCGCGCCGCCGCCAGAGGGGCACCAGCAACGCCGCCGCGCCGAGCGGCAGGACGAGCCAGAGTCCGTCGCCGGGCCTGAAGAGGGTGACCCCGGCCGCGGTGAGCCCGAGCCCCACGAGCGAGGCGCGCCCGCCCGCGCCCACGCCCTCGCGGCGGTGGCCGTCGCCGGCGAACCGCAGGAACAACCCCGCCGCGGCCAGCGCGCCGAACGCGCACCACAGGTTGGGCATCACCCGCGGGCCGTAGAACAGCGTGACCCACAGCCCCGCGAACAGCGCGCCCCCCGCCGTCGCCACCGACGGGGGCAGGATCCCGCGCCAGGCCCGGAGCGCTCCCCAGAGGGCGGCCCCGGACAGCAGGGCGAGGTAGACGCGGATCGCGGTCGTGGAGTCGGTGACGGCGGCCACCGGGGCGACGAGGTACGAGACGCCCCGGGCGCGGGGGGCGCTGAAGAAGGCCGCGGGGGCATTGCCGCCGACCTGGCTGACGTACACCGCCTCGTCCCAGCCGAGGCCCGACCCCGGGACGACCAGCACCAGTTGGGCAAGGGTGAAGACCACGGCGAGCCCGGCCGGCCAACGCGGCGATCCCGGTGGCGTACCGGCCGCGGTGGACGGGCGGGGGACGGGCTGGTCCGAGGAGTTCGCGGTCGTGTCGACGGTGGCCATCCCGTCCACACTGCTGTCGGCGACCGGCCCGGGGCGGGCGGCGCGCCGCGCGGGCCGCACCCTTCGCCTCGTCAGGAGTAGCGAGCCTCACACCTGTCGGGGGGAGATCCACCCTGTCGGTAAATCGTGAGGTTAGGCTAACCTATCTTCGACTTCACCGGCCGGCTCCGGCCGCCCCCGTGCCGTTCCCGGCTCGTACCGAAAGCGACTCCGCCATGCCCAGCACTCCCCGCGCCACCCATCTCACCCGTCGCGGCCTGCTGGCCGCGGGCGGTGCTCTCGGGCTCGGCGCCGCACTCGTCGCCTGCGGCGGCGAGAAGAAGAAGGACGGCGCCGCTCTCTCCGCCTCGGCGAAGTCCGGCCCTTGGGAGTTCAAGGACGACCGCGGCCTGACCGTGAAGGCGAAGTCCACCCCGAAGCGGATCGTCGCCTTCACCGGCACCGCCGCCGCCCTGCACGACTTCGGCGTCGAGGTCGTCGGCGTCTTCGGCCCGACCTACGTCGAGGACCCGAAGACCAAGGCGCGGAAGCCGGACGTCCAGGCGGGAGACCTCGACATCAACAAGGTCGCGGTCATCGGCAACGTCTGGGGCGAGTTCAAGATCGAGGAGTACCTCAAACTCAACCCCGAGGTCCTCATCACGGACATGTGGGAGAAGAACGACCTCTGGTACGTCCCGGCGGAGCAGAAGGACAAGATCCTCAAGATCGCCCCGAGCGTCGCCCTGTGGGCCTCGGACCTGTCGATGCCGGCCGTCCTCCAGCGCCACGCCGACCTGGCCGCCTCGCTCGGCGCCGACGTCCGGACCGCGCAGATCAAGGCGGACAAGGCCCGCTTCGAGGCCGCCGCCGAGCGCGTCCGCAAGGCCGCCAAGGGCAAGAAGGACATCAAGGTCCTGATCGGCTCCGGCTCCCCCGACCTGTTCTACGTCTCCACCCCGGTCCGCCCGACCGACACGCTCTTCTTCAAGGAGCTGGGCGTCAACCTGGTCGTCCCGACCAAGCTGGACCAGGGCGGCTGGTTCGAGGGCCTCAGCTGGGAGAACGTCGACAAGTACAAGGCCGACGTCATCATGCTCGACAACCGCACCGGCACCCTTCAGCCGGAGCAGCTGAAGACCAAGCCGACCTGGGGCGCGCTGCCCGCCGTCAAGGCCGGCCAGGTCGTCCCTCGCGTGACCGAGCCCGTCTACTCCTACGCCAAGTGCGCCCCGCTCCTGGAGGACCTGGCGAAGGCCCTGGAGAACGCGAAGAAGGTGTCCTGACCCATGACGACCGCCGAGACCGCCCCGTTCCAGTTCTTCTCCCTCCAGGTCGACCGGACCCGGCGGCTCGGCCCGTCGCTGGTCCGCGTCACCTTCACCGGCGAGGACCTGAAGAGGTTCGCCTCCGGGGGCCGCGACCAGTCGCTCTCCCTCTTCCTGCCGCACCCCGGCCAGGAGGCACCCGTCCTGCCGCCGCTCGACGACCCGGACATGTACGCGATCCTGGGCGCCTGGCGGGCGATGCCGGACGACGAGCGGGCCGTGATGCGCTCGTACACGGTCCGCGAACAGCGCACGGATCCGGACGAGATGGACATCGACTTCGCGGTCCACGAGGACGGTGGGCCCGCCTGCCGCTGGGCCGGCCGAGCCAAGCCCGGTGACCGGGTGGTCGTCCTCGGCCCGGCGGTCGCCGCGAACACGGGCGTCCGCTTCCAGCTCCCCGAGGACGCCGACTCCGTGCTGATCTGGGCGGACGAGACGGCCCTGCCGGCCGCCTCGGCGATCCTGGAGTGGCTGCCGGCCGAGACCCGCGCGCAGGTGTTCCTCGAAGTGCCGTACTCCGGCGACCGCATGGACCTCGCGACCGAGGCCGACGCCACGGTCACCTGGCTCGTACGGGAGGAGGGGGCACCCTCGGCCGTGGACGCGGTGCGCGGCGCCGAACTGCCCGGCGAGGCTCCGTACGTGTGGATCGCGGGCGAGTCCGGTGCGGTGAAGGCGCTGCGCCGCCACTTCGTGCGCGAGCGCGAACTCGACCGCCGCCGGGTGACGTTCGTCGGCTACTGGCGCAAGGGTCTGTCCGAGGACGCCCTGCGCGAGGTGCCGGACGAGACGCAGGAAGACGCGTAAGCACGCCCCTTTCCCCGCTTTCCCCGCTTTCCCCAATGGCCTCCCGACCCTGCTGGGTTGGGGGGCCATTGCGCTGCAAAATTAGGTTAGGCTAACCTTACTTTTGCAGCGCCTTCCGGCGCGTCCCGAAGCATCCCCCGGCGTTCCTCCCGAAAGGGCCCCCACATGCGCTCCCACCTGCTCAACGACGCCACGGCGGAGAGCTACCGGCGCTCCGTCACCGAAGGAGTCGAGCGGGTGGCGGCCAAACTCGCCGCGACGCAGCGCCCGTTCACCGGTGTCACCCCCGCCGAGCTGGCCCCCGTCATCGACGCCGTCGACCTCGACCGGCCGCTCGGCGACGCCTCCGCGGCCCTCGACGAGCTGGAGGACGTCTACCTCCGCGACGCCGTCTACTTCCACCACCCGCGCTACCTGGGCCACCTGAACTGCCCGGTCGTCATCCCGGCCGTCCTCGGCGAGGCCGTCCTCTCGGCCGTCAACTCCTCGCTCGACACCTGGGACCAGAGCGCGGGCGGCACCCTGATCGAGCGGAAGCTGATCGACTGGACCACCGGCCGGATCGGCCTCGGCCCCGCCGCGGACGGGGTGTTCACCAGCGGCGGCACGCAGTCCAACCTCCAGGCCATGCTCCTGGCCCGCGAGGAGGCCAAGACCAGCGACCTGGCGAAGCTGCGGATCTTCTCGTCCGAGTGCAGCCACTTCAGCGTCCAGAAGTCGGCCACCCTCCTCGGCCTCGGCGCCGACGCCGTCATCTCCATCCCGGTCGACCGGAACAAGCGCATGCAGTCCGTCGTCCTCGCCGCCGAGCTGGAGGCCTGCCGCGCCGAGGGCCTCGTCCCGATGGCGATCGTCGCCACCGCCGGCACCACCGACTTCGGCTCCATCGACCCGCTGCCCGAGGTCGCCGCCCTCGCCGAGGAGTACGGCGCCTGGATGCACGTCGACGCGGCCTACGGCTGCGGACTGCTCGCCTCCCGCACCCGCCGCCACCTCCTGGACGGCATCGAGCGGGCCGACTCGGTCACGGTCGACTACCACAAGTCCTTCTTCCAGCCGGTGAGTTCCTCCGCCCTCCTGGTCCGCGACGGCGCCACCCTCCGCCACGCGACGTACCACGCGGACTACCTCAACCCGCTTCGCACGGTCGCCGAGCAGATCCCGAACCAGGTGGACAAGTCGCTCCAGACGACCCGCCGCTTCGACGCGCTCAAGCTCTGGATGACCCTGCGCGTGATGGGCGCCGACGGCGTCGGCGAGCTCTTCGACGAGGTCTGCGACCTCGCCCGCGAGGGCCACGGGCTGCTCGCCGCCGACCCGCGCTACGACGTCGTGGTCGAGCCGCAGCTCTCCACCCTCGTCTACCGCTACGTCCCCGAGGCCGTCACCTCCCCCGCCGAGATCGACCGGGCCAACCTCTACGCCCGCAAGGCCCTCTTCGCCTCCGGCGAGGCCGTCGTCGCCGGCACCAAGGTCGACGGCCGCCAGTACCTCAAGTTCACCCTGCTCAACCCCGAGACGACCGCGGCCGACATCGCCGCCGTCCTCGACCTGATCGCCGGCCACGCCGAGCAGTACCTGGGAGAGACCCTTGTCCACGCCTGAGACGACCGAGACGTACGACTTCATCGGCATCGGGCTCGGTCCGTTCAACCTCGGACTCGCCTGCCTGACCGAGCCCATCGACCACCTGAACGGCCTCTTCCTCGAGTCCAAGCCGGACTTCGAGTGGCACTCGGGCATGTTCCTCGAAGGCGCCCACCTCCAGACGCCGTTCATGTCGGACCTCGTCACGATGGCCGACCCGACGTCCCCGTACTCCTTCCTCAACTACCTGAAGGAGAAGGGCCGGCTCTACTCGTTCTACATCCGCGAGAACTTCTACCCGCTGCGGACCGAGTACAACGACTACTGCCGCTGGGCCGCCGCGAAGGTCACCTCGGTCCGCTGGTCGACGACCGTCGCCTCCGTGACCTTCGACGAGACCGCCCAGGTGTACGAGGTCACCACGGAGACCGGCGAAACGTTCCGCACCCGCCGCATCGTCCTGGGCACCGGCACCCCGCCGTACGTCCCCGAGACCTGCGCGAACCTCGGCGGCGACCTGATCCACAACTCGCGCTACCTCCCCAACAAGGAAGCGCTCCAGAAGAAGAAGTCGATCACCCTGGTCGGCAGTGGCCAGAGCGCGGCGGAGATCTACTACGACCTCCTGTCGGAGATCGACGTCCACGGCTACAAGCTCAACTGGGTGACCCGCTCCCCCCGCTTCTTCCCCCTCGAATACACCAAGCTCACCCTGGAGATGACCTCCCCGGAGTACGTGGACTACTTCCACGCGCTCCCCGAGCAGACCCGCTACCGCCTGGAGACCCAGCAGAAGGGTCTCTTCAAGGGCATCGACGGCGAGCTCGTCGACGCCATCTTCGACCTGCTCTACCAGAAGAACCTGAACGGCCCCGTCCCCACCCGCCTCCTCACCAACTCCGCCCTGCACACCGCCGCGTACGAGGAGTCGACGGGCACGTACACCCTCGGCTTCCGCCAGGAGGAGCAGGAGAAGGACTTCACCCTGGACACCGAGGGCCTGATCCTCGCCACCGGGTACAAGTACGCGACCCCCGCCTTCCTGGAGCCCGTCCGCGACCGCATCCGCTGGGACGGCCAGGGCCGCTACGACGTGGCCCGCAACTACTCGATCGACACGACCGGCCGGGGGATCTTCCTCCAGAACGCCGCCGTGCACACCCACTCGATCACCGCGCCCGACCTGGGCATGGGGGCGTATCGCAACGCGTACATCATCGGGGAGATGCTGGGCTCCGAGTACTACCCCGTAGAGAAGACCATCGCCTTCCAGGAGTTCGCCGCATGACCATCCGCTTCCGCCCGCTCGATCCCCTCAAGGACGCGGAGCTGATCCACGCCTGGGTGACCCACCCGAAGGCCGCCTTCTGGATGATGCAGGACGCGACGCCGGACGACGTCGTGCGCGAGTACACGGCCTTCGCCGCCAACCCGCACCACCAGGCCTTCATCGGCCTGGTCGACGAGCAGCCCGCGATCCTCATGGAGCGCTACGACCCCGCCCACCTGGAGCTCGTCGGGCTGTACGACCCGCTCCCCGGCGACGTCGGCATGCACTTCCTCGTGGCCCCCACGGACACCCCCGTGCACGGCTTCACCCGCCGGGTGATCACCGAGGTCATGCGCGAGCTTTTCGACGACCCGGCGACCGCCCGTGTGGTCGTCGAACCGGACGTGTCCAACAAGGCCGTCCACGCGCTCAACGAGGTCGTCGGCTTCGTGCCCGAGCGTGAGATCCAGAAGCCGGAGAAGCAGGCGCTGCTCAGCTTCTGCACCCGCGCCCAGTTCGAGGCCGCCGTGGGAGCCACGATATGACCGCCTACGCCACCGACCCCGTCGCCCACCTCACCCCCGAGCTCTGGGCCGACGCCAACCGCGCGCTGATCCGCAAGGGCCTCGCCGAGTTCGCCCACGAGCGGCTCCTCGACCCGCAGGAGCTGGGCGAGTCCCGCTACAAGGTCCTCAGCGACGACGGCACGACCGAGTACCGCTTCACCGCGGACCGCTTCGCGCTCGACCACTGGCAGGTCTACGCCGAGTCGATCAGCCGCCACCGCGGCGACGAGCAGCTCCCCCTGGACGCCCTCCGGTTCATCACCGAGCTCCGCTCCTCGCTCGGCCTGAGCGACGAGATCCTCCCGGTCTACCTGGAGGAGATCTCCTCCACCCTGGCGGGCACGGCCTTCAAGTCGACCAAGCCCCGGGTCACCTCCGCGGAACTGGCCCGGGCCGGCTTCCAGGCTGTCGAGACCGGCATGACCGAGGGCCACCCCTGCTTCGTCGCCAACAACGGCCGGCTCGGCTTCGGCGTCGACGAGTTCCGCGCGTACGCCCCCGAGGCCGCGAGCGACATCCACCTGATCTGGCTCGCCGCCCGCCGCGACCGCACCACCTTCACCGCCGGCGCGGACATCGAGTACGAGACGTTCATCCGCGCCGAGCTGGGCGACGAGACGGTGGACGGCTTCGCCGCGACCCTCACGGCGCGCGGTCTCGACCCGGCCGACTACCTCCTGATGCCGGCGCACCCCTGGCAGTGGTGGAACAAGCTGTCCGTCACCTTCGCGGCCGAAGTGGCCCAGCAGCGCCTCGTCTACCTGGGCGAGGGCGACGACACGTACCTGGCGCAGCAGTCGATCCGTACCTTCTTCAACACGACGGACCCGACGAAGCACTACGTCAAGACGGCGCTCTCGGTCCTCAACATGGGCTTCATGCGGGGCCTCTCGGCCGCGTACATGGAGGCCACCCCGGCCATCAACGACTGGCTGCACCAGCTGATCGAGTCGGACGCGACCTTCACGTCCGCCCACTTCTCGATCATCCGCGAGCGGGCGGCCGTCGGCTACCGGCACATGGAGTACGAGGCCGCGACCGACCGCTACTCCCCCTACCGCAAGATGCTGGCCGCGCTCTGGCGCGAGTCCCCGGTCCCGACCCTCGCCAAGGGCGAGCGCCTGGCCACCATGGCATCCCTCCTCCATGTGGACCACACGGGCGCGTCCTTCACCGGCGCGTTGATCAAGGAGTCGGGCCTGGCTCCGACGGAGTGGCTCCGCCGCTACCTCGACGCCTACCTCCTGCCGATCCTGCACAGCTTCTACGCGTACGACCTGGCGTTCATGCCGCACGGCGAGAACGTGATCCTCGTCCTCGACGAGCAGGGCACGGTCTCCCGCGCGATCTTCAAGGACATCGCCGAGGAGATCGTCGTCATGGACCCGGCGGCGGTCCTGCCGCCGGCCGTGGAGCGGGTCCGCGCCGAGATCCCGGAGGACATGAAGCTCCTCTCGGTCTTCACGGACGTCTTCGACTGCTTCTTCCGCTTCATGGCGGCGACGCTGGCGACGGAGGGCGTGCTGGACGAGGACGACTTCTGGCGGACGGTCGCGGAGTGCGTCCGGGCGTACGAGCGGTCGAAGCCGGAACTGGCCGACAAGTTCGCCCAGTACGACATGTTCGCGGAGACCTTCGCCCTCTCCGCCCTCAACCGCCTCCAGCTGCGCAACAACAAGCAGATGGTCGACCTCTCGGACCCGTCGGCGGCCCTCCAGCTGATCGGCGACCTGGTGAACCCGATCGCGCGCTTCGCCTGACACCCCCGAAACCGATGTGAGCCCCGCCGGAGTACGGTCCTCCGCCGGGGCTCACATCCGTGCGGCGGGCCCTCCCCTCCCGTACAACCATTGGGCCGGTCGGTGGTCTCACTGACGGAAAGGGAACACATGCGCATGATGATCAAGCGCGGCCTGGCATCACTGCTGGGCCTCGCGACCCTGGGCAGCGTCGCCGTCGCCACGGCCGCGCCCGCCCAGGCGGCCGTGTCCGACTGCCCGGCGGGCTACTTCTGTGCCTGGACGCAGGAGGACGCGAAGGGGTCGATGCTCAAGACGAAGACGAACATGGCCACGATGGGTTCGCTGGGGACCCGGTTCGGCTCGTACATCAACCGGACGTCCGTGTACGCCTGCCTGTACGAGTCCCCGGACTACAACGGGTACGACGGCTACTGGTCGGAGCGTCCGGCGGTCAACGGCTCCTGGACCTCCGGGGGTACGACCACGATCGCCTCGTTGAAGTTCGTCCGGACGGAGCGCGAGTGCGGCCACCCCGCGTACCCCTGGTGGTACGCGGAGACGTCCCCCAAGACGGCCGGCTTCGGTGACCTGAACCGGGACCGCAAGGCCGATGTCCTCGTGCGGGACCTGGTGGGCCGGCTCTGGTTCCTGCCGGGCGACAACACGGGCCGGCTGGTCGGCGCCGGCGGCTGGAACGCCATGGACGCCTTCGTGCGCCACGGGGACCTCACGGGCGACGCTCGCGAGGACGTCGTCGCCCGCGAGCGCTCCACCGGCAAGCTGTGGCTGTACCCCGGTACGGGGACGGGCGGGCTCGGCGCGCGCAAGCTCATCGGCTCGGGCGGCTGGAACGGCATGGACCGGATCACCGGCGTCGGCGACCTGTCCCGGGACGGCCGCGCCGACGTGCTGGCCGTCGAGAAGTCCACGGGCAAGCTCTGGCTCTACCCCGGCACCGCCTCCGGTGCCCTCGGAGCCCGCAAGCTGATCGGCGCCGGCGGCTGGAACGCCATGAACGCCCTGGTCGGCCCCGGCGACACGAACGGTGACGGCCGTGTCGACGTGATCGCCCGGGAGAAGTCCACGGGCAAGCTCTGGTCCTACCCCGGCACCGCCTCCGGTGGCCTCGGAGCCCGCAAGCTGATCGGCGCCGGCGGCTGGAACGCGATGGACACCTTCCTCGCGGTCGGTGACACCACCGGCGACGGCCGCCCCGACCTGTCGACCGTGACCAACAGCGGTTTCGTCATCGGCGGTTCCCGAGGAAACCCGGGATGGCTGGTCGGCTACCGAGGTCTCGGCACCGGCGCCTTCGCGGCCGGCACCCTGAACAACGGCGAGTGGTGGGGCCTCAACGGCGCCTTCTGACCCACCGGCGGGAAGACGGCCCGGTCCACGCCACCCGTCACCAGGGCGACGTACTCGACCGTCACGGCGAAGGTGTCGTGCCCGGTCGCGAGGGCGTGCGCCAGGCATTCGACGTTCACGCCCGGCGGCTCGGCGGTGGGCTGCGCCTCCCAAGCGCACCCACCGTCCAGACAACGGGCCGTCCCGACGGTCTCCCCCAGGGGATGCGGGTCGATCCGGCACATGACGGGCACCTCCACCGGCGCCTTCGTCACGGCCGCTCGATCCGCATCTTCGGCGGGTCGTGCGGGTGGTTGCGGATCTCCACCACGCAGTCCACGGCGGCGGATTCGTCGTGGAGCGGCCCCGTCCCCATGTACCGGTCGAACCACTCGACGAGGTGAGCACACGACGCACACCCCGGAACCGGCTCGGGCCGGGGGCGGAGCCCGTGGTCGGCGGAGAGGACGAGCGTGGCGGGTACGGGCGTGGTGAGGATCCGGATCGTCGACCACTCGCCCTCGGTGGGCGCGCGCAAGTCCTCGGGCGAGACGCCCCACTCGGCGCCGCCGCCGGGAGGACGCAGATAGACCCGCCCGGCCTGACAGCGCGACACCCTGCCGAGCCGCGACCCGCCACTGCCGGTATCGGCCACGAACGCGCCGGCGGCGGGTGGTTCCGGGGGCGGGGGGACACTGTGTACGGGCACGACCGCTCCTCTCCGTAGTGGATCCACTACCAGGGGTGCCCAGAGTGACCTACAGTCGACTTGCCTTCAACTAGCCCGATCCGAAGGATGAGTTGTGGTCAACCGCAAGGAATTACGCCCGGATTCCAGTCCGCGAGCCGCCTACGGAGCCCATCTGCGCAGGCTGCGGGAGCAACGGGGCTGGACCCAGGAGGACCTGGCCGGGCCGATGGGGTGCACCAGCCAGCACATCTCCGCCGTGGAAACCTGCCGCAAACCGCCGACCCTGCCGTTCTCGCGCAAGGCCGACCAGGTCTTCGGCATCGCCGGGACCGGGGAGTCGCTCGAACGCGAGTGGCGGGACCTGAGGCACGGCGTGCTGCTGGAGGGCTTTCCGGAGTACGTCGGCTACGAGGGCCGGGCGGTCGAGATCAGACTGTTCGAGATCGGGATCGTCCCCGGCCTGCTGCAGACACCGGAGTACGCGCGGGTACTGGCGAACAGCGCCGTGAAGCGGGGAGCGATCACCCCCGACCAGGCCGACGAGCGCGTCGCGTTCCTGGCGGCGCGTCAAGCAGCGCTGGAGCGGGATCAGCCGCCCATGGTCTTCCTGGTGATGGACGAGAGCTGCATCCGGCGGCCCATCGGAGGCCAGAGGGTGATGGACGCCCAACTGGAACGGCTCGTCGAGTTCGCCGACCGCCCCCATGCGCTGCTCCAGATCGCCCCCTACGCCATCGGGGAGCGCCGCACGTTCGACCTGCCCGTCAACCTGCTCACCCTCGCCGACCGGGCTGTGGTGGGCTACGCCGAGTCGCAGACGCAGGGTCACTTCGACCGGGAAATGCCGTCTGTGGTGCCCATGTTGACGGCCTACCATCAGCTTCAGGCCGCATCGCTCTCCCAGGCAGAATCCGTGGCCGTGATCCAAGAAGCGCGAAAGGGCATCTCGTGACGACCGAATCCCCCCGCTGGTTCAAGTCCTCCTACAGCAACAACGGCGGCAACTGCGTCGAGGTCGCCACCAACCTCGTCGCCTCGCGCGGCACCGTCCCCGTACGCGACTCCAAGCGCCCCACCGGCGCCGTCCTCGACGTCACCGCCTCCGCCTTCACCACCTTCGTGGCGGGCGTCAGGAACGGCGGACTCGGCGCCGCCTGACCGCCTCACTCACGCGAGACGCCCGGCCAGGGCTTCCCCGGCCGGGCGTTCCGCATGTCCGGACCGCACCGCTCTCCCCTCCGATCAGGTGATCACGCTGTGTCACCGACCCATCTCGTCGACTACCCAGCGTCGCTATGGCAGGTTGGCCACGAGCCGGGGTCCACCGGCCGGGAGCGGAGGTCTGACGCCATGCTGACTCGAATCGCCCGTGGCCTCGCCGGAACAGCAGTGGTCGTGGCCCTCGCCGCGTCGGCGGCCTGCGGGAGCGAGGCCGGAGGCGCGCCGAAGGACGGTCCGACGGAGACGGTGGAGGCAACGGGGGCCGCGGACGAGTCGTCGGCGGCCTCGGACTCGGGCGAAACGATCGGGTCGCTGTTCCCTGGAAAGGGCGCAGGCGGTCAGTCCGCCCCGATCGACGTGCCGACCGCCAAGGTGGGCGAATCGGCGGGCGGGGAGGTGAAGGTCGCCAGCGCCTCCGACCGGCCCATGAATCTCGCGATTCCACGGGCGCTCGTCGACGACCCGGCTATGGGGGAAGCGACGGTGGGTCTCGGCAGCTGCACCGGCACGCTGGACCCCGGCGAGGAGTGCGAGCTGGACTTCCGGTTCGTGCCGTACAAGGCAGGGTCCTACTCCGGAGTGCTGACCGTCGAGACTTCACAGGGCGAGACGATCACCGTGCCCTTCTCCGGCGAGGCGGTGGGGGACGAGCCCTCCCCCACCACCGAGACGCCCGAGCCCTCACCGACCACCGAGACGCCCGAGCAGCCCGAGCCCACCACCGAGACGCCCGAGCAGCCCGAGCCCACCACCGAGCCGACCCCGATCGAGACCGAGCCCCAGCCCGAGCCCGAGTCCGAGGTCACTTGACGGCCGAGGTCAGCGCCACGCGCACGGTGTCGTCGTCGGGCAGCACGACCGTCATGTACTGATTCATGTCCCGCGTTTCATGGGAGACCAGGTAGAAGCGGGCCGGAGACTTCACGAGCAGGCGGAATCCGGTGTACCGATGCCGGTACGGGGCCTTGGCGGTGCCCAGGTCCTTGTACGTGATGCCCCTCGCGTCGTGCGCGACCGGGATGCGCGAATAGACCACCACCGGCAGGCTCTTCTCGTTGCCCGCTTCGATGGCCGCCCGGGCCTTGGTCGCCGCGCCCGCGGCCACGTACTGGCTCACACCGAAGAACAGGCTCATGGCCAGCAACCCGATCAGCAGGGCGCCGCCCGCGGACCACATCCGCTCGGCGGTCCCCTCACGCCGCTCGTCCTCGCTCCGCTGAAGACGCTGCCGCACGGCGAAGAACGCCAGAGTGGCACCCAGAGCCACCAGGAAGGGCGGGACGAACGGTCTCCACCACCAGCTCATGGGGAGGGGGAGCCAGATGCGCAGTCCGAAGAAGACCGGAAATCCCAGCAGCGCCAGGAACAGGCCGACGACAAGGAGCACCCGGCACACCGCGCGGCGCCGAAGCTCCTTCCCGGGGCGGGCCAGCGTGTGTCCGAGCCGGCCGAGCACCAGCAGCACGACCAGTCCGCAGATCAGCAGGAACCACACCGCGCCGAAGACCGCGTCCGGGCTCTTGGCCAGGTAGGACTGGACGGACAGCTGGAGGTCGGCCGCCGGCACGCCGAAGGTCGCGTAATAGGTGTCGACGTACAGGCTGCCGAAGTAGTACAGCAGGCCGATGACAGCGGTCCCCGGCGCCACGATGTAGGCCGCCTTGTCGAAGAGCGTCGACCTCTGCGGCGCGGGCGCCGGCTGGGACGGCTCCCTCGGCGGCGCGGGCGCCGGCTGGGGCGGTTCCCCCGGCGGCGCAGGCGCTGGCTGGGGCGGTTCCCCTGGCGGCACGGACATGCCGCCAGTCTCCGCAGCAACTCCCGGCCGCGCGCGGCGAGCCCGCCACCCGGCCGAACTCCGCCCTACTCCCAGGGCACCTGCGGCGAGCGGTAATAGGCGACGCCCATCGCGTCAAAGCGCGGGGCCTGTTCCGCGAGACGCACCTTGTACGTGTCCCAGTCGTGGGTCTCCGCCGGGGACCAACCCACCTCCGCCAGGCCCGGCAGACGCGGGAAGGCCATGACATCCAGGTCGTCCGTCGTCGCCAGGGTCTCCGTCCACAGCGGGGCCTCGATGCCCCGGACGGCGTCGGCCGGGGCTCCCGCGAGGTACGTCGCCGGGTCCCAGTCGTACGAGCGCCGGACCTCGACCGTGCCGGCCCAGGCGAGGCCGAGCTTCGTGTCCTTCGTGTACTTCATGTCGAGGTAGGAGCGGTCGGCGGGCGAGAGGATCAGCCCGGCGCCGTCCCGCGCGGCGGCGGCGACGCGTTCCTTCTCGGCGAGGGGGGTGCGGTCGAGGCCCCAGTACTGGACGAGGGCGCCCTCGACGGGCTTCGTGCCGGTCAGCTGGTGCCAGCCGACGACCGTCTTGCCGTACTTGCCGACGAGCGGCTGCACCTTGTCCATGAAGGTCACGTAGTCGGCGTGGCTGGTGGAGTGGGCCTCGTCGCCGCCGATGTGGATGTAGCGGCCGGGGGTGAGCGCGGCGATCTCGCGGATCACGTCGTCGACGAAGTCGTACGTGACGTCCTTGGGGACGCAGAGGGAGCTGAGGCCGACCTTGATGCCGGTGTAGAGGGGCGGGGCGACGCCGTCGCAGTTGAGCTCGGCGTACGAGGAGAGGGCCGCGAAGGTGTGGCCGGGCACGTCGATCTCGGGGACGACCTCCTGGTAGCGGGAGGCCGCGTACCGCACGATCTCCTTGTACTCCTCCTTCGTGTAGAAGCCGCCGGGGCCGCCGCCGACCTCGGTGGAGCCGCCGTGGGTGGTGAGCCGGGGCCAGGAGTCGACGGCGATGCGCCAGCCCTGGTCGTCGGAGAGGTGCAGATGCAGGGTGTTGATCTTGTAGAGGGCGAGCTGGTCGATGAACCGCTTCACCTCGTCGACGGTGAAGAAGTGGCGGGCGACGTCGAGCATGGCGCCCCGGTAGGCGTAGCGCGGGGTGTCGGTGATCGTGCCGCCCGCGATCTTCCAGGGGCCCTGCTGGACGGTGCGGCGCTCGACGGCGGAGGGCAGCTGCTGGCGGAGGGTCTGGACGCCGCGGAAGAGGCCGGCGGGGGTGCGGGCGGTGAGGGTGACGCCGTCGGGGGCCGAGCGGAGGCGGTAGCCCTCGTCGCCGAGCCCGGTCTCCTCGCGGTCGAGGCGGAGGCGGATGCCGCCGCGGGCCGCGTCCTCGTCGACGATGTGCAGCGGGAAGCCGGTGGCGGGGCGGAGGAGGCCGGCGAGGTAGCGGCCGACGGCCCGGGACTCGCGGGAGGTCTCGTCGATGCCGATGCGGGTGGCCTCGGTGAGGGTGTACGGCTCGCCCTCGGGGGCGACGGAGGCGGGTACGGGGATGATGCGGCCGAGCGGGCGGACCTCGGGTTCGGCGGCGGCCGCCTTGCCGTCGGTGCCGCCGGCGGCTCTGGCCTCGCCGCAGCCGACCCCGGCGGTGGCGACCAGGAGGAGTGATCCGATGAGGCGAGGAATCCTTCGGCGCTGACTCACGGGCATGGTCCCCTTCGGTGATCGACACACACGTCTTCGGGTCATATATCCATTTGGCAACCATGCGTACCGCCACCATCACTTCGGGTCAAGGTCTGGACCAATATCCGCACCCAGGACGCCGACCAGGCCGCTCCTGCCCGATTTCGGGCAGGATTCTTGCGAAGAGCGGGGGGAACCCCTCAGTATTCACGGGTGCTCGAACGCCGCCCGTCGCACGACGACCTCGTCGACCATCTGGTCCGCAGCACCGCGCTCCAGCGCGGTGAGGCCGCCCGGGTGGTGCTCGACGTGCTGGCGTACTTCGACGAGACGACCGAGGAGTTCGTCCGCCGCCGCCACCGCGAACTGCAGTCCGGCGGGGCCGTGAACGCCGAGATCTTCGAACGGATCGCGGCGGAGCTGCCACACCGGGCCGTGGCGCCACCGGAGCTCTCGCTCCGACAGCTGCGCCGCATCGTCTACGGCTGATTCACGGACGCATCGCAGACGAACTCGGCGAGCACCATCACCAACCTGGAGGGGTTTCACCTTTATGTGCGGAATTGTCGGTTACATCGGAAAGCGCGACGTCGCCCCCCTGCTCCTTGAGGGCCTGGCGCGTCTGGAGTACCGGGGGTACGACTCCGCCGGCATGGTCATCACCAGCCCGAAGGCCACCGGCCTGAAGATGGTCAAGGCCAAGGGCCGGGTCCGTGACCTCGAAGCCCGCGTCCCCAAGCGCTTCTCCGGCACCACCGGCATCGCCCACACCCGCTGGGCCACGCACGGCGCCCCCAGCGACGTGAACTCGCACCCGCACCTGGACCCCGAGAACAAGGTCGCGGTCGTCCACAACGGCATCGTCGACAACGCCCAGGAGCTCCGCGCCAAGCTGGAGGCCGACGGCGTCGTCTTCGCCTCCGAGACGGACACCGAGGTCATCACCCACCTCGTCGCCCGCTCCCAGGCCGACACCCTCGAGGAGAAGGTCCGCGAGGCGCTCAAGGTCATCGAGGGCACCTACGGCATCGCCGTGATGCACGCCGACTTCAACGACCGCATCGTGGTGGCCCGCAACGGCTCCCCGGTCATCCTCGGCATCGGCGAGAAGGAGATGCTCGTCGCCTCCGACGTCGCCGCCCTGATCGCCCACACCCGCCAGGTCGTCACCCTCGACGACGGCGAGATGGCCACCCTCAAGGCCGACGACTTCCGCACCTACACGACCTCGGGCGCGTCCACCACCGCCACCCCGGAGACCGTGGAGTGGGAGGCCGCCTCCTACGACATGGGCGGCCACGACACGTTCATGCACAAGGAGATCTCCGAGCAGCCCGACGCGGTCGACCGCGTGCTGCGCGGCCGGATCGACGACCGCTTCTCCACCGTGCACCTGGGCGGCCTGAACCTCGACGCCCGCGAGGCCCGCACCATCCGCCGCATCAAGATCCTCGGCTGCGGCACCTCGTACCACGCCGGCCTCATCGGCGCCGGGCTCATCGAGTCCCTGGCCCGCATCCCCGCCGACGCCGAGCCGGCCTCGGAGTTCCGCTACCGCAACCCGGTCGTGGACCCCGACACCCTCTACATCGCCGTCTCGCAGTCCGGTGAGACCTACGACGTGCTCGCCGCCGTCCAGGAGCTCAAGCGCAAGGGTGCCCGCGTCCTCGGCGTCGTGAACGTCGTCGGCTCCGCCATCGCCCGCGAGGCCGACGGCGGCGTGTACGTCCACGCCGGCCCCGAGGTCTGCGTCGTCTCGACCAAGTGCTTCACCAACACGGTCACCGCCTTCGCGCTGCTCGCCCTGCACCTGGGCCGCATCCGCGACCTGTCCGTCACCGACGGCAAGCGGATCATCGAGGGCCTGCGCAAGCTGCCCGCGCAGATCCAGGAGATCCTCGAGACCGAGGACGAGATCAAGAAGATCGCCGCGGAGTACGCCGGCGCCCAGTCGATGATGTTCATCGGCCGCGTCCGGGGCTACCCGGTGGCCCTGGAGGCCTCCCTCAAGCTGAAGGAGATCTCCTACATCCACGCCGAGGCCTACCCGGCCTCCGAGCTGAAGCACGGCCCGCTCGCCCTCATCGAGCCGGCCCTGCCGACGGTCGCGATCGTCCCCGACGACGACCTGCTGGAGAAGAACCGCGCCGCCCTGGAGGAGATCAAGGCCCGCAGCGGCCGCATCCTCGCGGTCGCGCACCAGCCGCAGGCGAAGGCCGACCACACCATCGTCGTGCCGAAGAACGAGGACGAGCTGGACCCGATCCTCATGGGCATCCCGCTGCAGCTCCTCGCCTACCACACGGCGCTCGCCATGGGCCGCGACATCGACAAGCCGCGCAACCTGGCCAAGTCCGTCACGGTCGAGTAGTCGGTACGGCGTCGGGGCCTGTCCCCCCGACGCCGCGCCCGCCGGGCCTGTCCCCCGGCGTTCGACCGGACACGAAAGAGGTCCCTGCCGCACACCCAGGTGCGGCAGGGACCTCTTTCACTTCCTCTGCCGTCACCCCGCGGCAGGGGCGCTCGCCGTGCGCCGGAGCGCCGTCGGCCAGCCCGCCACCGCGGCCGTGGCGCCGTACCAGGCGAGGAGCCCGCCGACGGCCGCGACCCAGCCGCCCGCCTTCGCCAGGCCGCCGTTGTCGGCCAGCGCGCCGATGCCGATGAGCAGCGTGGCGACGAACAGCAGCCCGTACACACCCTGTCCGAACAGGCCGCTCCCCGACGCCGCCATGGTCAGGGTGAGCGCGAGGAGCGCCCACAGGAGCATGAAGAGCCCCACGGCGTCCGCCGAGGCCCCGCCGCCGACGGCGGTCCCCCAGGTGAACCAGAAGGCGCCGAGCGCCGCGTACGCCGTGCCCTCACCGGTGCTGCCGGCGCGGAGGGCGAGCAGTCCGACGAGGAAGAGCGTGACCCCGCCGACCCAGGTGGCGAGGCCTGCGGCATCCGCTGCCGCGACGTTGTCGATGACACCCGTCCCGCCCAGCCCGAAGGCCAGCAGGGTCAGTCCGAGTGCGAGGTTGCCGAGAGTGGAGGTGCTGTTTCCCGCGGCGACTTCGTTGTCCACGGCGGGCTCCCTTCAGGAGAGCAGTCGAGCTGCGTGAGCTGCTGTGATCCGGTGAGCCTTATCTACCCTTCACAAGCACACAATTCACCTGAGGAAGGCCGAAATTATGGCCAGGGAACGCCAGTTGGGGAGCAGAGCCGCTTACGGAACGACGATCACGGGATGACGATCACGGGCCGCTGGGCGCGGCGCGCCAGGCGGCCGGCGACCGAGCCGAAGATCCGCCCGACGATCCCGTGCGTGGAGCCGACCACGATCGCGTCGGCCGAGTACTCGCGGCCGACCTCCTCCAGCTCGTGGCAGATGTCGCCGCCGCGCTCGACGAGGATCCACGGCACCTCGGAGAGGTGCTCGGCGCAGGCCAGCTCGAGACCGAGGACCTCGGTGCGGTGATCCGGTACGTCGACGAAGACCGGCGGCTCGCAGCCGGCCCACACCGTGGTGGGCAGCCGGTTGGCCACGTGCACGATGATCAGGCCGGAGCCGGAGCGGCGGGCCATGCCGATGGCGTACGCGAGGGCTCGCTCACTGGACATGGAGCCGTCGAAGCCGACGACCACCCCGTGCCGGAAGGCCGGGTCGCAGGCATGGCGTGGCTGTTCCACCGCGAGGGGGTCGACCGTGGAGTCGGCGACGCGCTTGCGGTCCGCGGGTTCGGGGAATTCGTGACCGGCCATCGGTGTCTCGGCGAAGAGAGTCCTCGTGGGAAGGGACGGGGAAAGGGGGGACGGAACAACGGGTGGCGGCGGAGCTGTGTCCGGGAATCATCTTCCCAAGCCCATACCCCCAAGGGTACGGCGACACTCCTCTCCTGCCCAGAGCCCGCCGTGCCACTCCCCGGCGTACGCCCCGCTGTGCGCGGCGTTCCAGGGAGCATGCCCGAGGGGTTCGCGATCTGGCAATGCCGGTTGTGTCCTACAGGCGTCCGTACGGGGGCCAAACGGGCGCCACCCACAGTGACCGGAAGGTTCCGCTCCTCGTTGCCACAGGTCCAGCCCACCGTCGTAGGGAGACCGCCCGTGCCCGCACCATCGACCGCCGCCGGCCAGACCTCCACCGGCTCCGCCCCCGTCACCGTCCCCGCCGCCGCGCTCGGCTCGCCGCGCGGCCGCCGCCGGGCACCCGCCGCCCCCGCGGGCTCCTCCGCGACCGTCTCCGCGGGCCCGGACCGGGAGTGGGGAGCGGGCGGGGCGGGAACCGTGGACCCGGCCGACGACGTCGTCCGGTGGGCGGCCTTCTGCTGCGTCCTCGTCCCCGTGGTGCTCGTCGTCTACGGCACCTCGCTCGGCGGGGCCGCCGGAACCGCGCTGGGGCTCGTCACGGTGACGGCGGTGTGCCGGGTGCTGCTGCGGCGCTCCGAGCGCGGACTACGGGCCGAAACCGTACGAACCAGGCGCCGGAACTGAGCCGGGGACGCATCGAACCCCCTCCGAGTTGACAGGTTCGCACACCCGAGCCCATATGTTTTCAGCCAACTTCCATTCCTCGGCGAGTCCTTGGCGGAACGGTTGGCCAACCCCGGCACCCAAGGCCCCCGGAACCCCGGCACAAGGCCCCACACCCCACACTCACGGGGCCTTCGCGGCGCCACCCCTTCCCCCGGCGGCCGTCAGGTGGAACGCTTCGCGATCGATCGCTTCGCGCCAAGTGGCCTTGTCGACAATCCACCGGATGGAGAACTTGTCACGCCGGCGCCACGGGACACAGTAGATTCGATCATGGGTACCGAAGACTGGGGTCTCGTGCAAAACCGAGGGGAAACGTGCAGGAGCGACACGACCAGGGAGACGCGAACACCGAGGGGGGCTTAGCGTCATGAGCCAGGACTCCGCCGTACCGGAGGTCGCACGGAAGCTGTCCGGACGCCGCCGCCGCGAAGTCGTCGCGGTGCTGCTGTTCAGTGGCGGCCCCATCTTCGAGAGCTCCATCCCGCTCTCCGTTTTCGGCATCGACCGGCAGGACGCGGGCGTGCCCCGCTACCGGCTGCTCGTCTGCGCCGGCGAGGACGGTCCGCTGCGTACCACCGGCGGCCTCGAACTCACCGCGCCGTACGGCCTGGAGGCCATCGGCCGCGCGGGCACCGTCGTGGTGCCGGCCTGGCGGTCGATCACCTCGCCGCCGCCACCGGAGGCGCTCGAAGCGCTGCGCCGCGCCCATGAGGAGGGCGCGCGGATCGTCGGCCTGTGCACCGGGGCCTTCGTCCTCGCCGCCGCGGGGCTGCTCGACGGCCGCCCGGCGACGACACACTGGATGTACGCGCCGACGCTCGCGAAGCGCTATCCGTCGGTCCATGTGGACCCGCGGGAGCTCTTCGTCGACGACGGCGACGTCCTCACCTCCGCCGGCACCGCGGCCGGAATCGATCTGTGTCTGCACATCGTGCGGACCGACCACGGCACCGAGGCCGCGGGCGCGCTGGCGCGCCGGCTGGTCGTCCCGCCGCGGCGCAGCGGCGGTCAGGAGCGCTACCTCGACAGGTCTTTACCAGAGGAGATCGGCGCCGACCCGCTGGCCGAGGTCGTCGCCTGGGCGCTGGAGCACCTCCACGAGCAGTTCGACGTGGAGACCCTGGCCGCGCGCGCGTACATGTCACGGCGGACCTTCGACCGCCGGTTCCGCTCGCTGACGGGCTCCGCCCCGCTCCAGTGGCTGATCACGCAGCGGGTGCTCCAGGCGCAGCGGCTGCTCGAGACCTCCGACTACTCGGTCGACGAGGTCGCGGGCAGGTGCGGCTTCCGGTCCCCGGTGGCGCTGCGCGGTCACTTCCGGCGGCAGCTCGGCTCCTCGCCGGCCGCCTACCGGGCGGCGTACCGGGCCAGGCGCCCGCAGGGCGAGTCCGCCACGGCGGTGCTCGACCAGGTGCCCGTCCAGGTCGCCGCGGGCATGCGGCGCCCGGCCTCCCCGCTCGACGCGGGGAAGCCCCACGTGGACGTCTACGCTCCCGGCCGTCCCTCGCTGCCGGGCCAGCGCAGCGCGCCCTAGGGGACAACGACCAGCGCGGCCACAAGCGGCGCACCGCAGGACCGGCGGGCGCCCGGGGACACCTCCCCCGGGCGCCCGTCGGCCGTATCCGGGGGCCGGACCCCTGCGGGCCCGGCATGATCGGCAAGACACCCCCTAAGGTGGACGCATGAACGATCGCATGGTGTGGATCGACTGCGAGATGACCGGGCTCTCGCTGACGGACGACGCACTCATCGAGGTGGCCGCGCTGGTCACCGACTCGGAACTGAACGTGCTCGGCGACGGGGTGGACATCGTGATCCGCCCGCCGGACGCGGCGCTGGAGACCATGCCGGAGATCGTGCGCCAGATGCACACCTCCTCGGGGCTCCTCGACGCGCTCGCCGACGGCACCACGCTCGCCGACGCGGAGGCCCAGGTCCTCGCGTACATCCGCGAGCACGTCAAGGAAGCCGGCAAGGCGCCGCTGTGCGGGAACTCGGTCTCCACGGACCGCGGCTTCCTCGCCCGGGACATGCCTGCCCTGGAGAGCCACCTGCACTACCGGATCGTCGATGTCTCCTCGGTCAAGGAGCTGGCTCGCCGCTGGTACCCGAGGGCGTACTTCAACAGTCCGGAGAAGAACGGCAACCACCGGGCACTCGCCGACATCCGCGAGTCCATCGCGGAACTGCGCTACTACCGCGAGGCGGTCTTCGTCCCGCAGCCCGGCCCCGACTCGGAGACCGCGAAGCGGATCGCCGCCAAGCACGTCGTACCGGCCGAATGACCGCCCGCTCGCGCCCGCGGAACCCCCTCCGGGAAACGTGGGCGCGAGCACCCCTCGGAACCCTGTAGACTTCTTCTCGGCCGGTCGGGGAAGCCCCCGAGAACCGGTCGTGGTGGGTATAGCTCAGATGGTAGAGCACCTGGTTGTGGTCCAGGATGTCGCGGGTTCGAGTCCCGTTACTCACCCTTTCAGGGGAAAGGCCCCGATTTGCGGAGACGCGAATCGGGGCCTTTCTCGTGTCCAGGAACAGGTGAAGGACGCCCCGCTGCCGCCGGACGACTGGTGCGGGCGGGTGGATTCCGCGCGGCCCGGCGAGCTGTCCCCCGCCGCCCGGACGGAGCCGCACTACGGTCGGGGCGCATGGGGAGCAGGAGGAGGCACGGGCCCGTCGTCGCACTCGTCCTCGCCCTCCTCCTGGGCGCGGTGCTCTCCGGCGGCTGCGCGACCGACCCCGCCCCGCCGCCCGGGGCGGGCGTCCCGGCACGGGAGCCGGTGGACGGGAGCGGGCGGCGGATCACGCTCACCGTCGGGGTGTTCGGCACGTTCGGCCTCCAGGAGGCCGGGCTCTACGACACGTACATGCGGCTCCATCCGGACATCGCGGTCCGGCAGACCGCCCTCACCCGCAACGACGTCTACTACCCGCAGCTGCTCACCCACCTCACCGCCGGCTCCGGCCTCGCCGACGTCCAGGCCGTCGAGGTCGGCAACATCGCCGAGGTCCTCGCCACACAGGCGGGCCGGCTCGACGCGCTCGGCACCGTCCCCGGGGTCGACCCGGGCGCCTTCCTGCCGTGGAAGTGGGCGCAGGGCACCGCCCCCGACGGGCGCACGTTCGCGCTCGGCACCGACATCGGGCCGCAGGCCGTCTGCTACCGCAAGGACCTCTTCGCCCGGGCCGGACTGCCCACCGAGCGGGGCGCGGTCGGGCGGCTGTGGGCCGGGGACTGGCGCAAGTACCTGGCGGCCGGGGTCCGTTACCGCGAGCGGGCCCCGGAGGGCACGGCCTTCACCGACTCCGCGTCCGGGGTGATGGCGGCGGTCACCGGCAGTGCGGCGCTCCGCTACTACGACGAGCGGGGCGAGCTGATCGTGGCGGTCAACCCGGCCGTGCGGGAGGCCTGGGACCTCGCGGCCGAGTTCGCCCGGCAGGGACTCACGGCCCGGCTCCAGCAGTTCACGCCCGGCTGGGACCAGGCCTTCGCCAACGGCACCTTCGCCACGGTGGCGTGCCCGGCCTGGATGCTCGGCTACATCCAGGACAAGGCGGGCCCCGCCGGGCGCGGCCGGTGGGACGTGGCCGCGGCGCCCCGGCCCGGCAACTGGGGCGGTTCGTTCCTCGTCGTGCCGTCCGCCGGGCGGCACCGCGCCGAGGCGGCACGGCTCGCGGCCTGGCTGACGGCCCCGGCGCAGCAGGCGGTGCTCTTCGAGCGGCGCGGGAGCTTCCCGAGCGCCTCGGCGGCGTACGCGCTCCCGGCGGTCGCGGACGCCCGGCACCCGTACTTCGGCGACGCCCCGGTCGGCGAGATCTTCGCCGCGGCGGCCCGGGGCGTCCCCCGAGCCCCTGTCGGCCCGAAGGACGCCCTGGTCGCTCAGACCCTGGCCGACGTCGGCATGCTCCAGGTCGACCAGACGGGCCGCTCGCCGGAGTCGGCCTGGCGGGCCGCGATGAAGGCGATCGACAACGCGCTGGACCGGTGAGGCCGGGGTGACGGAGACACGCACACCGACGGGCCCGGCGGACCCGCCGGCCCCGGGGACCGGAGCCGGTCTCCGTGCGCGCGACACCCGGGACGTCACCGGCCGTCGCGCGGACCTCGGGGGGCGGGGCGCGGCCCGCCGTACCCCTGTCGGGTCCCGTGGGGCCCCCTACGCGCTCGTCGCGCCCTTCTTCCTCTTCTTCGGGGCTTTCGGGGTCTTCCCGCTGGTCGCCACCGCCTGGACCTCGCTGCACCGGGTCGAACTGACCGCGCCCGCCGAGGCGGAGTGGGTGGGGCTGCACAACTACGCGCGGCTGCTCGACGACGCGTTCTTCTGGAACGCCCTGGTGAACACCGTCGTCATCGGGGTCCTCTCCACCGTCCCGCAGCTGCTGCTCGCGCTCGGCGTGGCGCATCTCCTCGACGTGCGGCTGCGGGGCCGGGGCCTCTTCCGGGTCGTGGCGCTGGCCCCGTACGCCACCTCGGTCGCCGCCGCGACCCTGGTCTTCGCGCTGTTCTACGGGCGGGACAACGGCATGGCCAACTGGGCCCTGGGGGTGGCCGGGCTCGCCCCGGTGGACTGGCAGAACGGTCCGTGGGCGTCGAAGCTCGCGGTGTCGTCGATCGTCGTCTGGCGCTGGACCGGCTACAACGCGCTCATCTACCTGGCGGCGATGCAGACGGTCCCGCGCGAGCTGTACGAGGCGGCGGCGCTCGACGGGGCCTCGCGGTGGCGCCAGTTCCTGCACGTGACGCTGCCCGGGCTGCGGCCCGCGATCCTCTTCACGGCGCTGGTCTCGACGATCGGCGCGACCCAGCTCTTCGGTGAGCCGCTGCTGTTCGGCAGCGGCGCGGGGGCCTCGGGCGGGGCGGACCACCAGTTCCAGACGCTGGGGCTCTATCTGTACGAGCAGGGCTGGGTGAACCTGCATCTGGGGCGGGCCGCGGCCATCGCCTGGGCGATGCTCGTCGTCCTGGTCGTGCTGTTCGGGGCCGTACAGCTGCTGCGCGGGGTCCTCGCACGCGGGGAGCGGGCCTCGTGAGGACGGAGCGGGCCGGCTGGGGCACGTACGCGCTGCTCGCGGTCTTCACGGCCGTCTCCCTCTTCCCCCTGGTGTGGACGGCGGTCGCCGCCTCCCGGACCAGTACGCGCCTCGCGGCGACCCCGCCGCCCTTCCGGTTCGGGCGGAACCTGCCCCGGAACCTGGAGCTCGCCTGGACGGACGCCCGGCTTGGCGAGGCCCTGGTGAACACCGCGCTGGTCGCGGGGGCGGTCTCGGCGGGGACGGTCCTCTTCTCCACCCTCGCCGGGTTCGCCTTCGCCAAGCTGCGGTTCCGCTTCCGGGGCACCCTGCTCCTGCTCGTGGCCGGGACGATGCTGATCCCGCCCCAGCTGGGGGTCGTCCCGCTCTATCTGGTGATCGCGCGGCTGCGCTGGACGGACGAGCTCCAGGCGGTGGTCCTGCCCTCGCTCGTCTCCGCCTTCGGGGTGTTCTTCATGCTCCAGCACCTGCGGCGGGCCCTGCCGGCCGAGGTGCTGGAGGCCGCCCGGATGGACGGGGCGGGGACCCTGCGGACGGTGTGGCACGTGGTGCTTCCGGCGGCGCGTCCGGCGATGGCGGTCCTCGGCATGCTGTCGTTCGTGGCGGCCTGGAACGACTTCTTCTGGCCGGTTCTCGCCCTGACGCAGACGGGGAACCCGACGGTGCAGGTGGCGCTCACGGGCCTGGGGCGGGGGACGGTGCCCGACCAGTCGGTGGTCATGGCGGGCGCGCTGCTCGGGACGCTGCCGCTGCTGGTCGTGCTCGCGCTCTTCGGCCGGCACATCGTGGGCGGTGTGATGCGGGGCGCGGTGAAGGGGTAGTCCGGACCGGCCCACAAGATCACCCGGTCGGGCGAGGCGCTCTACTGGGACACCGCGGCGATCGCCGGCGCCTGCGCGGTGCGCCCGCCGGCGGCCGGGCAGGGGAGCGCGCCCCGGCCGGCGGTGGGGTGGTTCCGGCCGGGGCGCGCGCTGTGGGGGGACGGACTCGCTGCCTACTTGTAGGCGGCGAAGGCCTTGGTGAAGGCCAGGGGTGCCTGGAGGATCGACGAGCAGGTGGCGTCGGCGTGGTTCACGGCGCCGGCCGCGCACTGCTTGTCACGGGTCGAGGACCACATCGAGAGCCAGCCGATCCCCTTCGACCTCGCGAAGTCGACGAGCTGCGTGGCGTCGTCGACCTTGAAGATCTCGGTCGTGACGTCGTTGACACCGATCATCGGGGTGACGGCGACGGCCTTCCAGGCGGCCGCGTCGGAGAGCCCGAGGACTCCCTTGACCTGGGCCTGGGTCGCGGTCGCGGCCTGGATCGCGTACGTGCCCATGTCCGCGCTGTACGCCGGGCCGTAGTCCATCGCCATGATGTTGACGGCGTCGACGCGGACGCCGTTCTTCTTCGCGTCGGCGAGCAGTGCCACGCCCGGCTGCGTCAGGCCCTCGGGCATGACGGGCAGGGTGAAGGAGACGTTCAGGCCCGGGTGGGTCTTCTGGAGCTGGGCGATCGCCTGGGAGCGGCGGGTGTTGGCGGCCGTGTCCGGCAGGGCGGCGCCCTCGACGTCGAAGTCGACCTTGGTCAGCTTGTACTGGTCGATGACCTTGCCGTACGCGGCGGCGAGCGCCGAGGAGGACGAGCAGTTCAGCGCCAGCTCGTGGCCGGCGGCGCCGCCGAAGGAGACGCGGACGTCGCCGCCCTTGGCGCGCAGGGCGCCGACCTGGGCCGCGACCCTGTCGTTCGCGAGGTCGGTGACCCCGCCCCAGAGCGGGGCGCAGGAGCCGCCGGAGGTGATGAAGGCGAGGTTGAACTCCTTCACGCCGGTGGCGTCGGCGGTCGCGAGCAGGTCGTACGTCGGGTAGAGCGAGGTGTCGACGTACGGGGCGTACTTGGCGGCGCCGGCGGGGGCGCCGGTCGCGGTGGGGGTGGGGGCCGGGGTGGGCGGCGCCGTGGTGGCGGTGGCCGTCGGGGTCGGCTTCACCGTCGCGGTGGCGGTGGCGGTCGGGGTGGGCTTCGCGGTGGCGGTCGCCGAGGGGGAGGCGGTCGCGGTGGGCTGCTCGGTGGGGCGGCCGCTGGGGGTGGGGGCGGGGCCTCCGGCGGAGCAGGCGGCCTTGTTGATGAGGCAGCCGGACGGGTCGCCCGCGGTGCCCGCGGCGGAGGTCACGAAGCCGACGGTGACGGACTGGCCGGGGCCGAGCTGCCGGTTCCAGCTCGCGGGCTTCACGGTGACGTGGCCGCCGGAGACGGTGTGCTCGCCGTTCCAGAGGGAGCCGATGGTCGTCCCGGCCGGGAGGTCGAACTCCAGGGTCCAGTCGGACTGGGCGGTGGTCGTCTCGTTGGTGACGACGTACTGGCCGGTGTAGCCGCCGGTCCAGGCGCTGGTCCGGGTGTACGCGGCGCCGACGGCGGCGGCCTGCGCGGTCCCGCCGAGCGCGAAGGCGACGCCGCCGACGATCGCCGCCGCGACGACGGCTCCGACGGCCTTGGTCCTGGTGCTCGCCCTGCGCCGGTGCGAACTGGTGCCCATCGCTGCCTGCCTCTGTGTGCCGGGTGTGGGGGGGTGATGCGGCAGCACGCTAGCGACTGGGAAACGGACAAAAGGCCATGAGCGGACCGGGGTTGGGATTCTTAGGCTCCACTTAAGGAAGGCATCGGAACCACAAAAGGTTCACGCCGCCGTGGATCTCCGCTCAGGCGTCGGCGGCGCGCCGGGTGCCCGTGCCCCCGCCGCGGCGGCGGCGGGCCGGGCGGCGGTCGCGGCGGCCGGCCGTGGCGCCCGAGCGGCGCCCGTCGAGCCCGATCCAGACGCGGACCTCGGTGCCGCCGAGGACGGAGTGCCCGATGGCGACGTCTCCGCCGGTGGCCTCCGCCATCCGCCGCACGATGTCCAGGCCGAGGCCCGTGGAGCCGGGCCTGGCGCCGCTGTTGCCGCGGGCCAGGGCTGCGGCGGGGTCGGCGATGCCGGCGCCCGCGTCGGAGACGAGGACGATGACGGCGTCGTCGCCGTTGTGGACGTCGATGGAGAAGGCGGTGCCCTCGGGGGTGTGCCGGAAGACGTTGCCGAGCAGGGCGTCGAGGGCGGCGACGAGTTCGGGGCGGGCCACCGGGATGCGTACCGGCCGCTCGACGCCCGCGACCCGGACCCGCCGGCCCTCGTCCTCGGCGAGCGCCGACCAGAAGTCCATGCGCTCCCGGACCACCTCGGCGGCGTCGCAGCCGGCGCCGGGCCCGGTCGCCTGGGTCTGCGGCTTCGCCTCCCGGGCCGTGCGGATGATGATGTCGACCTCGCGCTCCAGCTGTTCGACGGCGGCCCGGGTCTGCTCGGCGGCGGGTCCTGAGCCGAGCGAGGCCGCGTTGAGCCGCAGCACCGTCAGCGGAGTGCGGAGCCGGTGGGAGAGGTCGGCGGCGAGCTCGCGCTCGTTGGCGAGGAGCTGGACGACCTGGTCGGCCATCGAGTTGAAGGCGACGGCCGCCGACTTGAGCTCCGGCGGGCCCTCCTCCGGCACCCGCGCGCCGAGCCGGCCCTCGCCGAGGTCGTGGGCGGCTCCCGCGAGCCGCTGGGCGGGCCGGACCATGCGGACGCCGAGCCGGTCGGCGACGGCGACGGAGCCGACGATCAGCGCGATGCCGACGCCGGCCAGGACCAGCCAGGCGGTGGCGACGCCGTTGCTGACCTCGCCCTCGGGGACGAAGAGTTCGACGACGGCGACCTGGCCGCTGCTGAGCGCGGTGGGCTGGAGCAGCGCGAAGCCGCCGGGCACCTCGGCGATGGAGGCCCGGCCGAGCCGGCGGGTGGCCGCGAGCTCCTCGGCGCCGGCCCTGCGGGTGCCGATCTCCAGGGCCGTGCCGCCCGGTTCGGCGGCGGGCACGTGGACGGCGAGCCGCCCGGCGGCCCCGTCCTCGGTGGTGGCGACGGCCTTGTCCAGCTCCTGGCGGTCGGTGGTGATCGCGAGGACGGGGGCGAGGCCGGCGGCCCGCCGTTCGGCGTTGGAGAAGGCCCGGTCGCGGGCCATCTCCTTGACGACGAGCCCGAGGGGTACGGCGAAGGCGACGACGACCATCACGGTGACGGCCAGCGCCACCTTGACGAGTGCCCACCTCACGGCTGCGGCTCCCGGGGCGGCTCCAGCTTCACGCCCACCCCGCGCAGGGTGTGCAGGTAGCGCGGCCGGGCTGCCGTTTCACCCAACTTCCGCCGCAGCCATGACAAATGTACGTCGATGGTCTGGTCGTCCCCGTAGGACTGCTGCCACACCTCGGCGAGCAGCTCCTTGCGCGGCACGACCACGCCGGGCCGCCCGGCGAGGAAGGCGAGCAGGTCGAACTCGCGCCGGGTGAGGTCCAAGGGCGCCCCGTCCAGCTCCGCCTGACGGCGCAGCGGGTCGACGGTGAGGCCGCCGACCCGGATGACGCGGGGCGGCGGCGCCTCGCCCGCGCCGGACCGCGCCCGGCGCAGGACGGCCGCCATGCGGGCCGAGAGGTGGTCCACCGAGAAGGGCTTCACGAGGTAGTCGTCCGCGCCGGCGTGCAGGAGCCGTACGATCTCGGCCTCGTCGTCCCGGGCGGTCGCGATGATCACCGGTACGTCGGTGATTCCGCGCAGCATCTTGAGCGCCTCGGACCCGTCCAGATCTGGCAGTCCGAGGTCGAGGATGACCACGTCGAAACGGAAATGGGCGACCTCGCGCAACGCCTCCAGGGCCGTCCCGACGCTCCGTACCGTGTGGGAGGCCTCGGAGAGCCGGCGGATGAGGGCGGAGCGCACGAACTGGTCGTCCTCGACCACGAGCACACTTGCCATGGGCCGCACCGTACGCCATTCGGGGGAACGGGTGAGCAATCTCCACCCTCCCGCAGCACCCCGTGACGGGTGGTGCACTATGGCCCGGTGCGAAGAGGACTCGTTCACGCCCTGGCCTGGTCGCTCGCCACCGGCGCGGCGGTCACCCTGTCCTGGTGGGGAGTGCACACGGTGCTGTCCGGCACGGTCTACGACCCCCCGCTCGCGGTGCCCCTCCCGGCCGGCACCACCGAGGACGCGCCGACCGCCGCGGGCGGCGATCCGCTGACCTCCTCGACGCGCAGGCCCGGGACCCCCACGACCTCGCCGTCCCCCCGGACGTCCACGCCGGGCGCGGAGCGCACGGCCTCCGCCGCCCCCTCCTCGACGCCCGCCGCGACCCCCGCCGACCGGCCCGGGTCCACGACGACGGCGCCCGCCACCACCACGCCGCCGCCCGCCACGGCCCCCGCGTCCGCCCCGCCGTCCTCCGTGAAGAGCTACACGGTCGACGGCGGCCGGGTCACCTTCGACCTCGGCGAGACCTCGGCCGAGCTGGTGTCGGCGACCCCCGCGTCCGGCTGGCAGATGCAGGTGTGGAAGCAGCCGACCTGGATCCGGGTCACCTTCACCAAGGACGGCCGCGAGCTGTCGGTCTTCTGCCTGTGGCACGACAGCGCGCCCCGCGTGGAGATCGAGGACCGCGCGACCTGAGGCCGCTCAGCGGAAGACGGAGGCGGGCGGTACGGGAGAGGGCTTGGCGCTCGCGTCGGTGACGGGGGCCGCGCCGCCCGCGAAGTCGGCGAGCTCCTTGCCGTGCTCCACCCGGCCCGGGTGCGGATCGGTCGCGACCCGGCGGGTCAGCTCGGCCACCGGCAGCTCGCGGTCGGAGGCGACCAGCACCGCGTTCCCGAAGCGGCGACCGCGCAGCACCGTGGGATCGGCGGTCAGGGCCAGTTCGGAGAAGACGGTGGCGGCCGTGGCTATCTGCCCGCGGAGATGGGTCAGGGGCGGGCCGTCGGCCAGGTTCGCCGCGTAGAGGCCGCCGGGCCGCAGGACGCGCCGCACCTCGCCGAGGAACTCGGTGCTGGTCAGATGGGCCGGGGTGCGGGCCCCGCTGAACACGTCGGCGATGACGAGGTCCGCCCAGCCGTCCTGCACCTTGGCGAGTCCGGCCCGGGCGTCGGTCGAGCGGACGCGGATCCGGGCCCCGGGGTCGAGCGGCAGCTCGCGGCGGACGAACTGGACCAGCGGGCCGTCGAGCTCGACGACCTGCTGGGTGGAGCGGGGCCGGGTCGCGGCGACGTACCGGGCGAGGGTGAAGGCGCCGCCGCCGAGGTGCACGACCTGGAGCGGCCGGTTCGGCGGGGCGGCGAGATCGGCGATGTGCCCGAGGCGCCGCTGGTACTCGAAGGAGAGATACGCCGGATCGTCCAGGTCGACGTGCGACTGCGGGGCACCGTCGATGAGCAGCGTCCAGGCGCGCGGACGCTCCCGGTCGGGTACGAGTTCGGCGAGCCCGCCGTCGACGGTCTCGACGACGGCGGCGGCGGACGCCGCCCGGTCGCGCTGTCTGTTCCTGGCCACGGCCCCATTATCCGGGCACGCCCGGTGGGGCGGCTCAGTGGCAGCCGTCGGCCGCCTCGATGAGCCGGGCCGCCTCGCCGAGCGCCTCGCGGAGCACCGCCGGGTCGGTGACGGGATCGGTGTCCCCCGGCGGCAGAAGCCAGCCGGCGGGGCGGGGGATGTCGCCGGTCGGTTCGGGGAGCTCCGGCAGCTCGGGGAGGCGGAGTCCGCGCCCCGAGGTGCGCGTACACGCGCTGCCCGGCATGTCCCAGGCCGCGGCCGTGCCCGGCGGGACGAGGAAGCCGAGGGTGTCGCAGGCCCCGTCGTGCACCACCGGGCCGACCGCGGGGGTGCTGCCGCGGCGCAGGATGTCGACGGCCTCCAGGCCCTGCCGGACCGGCACGGTCACCAGGTCCCAGGGCTCGGCGGCGGGTTGGGGGGCGCCGCCGTCCGGGGCGGGCGCGTGCCACGTGGCCGACTGCGAACCGATCTCCGACATGGGGACCCCTCCTCGCTCCTGAGGAGACACGTTCCGTCTCTCCCTTACGGTTCAACGCCCGTGCGCGTCAACGGCTACGGCGGCATGCCGCCGCAAAGGATGGCAGTTCATGGCAGATCACAGGCGAGATATCCGATTTGTAGCCAAACTCAGCGTACGCATCCGGTCACAGCAGGTACGTTCTTGCCGCCGGACCACCCGGCAGCACCAGGAGAGGGCTCGGCCATGGCGATGTCACGGGCAGTTCCCAATCTCGCCTTCCGCCGGCTCCGCGGACAGCACTCGCCGGCGGAGTTCGCCGCGGCTGTCCGCCGGGCGGCGCGGGAGATCGGCGAACAGGTCGCGTGCGACGCCCGCTACATCGGGCGCGTGGAAGCGGGCGAGATCCGCTGCCCCAACTACGCGTACGAGCGGGTCTTCCTGCACATGTTCCCCGGACTCGGCCTCTCCGACCTGGGCTTCTCCGCGCGGGAGACGGTGCGCGGCCGGCGGCAGGGCGCCCCGGCCGGGGCCTCGCCTCCCGCCGCGATCCCGACCCGGAACGATGAGGAGAGCGACGTGCTGCGTCGCGCATTCATGACGAGCGGCTCCGCCACCCTGGCGGTCGCCTCGCTGGGACTCGGCGGCCCCGCCGTCGCGATCCCCGCCCCCCGCGGCACCCACAGGATCGGCGAGACCGAGGTCCGGGCCGTCGAGGAGGCCGTACGGCAGATCCGTCTGCTCGACGACCGGCACGGCGCCGACGGGCTCTACAAGGTGGCCGCGCAGCCGCTCCGTACCGCGTACGCGCTGCTCGACACGGGGAGCATGACCCGCCGCTCCACCGAGGACCGGCTGCACGCGGGCGCCGGCGAGCTGTCCCTCTCCGTCGGCTGGCTCGCCCACGACTCGGGCCGCCACGAGGACGCGCGCTCGCACTACGCCGAGGCCCTCGCCACCGCGCGGGTCTCGGGGAACGCGGCCCTGGAGGCGCACGCCTTCTGCAACACCTCGTTCCTGGCCCGGGACACCGGCCGGTACCGCGAGGCGGTCCGGGCGGCGCAGGCGGGGCTGCGGGCCGCGCAGCCCCTCGACTCGGCCCGGCTGCTCTCGCTGCTCTCGCTGCGGGAGGCCGGTGCGTGGGCGGGGCTCGGCGACCGGTCCGCCTGCGACCAGGCCCTCGGCCGCGCCCACACGCACTTCGACCGTGGGCCGTCCGACGGCGACCCCGAGTGGATGTCGTTCTTCGGCGAGCCCGAGCGGGAGGCCCTGGAGGCCCAGTGCTGGGCGGCCCTCGGCGAGTGGGGGCGCGCCGCCCGCCACGCCCACCGGGCCACGGTCCTGCAGAATCCGTACTTCGCCCGGAACCTCGCGCTCTACCGCGCCCATCTGGCCAGGGACCTGGCGCACGCGGGGCGCCCGGACGAGGCGGCGGCGGAGGCTAAGCGCGTCGCGGAGTCCCTCGACGGCATCGCCTCGGCCCGCATCCGCGGGATGCTCGCCGAGACCGGCCGGGTCCTCGCCGCGTACTGACCCTGTCGGACCGCGTCCTACTCCAGGTGACCGGTGTCGTTCCAGCGCTCGATCGCCGGTGCGCCGTAGGCCCAGCCCAGGGCCGAGAGACTCGTCGGGTCGAGGCGGATGCGGGAGGCGTACGAGACGTCCTCACCGAGCCAGCGCGCGCCGATCGAGCGCAGGATGTGGCCGTGGGCGAAGACCAGGACGTCACGGTCGGCGGACCGGGCCCACTCCACGACCTCGTCGGCACGGTCCGAGAGCTGCGCCATGGACTCGCCCTCGGGGACGCCGTCGCGCCAGATCAGCCAGCCGGGGCGGATCGCCTGGATCTGGGCCGGGGTCATGCCCTCGTACGCGCCGTAGTCCCACTCCATCAGCGCGTCCCACGGCTCGGCGCGGTCGGCGAAGCCGGCGAGGGCGCAGGTCTCGCTCGCGCGGACCAGCGGGCTGGTGCGCACCTCCACGTCGGGCAGGCCCTGCCAGGGGCCGCGGTGCAGCCGCTCGCCGAGCAGCTTCGCGCCGCGCCGGCCCTCGTCGAGCAGGGGGATGTCGGTCCTGCCGGTGTGCCGGCCGAGGAGCGACCACTCGGTCTGGCCGTGCCGGGCGAGCAGGATGCGCGGTGCCATGGGAAGGACTCTCCAGGGGTTCACGTGTTCACGGTGCGGGCGTGCGGGGCGTGCCTCTTCTCCATCATCGCCCACGCGAATTCGGGGTGACGTCCGGGCGACTCCGGGACGGTTGTCAGTGGCGGATGCGAGACTTCCGCGGGTGAGCGCATCCCTGGACAGCGGTCTGCCACGACCGTCGCAGACGACGACACTTCGGCGGGCTCTGGCTGAGCTGCGCGGACCGGGCACGGCGCCGCGCGCCCTGGACGCTCGGGCGCTCGCGGCGCTCGCCGCCAATCCCGGCTGCCGGCGCCGGGCCCTGCTCGACGGCGCCGGGGTCGACAAGGCGGCACTCGCCTCCAAGCTGGGCTCCCCCGCACCCTTCGGCCAGTCGCAGTTCGCGATCATGCGCGGCAACTCCTTCGAGGCGAAGGTCAAGGCGGACGGCGGCCGTGAGCTGCTGCGCCTGCTCGGCGTCGAGGAGCCGGGCGCGGTCTCCGTGCCCGAGCTGGCGGCCGCCGGACCCCAGGGACGGACGGCCCGTACGGCGCTCGCGCTGCGGGAGGCGACCTCGGCCGGGGCGTGGACGCTGCTCGACCATCCGCTGCTGGCCCTGGAGGTGGCCGGCTCCCCGGTCTATCTGGAGCCGGACGCGGTGGTGGTCGACCCGGACGGGCGGTGGACGGTGGTCGAGATCAAGTCCTTCCCGATGATCGACGGCGCGGCCGACGCGGCGAAGGTGGGCGCTGCGGCCCGGCAGTCCGCCGTGTACGTGCTCGCGCTCGAACGGACGGCGGCGGTGACCGAGGGCGCGAGCGTCGCGCACTCGGTGCTCCTCGTCTGCCCGAAGGACTTCTCGAACGTGCCGACGGCCTCGGTCGTGGACGTGCGCAAGCAGCGGTCGGTGACCCGGCGGCAGCTGGCCCGGCTGACCCGGATCGAGGAGATCGCGGACGCCCTGCCGGAGGGCACGACCTTCGACGTGGAGGGGTGCTCGCCGGCGGAGCTGACGGAGGCGGTCGAGTCCGTGCCCCACGCGTACGCGCCGGAGTGCCTGGCCGCCTGCGAACTGGCCTTCCACTGCCGGGCCAGGGCCCGGGAGGCGGGCGCGGTGGAGACCCTGGGCCGGGCGGTACGGGGTGAGCTGGGCGGCCTCACGACGGTCGGCGCTGTCCTGGCGGCGGCGCGCGGGGAGGCCGGGGACCCGGACGACCCGGCGGTGGCGGCCCTGCGCCGGGCACGGGCGCTGCGCCAGGAGGCGCTGGACCGGGCGTCGCTGGACCGGGCGTCGCTGTCCGAGGAGGCCGCGGCATGTCGCTGATCTCCGCGCTCGCCCGGATGGAGGCCGTCGAGTCGGGCCGCGCCCAGCCGCTGGCCACCGTCCGCCACCGGCACGTGTCCGCGCGGCCGCTCGTCCTCGTACCGCTGACGACCGCGGGCGAGGCGGGTGCGCCGCTCGGGGCGCTCGTCGGCACCGACGCCGAGGCGCCCCGGCTCCTGGTGGTGACCCAGCCCCGGGACCGGGACCTGCGGTTCTCGTTCCTCGCCGACCTGGCGGAGGAGATCCTGCCGTACGTCGACTCGTTCACGGACGCCGTGGAGGCGGCGGAGCGGAGCGAGGTCGACCCGGAGACCGGCAAGAAGGTGAAGGTCGAGGTCGAGCTGTGCGCGGACGCGCCGCAGCTGATCGTGCCGAGCCGGGCGGGCATCGAGTACGTACGGCTGCTCGGGCGGTCGACGCGGTTCCGGCGGACGGCCGAGCAGGACCCGGAGACGCCGTTCCCGGCGCCGCCGCGGGTGCCGCTGCTCGGGCGCTGGCTGACGCACTACGGCGACCGGGCGCGGGTGCCCGGTTCCTCGCTGCTGCTCGCCGCGACGGACCTGCTCAACCGGCACTGGGCGACCGGCCAGTCCTCGTTGGAGGACCAGCACCTGGGTGCGCTGCTCGCCTGGATCGACCCGCGGGGCGGGGAGTCGGGGGCCGAGGGGGCGCTGCGGGCCGAGGTGGGGCGGGACGAGCGGGGCCAGCTGCTGTGCCCGCCGGCCGGTCCGGCCACCGACCCGGCCTTCGACAACCGGCTCCTGGCGCCCGCGATCGAGCGGTACGACCGGGCCCGGCTGGCGCTCGGCGCGGCCGAGGACGGCGAGGCGGCCGACGCGGGCCTCGGCGAGCTGCACCGGGCCGAGCGGGAGGTCCGGCGGCTCGTCGCCTCGCAGCTGAAGCCGACCTGGGACGCGGTCTGGAGGGCGCTCGGCCTGCTGCGGGAGCTGCCGGAGGGCGCCAGGGTCGAGGACCGCTGGACCCGGGACCGCTGGTCGTTCACCGGTCACCGGGACCGCGTGGTGGCCGGTGAGCCGCCGCAGCCGCGTCAGGACGACGTGATCGCGGCCGCCTCGAAGCTCGCGAACCGCGAGCGGGCGCAGGGCCAGCTGGAGGCGCAGGAGGCGCTCGACGATCCGCTGGTCCTGGCGGGGCGGCGGCTCGCGGGCGAGGCGTTCGCGGCGGAGGTGGCCGAGGTGACGATGGCCTGGACGGAGTCGAAGCGGCCCGCGCCGCGGCCGCTCCTCACGGTCCGTACGGAGGACCGGCCGCACCTCGCGGAGAAGGCGAAGGTGTTCCGCTCGCTCGACGGGAAGCCGCAGGCGGCGGAGTTCGTGCGGTACGAGGAGGACGGCTCGCTGGTGCTGCGGCTCCTCGACCGGATGGGCCGGTCGAAGGAGCCCGCGGCGGGCTCGGTGCCGGAGAAGGGCGAGCGGATCGCCTGGACGCTGTTCGAGCACGAGCAGCGGGTCGGGCCGAAGCTGCCGGAGCCGGAGGAGACGCCCTGGACGCACGGCGGTCCTCCGCGGACGGATGCCGTGGAACTGCCCGACGCCGTGACCCCCGAGGACGTTCTGTGACGATTCCCGAGCCGCGTTTCGATCCGTCCGCCGAGGCCGGCCGGGCGACCGACGGCATCCTGGCGGACACCCTGCACGGCACCTCACGGGGTGTCGTCGTGGACTCCCCGCCGGGCGCCGGGAAGTCGACCCTGGTCGTCCGGGCCGCTCTCGAACTGGCCGCCGCCGGGCGCCCCCTGATGGTCGTCGCGCAGACGAACGCGCAGGTGGACGATCTGGTGCTGCGGCTCGCCGAGAAGGAGCCCGGCCTGGATGTGGGGCGGCTGCACTCGAGCGACAGCGACGCGTACGACAAGGCGCTCGACGACCTGGCCAACGTACGGAAGTCGGCGAAGCCCGGCGAGCTGACGGGGCTGCCGGTCGTCCTCTCCACCTCTGCCAAGTGGGCGCACGTGAAGAACGTCGAGCCGTGGGCGCACGCGATCGTCGACGAGGCGTACCAGATGCGCTCGGACGCGCTCCTCGCCGTGGCGGGGCTGTTCGAGCGGGCGCTGTTCGTGGGCGACCCCGGGCAGCTCGACCCCTTCTCGGTGGTGGGCGCGGAGCAGTGGGCGGGGCTCTCGTACGACCCGTCGGCGAGCGCGGTCTCCACGCTGCTCGCGCACAATCCGGAGCTTCCGCAGCACCGGCTGCCGGTGTCCTGGCGGCTGCCCGCCTCGGCGGCGCCGCTGGTCTCGGACGCCTTCTACCCGTACACGCCGTTCCGCAGCGGCACCGGACCCGGGGACCGGAAGCTCTCGTTCTCGGTGGCGTCGGACGGTTCGGGTCCCGACCGGGTCCTCGACGAGGCCGCGGAGTCGGGCTGGGGGCTGCTCGAACTGCCGGCCCGCACGACCCCGCGCACCGACCCGGAGGCGGTCGGCGCGGTCGCCCTGGTCGTCCGGCGGCTCCTGGACCGGGGCGGTGCCGCGGTCTCGGAGCGCTCCGAGACCCCCGTGCCCCTGACGCCCGACCGGGTCGCGGTCGGCACCGCCCACCGCGACCAGGCGGCGGCGGTGCGGGCGGCGCTCGCGGGGCTCGGTGTGACGGGCGTGACGGTGGACACCGCGAACCGGCTCCAGGGGCGCGAGTACGACGTCACGGTCGTCCTCCATCCGCTGTCCGGCCGCCCGGACGCGACCGCCTTCCACCTGGAGACGGGCCGCCTGTGCGTGCTGGCCTCCCGGCACCGGCACGCCTGCATCGTGGTCTGCCGCGCGGGCGTCGCGGAGCTGCTCGACGAGCACCCGTCGACGGAGCCGGTCCAGCTGGGCGCGGCGGTGTCGTTCCCCGACGGCTGGGAGGCGAACCACGCGGTCCTCTCCCACCTGGCGAAGCACCGTGTCCCATGGCGTCCGTAGCACCCGGCCCGGGCCCGGGCGACAGCCGTTCCGGCGTCACCGCGCCGTCGGGAGGGCCGACGCGAGGGTGAGGAGCTCGTCCACCGACCACTGGTCGTAGACGTGCTCGCCGTACTTCACGGCGAGGAGCCGGCCGTCGGGAGCGATCAGGAAGTCGGCCGGCAGGCCGAGCCGACCGGCCGGCTGCGAGGTGGCGGGCAGCTGGCCTCGGCCGCGGGCCAGCTCGTAGGCGCCGCGCGCGATGGCCCGGACGATCGCAGGCCACGCGCGCGGGTCGAGCAGGGACCTGCGGTGGGCCTCGACGCCGAACTCGGCGTACAGGAGCCGGTCGGGGTCCGCGACGACGGCGAAGGGGAGATGGGCCACGTGCTCGCGGAGCTCGTCCGCGGGCGAGTGGAAGAGCACGACCTCCCGGATGCCGGCCCGTTCGATCTCCTCGTGCCGCAGAACCACCGACCGCAGGTGGAGGTTGCAGACCGGGCAGCCGGCGAAGCGCCGGAACTGCACGTGGGTGTGGCGTCCGGGATCCGGGAGGGTCACCGGGGGGCCGAGGACCGGGTCGAGAGTGCGGCGGGGCACGGCGTGGCCGGGCTCCAGCCTGCGGGACATGGGTGTGCGCATGGGACACCTTCCTCACGGGATTCGTAGGCGTACGGCGTACTCCTACAGCGTAGGCGTAGGGCGTACGCTGTCAACCGTCATGCCTCGACCTCGCTCCCTCACCCAGGACCAGCTGGCAGCCGCCGCGCTCACCGTCATCGACCGCGACGGGCTCGCCGCACTCTCCATGCGCGCCGTCGCCAAGGAGCTCGGCGTGAGCACCATGGGGCTCTATCGCTACGTGGCCGACCGCGACGAACTGGAGGAGCTCGTGGTCGAACACGTCCTCGGCTCCGTCGACGCCACCCCGCCCGCCGCGCCCGCGCCCTGGCAGGAACGGATCGAGATCATGGCGAGGCGGCTGCGCGACGGCGTGGCCGCCCACCCCGGGGCCGTCCCCCTGACCGTCACCCACCGGCACCGCGCCGTCGCGGGGCTGCAGTGGTCGGAGACCGTGCTCGGCATCCTGACCGAAGCGGGGATCGACGGCGGCCGGCGGGTCGTCGCCCTGCGCGCCCTCCACGGGTACGTGACCGGGGCGATCCAGCTCGAACACCTGGGGCCGCTCGCCGGCGAGGGCACGGCGGCCATCGCCGCACTGCCCGAGGACCGCTTCCCCCACCTGACGGAGACCGCGCGGAGCGCGGGAGGCGTCGGACCGGACGAGGAGTTCTTCGGCGGCCTGCGCCTGCTCCTGCTCGGCCTGACCGCCGAGCCGGCCTCGTAAACCGGGGCCCGGGAGCAGGCCCGGGGCGCGCGGCGGGGGCCTCGCGCTCTTGCGCGGCGCGGGACAATGGAAAGCGGCCCGGGATCCCGGGCCGTGCCTGTGCGAGGAGGAGAAGGACGATGGCGGAACCCGCGGAGCGGAGCGGACAGCGACGGCTACGGCCGGCGCCGCTGGTCTTCGAACCTGCCGAGGCGACCGCCGATCCGGAGCACTTCTTCGACCTGGAGTCGATAGAGGACCCGCGTGAGCTGCTGGCCCGGGCGACGGAGCTGACGCTCGCGTTCCGTGCGGCGACGGACCGCGCGACGGAGTTCCAGGCGATCGCGGCGGCGCAGCTGGCGGATCCGCGCCGGTTCGACCGGCTGACGGCGGCGGATGTCGCCGAGCGGGCGGAGTGGACCGAGGACTACGCCCTGAAGATGATCGAGTTCGGCCGCGGTCTGATCCGGGCGAACGGGCGCCCCGCGGAGGAGTAGGCCGTCCGAGGCGACTGCGGGGCGGCGGGCCGCGCCGCGTCCCGTGGCATATGCGGGGCGCACGATACTCCTCGCCCATGCCCCTTGTCCGGGATTCCGGCAACTCTCGGAAACCGGCCCGTCACGGCCGGTAGATCTGAATGCATGACGACCTGGTTGCGCAACGAGACCCCGGACGACATCTTCCGTTTCCTGCGGGAGGGCGACGAGGGCCGGCACCAGACGGCCCACGTGACCGCCGACGGGGCGGCGTGGCTCGCCTCGGCCGCCGGCGGTCGCCCCGGGGCGGCGCTCACCCGCTGGGAGGCCAGCCCTGCCTCGCCCGCGGCGCTGCCCTGCGGGACGGTCTTCGACGTCGTCAACGTGGACCCGGTCTTCGGGCGCCGGATCCTGGACCGGCTGTGGGAGGAGGGCCCGGGCTCGGGGCCGGTCGCGGTGCACCGGGGCCGGATGATGCTGTTCACCGCGCCCGGGACGGCCCAGCGTCTGCCGGCGCTGCTCGACTGGGAGGAGTGGGGCGACGCCGTCCCCCGGCCGCTCTGCCACGGCGTCGGGGACGCGGTGACCGTGCCCCCGCTCACCCCCGCCGACTCCGCCGGCCCGCGCTGGCTGGTCGCCCCCGACACGCGGAACCCCTGGCTGCCCGGCCCCGAGGTCGTGCTCTGGGCCTGCGTGCGGGCCGTCCGGGCGGCCTCCACCCCCGACGTGCGGGTATCGATTTTTCCTCCCGCCGATCCGGGTGCTAATGTCTACGACGTCAGCAGGCGCCGCTAGCTCAGTTGGTTAGAGCAGCTGACTCTTAATCAGCGGGTCCGGGGTTCGAGTCCCTGGCGGCGCACAGACGGAAGAAGCCCCTCGCGGAAGCGGGGGGCTTCTTCGTGTGCGCGACGGGAACTTCCGCGGCGGGGTTCCGGTCGGAGCGGCAGGGCTCCGGTCGGACCCGTGAGGGTTCCGGTCAGCCCGTGCCGGGCGGGGTGACCTTCACCGTCCAGCCGCCCGCCTCCGTGCGGTCCGCCACCTCGACGCGTACACCCGTGCCCGGCACGGTGAAGGTCTCGCCCTCCTCCAGCGGCGCGTCCGCGAGCGGCGGGTAGACGGAGCGGTCCCAGCACGCCTCGGTGCGCGGGTGGGTGTCGACGACCTGGACCGGGCCGTCGCCGGAGGCCGCGCCGTTGCGCACCCGGTAGAGGAGGACGCCCTCGGTGCAGGTCTCGGTGTCGTTGCCGGCGGCGCCGCGGGCCTCGATCGCCAGGACGCTGTCGGGGCCGGTCCTGACGACGGCGAGCCGGGTACCGAGGGTGCCGCTCTCCGTGGGCGGGGCGCCGGTCGGCTCCAGGCTGACCAGCTGGGGGCCGGGCCCCTGGACGCAGGTCACGTGGGCGCCGGAGAGCCAGCCGAGCTTCCACTTGTGCCAGCCGAAGAGGTCGGGCGCGAGCCCGAACTGACTGCCCATGACGTCCCAGTCGCCCACATGGGTGTCCCAGTCTCCCTTGCCGTCCGACGGGCGGTGGTACAGGTCGGGCAGGTCGAAGACGTGGCCGGTCTCGTGGGCGAGGACGTTCCGGTCGGGCGGGTGCCGCTCGAAGACCGTGACGACCCGCTTGATCTCGGTGCCGTCGGCCTTCAGCGGGCGTTCGAGGTTGACGACCTTCGTCGCGTCGGAGTCCACGCCGGGCGCGTCCGGGTCGGCGACCAGGTAGACGACGTCGTACAGGGAGAAGTCGACGTCCGCGTCGACGGCGGCGACCGCGTCGCGCAGATAGGCCGCGCGCTTCCCGGAGTCCCAGTCGCGCCGTATGTCGTACGCCCCCGACTCCTGCGGCATCCGGGTCCAGTCGGACCGCGGGTGCGGGCGCAGGTCGAAGCGGCCGTAGGAGGCGCGGTCGAAGTACTCGCTGGTGGCCGGGAAGTGGTCGGCAGCGAGTTCCGCCGGGGTGGTGAGCGGGGCGGAGTCCGGGAAGGACAGGAAGATCATGACTGCGTCGAGGGTGCGGGTGGGGCGCGGGTAGGAGCCGTTCCAGGTGTCGAGGCCGAGCGAGTGGTGGGCCGCGGTGCGGGGCAGGGTGCAGGGGTTCCCCGCGGGCGCGCCGACGGCGGGGCCCGCGACGAGCCCGGTGGCGGCGAGCGCGGCGAGCGCGGTGAAGGCCGCCGCGCCGGAACGCAGCCTCGGCCGCTCCACTCCCCCGAGTGGCTGCTGACCCCTCACGTGGACCTCCGGATCGGTAGGGCGGGACACCACAACCACCTTGTGATGATTTGCGGCATTTCGCACGTTTCCGCTGCCCCGGTCGGGTGAGGAGACACCGCCGGGTCGACGCGACACGAGCGGGGACCAGCTCACGGAAAGTCACATTCGGTCACGTCGCCACCGGCCCGTGTCAGACCTGTGCAGAAACGATCGGGCGAGGGGTGGCGGCGAGGCGTCCCGCGATGGTCACCGGCTCCCGGAGAGCCCTCGGAGCTGGAACGGGCCCCCGAACGGGCTCTATGATCGGCTCACTTTTCCTTGGCCGACCATCCCGACCACATGTGAACGGCCCGACTGCACTACGGGAGCGAGCGGTGAGCGAAACCCCCGAAGGTCCGGTGCACCCAGAGCCGCCGGAGATGCCCCAGACCGATCCCGCCGTCACGGAGCGTCACGCCGAGCCCTGTGCCACGCGTCAGACCGACCTCGTCCCCGATCCGGCCCCCGGCTCCCTCAGTACGACCGAACTCCGCGACTACCGCGCCGCCTTCCGGGCCGCGCAGCTCGCCATGGCCGTCGTCGACCAGGACGGCATCGTCGTCACGGCCAACGACTCCCTCGCCACCCTCCTCGGCACCGAGGCCGGGGCGCTCCGCGAACAGGCCGCCGCCGATCTCGTCGACCTCGCGTCCGACGGCCGCACCTGGCACGCGTACCACGAGGTCCTCCGCGGCCGCCGCTCCCGCTTCCGCTGCACACGCCGGCTCAAGCACCCCGACGGGCGCTCGCTGTGGGCCGAGGTCACCGTCTCCCCCGTACCCGACAGCCGGCGCGTCCTCCTGTCGATCGCGGACGTCAGCGACCGGCGCGAGCTCCAGGCGCGACTGCGCCACCTCCAGATGCACGACCCGGTGACCCGACTGCCCAACCGGGCCCTGTTCTTCGAGCGGCTCTCCTCGGCCCTGGAGGCCGCCACCCAGGACACCGACTCGTCCTACGAGTCACATGAATCGCATCAGTCGCATGAGTCATACGGGTATGGCAGAACAGGGCGGATCGGTCTCTGCTACCTCGATCTCGACGGCTTCAAGGCCGTCAACGACACCCTCGGCCACCGGGTCGGCGACCGGCTCCTCGCCGCCGTCGCCTCCCGTCTGACCGAGTGCGCGGACAGCGACGGCTACACCCGCAGCGGCGGCCACCTCGTGGCGCGGCTCGGCGGCGACGAGTTCGCGATCCTCGTCGAGGACTCCACCGGTACGGAGCAACTGGCCGACCTCGCGCGCTCGGTGCTCTGCGCGCTCCAGCGCCCCTTCGACCTGGGCGGTCAGCGGCTCTCGGTCTCCGCCTCGATCGGCGTCGTCGAGCGCACCGCGCACGGGACGACGGCGACCGCCCTCATGCAGGCCGCCGACACCACGCTGTACTGGGCGAAGGCGGACGGCAAGGCCCGCTGGACGCTCTTCGACCCGGAGCGCAACGCGCACCGGATGACCCGGCAGGCGCTCTCCTCCACGCTCCGCCCGGCCGTGGAGCGCGGGGAGTTCGGCCTGGAGTACCAGCCGCTCGTGGACCTGGCGGACGGGGCGGTGCGCGGCGTGGAGGCGCTGGTGCGCTGGAACCACCCGCAGTTCGGCTCGCTCCCGCCGAATCGGTTCATCGGGATCGCCGAGGAGGACGGCTCGATCGTCGAGCTCGGACGGTGGGTGCTGCGGACCGCCTGCCGTCAGGCCCGGCAGTGGCAGAAGGACCATCCGCGCGAGCGCCCGATCTTCGTGAGCGTCAACGTGGCGGTCCGCCAGGTCTGGGACTCCGACCTGGTCGCGGACGTCGCCGGGATCCTCGCGGAGACCGGGCTCGCCCCGCACCTGCTCCAGCTCGAACTGACCGAGTCCGCCGTGATGGGCTCGGCCGGGCGGCCGCTCCAGGCGCTCAAGGCGCTGAGCGACATGGGAGTGCGGATCGCGATCGACGACTTCGGCACCGGCTACTCGAACCTCGCCTACCTGAGCCGGCTGCCGGTCTCCGTGCTCAAGCTGGACGGCTCCTTCGTCCGCGGTTTCCAGGACGAGGAGCACCCGAACCCGGCCGACGAGCTGATCGTCGAGGCGCTCGTCCAGCTCGCGCACCGGCTCGGTCTCACCGTCACCGCCGAGTGCGTCGAGACCTCGGGGCAGGCGGCCCGGCTGCGCCGGATCGGCTGCGACACGGGGCAGGGCTGGCTGTACTCGCGGGCGGTGGCCCCGGACCGGATCGCGGAACTGATCGGCGCGGAGCCCCTGCGGGTCTGAACCCCGCATCCGTATGACTCAGGGCATGGAACTGCCCCCGGCCGGAGGGACATTCCGGGCGGGGGCAGTGGTCATGTGGTGCTCAGCGGGTCAGGGCCTCAGCAGGCGCCCAGGTCCTTCCAGACGCCCCACTCGCCGGTCGTGCCCGGCGTCTCGTTCTGGGTCCACCACTGGGCCCTGTACTTGCGGCCGTTGTGGGAGACCTCGTTGCCCGCGTTGTAGATCGTGCCGGCCACGTACGCCGGGAGCGATCCGCAGCCCGTGGGCGGCGTCGTCGGGGGCGTGGTCGGCGGGGTGGTGGGCGGCGTCGTCGGCGGGGTGGTCGGCGGCGTCGTGGTGGGCGGGGTGGTGGTGCCGCCGAGCGCGCTGTTGATCTGGGTCAGCAGGGTGGCGTTGTCGTCCAGGCCGAGGAGCGAGTACATCATCGCGCCGGCCAGGCCGCGCTGCTTGCCGTAGTCCACCCGGGCCTGGATGGACTTCTGGTTGAGGCCGGTGAAGAACTCGCCGTCCTTGTAGAAGTACGAGGACTTCGACTGGTCGTCCCAGAAGGTCGTCGACGCGTTGTCGACGATGCCGCCGAGCTCCTTGTAGTGCGCGATGCCGGCCTGCTGGCTGAGCGGGCGGGCGCCGGAGCCGCCGGTGGCGGTCTGCGCGAGGCCGTTGGTGGTGCCGGCCGGCACGCCCTTCCAGCCGCGGTAGTAGAACTCGTAGCCCAGGGTCAGCTTGTTGGCGGGGAAGCCGCCCGCGATGCCGTAGGCCGGGTTGCCGTCGATCCAGGAGTCGATGGCCGAGTCGATGCTGTACTTCTCGGTGCCCGGCGCGATCACGTCGGTCGGGTCGTTCGGCGAGGGGTGGAGCGGGGACTGGTGGTACGTCGGCCCGTCGCCGTCCCAGGCGCCGTGCATGTCGTACGTCATGATGTTGGCGTAGTCCAAGTACTGGCCGATCTTGTCGGTCTCGATGTACTTGATCTTGTCCTGGCCGGCCGGGAGGGCCGAGGTCAGCAGGTACTTCTTGCCGCCGTTGGCCGCGCCGTACTCGTCGAGCTGCTTGCGGAACTCGGCGAGGAGGAGGGTGAAGTTCTGCTTGTCCTCGGGGCCGTAGTGGTTGCCCAGGTGGCCGCCGGAGGAGCCCGGGTACTCCCAGTCGATGTCGATGCCGTCGAAGATGCCGGCCGCCGTGCCCGCGCCGCCGAAGCCGCCCTCGACGGGCAGGTTGCCCTTGAGGTACTGGTCGATGCAGGAGGAGACGAGCTTCTTGCGGCTCGCGTCCGTCTTCGCCGCGTCGTGGAAGTACTTGGAGTAGGTCCAGCCGCCGAGCGAGATGTTGATCTTCAGATGGGGGTACTTCGCCTTCAGTTCCTTGAACTGGTTGAAGACGCCCACGATCGGCTGGTCCCACTTGTCGGCGACGCCGTCGACGCTGTCCGCCGCGCTGAAGGACTTCTGGTAGTCGGCGTAGGAGTCGCCCGCACCGTCACCCGCGTTGGGGTTGTTGTCGTCACCCGCGGCCTTGTTGGCCATGAAACAGGTGAGGTTGGTGGGGTGGATGTTGCCGAACGAGTAGTTGATGACGTCCAGCTGGCTCGCGATGCCCCGGGTGTCGAGGTGCTTGGGGTAGAACGCGTTGCCGTAGACGCTCCACTGGTCGTAGTACGCGATGCGCACGTTGCCCGCAGAGGCAGTGGTCGACGAGTCGGCCGCCTGGGCGGAGCCGAGACCGACGGTCGCGGCGAGCGCGCCGGCGGCGAGGGCCGAGCTGAGAAGCGCGGCGATCAATGGCTTACGGGGGTGCACGTGCGGCCTCCGAAGGGGGGGAGAACTGGGTGGTGCCGTACAGGAGCTGAGGAAGTGATAACCGGCGCATGAACAGCACGTCAATGGTCTGAACCAGATTGAGGACTAGACCAATTTGATGAGGAAAGCCCTTGTCAGAGGGGTGCAGCACAAAACGGAACCGCCCGCCACCATGGGTGACGAGCGGTTTAAGGTTCGCTTAGGGGTGAGGGGGCGGTGGTTCAGGACCGAACCAACGCGCCACGGAAACCCGGGTTTTCGAGCCGGGATCCAGCGCCCCGCGAGGCGCGGGCGGCCCCTCCGGGAAGTTCCCGGCTACTCCGCGAGCTCCGGAAGCTCGTACGCGTCCGCGATCAGTCCATGACTCCGCAGCCGCGCCTCCCCGCTGTGCACGTTGGCCGTGAGCATCAGCTCGTCGGCGCCCGTGCGCTTCTGCAGGTCGTCGAGGCCCGTGCGGACCTCGTCCGGGGTGCCGTACAGGACGTTCCCCACCCACTCGTCCATGAACTCCCGCTCGATGGGGCTGACACGGTACGCCTCCGCCTCCTCGGGCGTCGGCATCAACCCCGGCCGGCCGGAGCGCAGCTGCAGCATCGCGAGGGCTCCGGTCAGTACCTGGCGGCGGGCCTCCGCCGCGTCCTCGGCGGCGAGCGTCGCGACGCTGATCACCGCATACGGGGCGTCGAGGAGGCCCGAGGGCCGGAAGGACTCCCGGTAGAGGTCGAGCGCCGGAATCGTGTTCCGCCCGGAGAAGTGGTGGGCGAAGGCGAAGGGCAGCCCGAGCAGGCCCGCGAGGCGGGCGCTGAAGCCGGAGGAGCCGAGCAGCCAGACCGGCGGCCGGCCCTTCGGACCCTGCACGGGGCCGGGGATGGCGTGGATACGGGAGTACGGGTGCCCGTCCGGGAAGTCGTCGTCCAGGAAACGGGTCAGCTCGGCGAGCTGCTCCGGGAAGTCGTCGGCGCCCTCCTTCGGCGACTCGGCGCGGCGCAGCGCGGCGGCCGTGGCGCCGTCCGTGCCGGGGGCGCGGCCGAGGCCGAGGTCGACCCGGCCCGGGGCGAGGGCCTCCAGGGTGCCGAACTGCTCGGCGATGACGAGCGGGGCGTGGTTGGACAGCATGACGCCGCCGGAGCCGAGGCGGATGCGGCGGGTGTGGGCCGCGAGGTGGGCGAGGATCACCGCCGGCGAGGAGGAGGCGACGCCGGGCATGGAGTGGTGTTCGGCCACCCAGTGCCGGTGGAAGCCACGTCGCTCGGCGAGCCGGACCAGCTCGACGCTGGTGGCGAGCGACTCGGTCGCGGAGCCGCCTCTGCCGACGGTCACCAGGTCCAGTACGGACAGCGGTACGGGCGCGGTGCCCCGCGTCTCTCCTCGAATGGCGTCGGTCACCGTGGGGACCCTCCTCGGCACGTGCGGTTGGTAAGACTCGGGACACAACAGGAGGGTGTCTCCGGTTATTCCGGCACCCCGCTGCAGTACCCCTCGACCGTCTCGCGCTCGCCTCGTGCCCGTCTCGCGTATTTCTGTCGTCCGGCCGCCCGCATCCGCCCTCCGTACGTTCTCGGCCACGGCGGAACCGCTCGCAGGGGCTCCGCCGGAGCTTTCGCGGGTCCGCTTCCCCGTAAAAAATCTCTCGGCCGCCGCCACCCGAACGTGAGCGCGAACCCGGCCCCGCACGGCCCTGACCTGAGACTCTGTGAAGGAGTCATGACATAGGCATATGCCAGGGTGGTGCGCCCCAGCCCAGGCCATGGATCCTCCGCATCATTCTCGCCAACAGCCGCCCCTTAAAGGGCCCTTGGCGGCTATCGTGGTACGAAAGCTTGCGGTCACAACCTGGTAGGGGGAAACCGTGGCGCTGAAGCCCGAGCCCACCGCGCCGTTCCACTCGGTGCAATACGCCTTGCGCGTCCTCGAGACGGTCTCACGGCACGGTGGCGGAGTGACGGACGTCCAGATCGCCCGCGAGACCGGCCTTCCCGTCGCCCACCTCTCGTCGCTGCTCCTCATGCTCCGCCGCGAGGGGTACGTCGAGCAGGTCGCCGACGGCGCGTACGTCATCGGGGACTCCCTCGTCCTCCTCGGTTCCGGCCTGACCCGCCGCGAAGCGCTGGAGGCCAAGCTCCAGGAGACCCTGACCGAACTGCGCGACTCCGTCGGCGCGGCCGTCTACATCAGCCGGTACATCGACGGCGAAGTGAAGATCACCCAGTTCGCCGACGGGCCGCGCACCCCGAAGGTCAACGAATGGGTGGACTTCCGCTCGGCGGCGCACGCCAGCGCCGTCGGCAAGTGCCTGCTCACACAGCTCGACCAGAACGGGCGGCGGGACCACCTCGCCCGCCACAAGATCGCCCGGCTGACCTCCAGGACGATCACCAACGAGCGGATCCTCTTCTCGAAGCTCGACAGCCAGCCGGCGACCGTCCCGGTCCTCGACCTCCAGGAGTACGCGGTCGGCACGGTCTGCGCCGCCGTCCCGCTGACGGCGGGCTCGGCCGTGGGCTGCCTGGCCCTGTCCCTGCCGATCGAGCACGCCCACCGGCTGCGCGCCGCGGCGGACACGCTCAACCGGCGCGCCGCCCCGGTGGTGCTCTCGCTGGCGATCTAGAAGGCGGCCCAGCAGGTGGTGTCGCGACCCCGCCGGACGGCGCTCCGGCGGGGCTGTCACGAGCACCCCTCAGGACCAGGTAGTATTTTCTCTGTCAGCAGGCGCCGCTAGCTCAGTTGGTTAGAGCAGCTGACTCTTAATCAGCGGGTCCGGGGTTCGAGTCCCTGGCGGCGCACAGACAGGGAAAGCCCCTCGCTTCGGCGGGGGGCTTTCTTGTCGTTCCCGGTCCCGGCCGGCCAGGGCCGGCCGCCGCTCCCGCTCAGGCCCGGAGGTAGGTCAGGACGGCGAGGACGCGGCGGTGGGTGTCCTCGGCCTGCGGCAGGTCGAGCTTGGCCAGGATGTTCCCGATGTGCTTGCCGACGGCGGCCTCCGTCACCACCAGCCGGCGGGCGATCTCCCCGTTGGAGTGCCCCTCCGCGACCAGGCCCAGGACCTCCCGCTCGCGCGGGGTCAGCGCCTCCAGCGGGTCCCGGTGGCGGCGCAGCAGCTGCCGGACGACCTCGGGATCGACGACCGTGCCGCCGCCGGCGACCTGCGTGAGGGCCTCGACGAACTCCTCGACCTGCCCCACCCGGTCCTTCAGGAGGTAGCCGACACCGGTGCCGTCGCCCGAGTCGAGGAGGTCGGCGGCGTAGCTGCGCTGCACGTACTGGCTCAGGACCAGGACCGGCAGGGCCGGCCGCTCGGCGCGCAGCGCGACCGCGGCGCGCAGCCCCTCGTCCTGGAAGCCGGGCGGCATCCGGACGTCGGTGACGACGATGTCCGGGTCGTGGGCGGCGACCGCCTCGCGCAGGCCGTCGGCGTCACCGGCGGCGGCGACGACCTCGTGGCCGAAACGGGTCAGGAGGCCGATCAGTCCCTCACGGAGGAGGACGCTGTCCTCGGCGAGGACGACGCGGAGCTTTCTCGGAGGGTTCGGCACGGGATCTCCACTCGCAGGACGGTCGGCCCGCCCGGCGGGCTCATGATCGTCAGTGTGCCATCGAGGACGGCGATCCGGTCGGCGAGTCCGGTGAGCCCGGTGCCGCGGGCCGGATCGGCGGCGCCCCGCCCGTCGTCCTCGACGTCGAGCCGCAGGACGCCGTCCGCGTACCGGGCGGTGATCCTCGCCTGGGCGGCGCCGCTGTGCTTGCCGATGTTGGCGAGGGCCTCGCAGGCCACGAAGTAGCCGGCGCTCTCGACGGAGGCGGGCAGCCGGGGCAGGTCGACGTCGGTGTCGACGGGGACGGCCGAGCGGTCGGCGGCGTCGGCGAGGGCGGCGCCGAGGCCGTAGTCGGCCAGGACCTGCGGGTGGATGCCGTGGATCAGCTCCCGCAGCTCGGTCAGCACCTGCCCGGCCTCCGCGTGGGCCTTGGCCAGCTGCTCGGCGAGCGGTCCCGGCGGGGCGTCGAGGCGGGCGAGGCCGAGGGTCATGGTGAGGGCGACGAGCCGCTGCTGCGCCCCGTCGTGGAGGTCGCGCTCGATCCGGCGGCGCTCGGCCTCGAAGGCGTCGACGAGCCGCGCGCGGGAGGCGATGACCTCGCCGATCCTGGCGTCCCCCGCATCGGTGTCGCGCGGGGCGAGCAGGGCGCGGGCGAGGGCGGCGCGGGCGCCGGCGACGGCGGCCAGGGGGTAGGCGAGGGCGACGAGGAGGAGGGCGCCGAGGAGCGCGGCGGCGAAGGCCTCGGGGTAGGAGGTGACCAGGTACGCCTTGACGGCCTTGGCCTCGTGGCCGTCCGCCGCCAGCTGGAGCGGGGTGCCGAGGAGGGCGAGGGGCAGGCCGACGCCGACGGCGAGGGCGATGAGGTCGAGCGGCCACAGGACCGTGGCGAGCAGCAGCCCGTGTCCGAGCTCGCGCCAGGTCGCCTGTTCCCCCACCCGGAGCCGGAGCCAGGCTGTCAGGCCGGGGGCGGTGGGGACGCGGTGCGGGTCGGGGGCCGGGTCCAGGTCGACGAGCCGGAGCCGGAGCCGCTCGACGGAGCCGAGGGCGAGCCCGGAGAGGAGGAGCAGCGGCAGCCCGACGAGGAGCAGCGAGAACACCCCGAGGACGAGGAGGACGAGACAGGCGAGGGCCCCGACGAGGCCCCCGGTGGCGAGGTACCCGGCGGCCCGCCAGGGCCAGGGGCCGAGCGGGAAGCGGGACCGGGTGAGTGCCTGCCAGGGGTTGCGGGGTTCCATGAGCGCCCACGGTAGGCGCGGTTGCGGGGGCGGGGCCATGGGCCTGGGGGGCGTGGCGGGGGTGGGGCTGGGCCTACCCCCGCCGGGCACTGCTCACTTGGTGCGGTCCCAGGTCGGGGTGCGGCCGTGGAGGGCGTACTGCTCCTGGAGCGCGGCGGTCGTCGCGGGGGTCAGGGGCTCGTACGGGGCGGTGGCGGTCGGGCGCCACCAGACGGGGTCCGGGCAGAGGAAGGACTCCCGGCGCAGGCCCACGCGGTGGATCTTGTTGGTGGCCGTCAGGGGCAGCTCGCGCGTCACGCGGACGAAGCGCGGCGGCATCTTCGTGCCCAGGTCCGGCTGCGCGGCGAGGAAGGCGGCGAACTCCGCCGGGTCGAATGCGGCCCCCTCGCGCAGGGCCAGCGCCGCCATGACCTGATCGCCGGCGACGGGGTCCGGTATCGCGTACACCGCCACTCCGGCGGCCCGGTCCCAGCGGGCGAGGATGTTCTCGATCATCGCCGCCGCCAGGTTCTCGCTGTCGACCCGCAGCCGGTCGTCCGTGCGGCCGGCGAAGTAGAGGAAGCCCTCCTCGTCCCGGTAGAAGAGGTCGCCCGTCCAGTACCAGCCGCCGCGCAGCCGGACCGCCTCCGCCTCGGGGTTGCGCCAGTAGCCCTCGAAGGGGTTCCGGCCGCGGTTGACGAGCTCGCCGACCGCCTCGTCCGTGTTGAGGAGCCGCCCCTCGGGCGAGAAGCGGGCCGGGGCGCACTCCTGGCCGGTCTCCGGGTCCAGGACGGCCAGGTCGTCGCCGGGGGCGGCCCGTCCGATCGCCCCGGTCGGGGTGTCCGGGGTGCGCTGGATCGCCGCGCCGCCCTCGGAGGAGCCGTACCCCTCGACGAGCGGGACCCCGAACCGCTCCCGGAAGCGGGCCGCGTCCACCGCCCCGGCCTCCGTGCCGAAGCCGAGGCGCAGCGCGTGCGCGCGGTCGTCCGGGCCGGGCGGGGTGGCGAGCAGGTACTGCACGGCACGGCCCACGTAGGTGAAGTAGGTGGCGCCGAAGCGGCGTACGTCGGGGAGGAAGCCGGACGCGGAGAAGCGGGCCCGCAGCGCCACTCCCGCACCGGCGGCGAGCGCGGGTGCCCAGTCCGCGATCACCGCGTTGCCGTGGAACATCGGCATGCAGACGTAGTGGACGTCGTCGGGGCCGATCCCGAAGTGGGAGACGAGGGAGGAGCCGGCCGCCGCGAGGCGCCCCTGGCTGCAGAGCGCGGCCTTGGGGGCGCCCGTCGAGCCGGAGGTGAAGGAGAGCAGGAAGCGGCTGTCGGGGCGTACGGGACCGAGGGTGGCGTCTCCCGGGCGGGCGCCGGCGTAGGGCGCGAGGAGTTCACGGTAGGCGTCGGTGTCGGTGACGAGGATGCGCAGCCCGGGCAGCGCGAGGCCGTCGAGGAGCGGCAGACGGGCGCGCTGGGTGACCAGGATCCGGCAGGCGGTGTGCCGGATGTCCCGGGCGAGTTCGGCGCCGCGCCGGGTCGGGTTGATCCCGGCGACGGCGGCCCCCGCGAGGGCCGCCGCGCTGAGCCAGAGCGGGTACTCCGGCGTGTTGTCGAGCAGGATGCCGAGGTGCGGCTCGCTCCCCGGCAGGGGTGGCATCAGGTCCACGAGCAGTGCGGCCCGCGCGGCGGCGCCGGCGGCGACCTCGTGGTGGCTGAGGGTGTGGTGCTCGTCCCTCAGGCCGGTCCGGTGGTCGCCCCATTGGCGTCGTACGAGCTCCGCGACGGTGTCCGCACCCTTCATGGGCCGGACTGTAACTGACGTACCGTCAGAATTGAACGGTCAGTCGGCGGCCGTCAGAACTTGACGTCCGAGCAGGCGTAGAAGGCGTTCGCGGTGTCCGCGATCGTCCACACCGCCAGGATCAGGTGACGGCCCGTCTTGCCCGCCGGGACGGTCCCGGAGTGCGAGAGTGTCGCCGGCGGCTGCTGGTTGTTGTAGGGGACGGTGAGGAACGGCTGGGGGTCGAGCGCGGCCCGGGTCAGCTTCTGACTCGGGTTCCAGCCGTTCTTGGTGATGTAGTACTTGAAGTCGGTGGTGCGGTGCCGGGCCGTGAACTGCCAGCGGAAGCTGTAGCTCTGCCCGGCCGTGAGGGTCGTCGTCGGCCAGGCGCCGCCCCGGGGGTCGTCGAGCTGGGCGAACTGCGTGAGCCCGGCCGAACAGATCTTGCCGTCGGCGGGACCGGCGGCGGGGAAGCCCTTGAGGCCCTCGACCGACTGCGGCTCCCACTGTATGGAGCCGCAGTTGGTCACGGTGCCGTTGGCGCAGAGCTTCTGGCGGCTGATCGGCGAGTCGGTGTAGCCGTGGCTGCCCGCGCTGCCGGTCGCGAGGAGGGAGGCGCCGGCGACGCCGAGCGCCACCACCGCCGCCCCGACTGACTTCTTCTTGCGCATGTGCATGCTGTCGCTCCAGGAGAACGTGGGGGAGTTCCGTTGGGCCGTGCGCACGCGTGCGGTGTTACCGGTTCTGCTTGTACGGGTGACTCATTTTGGTCTGGACCAAGTACCAAGGTATGGACGGAAGTTGAACATGTCCATCCCCTCAGGCCCCCTCCGCGGGCGCCGTCCTCCCCGTGTAGAACGCCACCGTCAGGTCCTTGACCAGCGCCTTGCGCTCGTAGTCGTCCAACTCCACCAGACCACGACTGGTCAGCCGGTGGACCACGTCGTCCACCGCGTCCACCACCGACGTCAGGACGCTGTCCCGGTGCTTCGCGTCGATCGCCGCGATCCGGCGCCGCTGCATCGCCGCCGCGACCTCGGGGGCGTACTCGATGCGCGTCGGCTGTGCCGAGAAGACGTCGACCCCGACCGGGGCGCACTCCGCCGACAGCATCCGCGTCAGCGCCTCGCCGACCGCCTCGGCGTCCCGGAGCGTCGGTGCGTCCTCGTGGAAGGCGTCCGCCGGAAGCTGCGACAGCACCCGGGCCATCGCCGCCTCCACCTGCTCCCGCAGGTAGTCCTCGTGGCCGTCGACCCCCAGCGCGGCGCGGACGGTGTCCCGCACCCGCCAGACGACGAGGACGACGACGTCCAGGGCCGTGCCCTTCGCGTCGACGGCGGGCAGCGGCTCACTGCGCCAGTGCCGGAGCCGGACGTCGACGCGGCGGCGGAGCAGGAGCGGGCTGACCCAGACCAGGCCCGTCCGGCGGACGGTGCCGCGGTAGTCGCCGAAGAGGGTCAGGACCCAGGCGTAGCCGACCCGGCCGCGGCCGAGGCCGCCGACCGCGAAGAGGGTGGCGACGACGCCGAGGGCGAGCAGCGCCCACTGGCCGAGGTGGATGCCGTGGTACGGGCGGACCGGCAGCCGCAGCATGCGCGCCGCCTCCGCGGGGACGGCCCCGGCCCACCACACGACCGCCGCGCACCCGGCGAGCGCGAGGGCGCCGCCGACGACGCCGAGCCAGCCGGGCAGCACCGCGCCGGGCCGCTCGACGAGATCGGGATCGGCGGTGGGGGCGGGGCGGGCCTTGGCCGCCGCGGACTGCTTCGAGGCGGGGGCTGCCTGGCTCGGAGGTCGCCCCTTGCCCTTGGCCTGCTTCTGTTGCTGCGTCTGTTGCTGCGTCTTCGCGGGTGCCGGGATGGCGGCCTTGCCGTTCTTCGCGAGGGCGGCGGGCACGGCCATCGCGACGGTGTCGGGACCGCCGTCGTCCCCGTTCGCGCCGGGGGCGCCGCCTTCCGGTTCGTCCCGGAAGAGCAGGTGCACGGGGATGGAGCCGGTGGTCTCGGACCCGATCACGTTCTTCCGCCGCACGACCCGTACGACACCGGCGACGGGCACGGCGAGCGCGGCGACCTTCGCACCGGTGATCCGCCCGAAGTCGGGCACGTCCACCCGCTTCTCGGCACCGGCGGCCTTGCCTGCGCCCGGCGGCGTACCGGCGCCTCGTGTCGGCGCGGGCGCGGCTGCCCCGGTGGGGGCGGAAGGTGCGGCGGTGCGGCCCGTCGGGGCGGCAGCGCCGGGGGCCGGGGCCCTGTCGCGGGGTGCGGCGGTCACCGGGCGCGGCGGAGCGGACGCCGTGGCCGTCGACGGTTCGGCGGGCGGGGAGGCCGCCGTGGCGGGTGATGCCGACGCGCCTGATGTGACGGGTGCTCCCGGTACGCCTGCCGGGGAGCGGCCCGACGACGTGCCCGTCGGCGAAGCCGTGGATGCGGGCGTGGCGGGAGCCGTGGATGTGGGCGCGGCCCCGGCCGAAGGCCCGGCCGTGGTCGGCGCTCGGCCCGGGGCCGAGGTCCCGTGCGAGGCCGTGCGTGTGGCCGAGGCCTCGGCCGAAGTCCCGGCCGGGGACATGGGCGTGGGCGCGGGCCCGGCCGACGCCCGGTCCGCGGGCGAGGCCCCGGCCGTCGGCATGGCCGCCGCCCTGACCGAAGGCCCGGATGCCCGGTCCATGGGCGAGGCCGTGGCACGGACCACGGGCGAGGCTGTGGCAGGGTCCGCGGGCGAGGCCGTGGCACGGTCCGGGGGCGAGGCCGCCACCCCGGACGCAGCCCGGTCCGGGGGCGAGGCCGTGGCACGGTCCGGGGGCGAGGCCGCCACCCCGGACGCAGCCCGGTCCGGGGGCGAGGCCGTGGCACGGTCCGGGGGCGAGGCCGTGGCCCGGTCCGGGGCCCCGGCCGTTGACGTAGACGTGCGCCCAGGCGCCACCCCGGACGCAGCCCGGTCCGTAGCCGAGGGCCAGGCCGTGGGCGTGTCTGCAGCCCTCGCCGAAGGCCCGGCCTCGGCCGCAGGCCCGGACGCGGCTCGGTCCGAGGGCGCCGCCCAGGCCGTGGGCGTGGCCGGGCTCACGGCCGCAGGCCCGGCCGGGGCCCCGTCGGGGGTTGCGGCCGAATCCGGGGCCCACGTCGTAGGCGTGACCGCGACCCCGGCCGAAGGCCCGGACCCAGCCCGGTCCGGAGCCGCCGACGTGGCCCCGTCCGTGGGCGTAGCCCCGACCCCGTACTCAGGCCGGTCCGTTGCCGGCGGCGTGGGCGCAGCCCCGGCCGCAGGCCCGGACGCGGACCCGGCCGGCGCCTGGTCCGGGGCCGGTGCGGCCGGGGGTGTCGCGGCCGAGGTGGCCGCCGCGGGCGTGGGCGTCGCTGCCGGGGGTGTCCGCGTCGGGTCCCCTCCGTGGGGTGGTGACGTGCGGGGAAGGGTGCCGTCCGTCAGGCGTCTGGCCGTGCGGGCCGCGTCACGCGAGGCCGCCGCGCCGGAGTCCGCGGGGGTCGGGGTCGATGCGGTCATTCGGGTCCACCTCATGCTCTCGGGGTCATCGGAACAAGCGCCGCCAGGTCTCCGGGCCCGGGTAGCCGTCGGCCGCTCCGCCGCGCCAGCCCTGAGCCCGCTGGAACGCCTCGACGTTGCGGCGGTCCGCCTCCGTCCAGCGCGGACCGGGTCCCGACAGGTAGTGCTTGCCGAAGCCCCGCTTCACCAGTTGTTTGCCCAGCTTCTCCACATATGCGTTGGATTGGCCCGGACGGAAGTAGCCACGCCCGGGGAACCCCGTCGCATTCGCGCTCGAACCGCCCGAACCACCCGATCCGCCGATGTCCCTGCCCCCGCCGGTCACGAGGAGCTGCCACGTCTGCGGCCCGGGCAGGCCGTCCGCCTCCTTGCCCTTCCAGCCCTGTGCGAGCTGGAACGCCTGGGTCGCCCTCCGGTCCGCCGCGCCCCACTTCGGGCCGGGCCCCTTGCTGTAGTACTTCTTGCCGCCGCGCTCGACCAGGAGCTTCCCGAGCTGGGTGACGTAGGCGTTGTTCGCCCCCGGGCCGAACTTCCCCGCCCCCGGGTAGGGCGTCGCCGGCTTCGGCGGCTTCGGCGTCGCGGTCGACCCTCCGCCGGACGTGCCGCCCCCGCTGCCGCCGCTGACCACGCCCTTGTAGCGGTAGGCCACGTACCGGTCGGAGTTCTCCCAGTACGCCATCGGCGTCGCCTGCTTCCGCGTGCGCGGCTTGGTCTGCTCGTAGGCGATGTACGAGGTGTGGGTGTAGTCGGTCCAGCCGCCGAAGATCGTGACGTGCGAGCCGCGCGTCGGGCTGGCCGGGTTGTGGAACAGCAGGATGTCGCCGGGCTGGAGCTCGGTCCGGTCGATCCGCTCGGCGAAGCGGTCGAGGCTGCCGGTCCACTCGTTGCTGCGCAGGTTCCAGGCCATGGAGATGTAGCCGGAGCAGTCCTGGCGGTACCCGTCCGTCCAGTACTTCTCCATGGAGTACGGGACCTGCGCGGCCACCCACAGCTTGGCCCGGTTGATGATCTCGGCCCGGGTCGTCGGCCGCAGCGTGCCCGTCGCGATCTGACCGGTCGTCGAGGTCGGGGTGGTGCCCGTACCGGTGCCCGGGGGCGGGGCCGGCGTCGCGGTCGGCTGCGAGCCGGGGCCCGGCGCTCCGTGCAGCGGCCCCCGCCCGCCCTGCGGGGTCTCCGGCCCCGGCCAGGGGGTCACGGCCGACCGCTCCCGCAGGACCGCCGCGTCCATGTCCGTACCCCCGCCCGCCTCCGGGCCCGGGACCGCGTCCGCCGGGGTGAACGGGCCCTCCGGGTGCGAGAGGGCCGTCGCCGCTCCCGCCCCTCCCCCGCCGAGGACCACTCCCGCCGCCGTCACCAGCACCAGCGCGCGGCGCGCGCCATGGGCCGCCGGGTGGCCGCCGGCCCGCACGGGCAGGCCGAGCGCGAGGCCACGGCGCTGCTGGGCGCAGCCCGGGCAGCCGCAGTCGGCCGCGGGTTCGAACTCCTCGAATACCGGCACGCTCATGCGATTCCCCTCCACACTCGTCAAGATCTTTTTGACCCTCGTTTCGGGCGTCAGTGTCTCAACTGTCTGGACAAATCGCATTTTGACGGATCGAAGGGCCAGTACGACCATCCGACAGGCCGGAGGCGATCGATATTGGTCAGGAGCACCCCTCCAGGTCGGGTAGAGTTCTCTCTGTCAGCAGGCGCCGCTAGCTCAGTTGGTTAGAGCAGCTGACTCTTAATCAGCGGGTCCGGGGTTCGAGTCCCTGGCGGCGCACGCAGAGTCAAGGCCCCCTCACCATCGGTGAGGGGGCCTTGATCGTTCCCGGGCCATGGGCGGCGCCCGAACTAGCGGGCGTTCCTGGCCAGTTCCAGCGCGTACGCGTCGAACCACTGCCCGGCCCGCGGGCCGCCCCGGCACTCCCCGTCCGACTCGCCCGGCCGCTTGATCCAGAGGTACGCCGCGACCAGCGGGTCGCCGGTGTCGCGGGTCGGCGGCGCGCCGAGCGCGCGGCCCGGCGGGTTGCACCAGTTCTGGGCCGGGTCCCCCTCGGTGTAGGGGCCGTTCCCGTTCCTGCTGGTGTCGATCACGAACGGCTTGCCGCCGACCAGCGCCGACAGCCGGCGGCCGTAGGCGGTGCTCGCCGCGGTCGTCTGGAAGTTCGAGACGTTGACCGCGAAGCCGTCGGCCTCCGCGATCCCCGCCCGCATGAGCGGGCCGCGCAGCGCCGCGGGAGCGGCCCAGCCCGCGTTGCCCGCGTCCAGGTGGACCGTGGTGGCCGGCTGTCGCTTCAGCCGCAGGACGGCCGACTTGAGCAGCTCGTACCGCTCCCCGTGGTACTGCTCCTCCGTGCAGCCGTCGACGACGTGCATCACGGCGTCCGGTTCCAGGACGACGGTCGCGCGCCGCGCGCCGATGCCCCGGGCGACCGCGTCCACCCAGGCCCGGTAGGCGGCGGGGTCCGCCGCGCCGCCCGCCGAATGCCGGCCGCAGTCGCGGTGCGGGATGCCGTAGAGGACGAGGAGTGCCTCGCGCCCGGCGCGGGTGGCGGCCTCGGTGAGGGCGCGGGTCTCCGCCTCGGGCCGGTCGGGGCCGATCCACTCGGCCACCGGCCGGGAGGTGATCCGCCGCAGGAGCCCGGCTTCGGCGGTCCGCCCCGCGGCGAGGTGCGCGGCCAGTTGCCGGGCGGCCTTGCCGTCGGGGTTCACCCAGTACGGGGGTGGGGCGGGGACCGGCCCCGCGGCGGGCCGGGAGACGGCGGGGGCCGGGGCGGGTGCGGTGGCAGCGACGGGCCGGGTGGTCTCGCCGCCCGTGCAGCCGGCGACGAGACCGGCGGCGAGGAGCAGCAGGAGAGCGCGGGCCGGGGCCGGGGTGCGGGGCGCGCACGGATGTGCTCGGGGCGGGTGGTGACGTGCGGACATTCGGGGCCCTCGGCACGTACGGACCTGTCGTCGTCATCGTGGCACGGCAGACCTCTGGGCCGGGCGAGGCAGGGCCTCTACAGTTTCCGGAACCCCGACCCTCCCGCGGCCGGCACCGGGCTCCTCCCGCCGCCCGTGAGCCCCGCGGTCGAGGACCGGACCGGCCGGTGGCGCCGCGGGACGCGAGCCACCGGCCGGGCCCCGGTCGCTGCCTGCCCCCCTGGGGACTCAGGTGCCCGCGCCCGTGAGGTACGCCGAGACGACCACGTTCGCCGAGTACGTACCGGCCGTGCGGTCGAAGGTGCCGCCGCAGGTGATCAGGCGGAGCTCGGCGCGGCCGGGTTCGCGCCGGCCGTAGACGCGGCTCGCGTCGAAGTCCTCGCGCGGGAAGACCTGGACGTCGTCGACCGTGAACTCGGCGACCGTGCCGTCCGTCCGGGTGACGCGGACCTTCGCTCCGGGGCGGGCCGCGCTCAGGCCGTAGAAGACCGCCGGGCGGGTCTCGGTGTCGACGTGGCCGACGAGAAGGGCCGCCCCGGCCGCGCCCGGGCTGGTCCCCGCGCCGAACCAGCCCACCGTGTGCGGCGTCTCGAAGGGCGGCGGGTCGATCGCGCCCGTGGCGTCCAGGCCACGGGCCACGACGGGCGCGGCGATGCCGAGGGACGGGACCTCCACGCGCCGGGGTTCGGCGGGGGCGAGCGGGGCGTGGGCCGGGGGAAGCTCCACGCCGAGCGGCCGGCCCACGGCGGCGATGTCGCCGTGGGTGGGCGCCGAGCTGCCCCCGGGGCCCTCCGTGACCTCGCGGCCCCAGAGCCAGAGCCCGAGGAGCAGCAGCGCCCAGGCCACACCGGTGACGAGTCGCCCGGTGCCCGCCGGGCGGGGTCCGGACGGCATCCTCAGGCCGAGCCCGGACCCGAGCCCGTACCGGTACCTGAACCCGTGCCCGTATCGGAGGCGGCGGTGCGGCGGCGGGAGGTGCGGAAGGCGACCGCCACGGCCGCGACGGCGGCCATGCCCAGGCCGAGCAGGGTGTACGGGGTGCCGAGGCCGCTCCCGGTCGTGGTCTGGGCGACTCCGGGGGCGGCCGGGGCGGCGAAGGCGGCGGTGCCGCCGCCACCCGCGCGGACCGGGGCGACCGGGGTCGCGTGGTGGGTCGGCCGGTGCGTCGGCTCGTGCGTCGGCTTGTGGGTCGGCTCGTGCGTCGGCTGCCGGTGCTTGACCTGCACCGTGCCGACGTCCCGGTGGTCGCGGCCGTCGCAGACCACGGTGACCTTGTACGTACCGTCCTCGAGTCCGGACTTGATCGTGGTGTCGCCGAAGAGCGGGTTGCCCCCGCCGTCCCGGCCGGTGAGTTCGACGTCGGCGACGAACGCCTGGGACTTCGCGGCACTGGTCGTGCCCTTGCAGCCCTGGACGCGGACGTCGACGTCGGCGCCGGGCGAGGCCGTGGACGGGGTGACGGTGACCTTCACCCCGTCGCCGGCGTACGCGCCGCCGGCCGCGGGTGCCAGTACGAGCACCAAGGCCGCTCCTGCGGCACGGAGAGCAATGGGACAGATGCGCATCGTGACCTCCTGGTACTGGCAGGGTCACCCGGATCGGCGCTCTTCGCATCCGCAGGAGGCGGCGGAAGACGTCCCTACACGCGGTCGACGATGTCCGCGATCGAGTCGACGATCTTGGACGGGCGGAACGGGAAGCGGTCGATCTCGGCCTGGCTGGTCAGGCCCGTCAGGACGAGGAAGGTCTGCATGCCCGCCTCCAGGCCGGCCAGGATGTCGGTGTCCATCCGGTCGCCGATCATCGCGCTGGACTCGGAGTGGGCGCCGATCGCGTTGAGGCCGGTGCGCATCATGAGCGGGTTCGGCTTGCCCGCGAAGTACGGCTCCTTGCCGGTGGCCTTCGTGATGAGCGCGGCGACGGAGCCGGTGGCCGGGAGCGGGCCCTCCAGGGAGGGGCCGGTCTCGTCGGGGTTGGTGCAGATGAAGCGGGCGCCGGCGTTGATGAGGCGGACGGCCTTGGTCATCGCCTCGAAGGAGTACGTCCGGGTCTCGCCGAGGACCACGTAGTCCGGGTCGTGGTCGGTGAGGACGTAACCGATGTCGTGGAGGGCCGTGGTCAGGCCCGCCTCGCCGATGACGTACGCCGTGCCGCCGGGGCGCTGGTCGTCGAGGAACTTGGCGGTGGCGAGGGCCGAGGTCCAGATGTTCTCGACGGGGACTTCGAGGCCCATGCGGGCGAGGCGGGCGTGCAGGTCGCGGGCCGTGTAGATCGAGTTGTTCGTGAGGACCAGGAAGGGCTTCCCGGTCTCCCGCAGCTTCTTGATGAACGCGTCGGCGCCGGGGATCGGGACGCCCTCGTGGATGAGGACGCCGTCCATGTCGGTGAGCCAGGATTCGATCGGCTTGCGCTCTGCCATGGGTGCGGGACTCCTGCCGTACAGACGTGCGGTGTACTGGGGGCGCCGCGACAGCGCTGTGGCGACGCCCCCAGGGTAGTCAGGATGCGCTGATCTTGACCCCGCCGAGTGTCAGGACGCCGTGACCCTGACCCCGTCGATCGTCCAGTACCAGTTGTTGGCACCGGTGTAGCGGAAGCGGAAGCTCACGCTGGACGCCCCGGCGGGGACGTTCACGGTGAGCGACTGGGGCCGCGAGACGACGTCGGCGGTGTAGCTCTTGACGAGGGCCGGGGTGCCGCCGTTGAAGCTCGCCAGGACCTGGGCGGTCTGGCTGCCCTCCTGGCGGTAGAAGGTGGTGAAGTCCAGGGTCGCCCGGGTCGCGCCGGAGACGCTGTGGGCGGGGGTCACCAGGGTCGAGTCGTACGTGCCGGAGAAGGACTTGTCGGCCCACTCGTCGGAGTCGGCGACGGCGAAGACGCCCCGGGCGCGGACGTTGAGCTCGCGGGACTGGTCGCGCTGGGCGCGGGACCAGAACTCGTCGGTGGCGAAGGACCAGCCGCGCCACTCGGTCATGCCGCCGGTGCCCATGGCGTTGTTGATGACGGACCAGCCGCTGGGCGCGGTGTGGGTGAAGCCGAGGATCCCGACGGGGATGCCGGTCTCGTCGACGCGGCCGGAGAGCGATCCGTAGAGCGCGTCGAAGGGGTCGGTGGAGCGCTGCTGGACCGGCTTGCCGTCGAGGCCCCAGGACGGGTCGGGGACGATGCCGAGCTGGTGGAAGACGGTGGCGGCGACGTCGACGAGGCGGGTGTCGATCGGGCGGGCGCCGGCGGCGATGCCCGGGCCCTGGGCGAGGACGAAGGTGCGGCGCTCCTCGATGCTGGAGCCGCCGTGGCCGCCGCCGTCGGTGTGGCCGTGGTCGGTGGTGACGATGACCGTCCAGCGCTCGGTGGCGTACGTCGGGCGGGCCTTGATCGCGGTGAGGAGGCGGCCGAGGTAGGCGTCCTGGACGTCGATGGCGTCGAGGTACTTGCTGTGCGCGGCGCCGTAGTTGTGGCCGATCTCGTCGGTCTCGCCGAAGTAGACGAAGAGGACGTCGGGGTTCTGGTTGCGGAGGACGTCCTCCGTCGCCTCGGTGATCACCAGGTCGTTGACGACGTAGTTGTTGTTGTAGACGAGCTTGGCGTCGGCGCCGGGGGTGACGGTGCCGTGCGTGTCCAGCTCGGGCCAGTCGACGGCGGCGAAGAGCGAGAGCTCCGGGCGGATCTGGTGCAGCCGGGCGAGGAAGCCGGGGTACGTGCCGTAGTTCTTGCCGGTGAAGGTGTTGTCCTTCACGCCGTGCTTGTCGGGCCAGACGCCGGTGGAGATGGTGGACCAGCCGGGGCCGGAGGAGGTCGCGGCCATCGGGTTCGCGTAGAGCAGGGAGCGGCCCATCGTGCCGTTGGTCATCAGGGACTTGAGGTGCGGGGCCTTGGCCGCGTCGATCCTGTCGTACCGCAGGCCGTCCATGCCGACGACGAGCACCTTGTCCTTGCTGGTGCCGTCGGGAAGCGTGGGCGCGGCGGTGGCCGCGTGGGCGGCGGGGGCACTGAGCGCGCCGGCGGCGGCGACGGCCGCGCCGGCACCGGCGGCGGTGAGCACGGTGCGGCGGGGGATGCCGGTGATCGGCATGTCGGAGTCCTCCGTGGAATTCCGTGGAATGGAAGGCGACGGCATGCCAACGCCCCTGACTTCTCAGGGGCGTTGACCTTTGGTTCGTACCCGTTATCTTTCCGCGATGTACGGGGGCTTTCCAGGGTCGTGCGGTGAACTCTTGGCAGCGGGTCAGCTACGGGTCAGCTGCCGGTCGCGGACTTCCACGCGTCGACGTACGTCTTGAGGTTCTTGTCGATGTCGGACCAGTCCGGCTCGAAGATCTCGACGCCTTCGAGGAGCTTGGCCAGTTCGATCGCGTTGGCGTCGGTGGGCTTGACGTCCTTGCGGGCCGGGAATCCGCCGCCGATCGCGCTGACCTCGCGCTGGGCCTGCTCGCTCAGCATGAAGTCGAGCAGCTTCCTGCCGTTGTCGGCGTGCGGTGCCTTGTCGACCAGGCCGGCGGCGTACGGCAGGGCGAAGGTGGTCGGCTTGCCGGTGCCCTTCGCCGGGAACCAGATGCCGAGGTTGGGCATGGACCGGGCCTGGGCGTAGTTCATCTGGACGTCGCCGTTGGCGACGAGCAGCTCGCCCTTGTCGACCTTCGGGGCGAGCTTCGAGGTGGAGGACGACGGGCCGACGTTGTTGGCCTGGAGCTTCTTCAGGTACTCCAGGGCCGGCTCCTGGCCGCCGAAGTCGTGCATGGCCTTGATGAGGACGGCGGTGCCGTCGCCCGCGACGCCGGGGGTCGAGTACTGGAGCCTGTTCTTGTACTTCGCGTCGAGCAGCTCCTCCCAGCTCTTGGGCGCGGCCGGCAGCTCCTTCTTGTTGTGGATGAAGCCGAAGTAGTTGTTGACGACCGAGGTCCACTTGCCGTCGCCGGACTTGTCGCCGCCGCCGACCTGGTCGGCGCCCTTGGGCTCGTACGCCTGGAGGAGACCCTTGGAGTCGGCCTGCTGGATGAAGGGAGGCAGGGTCACGATGACGTCGGCCTGGGTGTTGCTCTTCTCGCGGAGGGCGCGCTGCACCATCTCGCCGGAGCCGCCCTCGACGTACTCGACCTTGATCCCGGTCTGCTTCTCGAAGTCCTTGAAGACCTTGTCGTACCAGCCGTCGCCCGCCTCGCCCTTGAGGCCGTCGGCGCTGTAGACGGTGACGGTCTTCGCGTCGGAGGCGGCGGAGGAGCCACCGCAGGCGGTGAGGGTCGCGGCGAGGGCGAGAGCGCCGGTGACGGCGGCGATCGGCTTGGCGTGCGTAAGCATGGCGTCGTTCTCTCCTGATGACGGGTGCGGCTAGCGGAAGGAAGCTCTCGTACGGATACGGGAGACGGCGAGCAGGGCCAGCAGGGTCGCGGCCATGAGGATCACGGCGAGCGCCGAACCGGTGAAGAGCGAACCCCGGTCGGTGGCCGTGAAGATGAGCACCGGAAGCGGCAGCCAGTCCGGCGGGTAGAGCATCATCGTGGCGCTCAGCTCACCCATGGAGAGGGCGAAGCAGAGCCCGGCCGCCGCGTTCAGGGACGGCAGCAGGAGCGGGAGCCGCACCCGGAGCAGGACGTACGCGGGGCGGGCGCCGAGGCTGGCCGCCGCCTGCTCGTACATCGGGTCGAGGCGGCGGATCGCGGCCGAAACCGACTGGTGGGCGAAGGCCGTGACCAGCACGGTGTGCGCGAGGATCACGATCCAGCGCGTGCCGTTGAGGAGCACCGGCGGCTGCGAGAAGGCCACGAGGACAGCCAGTCCGACGACGACCGACGGCACGGCGACCGGCAGCATGAACAGGGCGTCGAGGATCTGGCGGCCCCGCCTGCCCAGCGCCGCGGAGGCGAGCGCCGCCCAGGTGCCGACGGTCAGCGCCACCAGGCTCGCGGTGACGGCGGTGACCAGGCTCGTGGTGAGCGCCTGGAGGGACTCTCCGCGCACGGCCGCCGCGTAGTGGGCGGTGGTGGGTCCTGAGGGGAAGGCGCCCGACCAGTGCGTCGAGAACGAGGCGGCGACGATGACGAGCAGGGGCAGGGCGAAGAGCGGGACGAAGAGGACCGTGAACAGCACCCACGCCGTCCATCTGCCCTTGCGGCTATGCACCAGCACGGCGGCTCACCCCCCGGTAGAGGACGTAGAGGCCCACGGAGAGCGCGACGTTGACGACGGCGACGACGCAGGCGGCGGCGTAGTCGGATTCGAGGATCGCCTTGCTGTAGACGAGCATCGGGAGGGTCGTGACGCCCTTGGCGCCGGTGAAGAGGACGATCCCGAACTCGTTGAGGCACATGACGAGGACGAGACTGCCGCCGGCGGCGAGCGCGGGCAGCGCCTCGGGCAGGATCACCTGCCGGATGATGCGGAGCGGCCTCGCCCCGAGGGAGGACGCGACCTCCAGCTGGGCGGTCTCCAGCTGGGAGAACGCGGCGAGGAGCGGGCGCATCACGAAGGGCGTGAAGTACGTGATCTCGGCGAGGAGGACGCCCCAGGGAGTGGTCAGGAACCGGAAGGGGCCCGCCGCGTCGCCGGTGACGTCCGTCCAGACCCCGTTGGCCATGCCGACCGTGCCGTAGAGGAACAGCAGGGCGAGCGTGATCAGGAAGGACGGGAAGGAGAGGAAGACGTCGATGAACCTCGCCACCGCCCGCCCGCCGGGGAAGGGCACGAAGGCGATCACGAGCGCCAGCGCGAAACCGAGGACCAGGCAGCCGGCCGTGGAGGCGACGGCGAGCCACACGGTGGTGACGAGCGCGTCGCGGAACGACTCGGAGGCGAGGACGCCGGCGTAGGCGCCGGGGGCCAGCGACTCCTGTACGACCAGGGCGAGGGGGTAGAGGAAGACGAGCGCGAGGACGGCGACGGGCGGCAGGGCCCAGACCCAGGTGGGGAGGGAACGGGCGGCGCGGCGCTTCGGCTCCGTTGCGGGCATGCGTTCCGCAGGGGCGGTGGGGGTCCCTCCGGACGGAGTCCGGGGGAGGGTGGGCCCGACGCCCGTTGCCGGGTGCCGTTCACCGACACCCGAGGCACGACTACCCATCGGTGACCCCCGCGCCCAGCAGGACGGCGTCCTCAGGGGCGAAGTGCAAGGTGACCTCGGCCCCGAGAAGCGGCGTCTCCCTGAGCTCGCGCACGTCCGCCTTCACGCGGTGACCCCCGACCTCGACGTACAGCCGGTGGGTGGAGCCGCGCCACTGGACCTCGGCGACGCGGCCCCGGAGCGCGTTCGGACCGTCGCCGAGGCCGACCAGGTGCGGGCGGACGCAGAGGGTGGCGGCGGAGCCGGGCGCGGCCCCGGTGACGGGCACCGTGAGCTCGGTCCCCGCGAAGGCCACCCCGTCCGCGCCGACCGTCACCGGCAGCAGGTTGGCGTTGCCGACGAACGACGCCGTGAACTCCGTACGCGGGCGGCGGTACAGGTCCTGCGGGGTGCCGCAGTCCTGGAGCCGGGCCTTGTCCATGACGGCGATCCGGTCGGCCAGGGTGAGCGCCTCGACCTGGTCGTGGGTGACGTACAGGATCGACACGTCGGGCAGCTCGCGGTGCAGTCTGGCCAGTTCGGCGAGCATGCCGGAGCGGAGCTGCGCGTCGAGGGCGGAGAGCGGTTCGTCGAGGAGGAGGACGCGCGGCCGGATCGCGAGGGCGCGCGCGATGGCGACGCGCTGCTGCTGCCCGCCGGATAGCTCGCGGGGGTAGCGGCGGGTGTACGCGGCCATGCCCGTCATCTCCAGGGCCTCGGCGACCCGGGCGGGGATCTCGGCCTTGGGTGCCTTCTGGGCCTTGAGGCCGAAGGCGACGTTGGCGTCGACCCGCAGGTGCGGGAAGAGGGCGTACTGCTGGACGACCATGCCGATGCCCCGCTTGTACGGGGGGAGGGCGGTGACGTCCTGGCCGCCGATGAGGACGCGCCCGGAGGCCGGCCGCACGAAGCCGGCGACGGCCCGCAGCGCGGTCGTCTTGCCGGAACCCGAGGGCCCGAGGAGGGCCATGACCTCGCCGGGTTCGACGGTCAGGTCGAGGTGGTCGAGGACGGTGGTCCCGCCGTACGCGACGGAGACGCCGTCGAAGCGGATGCCGCTGTTCATGCCTCGTACTCCGTGATGCGCGCCGGGAGTTCGGCGACCGAGGCGAGGACGTGGGTGGCGCCGTGCTCCCTGAGCGCGGTCTCGCCGTGGGCGCCCGTGAGGACTCCCGCCACGATCCCGGCGCCCGCGCGGGAGCCGCTGAGCATGTCGTACGAGGTGTCCCCCGCGACCGCGATCCGGCGGACGTCGTCGACCGCGCCCGTGCGGAGGAGCGCCGCGAGGACCATGTCCGGGTAGGGGCGGCCCCGGCCGCCGGCGTCGGCCGGGCAGAGCGTCAGCTCGGCCAGGTCCTGCCAGCCGAGGGCGTCGAGGATGGCGTCCTGGGTGACCCGGGCGAAGCCGGTGGTGAGGACGACGGTCCTGCCCTGGTCCTTCAGCGTGGCGATGGCCTCGGCCGCGCCGGGCACCGGTGCGATCAGGCCGCCGGAGACGAGGTCCCCGTACGCCTCCTCGAAGGCGAGGTTGGCCTGCCGGGCGCGGGTCTCGTCGCCGCCGAAGAGGTGGCGGAAGACGGAGATCTTGGACTCGCCCATGGTGGCGCGGACGTAGTCGATCATCGTGGCGGGGTCCTCGCCGAGGCGTTCGGCGGCGGCCGTGAAGGCCTGCTCGACGAGGCCGCCGTCGGCGACGGTCGTTCCCGCCATGTCGAGGACGACGAGGTCGTGCTTCGTGTCGGTCTTCGTGTCGGTCACGGTGTTCACCAGCCCAGTTCGTTCGCGGTCGTCTCGGCGACGGCGGGCGAGCAGGTCATGCCGCGCCCGCCGGGTCCGGTCACCAGCCACACGTCGTCGGCGACCCGCTGGCGGTGCACGACCCGGCTGGTGTCGACGCACTGCGCGTACACCCCGGCCCAGCGGCGCCTGATCCTCGGCAGGGGGCGGCCGAGGAAGGACTCGACGACGCGGGTGAGGTGCTCGTAGGGGTCTTCGAGGGTGTCGAAGGCGAAGGGGTGCTCGTACTCGTGGGTGTCGCCGATGGTCAGTCCGCCGTCGAGCCGCTGCACCATCAGGAGCTGCATCTTGTGGGCGGCGGCGGTCGGGTCCTGCGGCTGACCGGCGTCGAGGGCGTCCAGGGCGGGGGAGGCGTACGCCGGGTAGTAGCGGAAGGAGTCGGCGTCGGCGACGGAGGTGGTGAGCGGCTCGCCGAGGGGCTCGGTCTGCATCATCTGGAGCCTGACCCGGCGGACGGGTATCTCGCCGGCGACCTCGCGGACGAGGCCGGAGAGCCAGGCGCCGGTGCACAGGACGACGGCGTCGCCGGTGTGCGTCTCGCCCCGGTCGTCGCGGACGGCGCCCCTGCCGACGACGTCCCGGACCTCGCGGTTCGGCAGGAAGGTGTACTTCCCGGTGGCGAGCAGGGCCTCGCGGAGGGCGAGCTGGGCGAGGCGCGGCTCGACGGCGGCGTCCCGCTCGCACCAGAGGGCGGCCTCGAACGCCCCTCGGAGGGCGGGGTTGACCGCGCGGGCCTCGTCCGCCGTCAGCAGCTTGTAGCCGCGGGCGGCGGCGTCGGGCCGCGCGAGGGCGGCCTCGGCGACGGCCAGCTCCAGGTCGTTGCGTACGGGAGTGAGGGAGCCGATGGCCCGGAAGCCGAGCCCGGGGACCCGGGCGCCGATGCCCTCCCACAGTTCGCGGGCGCGCAGGGCGGTGTCGAGCTCCTCCCCGCCGGCGCGGCCGCTCACCCAGATCTGGCCGAAGTTGCGGAGGGACGCTCCGCGCGCCTCGGCCTCGCGCTCGATGTGTACGACCTCATGGCCGCGTTCCACTGCGTGCCAGGCGTGCATGGTTCCCACCACGCCGGCTCCTACGACGATCACCTTCATGGCCGAAACGGTCGCGGGGGCGGGTGGCCCGGACGGATCCGGTGGGCGACGGGACGGTGAACGGACCGACAAGCTTGGACCAGACCCGTTATCTACTCGTGATCAAAAGCCGTTCGCCCGGCGGGCCTTGGGGTCAGTCCTGGCGGCCCAGATGCGCGGTGAAGCTGAACCGGTCGCCGCGGTAGAGCGTGCGGACCCGCTCCAGGGGGCGTCCCGAGGTGTCCCGGGAGACACGGTGGAGCAGCAGCATCGGCAGCGCCGGGGGCGTACCGATGAGCAGGGCCTCGCGCGGGGTCGCCAGCACGGTCTCGATGCGCTCGTCGGCGTCGCCGAAGGTCACACCGAGGTGGTCGTGGAGGTAGGCGTAGAAGGAGGAGTCCGGGTCGAAGTCGACGTCCAGGCGCGGGGCGCGGGCCTCGGAGACGTACGTGCTCTCCAGGCCGACCCGCTCGTCGTCGGCGAGCAGCACCCGCTCCATGTGCCAGACGGGCTCGCCCCGTTCGGCACCGACCTCCGGCGCGAGCGCCTCCGGGCAGGGGAAGCGGTCGAGGGAGATCAGGCTTCGGCCGGGGCGGCGGCCCTGCCGGCGGACGCCCTCCGTGTAGCTCGCGAGCGAGAGGGGCTGTTCGAGCTTGGGGCCCGCGACGACCGTGCCCCGGCCCTGGCGGCGCACCCTGCCCTCCAGGAGCAGTTCACGCAGCGCCTGACGGACGGTCTCGCGGGACACCTCGTACCGGACGGCGAGGTCGCGCTCGGTGGGCAGCAGCCCACTCTCCCCCAACTCGTCGACGAGCAGGGTGAGTTTCGCCTTCACGGCGTAGTACTTGGGGACCCTGCCGTGCTCGGGGACGCCGGAGCGGACGGGGGCGCCGGGGTCGGCGGGGGCGGTCTGGTAGTTCACGAAGGGATCGTCGCAGACGGTGATGAACGGGGAGGTGTACGGAACGTGGCTCAGAGGTGCCGGGGGCGGCGGGAGGAGTCGCCGCGGGTCCGCCGGGCCGGTCGTGCGGCCGTCCACGGGGCCGGTCGTGCGGCCATCCACGGGGCCGGTCGTCGGGCGGACTGCGGGGCCGGCCGGGCGGGCCGTGGGGTCAGCCGTCGGGCGGTGCGGGCGAGGGCGGCGCCGAGCAGGACCAGGGCGGCGGCGAAGGATCCGAGCAGGAGGACGTCGTCCTGGCCGGACTCCCTTCCGGTGTGGGCCAGTTCGCGACTCGGGTCGGCACCCTCCGCACCCTGCGGGGGCTCCGGGGCCTCGGGCTTCTCGGTGCGCTGGGCCGGCGGGTCGGCCGCCTCGTCCCTCGGCTCGGGCGTGGCGGATCCTTCGGGCACGGCGGGACCGACGGTCAGGCGGTACTCGTCGGACGCGCCGACCCAGTCGCCGTCGGCACCCCGGCGCTGGACGACCGCCGCGCTCACGACGACCTCGTCGGGGGCGGTGTCCTCGCGGAACGCGAGCCGTACGGGGACGGTGAGGGTCCGTCCCGCGGGGACCGCGAAGCCGCCGAAGTCGGTGAACGCGCCGACGTTCTCGGCCTCCTCGGTCGTCTCGAAGGCCACGGGCCGCCAGCGGGCCGAGCCCTCGTCGTAGAACTCGAAGCGGATCTGGGCGGGTTGGAGCGCGCGGTCCCGGTCGGCGAGGACGAGGACGGGGTGGACGCCGGTGCAGGACGTGTCGGTGTCGTTCGTGAGGTCGAGCTTCCAGGCCTGGAGGGGGCCGCCGGCGGGGTAGTCGTCCGGGCCGCCGTGGATCCGGGTCGCGAGCGGGAAGCCGCCGTCGGGGGCGTTGCCGCAGGAGGGGACGGGCGGGTCGGGGGCGGGGATCCTGGGCGCCTTGGGGACGTTGGGCGCCTTGGGGATGTCGGGGACGTTGGGGGCAGGGGCGTTGAGGGCCGGGGCGTCGGGGGCGGGGGGCGCGGAGGTGGCGGGCGCCGCGGGAGCAGGGGCCCCTGGGGCGGACGCCTTCGGCGCGTGGGCCGCCGGGGCCGCGAGTGCGGGGGCCGTGAGGGCGAGGGCCACCGTCGCGGTCACGGTCGCGGTCACGACGAGGGCGCTGCGCTGGCGCAGGGGGGCGGGTGCCATGGGGCGGCTGCCTTTGCTGCTTGCGGGCGTACGGGTCGGCCGCGACGCTGCCACGCCCGGGCGGGGGGTCCGGTCAGCGACACCGTTCGCACCCTCGTACGGCCCGAGCAATCCGCCCGATCAGCCTATTGTCCGAAGATCGGAGCAAGAACGAGCCACGCCGCTCCCACCGCCACCGCCTGCGGGGCCGTGGCCACGGCGACCGGCGTCGGGAGCCCGAGCCCGGCGAGGACCTCCCGGGCCCCGTCGGAGAACACCTCCGGCGCGCCGAGCACCACCCGCCCGCCCAGCAGGACCTGGTCGATGTCGAGGAGCCGTACGAGGTTGGCCGCGCCCGCGCCGAGGATCCGCGCGGCCTCGGGGAGTTCGCCGCGCGCGACCGCCGCCAGGCAGAGGACCTCCAGGCAGCCTCGCCCGCCGCAGTCGCACGGGGGCCCGTCGAGCTGGACGGTCTGGTGCCCGAGCTCGCCCGCCCCGGTCCTGTCCCCGCGCAGCGGCGCGCCGCCGAGGACGAGGCCGGCGCCCAGCCCCGTACCGAGGTGGACGTAGGCGAAGGAGCCGGGGGCCTCGGGTCGCAGGGCGAGGCCGAGGGCGGCGGCGTTCGTGTCCTTGTCGAGGACGACGGGCAGCCCGAGGCGCCGGGCCAGTTCGTCCCGTACCGGATACGCGTCCCAGGAGGGGAAGCCGGTCACGCGGCCGGGCACCCCGGCTTGGTGGTCCAGGGGCCCGGGCATGGCGACGCCGACTCCGAGGACGGGGACGGGGACGGGGACGGGGACGGGGACGGAGTCAGGGCCGGAGTCGGAGTCGGGGCCGGGGCCGGTGACAGGGCCGGTGACAGGGCCGGTGACGGCGTGGGAAACGGAACCGAGGCCGGGGCCGGAGTCGGGGCCGACGGCCTCCCCCGCGCCTTCCGTGAGCAGCGCCCGTACCTCATCCGTCACCGCGCCCAGGACCGGCCCCGCCCCCTCCCCCAGGTCGACCGGGCGGCGGCGCAGGGCCACGACCGTGCCCGCGAGGTCCGTCAGGAGCGTCGTCAGCTCGTCGCGGTCGAGGTGGACGCCGACCGCGTGCCCGGCGGAGGGCACCAGGCGCAGGACCGTACGGGGCTTGCCGCCCGTCGAGGCCCGGTGGCCGGCCTCCGCCGCGAGGCCCTCGGCCCGGAGCCGGGCGGTGATCTTGCTGACCGCCTGCGGAGTGAGGCCGGTCCTCTCGGCCAGCTCCAGGCGGCTGATCCCGGTCTCCCCCGCCGTGCGCAGGAGGTCGAGCACGAGCGCCGCGTTGTGGCTGCGCAGCGCCGGTACGTTCACGCCGGCCAGGCCCCTCGTGTACTTCTGCTCCCTCTTCACGTCCCCATTGTCGCGGTCGCTTGCACTTTGGCAACAGCGTTGCTTAAGTGAGCTGCATGACTGGCACCGACACCGGCCCCCGCACCCCCAGCACGCCCCTCCGCGTCGGACTCGTCGGCTACGGCCTCGCGGGCTCCGTCTTCCACGCCCCGCTGATCGCGGCCTCCGAGGACCTCGTCCTCGCCGCCGTCACCACCGGCAACCCGGAGCGGGCCGCCGAGGCCCGCGCCGCCCACCCCGGCGTGCGGGTCGCGGCCTCCCCCGGGGAGCTGTGGGAGCAGGGGGCGGACGAGCTCGACCTGATCGTCGTCGCCTCCCCGAACAAGACGCACGTCGCGGTCGCCACGGCCGCCCTGGAGGCCGGTCTCCCGGTCGTCGTCGACAAGCCGCTCGCCGGGACCGCCGCCGAGGCGCGCGGCCTCGCCGCCCTCGCCGAGGAGCGGGGCCTGCTGCTCTCGGTCTTCCAGAACCGCCGCTGGGACAACGACTTCCTGACCCTCCGCCGCCTCCTCGACGAAGGCGCGCTCGGCGAGGTCCAGCGCTTCGAGTCCCGCTTCGAGCGCTGGCGGCCGCAGCTCAAGGGCGGCTGGCGGGAGTCCGGCGCCCCCGAGGAGATCGGCGGCCTGCTCTACGACCTGGGCAGCCACGTCGTCGACCAGGCGCTCGTGCTCTTCGGCCCGGCGGTCTCGGTGTACGCCGAGTCGGACGTGCGCCGCCCGGGCGCCGCCGCCGACGACGACACCTTCCTCGCGATCACCCACGCCGGCGGGGTCCGCTCCCACCTGTACGTGAGCGCCACGACCGCCCAGCTCGGCCCCCGGTTCCGCGTGCTCGGGCAGCGCGCGGGCTTCGTGAAGTACGGGCTCGACCCGCAGGAGGCCGCCCTGCGAGAGGGCCTGCGGCCCGTGCCGGGCACGGTCTGGGGCGTGGAGCCGGAAGAGCTGTGGGGCCGGATCGGCTCCGGGGAGTCCCCGGTGACCGGCGGCGGCACCCCGGTCCCGTCGCTGCCCGGTGCCTACCAGGCGTACTACGCGGCCGTCGCCGCCGCCCTCCGCGGCACCGGTGAGAACCCGGTCACCGCGCACGAGGCGGCAGCCGCGCTCGACGTCCTGGAGGCGGCGAAGCGGTCGGCCCGCGAGAGCGTCACGGTGGCGCTGTGAGCGCGCCGGCAGGACCCGCAGGCCCGTCGGAGGCCGACGAGGTCGGCGTACTGGAAGCGCAGGAGGCCCGTCTGGTCCTCCCCCGCTTCACGTACGAGGACGCCTGGGCGCTCGGGACACTCCTCGTCGGCATGGCGAGGGAGCGCCGCGCCCCCGTCGCGATCGACATCCGGCGCGGCGCGCAGCAGCTGTTCCACTGCGCGCTGCCGGGGTCCAGCGCGGACAACGACGCCTGGATCGACCGGAAGCGGCGGGTCGTCGAGCGGTACGGCGCGAGTTCGTTCCTGGTCGGGGCGCGGTTCCGCGCCAAGGGGACGACCTTCGAGGCGTCCTCGCGCCTCGACCCCGACCGGTACGCCGCCCACGGCGGTTCGTTCCCGGTCGCGGTCGAGGGCGCGGGAGTGATCGGCTCGGTCACGGTCTCCGGCCTGCCGCAGGCCGAGGACCACGCGATGGTCGTCGAGGCACTGGAACGGCTGCTCAGTTCGTACGCCTCCGGCGACGGCTGACCGTCACGAGGATCCCGCCGCCGAGGGCGAGTCCCACGGCTGCGGCGCCCATGACGATCTGCCCGGTGCCGGCACCGGTCTCGGGCAGTTCGCCGTGCGGGCCGTGGTTGCCGCCCGTGTCGCCGTAACCCCCGGGGTCGCCGGAGTCGCCGTACCCGCCGGTGTCACCGCCCGTCGAGCCGCCGGTCGAGCCGCCCGTCGTGGGGTCGGTGGGCGTCGGCGTGGGGTCGGTGGGCGTCGGGGTCGGATCCGTCGGCGTGGGCGTGGGATCGGTCGGCGTGGGCGTCGGATCCGTCGGCGTGGGCGTGGGGTCGGTCGGCGTGGGCGTCGGATCCGTCGGCGTCGGCGTCGGATCCGTCGGCGTGGGCGTGGGATCGGTCGGCGTGGGCGTCGGATCCGTCGGCGTCGGCGTGGGGTCCGTGCAGGACGGCAGGTCGCCGTTGAACGGGTAGGCGTGGATCTCCTGGCCACCGCCGCCCGTCGGCTCCGAGGCGTGCGTCAGGTTCCCGGTGGTGAAGAAGCGGCCGTTCATGCCCGGCATGGTGATCGTCGTCGTGCTGGCCTGGTTGCCGATGAGCACGCTGCCCGCGAACTGGGCCGTTCCCTCGAACTTGACCGTCGTCGCGTCCGGGAAGTTCCACAGGACGCGGTCGCGCAGGCCGTCCGGCAGTCCGTTGATGAAGGTGTCGACGGTACGGCTCGCGCCGAGGACGTTGACCAGGACGGTCGCGCCGGCCGGAATCTTCCGGAAGACGATGTTCTGCTGACCGTCGTTCGCCGACTCCAGGTCGAAGTCGATGGTGAAGACCTGGAGGGCCGAGGTGCCGTCACCGGTGAAGACGGTCTCGGCGCTGCTGTGGACGGCGGTCCCCGTGGGGGTGCGGGAAGCACCGTTCACGTAGGCGTAGCACTGGCTCGCGTCGGTGAGCTGTGCCCGGAGGGCGGTGTAAGGGTCGGCGGCCGCCGTGTCGTGGACCGGGGTGGGGCTCACCGTCCCGGAAAGCAGGCCCCCGTACTCGACGATCCCCTTGACCGTCCCTTCCTCGGCGAGCAGTCGCTGCCCGGAGGCCACCGTCAGGTCCTTGCCGACGGTGAGGAATTCGGTGTCGTCGACCGGCGGGACGCGCGAGCCGACGCCCACGATGCCGACGTTGTAGACGCTGGAGACGCCGGCGCGCTTGTTCTGGTCGAAGCCGCCGAGGACGACGACCTTGCCCTCGGCCTCGGCCGCGGCCTCGCGGACGAGGAAGTCGCCGCCGACGAAGATGTTGATGTTGTTGTCGCGGAATTCGACGGTGCCGTTGTTGATGCCGGGATAGCCGGACGGCGGGCACTTGCCCGGCTTGCAGGGGCCGAGGCCGCCCGGCAGGGGATCGGCGAAGCCGTTGACGGCCAGCGCGCCGACCAGAGCGGTGGCCCCGACGGTGGCCGCGGCGATGGCGGCGAGGCGGCCCCGCGCGGACCGCCCGTCCTTCATGTTTCGTTCCATAAGGGGCAATATGCAAAAAACACTATGAGAATGGCGACGCCCCACGCGGGGGCGCCGCCGATTTCACGTGAGCACCGCGCCCAGGGGATCAGGCGCCTTTGAGCTCCTGCCGCTGCCGGCCGAGCCCGTCGACCTCCAGCTCGACGACGTCACCGGGGCGCAGGTAGGGCTTGGGCTCCGGCTGCCCCATGGCGACACCGGCGGGCGTGCCGGTGTTGATGATGTCGCCCGGGTAGAGGGTCATGAACCGGCTGACGTACCGCACGACCTCCGCGACCGGGAAGATCTGGTCGGAGGTGTGACCGTCCTGCTTGAGCTCGCCGTTGACCCAGAGGCGGAGGCCGAGGGCCTGCGGGTCCGGCACCTCGTCGGCGGTGACGAGCCAGGGGCCGAGCGGGTTGAAGGTCTCGCAGTTCTTGCCCTTGTCCCAGGTGCCGCCGCGCTCGATCTGGAACTCGCGCTCGGAGACGTCGTGGGCGACCGCGTAGCCCGCGACGTGCGCGAGGGCCTGCTCGTCGGTCTCCAGGTAGCGGGCGGTGCGGCCGATGACGATGGCGAGCTCCACCTCCCAGTCCGTCTTGACCGAGCCGCGCGGTACGAGCACGGTGTCGTCCGGACCGACGACGGTGTCGGCGGCTTTGAGGAAGACGACGGGCTCGGCCGGGGTGGCCTGGCCGGTCTCGGCGGCGTGACCGTGGTAGTTCAGCCCGATGCACACGACCTTGCCGATGCGGGCGACCGGCGGGCCGATGCGCAGCCCGGTCGCGTCGAGCGCGGGCAGCACACCGGCCGCGGCCGCACCCCGGACGCGGTCGAGCGTGGCGGCGTCGGCGAGGAGGGCGCCGTCGATGTCGTCGACCAGGGCGGACAGGTCGCGGAGGGTGCCGTCCTGGTCGAGCAGGGCAGGACGCTCGGCTCCCGGCGGGCCTACACGCAGCAGCTTCATGGTCTTCTCCCGGTGGTCGAGGTGGGCCCGGGAAGGGCCCTGAGGGTGCCCCGGCCGATGGAGTGCGGCCATCGGAGGATTGGTCGATCCTCCAAGACATCGGGTCAGTCTGCAAGACCCCGTTCACGCACTGGACCCTTACGCGCGAGTAGCAACGGCGCCGGAGGCCTTCTTCCTGCCCGTCGGCTCCCCCTTCCCGCCGGCCGATTCCTTCTTCCCGCCCGTCGATTCCTTCTTCCCGTCGGCCGGTTCCTTCTTCCCGCCGGCCGATTCCTTCCCCTCCCGGAAGAGGAAGGCCCGCTCGGCAGCGCTCCAGGCGGTGCTGGTGACGACGTAGAGGGCGGCGGCGAGGGGGACGACGGCGACCGTGATCAGGGTGGCGAAGGAGAGCAGCGGCATCACCTTTCCGATCGCGCCCGCGCCGGGCGTGGGCTGCCCCAGGTCGAGGGGCTGAGCGGCGAGCTGCCGCTTCGTCCGGCGGTAGGTGAAGACGGCCACGGCGGTGACGATCGCGAACAGGACGAGGTAGACCCGTCCCGCCGGGCCGAACACGCCGCCGTGGGAGAGCGCGTCGGCCCAGTGGTCGCCGAGCGGGGCGGCGAACAGCGTGTGCCCGGCCATCCGGTCGCCGGAGAAGAGGTGGTACATCAGGAAGAACGCGGGCGCCTGGAGGAGGCTGGGCAGTATCCCGGCGAAGGGCGAGACCTTCTCCTTGGCGTGGAGCTCCAGCATCGCCTTCTTGAGGCGCTCGGGGTTCTTGGCGTACTTCTTGCGGAGGGCGGCGAGCTGCGGGGCGATCCGGGTGCGGGCCTTCTGCCCGCGGGCCGCGGCGCGGGAGAGCGGGTGGACCGCGAGGCGTACGAGCATCGTGAAGAGGACGATCGCGGCGGCCGTGGCGGTGGTGGCGAAGAGCGGCTGGAGCAGGTCGGCGAGCCGCTCGACCAGGGAAGCGAAAACGGACAAGGGAGCCCTCCGTGGGGTCTCGTCGTGCCGGGAGAGATGCGGGTCTCGGCATGACGGATCCGCGTGAGGACCGTCCGGTGTTCGTGTGCGGAGGCTCCTACGCGGCCGTCGGGAGGGGACGGCCGGGAGCTCGGGGTCTGCGGCGGCCTGCGGCGTCGGGATCGCGCTGGGGCAGGAAGGCGGTGCGCCGCTCACGGTCGCGTATCGCCGTGCGGACGCGGGTGGCCGGGACGGCGGGAGCCGCCGGGGCGCCGATCAGGGCACAGACGACGGTGGTCGCGGCGAGGACGACGCCGGCGAGGCCCGCGCCGTCGGAGAGGAGCAGGCCGGCGAGGGCGAGAAGGAGGAAGACGGGCGTGAGCACGCGCAGGAGCTGCCCCCTGACCGTCATCTCACCACCCCTTGCTCTCGCGGTTCCCTGACCTTTCCCACCCTGAAGACGCCCGGGCCGGATCAGGAGTTCCCACCCTCGGACACGTCTTCGCGCCCGACGGGGACGAGGAGCCGCCGGGGCGCGAGCAGGGCGCGCCCGACGGGATCGCCGGGGTCCGGGTCGAGGCCCGCGCCGGGCCGCATCTCGACGTCGGCGGGCGGCACGGGGACGCGGCAGGCGGGGCATTCGCCGTACGACCCGAGTTCGGTGCCGCAGTCGGCGTGGTGGAAGCGGCGCACCGGTACGGCTCCGGGGACTTCGGCCCGCCCCCAGGCGCCGAGCGCGCGCAGGACGGGCCAGAGGGCGAGGCCGCGCTCGGTGAGCACGTACTCGTCGCGCGGGGGCGACTCCCGGTAGCGCCGCCGTTCGAGGACGCCGGCCTCGACGAGGGCCTGGAGGCGGGCGGCGAGGACGGCGCGGGGGACGCCGAGGTGAACGAGGAAGTCGTTGTAGCGGCGGACGCCGTAGAAGGCGTCGCGGACGACGAGGAGGGTCCAGCGCTCGCCGACGACCTCGAGGGCGCGGGCGATGGAGCACTGCTGGTGGGCGTAGTCCTTGCCGAGAGCCATGACCCCATCGTACCCATCGAGGGTTCATTGAATGAACCGACCTGCTAGCTTGGGTTCATTCACCGAACCGACAGGTGGAGGTCCCTGCCATGCCCCAGCCCGCCACCGCCCTCCTCTCCCCGGCGCTGAAGCCGCCGGCCCGCCCCTCCGCGACGCTCGCCGTCACCGGCGCGGCCACGGCCGTGGCGCTGATGAACTACACGGCCCCGATGCTCACCCTCCCCGACACGGCCGCCGCCTTCGGGACGCCGGACTCGGCCCGGGCCTGGCTGCTCAACGGCACCCCGCTCGGTCTCGCCGTCCTCCTCCTGGTGGCCGGCAGCCTCGCAGACACGCACGGGCGGCGCCGGGTCTTCCTCCTCGGCACCCTCGCCCTGGGCGCCGCCACCGGCCTGGGCGCCTTCGCGGGCTCCACGCTCACCTTCACCCTCGCCCGGATCGCCCAGGGCGCGGCGAGCGCGGCGGTCCTCGCGGGCAGCCTGGGCCTGCTGGCCGACGCGTACCCCTCGGGCCGCGACCGGATCAGGGCGACCGGCATCTGGGGCGCGTCGGTCAGCGGCGGCATCGCGCTCGGCCCGCTGCTCGCGGGCGCGCTGAGCCTGGTGGACTGGCGCCTGGCGTACGGGGTGCTGGGCCTCGGCGCCCTGGTGATCGCGGCGGCGGGCACCCGCACCCTCGGCCCGGAGACGGCGAAGCCGGTGCAGCGGACGCGCCCCGACCTCCCGGGCGCCCTCACCCTCGGCCTGGCCCTGGCGGCCCTGCTCACAGCGCTCACGCTCGGCCGGGACGGCTGGCTGCGGGCGCCGGTGGCCCTCCTGCTCGTCACCTCCGCCGCCCTGACGGCGGCCTTCGTGACGATCGAGCACCGGAGCCGTACGCCCATGGTCGACCTGACGCTCCTGCGCCGCCCGGCCTTCCTGGCGTCGACGCTCGGGGCGCTGTTCACGGGCCTGGCGGTGATCGGCCTGTTCAGCGTGGTGCCCGCGCTGCTCCAGAGCGGGGCGGGGATGTCACCGCTGGGGGCGGCGTGGCTGTTCGTCCTCTGGTCGGGCACGGCGTTCGTGGTGGCGCTCCAGGCGCGCCACCTCGCGGGCCGGCTGTCCGCCGCGTACCAACTGACCGTGGGTTTCGCCTTGTCGGCGGCAGGAGTACTGGCTCTCCTCGGCGCTCTGGAAGGCCCCTGGCCACGCCTCCTCCCGGGCCTCCTCGTGGCGGGCGCGGGCAGCGGCCTCCTGAACGCGGCACTGCCCCGGCTCGCCGTGGACTCCGTACCGCCGGAGCGGGCGGCGATGGGCTCGGGCGCCAACAACACCGCCCGCTACATCGGTTCCGCGGCGGGCGTGGCCCTGACCCTGGCCCTGACACCGGCGGGCCCGGACACGGCGCTCCTGGTCTCGGCGGGACTGGCACTGACGGGCGCGGCGCTCACGCTCCTCCTGGGCCGACGAGCTTCGCCCACACCACGAGCCGATAGGCACTGCTGAACTCGGGCGTGCAGGTGGTGAGGGTGAGATAGGACCCGGCGGCCGAGTACCCGTAGGACGGCTTGACGAGGGACCGGGGGACGGCCCGGACGACCCCGACGTCACGGGGGGCGGTCTGCGGGAGGACCTGGTCGACGCGGTAGGTGTACGTCCGCGCACGGGTCCGCACGCTGATGACGTCCCCGGGTACGAGCCGGTTGATGTACCGGAAAGGCTCGCCATGGGTGTTCCGGTGCCCGGCGAGAGCGAAGTTCCCGGTCCGGCCGGGCCCGGAGGTGCCGGGGTAGTGCCCGACGTACCCCTTGTCGAGGACGGAACGCTTGGAGATGCCGCGGGCGACGGGGACGGTGAGGCCGAGCCGGGGGATACGGAGGATGGCGAAGGCGCGGGAGTCGGGGGCGGCCTGCCGGGTCCGGTCGCGGCCGGACGATGGAGCCGGACGAACGGAGGCGACCTCGGGGAGATCCCCCGCCGCGGGCGTCTCGGCCTCACCGGGCAGCTCGGACTCCACGCTCCGGACCGGGGGGTCCCCGTCCCCGCCCCCCTCCCCTTCCCCCTCCACGGGAGGAGAGATCGCCCACTCCCGCTCCAGGACGCTCACCTGCTCGCGGGCCTCGGCACGGGCCTGCTGGTTGGTCCACCAGAGCTGATGGACGACAAGAAGAAGGACGACAACCCCGCAGGTGACGACGGCCTCGGCCGCCGCCCACAGCACGCGGGCACCGGTACGGCGCCGCCCCCGCCCCTGGACGACGACCGGCACTCGCTCCCGCCGCTCCCGCACCCTGTCCCGCACGCGGGGCACGATAAGCGCTGAGGCGCCAACTCTCCAGGCCCGTACAGCAGTACGGTGGAAGGCATGCGCCCCGACACTCCTGCCGCTCACACCACCGAAGCCGAGCGCCTGCTGCGCACGGCAGCGCAGTACCCGGGAGACCGGGAACCCCTACTGCTCCAGGCCGCGGCCCACCGCGAACTGGCGGGCGACCGCCCAGGAGCGACGGCCCTCTACGACGCCCTCCTCTCCGGTGAGCCGGCGAACCCGCACCTGATCAGGGCGCTGAAGGCGGCGAACCTCTGGGAGTACGGCCACGAGGCCGAGGCGCGGGCGATCATCGAGGGAGTCCGGGCCGCCAAGCCCGCGGACGCGGCGCCCTGGGAGATCACGGCGGAGACCCTGGAGGCCCACGACGAACTGGAAGCGGCGGAGTCGACCCTCACCGAAGCCGCCGCACTCCTGGCCACGCCCGCGGAACTCCCCCACGCCACGGTGTCCCTGATCACGACACGCCACCGGATCCGCCGCATGCTGGCACGGGAACACGACGACTGGGACGACCGAGCGGACCGGCTCCACACGGCACCGGTCCCGCTGGACGAACTCCACGACCCGAAGCGCCTCTGGTCCCTGGGCTCCTCGGACCCGGCAGAACTCCAAGCGGAAATCACGAGGCTCCGCTCGGAACTGGGCACGTACCGCACGGCCCTCTCCCGCCCGTTCCCGGTGGCGGTCCTGCACTGGCCGGAGCCGGAACTCGACGAACTCCTGGCGGCCTACCCGGAACTGGAAGCCGAATACCCCACGTACCGCGCGCACCTCACGGACATCGAGGCGTCCCTCCGCGAACTGGCCCAGGCGGGCACCCCGAACCTGGGCATCGTCCGCGCCACGGTCCCCTCCTACGAAGCCTTCGCCGCCTCAGAATCCACCCACCCGTCGAACGCAGCCCTGCTCCCCCAGTACGCCACCACCCTGGCGGCCCGGGGCCGCGCGACGCCTTGGCCGCCGGCACAGGGCGAGGAGTGCTGGTGCGGCGTGGAAAGGACGTATGCGGAGTGCCACGGGGGCGCCCCAGAGTGAAATCCTGTCTGCGACAGGTCTGAGCCGTCAGTTTTCCACATCCTTGAAGAACGGAACCATTGAGTGGCACGCCTTTCCCTCCTTCAGCCTGGCGGCATCTGCGGAAACACCGGGATTGAGAGTCATGCGCTAGAAGCCCCTGAATCGGACTCACAGATGCAGCTGGTCAAGGATTGGATCCACGAACGCCCAGTAGCCGACCTGTATACGGACTCCATCCGCAATGCCATCGACTATGTACTCGATGGCGCCAGAACCGGCCGTTTCGATCTCCTTTCCCCAGAAGTCCATCCCGGTGAGCGCGCATCCGTGGGCGCAAAGCTCGAATATGAGGTCCTACGGAATTTTGAACTACCGAAGACCAAACCCCTTGACACCCACATCGCTGACGTTCCGGTCGACATCAAGGCAACTGTCGGCAGCAACTGGTCGATACCAACGGAAGCTCATTGCCAACTCTGCCTCTGCACGCAAATTCAACTGAAGAACAATCGCCATCGAACATGGCTCGTCCGGGCACACACTTCTTGGCTTTACCGCGGAAAGGGAAACAAGGACGGGAAGCGAGGGCTTGCCGTCGACGCTCGGGATAACTGGAGCATCCCGCTCTACGACTGGACTCCCCTGCCAGTCAACCCACTCCGATACTTGTCCGAAGAAGCAGCCAGTAGAATCTTTGCAAAGAAGCCCGGACAGACCAAGCGTCTCCTCATGATGTTCCACGAACTCGAAGGGCACATTATTCCCCGAAATGCAATTCTTACCGTGGGGGCAGGAAACGACGATCCCATGCGGCGCGCCAGGCAAGCAAGAGACCTGGCCGAGAAGGAAGGCCTACTGGTGCTGTGCGGTGACTGGCTCGAATCCCGCGACATAGCTGCAGCGCGAGGCATCCATCTGCGTTCAGGAGAATGGATCGCCCTGAAAGGCGAGGGAGAAGCAGGACCGCCCCAACAACTCACCCTCGCAGAGAATCATTAAAGGAGTTGCATTCCGTGTCGGAATACGACGACTGGAGCCCCCCAGAAGGGTCATGGGCATCATCCGCCGAACGCCGCCGCAACATGCAAGCGATCCGCAGTCGGGATACGAAGCCAGAGCAGCTGGTCAGGCGGCTACTGCACGCTCAAGGATTGCGCTACCGAGTGGCGGCCAGACCCTTGGCCGACCTCCGCCGGACGGCAGACATTGTTTTCCGGCCGGTGAAGGTTGCGGTATTTATCGATGGCTGCTACTGGCACGGGTGTCCCGAGCACTACGTACCACCGAAGACGAATCCCGGATATTGGTCGGACAAAGTCGCCCGCAACATGGCTCGCGACCGTGACACGGACCAGCGGCTCCAGGAAGCAGGGTGGACCGTGCTGCGCTTCTGGGAGCACGAGCCGTCGGCAGAGTGTGCCGTTCGAATCGCAGCCGAAGTAGAGGAGCGTCGTGCCCGTGCGCGGAGCACAGGCACGGGCACGACGTAATCAGGACTTCTTCGCGTCACGCTCGCGGGCGGCCTTCAGGACGTCCATGATCGACCGGCCGACGGCTTCGGCAACCGGCGGCGGGAAGGCATTGCCCACCTGCCGGTACTGAGCCGTCTTACCGCCGTCGAAGATCCAGTCCCCCGGGAAGCCCTGGATGATCGCCGCCTGCTCCACGGTCAGCATCGGCCCGCCGACACCGAACAGGTCGCGGTCCTCAGACCCCTTCTTCTTGCAGGTCTCGGCGTCATTGGCCACACCTAGGCCGGAGACACCGAGCTGCTTCCAGGCCGCCTTGGCTCGGCTGGGGCCGAGGTCGGCCCCACCGTGCTTCTTCGACCCCCCAACCAACGTGGGCGCGATTCCGGCGCCGCCCTTGGCCTCTAGCTCTTCATGCCGCTCCGTCGCCATGGTGTGCCATCGCGCATAAGCAGCACGCGCCTCCTGGTCGCGCGGGCCGTCGTAGTACGCCTCGTAGCGCGTCGCCATCGACGCCTCGAGCTTCTCGACAACGCTCACCGGGCGCTCGTGTGTGGGGGTCGGCCACTCGTACTTCACGTCCTTGAGAACGTCTTTGCGGATGGCGACGAGAATCGCGCGGGGCCGGAGCTGCGGCACACCGAAGTCGCTGGCCTCCAGGATCCCCCAGTGACACACCTCGTACCCAAGCCCGTCATCAGTCACGAGGGAGCCGTCGTCGGCACGATAGGTGCCGCTCTGCAGCCTGGCCGTGATGTAGTCCCGGTAGTCCGAGAACTTCGGGTCCAGGATGCCTCGCACGTTTTCGATCATTACAGCTCGCGGCCTCAGCTGCTCGACGAGGTAGAGCATCCGCGGAAAGAGATCCCGCTCGTCATCCTTCCCGAGCTGCTTTCCCGCGTGAGAGAAAGGCGGGCACGGTACGCCGCCAGCAAGGAGGTCCAGCTCCTCGGGCCCGAGCAGCTTCCCGTCCCTCTTCACGCCCTCCAGCGGCTCGAATGTCCCGACATCCGCATGGCTGAGGTCACAGTGCTGCTCTTCCCAGGCCCAGTCTGAGCGCGCTTCGATGTTCCGGCGCAGCGTTTCCCTCGCATGCTTGTCGATCTCTACGAGAGCAAGGTGCCTGAACCCGGCAGCGTGCAGCCCAATGGCTTGCCCACCGGCTCCAGCACAGATCTCGATTGAAGTGAACTCCGCCTCAGTGCCGGTCATGCACCCTCCTTCGACCACATACCTCGCTGGCGCCTTGTCCGCCAGACATCACAGAGAGTGACAGACCCCACTGACAACGCCCTCCAACCGACAAACGCCTTCCCAGTGTGCGCCATCCCGCAGCCTCCTCCGACACCCCACAGACGGGTGGAACACTTGTACGATCACCGCATGGCTCAAATCTCTTGGGTGCGAGACGAACTGCTGCTCGCGTGCGCACTTGTCGTCGAGAACGGCTGGCAAGAGCTTCGTCAGACCGATCAGCGCGTGCACGAGCTGTCCGGCCTGCTGCGTTCGCTCCCCCTCCACGGGGACGCCGTGGCTGACCCACGGTTCCGGTCGGCCAACAGTGTGAGCCGCAAGACAACGGACATTGCCACTGCCCACCCGGCCCACACGGGTGGCTCGACCAAGGGTGGCAAGCCCACTCAGGAGATCGTGGCCGACTTCGTCGAGCACGAAGCGGACATGATGGCGACCGCCAAGGCCCTTCGGGTCGGCATCGAGAACGGCGAGCTGTGCCGTAGCCCGCACTCGGCCAACGAGACCACCCCAGACGGGGACACCAGCGCGCTGGAGGGCCGCCTGCTGGTCCGCTGGGCGCTCTACCGCGAGCGCGACCGCGGCCTGCGCCGACGCAAGATCAAGCACGCCCAGAGGCTGAGGCAGTCGCTCCAGTGCGAAGTCTGTTCCTTCGACTTCGGCCAGACATACGGCCCTCTCGGCGTCGGCTACGTCGAGGTCCATCACCGGCTACCCCTCCACATCTCCGGGCCTCGTGAAACCAAGCTCGAAGACCTCGCATTCCTCTGCGCGAACTGCCATCGCATGTGCCACAGAAACCACGAAGGGGAGTCGTGGCGCACACCTGACGCCCTGCGCGCGGAACTGCACGGGGACGCCGGTCACGCGGCGGCCTCTCCAGCCTCATAGAGCTGCTGCGCACAAGCCAGGGCGTCATCCGGGTCGCTCCCGTGCGACGCGAGCCAAGCCATCAAGTCGGTAATGAGTGCGGTCGCAGCCTCCCGATCCACCCTAGACCGCACACGACAGGTTGAGCCCCGAATCCCCGCGAGCTCGCGGTACCCGTCCAGAACGGCGGATGCCCTGCTCGCGCGAGCGCGCAAGGCGTCAGTCACCAGCGGAAGCTCGCACCAGACCACCTTGCCGGGACCGGTCACGAACGCGCCCCAGTCGGCCGACATCGATACCAGGAGGCGGAGGCCGCGACCACACTCCGCGTCGCATGCTCTCGGTCGGCCGACCTCACTCACGGGCACCACGGGACTTTTGTCGTGCAGCTCCACACGGAGTCGGCTGCCACTCCATTCCAAGACAAGCGTGGCAGGCGCTCCCTCACCCACATGCTTGATGACATTCGTCGCAAGCTCGGTCACGACGAGCTCCGCCTCGTCCACAGCCTGCAGCGCACCCCACTGCCCCAGCTTGCTACGAACGGCCTCTCGCAGCAGCCGCACCTCCCCCGGCACCGCCTCGAAGGGCAGAACAGACCGGAGCCCAGACTCACTGCGTTCGCTGAAAGTCACAACGCCACTCCCTCCCTGACCAACGCAGTGCTGCACCCACCGCATCCGTACGGCGACGCTGCGCGATCCCGGTGAGTCGAGTATGGCAGCGAGAATTCTCACCATGTAACTTCTCACCAGACTCGATCGGGTGAATCGACCCACTCCAACTGCGGTGCTGCATAGCCTGATCGGGCCGGTGGACGGCCCACGCAGCGACATGAAGGACTGCCCCTTGCAATCAAGAACCACCACCCGGCGTCGTCATCTGGGCGCGACGCTGCGGAAGCTTCGGGAGAAGTCGGGTCTCACCCTGGAAGAAGCCGGGGGCCGCGTCGGAGTGTCCAAGGCGACCGTGAGTCGCTATGAGACTCAAGCCGGCCCAGTGAAGTGGCCCATCGTGGATGCCTTGTGCCGGGAGTACGGCGCAACCGCCGCCGAGCGGAATGCGGTCGTCAGCCTCGCCAAGGATGCCAAACAGCAAGGTTGGTGGAGCTCGTTCGCCGACAGCATCCCGGAGGGCATGAATCTGCTGCTCACTCTGGAGCACGAAGCTGCACGCGAGGACCACTTCTCCTGCGTCTACGTCCCCGGGCTCCTCCAGACGCGTGACTACAGCAACGCAGTCCAGCAGGCCAACGAGCTGCGTCTCGGGCAGCAGGAGATCGACCGGCTCGTCGACATCCGCATGAAGAGGCAGGAGATCCTCACCCGCGCCCAGCCTCCACACTTGTGGGCGATCCTCGACGAGTCGGTTCTCCGCCGGGTCGTCGGATCTCCCGAGGTCATGAGGGCTCAGCTGGAACGACTTCTCGTCGAGAACGAGTCACCTCACGTCACCCTGCAAGTGCTGCCCTTCTCCAAGGGAGCACACGCCGCAGCGCTGGGAAGCTTCGTCATCCTGGGCGGCACAGAGCCTTCGCTCGACGTCGTGTACGTCGACCTGCACACCGGTTCACTGTTCATGGAGACGGAAGCGGAACTCGACAGATACAGACTTGCGTTCGAGTATCTGCGGGCGCAAGCGTTGGACATCGAGGCTTCGTCGTCCCTGATCCGCCGCATCAGCAAGGAGCTGTAGTGCCCTCGCCCCGTTCGTTCATCGCCGTCAACACATGGTTCAAGTCGTCCTACAGCGGCGGCAATACGACTGAGTGCGTGGAATGTTCACGCACTGAAACTGGCGCACTCGTGCGGGATTCGAAGCGACCAAAAGGGCCTGTACTCACCGTACAGGCAGATGCCTGGAGCGTCTTCATCGAAGGAATCTCTTCGACTCAGGCCTGTTCACCCAGCGCTATGAGGTGCTGATCAAAGCTCTGCTGCAGACTCTCCAGGACGGCTTTCCCCTTGACTGCGGTTGCATAGGAGGGGAATCCGATCACACCCGTCTGCGTGTATGGCGCCATGCCATGGACGAGAAGATGCGACCTGCTGCCACCCTCGTGGTCGGCGTTGGCGTACCCCTCACCAACCAGCTCAGGAGCGGCATGGAGCAGGATCGAGGTCTCGATCTCGCCGGCGTGCATGTCCGCGTGCCGGTCGGAGACCAGACCACCGCGCTCGCGGGCACGGTCCCAGTCGGGGCCAAGAGGGAAGAGGGAGACCGCCGGGCCGTCGACGTTGGCTTCCTGGACCACGTTCGACAGGACGTAGTTTCCGCCGTGGCCATTGACGATCACCAGCTTGTGGATGCCCGAGCGGGCGAGTGAGGCGCGGATGTCGTCGATCACGGCGTACAGGGTCCTGGCGCTGATGCTGACGGTGCCTGGGAAGGCCGCGTGCTCGTGGCTGCACGAGACGGTGATGGGCGGGAGGAGATGGACGGGGTAGGCGTCGGCGATCTCCTGGGCGATGACGCACGCGATCGCTGTATCGGTGATCAATGGGAGGTACTTGCCGTGCTGCTCGAAGGAGCCGACTGGGAGCACGGCGACGCGGGGCTGCAGCTCCTGGACATCAGTGCTCGTGGCGGTCGGCAGCAAGTTCACGGCTCTCCCTCGGTCGGCTAGGGGGTGACCTGCTTGGTCAGGTCTAACTCCCTGTTGAGTTCTGAAACTTCCACCAGTTTGCGCCAGCGCGCAAGACGCGGTTGAAGCCGGTACAACTCGCCGAGGATCCGTGTGGAGCCCGTCCGGTGCGCGATACCGAAGGCTTGTTCTGCGGCCTGGTGCGCGCCTTCCACGTCCTCCAGGATCGCGTTGGCCGTAGCGAGCCGGGCGAGACACAGCCCTCGATCCCGCTCCTGCACGGCAGGCCAGTGCCGCAGACTCTTCTCGTACGTCACGACGGCTTGCTCGGGGCGCTCCAGGCGTACCTGGCAGTTGGCCGCCTCCATCTCGATGTACGAGACCGTGCAGTAGAAGGCCAGGTCGTCATCGTCGCCTCTGTCCGCCGCCACGAGGGCCTGTTCGATGGCCCGCTCGGTCTCGGAAGCCTCTCCGAGGCTCGCCTTGCTGTTCGCGAGCTGGCGGAGAACGACGGCGTGGACGCGAGGTGAGAGCTCGGAGGCGTACCGGAGGGCAGCGAGAGCGAGGCCCGCGCCGTGGCCGGCGTGGCCCGCTTCCGTGGCGATGTTGCTGCGGCGCTGGAGCATGTACGCGATCACCATCGGATCGCCCAGCTCTTGGGCGTACTCCATCGCCAGCCTGGTCCAGCGCATGGCCTCGTCCGTGCGGCCGGTGTCCTGGTGAAGCCAGCCGAGGAACTCCGCGTACCGTGCCCCCACGCGCAGGACCTCCTGCCGCAGCGGGCCGTACGCCTCGCGACACATCTGCTCGATGAGAGGCATCTGGCTGCCCACCGGGGCCAGGAGGAACTGCGGGCCGACGAAGGGTTCGGCCTGTGCGTGCTGTTGGAGTACTGAGGTGAGGTAGCCCAGCATCTCCGGGTTCACCGGCATCGGCGTGCGGCTCATCGCTGCCGTCGGTGTTGGCAGCAGCATGCTCTGTGCGGTGGCGACGCTCGTGGTGGTGGATGCGAAGCCGAGCTCCTCGTCCGTCGCCTCGTACACCTCCCGGAAGAGGGGGCGATGGTCCGGACTCATGGGGCGCCGGCCGTTCTCGTACATCGAGATGAGCGTCTTCCAGCTCGTCGACGCCGGTGACTGCGCTCCAAGACGCTGGGCCGCGGCCATCAACGCGTCGATCAGCTCGCCCTGCGTCCAGCCCCTGTCCAGCCTGGCCTGCTGGAGTCTGCTCTTCGCCCCCATCGTTCCCCCGATGTCCATCGCAGTGCCCGGCCCAATGATGGGCCAAGAGCCCGCACCACGTGGGGAGTTAACAGTTAACGGCGCAATCCGTTAACCCTGTCCACTGACCGACGGTCGCTACTCCGGCTTACTTGCCTCAGCGCCGCGGTGGTGGGCCACCTCCTCCGGCAGCGCTTCCCCTGCGGAATCGACGGCTGGAGGTGACGAGGTGCTGAGCTCCCCTGCGGTAGTGCGAGCGATCGAGTCTCGACACGGTCCCTTCCGTCGGACTTCGGTCAAGCCGTACTCCCGGGTTTTCCAGGCACTGGACGGCCGGTCACTGCTCAAGGTCTACGTCGGTATCGACCCGGCTGGGCGGCGCCGTCGCGAGGTGGAAGCGATCCGGGGTGCTGGTCGCCAGAGGCTGTCAGCGCCGACGGTCCTGGGCACAGGAGCCGAGGGTGATTCCGCCTGGACCGTGTTCCAGATGCTGCCCGGACGCCCATGCACGATCGAGACCGTCCCGGCAGTCCGGGACTATCTCGACCGGGTCCTGGTCCTGTCCGACCAGCTGCACCGGCCGGCTCCCGGTCTCGTTCCCGGTTCGGGTTGGGTGCCTCACCACAGGGATCCGTTCACGCACCGAGGGTTCCTGCTCCGACAGCTGTCTCCCCGATGCCGGCTGCTGCCGTGGTGGGCGGATCTGACGGAGCTCCTCGCTCCGATCGACGCCCACCCTGTCGTCCTCCTGCATGGGGACCTCAAGCCCGAGCACCTTCTGGTCGACGGAGACCGGATCCACGTCGTCGACTGGGAGGCAAGCGGGCGCGGCCCTGCTGTCGCCGATCACGCCGATGTCGCGTTCCACCTGGCCCGCGACCTGATCTATGGGGATCTGCCTTACCGGCGGCTGCCGGAGGACGTCGTTCGCCGACTCGTTCTGAGCGGTTCGGTCCTGGCGTGGCGCCTTCTCCTCTGGCTCGACCGGCGCCGTCCGGAGGACATCACGCTGGTCCCTCCTGGCCTCATCCGTCGGCTCGCGGCGCCGAACCGTCCCATCGCCACCTGGGCGCTTCTCGCCCAGACCATCTCGGCTCTCCGCGCCTGCGGCGTGCCTCGCTGACACGCCTTCGCAGTGCTCCGTCATCTTCCGACCCGAAACGAGGGATCCTGATGTCCCGAACGAGCACGATCCTCGGCAACACCCACCTCGTGATCGACACCGGAGTGGCCCACCCGCCGGCCACGACCATCGTCGAGCGCAAGGGCCTCGGCCACCCCGACACCCTCGCCGACCACCTCGCCGAGCGGCTGTCCCGCGCGTACAGCCGCTACACCGTCGAGCGCTTCGGCGCGGTGCTTCACCACAACTTCGACAAGCTCGCCCTTCTCGGCGGCGCGAGCGAAGTCCGCTACGGCGCCGGCCGGATGACCGCCCCCGTCAGGGTCCTCGTCAACGGGCGTGCCGCGCCCATGTGCGGCGGCGAGCGGATCCCTGTCGAGGAGATCGTGGAGGCCGAGGTGCGGGCGTTCTTCGCCCGTCGGCTTCCCGAGGTCTCGGACCACCTGGACATCACCTTCAACATCACCAGTAACTCCAGCCCCGGCGCCGTCCTCACGGGCGACGAGCTGCCCGACCGGACGCGGTGGTTCAACCCGCGGTCGATCGAGGACCTGCGGGAGCGGCGGGTGCGACTGTCCAACGACACGTCCCTGGGAACGGGCTGGGCGCCGGAGAACGCCTTCGAGTCGTTCGTGCGCGAGCTGGTCGATCACTTCTCCGGCGAGAGCGACTTCACCCTCTCGCACGCGTGGTGCGGATCGGACGTGAAGCTCATGGGCTACTGGGACGGCGAGCAGGCGGACGTCGTCCTCTGCGTCCCGCAGAAGTCGCGGCTCGTCGCCAGCCGCGCGGAGTACGTGCGCAACACCGAGAGCGTCCTCGCCGAGTGCCACCGGCTGGCCGGCCTCCGGCTGCCCGGCGCCGAGACGCGCTTCCGCCTCAACGCTCGCGATGTGCCGGAGAAGGACGAGCTGTACCTCACGTACACCGGCAGCTCGATCGAGTCCGGTGACGAGGGCGTCGTCGGCCGCGGCAACCGCGTCAACGGCCTCATCACGCCCCTGCGGCCGATGAACCTGGAGGGTGCCAACGGCAAGAACCCCGTCTACCACGTGGGCAAGCTCTACAACATCGCCGCCCGCCGGCTCGCCGAGCGGCTTCACGAGGCGACGGACGGCCACGCCGAGGTCCACCTGGTGAGCACGACCGGGCAGCGCCTCGACCAGCCGTGGCGCGTCCTCGTGCGTCTGTCGTCCCCGGACGCCGAGGTGGACAAGGTCCAGGCCCTGGTGGCGCAGGCCATGGACGAGTTCCCGGCGCTGACAGACGAGCTGGTCTCCGACGGGATCGTGCTGAGCTGATGGAGAGGCGGACGCTCGGCGAGGTCTCCGAGGAATGCCGACGGCGGCTGGTCACGCACTACGGCCCGGGAGTCTCCGGCTGGCTCGACGCCGCGCCCAGGCTGATGGAGCGCGCGGCGGAGCGCTGGAAGCTCACACTCGGGACGTACCACGACGCCGGACACGCCTCGGTGGTCGTCACGGCCGGAACCCTCGACGGACGTCCGCTGCTTCTCAAGGCGTGGGCCGATCCCGCCCGGTTCCGCAACGAGGTCACCGCCTTACGCCTGTGGGCGGGCGGGCCGACGGCAGGCGTCGTCGAGGCGGCGGACGACCTGGCCGTGGCGGCCTTGGAGATGGTCGGAGGCCGCCCCGGTGGTGGTGACCGACCGCCTCGCGAGCTTCCGACCGTGGCCGCCGCCCTCCAGGGACTCCACACCTTCGGCCGCCGTCGGAGCCGGCTGCGTGAGCTTCCTTCCCTGACCGCGTACCTCCACCAGGAGGTACGCCCCCGGGTGCGGCGCCGACTGGCATCGGTCGACGTCGGCCCGTGGCAGGAGCACGTCGACGCGGCCCTCCCGGCCCTCGTGACCCTGGAGGAGGACTCCGCTCGGTCCACCGTCCTGCACGCGGATCTCTACCGCGAGAACGTGCTCTTCGACTGGCTGGGCCACCCCCGCCTCATCGATCCCCTTCCGATGGTGGGCGACGCGGCCTTCGACTGGGCCTTCTGGACCGTGTACTACGACCTCGGACACGGCACAGACGCTCGCCTGGCCGCAGCGGCCCGGGTCTCCCGTATCCCCGTGCCCGTCCTGGCGCCATGGTGCAGGGCCCTGGCCCTGGACGGCCTGCTCTTCTACCTCGACACCGGTGATCCGCGCGCGCCGAGGATGGCCGACGTCCTCCCATGGCTGTCGGCGCCGACCCCAAGGAACCGATCATGACGACGTACGTCCTCCGCCACGGACAGACGAACTACAGCCGGCGCTATCTCGTCAACGGCGATCCGACCAAGCCCATCCGCCTGAGCGATGAAGGCCGCCGGTCGCTGAACAAGGGATGGAGCAGCGTGCCCCTCCACAGCGTGAAAACGTGGCTGGCCAGCGAATTCCCCCGCGCCCAGCAGACTGCCAACCTGCTGATGGGTGTCCCCGGGCCGGAACTGGTCATCGATCCTCGGCTGAACGAACTCGACTACGGGGAATTCGAGGGAAAACCGTTCCTGGAGTACGCCGTCTGGCTCGACGGCGACGGCACCCACAAGCGCCCGCCCGGCGGGAGCGAGTCGCAGCGTGAGGGCATCCGCAGGATGCTCACCGGGGTGCTCGCGGCCCTGGAGCATCCCGGTCCACGCGTCCTGGTGGCCCACGGGCTGCTGGTCTCGGTGCTCCTGTGGCACCGTGACCGGGCTCCCGACGAGGCCATGCCCCTGTTCTTTCCGGAGGCGCCGTACGTCGAGCCCTTCACGATCCCGGACATGGAGCTGCCGGAATTCATCGCAACGCTGATGAACGATCTTGAAACTGGCGTTCAGGGCCGTACCGGCGGCATCGGTGACTGGGGGATATTCCGGAACGGGGACGGCTCGGCGGTTGCTACCGTCGATTCCGTATCCCCATCCCACTCGCAGGATCAGAAGGATCTTCCTCATGCATGATGCCCGCGCCCTGATCGACATGGGTGCCGACGCGGTTCGTCGGCTCGCTCGTCGCGGTTACTCCCTGGACCTGTCCGAGCTGGAGTCCCTCCAGTCTCGTCGGAACCAGAACATCCGCTCGGCCGACGAGCTGCGGGCAGAGTCCAAGCGAGTGGCGAGCGAGGTCCAGCAGACGGCCAAGCAGGGCGGCGACATCAGCAAGCTCAAGGAGCGCGCCCGCGAGCTGAAGGACCAGATCCGCGAGATCGAGGCCGGCCAGGAAGGGATCGAGAGCCAGCTGCGCGACCTGCTCCTGAGCATCCCGAACCTGCCGGACGACTCGGCCCCCGACGGTGACTCCGAGGAGTTCGCTGTGGAGATCCGGCGCGTCGGCACTCCTCCCGCCTTCGCGTTCGAGCCGAAGGACCATGTCGATCTCGGTGAGGCCACCGGCCTCCTCGACTTCGGCAGGGCGACCAAGCTGTCCGGGCCGCGCTTCGCGGTCTCGCGCGGCGCCGGCGCCGCTCTGGAGCGGGCGCTGGCCACGCTCTTCCTCGACATCCACACCCGCCGCCACGGGTACACCGAGTACGCGGTTCCCTACCTGGTCACCCGCAAGACCATGACCGGTACCGGCCAGCTGCCGAAGTTCGAGGAGGATCTGTTCAAGACCGGCGTCGCCGACCGCGAGCTCTTCCTCATCCCGACGGCCGAGGTCCCGCTGACCAACCTCTACGCCGACGAGATCATCCCGCCGGCCGAGCTGCCTCTGGCCATGACCGCCCACACTCCGTGCTTCCGCTCCGAGGCCGGCTCGTACGGCCGGGACACCCGCGGTCTGATCCGCCAGCACCAGTTCGCCAAGGTCGAGATGGTCAAGATCGTCGACCCGGAGACGGCGGACGCCGAGCTGGAGGCGATGGTCGGCCACGCCGAGGCGTGCCTCAAGGAGCTCGGCCTCGCCTACCGGGTCATCAAGCTGCCTGCCGGCGACACGGGCTTCTCTGCCCAGCTCACGTACGACATCGAGGTCTGGATCCCGAGCCAGAACACGTACCGGGAGATCTCCTCGGTCTCCAACTTCGGCACCTTCCAGGCCCGCCGGGCGAACATCCGGACCCGAGGCGAGGACGGCAAGCCCAAGCTCGTCGCCACCCTCAACGGCTCCGGTCTGCCCGTCGGCCGCACGCTGGCCGCGCTCCTCGAACAGTGTCAGCAGGAGGACGGCTCGCTCGTCCTTCCCGAATCCCTCTTCCCGTACCTCGGCTTCCGCCGGATCAAGGCGGACGGAACACCGGAGGCATAACGTGCTCGTCGGCGTCTGCGATTTCCCTGGTAGCTACGCCTTTCCGCCCGCCGGCTACGGCGGGATCGAACGATGGCTGTGGGCGGTCGCCGTAGGCGCCCGGGCCGCAGGCGCCGACGTACACCTCCTCGGGCCGGGCTGGCTTGCGGACCTGGAGAACGACTGGGTCCGCAAGCCGGTCCGCCTGGAGGACCTCAACCCCGGAACGCTCGCCGAACGCGAGCTGCGCGACAGCGGGTACGACCTCCTGGTAGTCGGCCACGAATACCCTTCGCTTCCCGGCTGGACGCGCACCTGGAGTGAGCTGGACTGCGACGTCGCGACTTTCCAGCACTCGCCGGTCTTCGAGCACAACCCCACCGCCTTCGACGGCCGACGGTCGCGGCTCTACTGCTACTCGCCCGAAATGATGGAGCGGTACGCGAAGCATCGACCGATCCCCGAACTCGCCGTCCACCTCGGCCTCAACGAGGAGGAGCCACCGGCCGTTGCCGGCGCCGACCTCGTCTGGCTCGGCCGGATCGACGAGGACAAGGCGCCACACATTGCCGCCCGAGCCGCGCAGATCCTCGGCCGTCGAATCCGGATCGTCGGCCCCGTCTTCGACGAGACGTACGTCCGTCGGTATGAGCGCCTCCTCACCGCCGACCACGTGAAGTGGATCGGCGAACTCGGCGGCCCGGCCAAGACCGCCGCCATCGCCGAGGCGTCCGTCTTCGTCTACACCTACGCCCGGCCCTACGTGGAAGCCGGCGCCGCCATCTTCGGAGAATCCCTCCGCGCTGGCACGCCCATGGCCGCCCTGACCTGGCGGGACGGAACATGCGCCCAGGCCGCCTTGTGCAATGAGACCGGCGTGGTCGCCACCGTCGACCCGGAAGAGGACGACGAGACCGCGGCGCAGAGACTCGCCGACGCCATCGAACAGGCGGAAAGCCTCGACCACCGCCGCGTCCAGGCCGTGGGGATGCAGCGCTTCGACCCGGTGCGCCACTTCCGGGCGATGGCGACCCTGCCGTGCTGACCCGCGCGACCGGCTCCGTCGGAGACGAGCTGGCCCAGCGGATACCTGACGTACTGCGCGCCGCGTTAGGTCCTCACTGGGAGTTCACCGTCGATGGCCCTCACATCGAGATCGCTCACCCGCATCGCGGAACGCCCTACCGACCGCCGCGCAGACCGCCCACGTGGCGGGAGCTGCTCAACTCCCTGGAGCTCGGCTTCGCGCGGGACGGCGCCCCTCGTGACGTCTGCCTCCCTCTGCGTTGGGGGCGTGAGACCGAGCTGACCATCTCCGCCGTCCAGGCGCTCGACCCGCTCCTCAAAGACGGCCAACTCCGAACCTACCGGCGCGGATTCATTCCTCAGCCGGTCGTCCGCTTCACGGGCCACCGGGACGCCGCAGGTGAGTTGAAGGACGGCTTCCTGACCTCCTTCGTCAACATCTCCCGGGTCCAGCCCATACAGAGCATGGACGAGTACGGCGCCATCCTCGACGGCTGGCTCACCGTCCTGTCCCAGATCGGCTTCCACGCCCGCCACCTGAGCATCTACGGCACGCTCGCCCCATGGCGCCGACGGCAGGTCGAAGGCATCACATTGCGATTCCGGCACCTCGACCTCACGCTCGGCGACATAGTCCTGCTGTGGAACACCGCCCACCCCCACCGCCTGGCCGTCGACCTCGGCACCGGACTGGAGCGCCTTGCGTGGGCTCGCACACGCGCCGACTGGAGCCCGCTCGTCTACGGCCCGTTCAGTGAAGGAGTACCCGCTAGAACATTGGACGCGGTCCGCACGGCCACCCTCCTCGTCGGGAACGGAATTCTCCCGGCCTCGCGCGGAGCTGGACAGGCAACCCGAAGGGCGATCAGCGCGATCGATGCCCGGGCGGCACGTCTGGGCGTCAGCGCCCTGGCACGATTCGCGTATCCGTTCTGGGACCTCTTCAGCCCATTGAGTCTGCCGTGGCCGCAAGTCGTACTAGCTATCGACGGTGAGATTGCCAGACTGAAGGCGCTGCAACTCCGTCGAGAACTCCCCACTCATCAGCCCGAACTCCACGCCGGCATTGCCCGCTGAGGACCGGGGCAGCGCCTCCAGCACGACATCTGGCTTCGGGTTGGGGCAGGCCCCTTCGAGTGAGCCTGCTTCATGGGCTTCTGGTGGGACCGCCCTCTTTCCGAGAGTCGCACCTTCCACCACCGCATCAAGGGCAAGTCGGCTCCGCCGATGGCCTGCGGCCACCCTTGACCCGGTGCCTCCAGGTGCGAAAGACCTCTCGGAGGGCGGTCCGGGGCCGGGGTCGCAGGGGGCCCGGGCAGTATCCGGGGCCGGAGAGCGTCATGCAGGCTGGTGGGGGGAGCGTGGTGCTCTTCGGTGGGTTCGGGGTGCGCGGTTGTCGAATGGGGTAGCCGGGCGGCGATTAGCGGCGGCCAGTCGATGGTTCGTTGGGATTCAGGCCCCACCGGGAGTGACCAGCGGGGCCTGAATCCCAACCCGCCGACGGCCGTTCGCCGCTGAGCCGGGACCGGCTGCCCCATTCAACAACCGCGCACCCCGGACCGCAGGAAGGTGCCCGCCCTCCCCGGCTACGAGCCAAGCCCCCACCCACTGGCCTGCCAGGCGCCGTCCGACCCCCGACCGATGCCCGGGCCCCCGCGTGGCCACGCCCCCGGCCGCCCTCCGAGTGTGAAATGGCGGCCTCCGCCGCCGGGTCAAGGGTGGCCGCAGGCCATCGGCTTCGCCGACGCGACCAACGGGAGCGCCCTTGATGCGGTGGTGGAGGCCGCCACACTCGGAAAGAGGGCGGCCGCACCCGAGGCAGAACTGCTGCCCAGACCTGTCGAGCCTCTCCTTCACCCACACGAGCGCTCTCCACTCAACACAACCATCCGGACACACTCCGTGCGGTACGTTCGCGCAAAACGGCCCTCGCGACGGTTGGCGCCATCACGAGGGCCTGAACCACTAGTGGAATAGGCGTCCACCGTGATCTACCGGCACTTTAACGCGCCTTCGCGTGCCTTCAGTCAGTTCTCGCACGAGATCATTCGGCATCCTCGGCTCAGTTCTGACGCCGTTCGACTCCTGACCTGGCAGCTCTCCCTCCCCCAGGACGCACGCGAGTCGTTTTCCGCGACCGCCAAACGTGCCCGGATCGGGGGATGCGCCTTCACCCGCGCCAAGCGGCAGCTCAAGGAGGAGGGATTCGTCCACGAACGGCGAGTTCAGGGACCCGGTGGGCGCTGGGTTACCCAACAGCTCGTCTCCAGTACCCCGTTGACCTCGGACGAGGCCGCCAAGCTCCTCGCCCGGACACCCGTCCTCGCCTGCACTGACCGCGTCATCCCGCAGGTCGTACCGAGTCCCCGGAAACCGGCCGCCGGTCGGCCGACCACCCCGTCGGCCGACGGTCATCCAGATAAACACCTGAGGAATGACACCTCCAACCTTCCGGCCGAGCCGGCCGAGGCCGTCCATGAGCCTGCGCCTGCCCCCGTACCTGCCGACGGAACGCCTACCAGCCCCCATCTCGAAGAGGGCCGCGCTCTTATCGGTGTCCTTCCCCTCCTCTCCCCCGCCCTCCGCCACATTCCGCCCGGCATGCGCGACGAACTCGCCCGCCTCGCAGCCCGCTGGCTCGACTCCGGACACTCGTCCGCTGACGTCCACGAACACGTCCTCCGCGGCCTGCCCGGCACCGGGACACCCGTACACCGACCCGGCGGACTCGTCCGCTACCTCCTCCGCGACGTCCCACCCCGCACCCTGCCGACCCCACCCACGCCTACCCCCACCCCGATCCGGCTCTCCGTCCGCCTCGAAGGCACACGCGAGTGCACCGGCCAGCACACGCAACCCATGCTGTTCCGGCCGCTCGCCGATGAGACCCTGTGCGCCGAATGCGCCACGCCCACCCGTAACGAGCCGAAGTCACTGCCCGGCGGGGAGCACGTACGCACGCCCTCGTAGGCTCGAAGGACGACCCCGTCGATCCGAAAGGCCCCACCATGCCCCGCATCCCCTCCCCCGCCATAGCCGCCGCCGGACTCGTGGGCGGTTACGCCGTTGCTCGGTGGACCAAGAAGCGGCCGCTCGGTGGGGTCGTGCTGGCCGTGGCCGGTGGGGTGGCTGCTCGGGAGTGGCAGCAGGTGGTGGGTGGGAAGGCGGCTGCCGGGCTGACGGCCGCGTACGTCGCCGCGTTCGCCGGGTCGCATCCGCTTGCGAAGAAGATCGGGGCCTGGCCCGCGGTGTTCTCCGTGGCCGGGGGTGTCGCCGCCGCCTCCTGGGCCGTCACCCGCGGGAAGTAGGAGTCACCCCGTTCAGCCCCCCAGCGCGTGGCTGAACGTGTAGATCAGGAGGCCCGCCAGGGCGCCCACCACCGTGCCGTTGATGCGGATGAACTGGAGGTCGCGGCCGATGTTGGCCTCGATCTTCTTCGAGGTCTGGGTGGCGTCCCAGCCGGCGACCGTGTCCGTGATCAGGGATGTGATCTCGTGGCGGTAGGTGGTGACGACGTACGTCGCCGCGTCCTCCGCCCAGCCCTCGACCTTCGCCTGGAGGCGGGTGTCCGTCGCCAGGCGGTTGCCCAGGGACATCAGCGAGGCGCGGGCGCGCAGGCGGAGCTGGCTGCGGTCGTCCTCGGCCGCCGCGATGATCAGGTTGCGGATCGAGGACCAGGCAGAGGCGATGATGTCCTGGATCTCCGGACGGGCCAGCAGGTCCGACTTCAGGCGCTCGACACGGACCCTCGTGTCCGTGTCCGCCTGGAGGTCGGCCGCGAAGTCCGTCAGGAAGCGGTCGATCGCGCCGCGCGCCGGGTGCGTCGGCATGTCCCGCATCTCCGTCACGAAGCGGAGGAGTTCCTTGTAGACGCGCTCGCCGATGCGCTTGTCGACGAAGCGCGGCGTCCAGCCCGGCGCGCCGCCCTGCACCGCGTCCATCACCGACTCGCCGTGGGTCACCAGCCAGTCGTGCGCCCGGGTGCAGACCAGGTCCACCGCCCGGCGGTGCGCCCCGTCCGCGACGATCTTCTCCAGGGTCTTGCCCAGGCCCGGGGCGATCTCCGCCGACTCGGCCCGGCGCGTGATCGCCTCGCCCACGACCGCCTGCACGTCCGAGTCCCGCAGGACCGTCAGCGCGCCGCGCAGCGCCGTCGACGCCTCCGCCGTCACCCGGTCCGCATGGGCCGGGTCCGCCAGCCATGAACCGAGGCGCCGCCCGATTCCGAACGCCGCCAGCCGGCCCCGTACGACATCCGCCGAGAGGAAGTTCTCGCCGACGAACGAGCCCAGCGAGGCTCCCAGCTGGTCCTTCTTCGTCGGGATGATCGCCGTGTGCGGGATCGGCAGGCCGAGTGGGTGCCGGAAGAGGGCCGTCACCGCGAACCAGTCCGCCAGTGCGCCGACCATGCCCGCCTCCGCGGCGGCGGCGACATAGCCCGTCCAGGCGCCCCAGCCCGCGTTCTCCGCCCAGGTCGCGAGGGCGTAGATCACGGCCACCCCGACGAGCAGCGACGTCGCCAGCGTCTTCATCCGCCGGACGCCTCTGCTCTTCTCCTCGTCCGCCGCCGTGTACGAAAAACTCACCATGGGCCTGACCTCCTACATCAGGGACTCCCGGCGCTCCTCGCGAGTTCCCCCGTACATCTTCGCGATCACGGCCTCGATGTCGGGCTCCCGCACCGAGAGGTCGACAAGGGGATACGCGGCGGCGACCGCGGCGACCAGGGGAGCCGCCGAGGACGAGGCCGGGAAGGCCAGGTACTGGCGGGGTCCCTCCGACCGTACGAAGCGGGCGCCCGGCACGTCCTCGATCGGGGGCAGCTCCCGCTCCAGGTCCACCACCAGGAGCCGTTCGCTCTCGCCCACCGCGTGCAGGCCGGTCAGCTTCCCGTCGTACATCAGCTTCCCGTGGTCGATGACCATCACCCGCGAGCACAGCTGCTCGATGTCCGTGAGGTCGTGGGTGGTCAGCAGGACCGTCGTGCCCTGGGAGGCGTTCAGCTCCCGCAGAAACTCCCGCACCCTCGCCTTCGACACGACGTCCAGGCCGATCGTCGGCTCGTCCAGGTACAGCACCTCCGGGTCGTGCAGCAGCGCCGCCGCGATGTCGCCGCGCATCCGCTGGCCGAGGGAGAGCTGGCGGACCGGGACGTCGAGCAGCTCGCCCAGGTCGAGGAGCTCGACACACCGGTCGAGGTTCTCGCGGTAGCGGGCGTCGGGGATCCGGTACATCCGGTGCATCAGGCCGTACGAGTCCCTCAGCGGCAGGTCCCACCAGAGCGTCGTCCGCTGGCCGAACACCACCCCTATGCGCTGGGCCAGCCGGGTGCGCTCCCGCGCCGGGTCGATGCCCGCGACCCGCAGCCGGCCCCCGCTGGGAGTGAGGATGCCGGTCAGCATCTTGATCGTGGTCGACTTCCCGGCCCCGTTCGGACCGATGTAGCCGACCATCTCCCCGCGCTCGACGCCGAAGCTGATGCCGTCGACCGCCCGGACCTCGCGTTTCGACCGCTTCAGCAGGCCCGCCTTGCTGCGGACCGTGAAGATCTTCTCCAGTGAGTCGAGTTCGATGAAGGGCACAGAGGTCTGCACGGGACTCAGCTTCCTGTCGATCGGTACGAACGGATTCCGGCCCGCCACGCGGTCCCCGCCACCGCGCAGCAGACCACCGCCACGAGCGGCGACGCGAAGGCCGCCCAGCCCGGCACGCCCGCCGGGGCCGGCCGGCCGAGGACGTACAGCGCGGGCAGCCAGTTCACGAACGCCAGCGGCACGACGTACACAACCCCCCGCACCAGCTCCTGCGCGAAGATCGTCGGCGGGTACCCGAGGAGGGTGTTCCCGCCGTACGTGAACGAGCTCGTGACCTCGGCCGCGTCCTGCACCCAGAACAGGGCCGACGCCCCCAGCACCATCACCGCCCCGAAGATCACCGCCCCGCAGACCAGCATCATCGGCAGCAGCAGCACCTTCACCGGCGTCCACGCCACGTCCAGCAGGACCAGCGCCCACACCAGGACGAACAGCCCCTGCGCCACCCGCCCGAACCGGCGCAGCGCGAACTTGTCCGCCGCGACCTGCGCGAGCAGCGGCGCCGGGCGCATCAGGAACGTGTCGAGCGAGCCGTCCCTGACCCGCTTCCCCATCCGCTGGAGCGACCCCATCGTCAGGTCCGCGAGACCGAACGACGTGCCCGTCGTCCCGTACAGGAACGCGACCTCCGCGAAGGAGAAGCCGCCAAGACCCTTCACCTGACCGAACATCAGCAGGATGACGACGAAGTCGAAGAAGGTGACGCAGAAGCTGGTGACCAGGGTCAGCGCGAAGGAGGAGCGGTACGCCATCGTCGACCGGATCCACATCCCCGCGACCATCCGGTACGTGCGCCAGGAGTCCGACGCCAGTGGGTGAGTACGCCGGGAAGCCCCGCTCGTACGAAGTACGTCAGCGTCAGCGTCAGCCACCCTGCACCACCACCTTCCGCGTCGCCGCCGCCTGCGCCGCCCGCCCCGCCCCGAACAGCACCAGCGCCCAGCACCCCTGGAACGCGTACGCCCCCGCCAGCTCCCACCCGCCCGCGTACTTCCCCAGGTACACATCGGCCGGCACCTGGAGCATCGACGCCCACGGCAGCATCCGCGCCAGCTCGCCCAGCGCGCCCGGGAAGACGTTCAGCGGGAGCAGCATCCCCGAGAAGAACAGCCCGCCCAGCCAGGCCACCTGCAGCACGCCCTGGCCGTCGAGCAGCCAGAACGCGCTCATCGCGACGAGGTACCAGATCGCGAAACTGACGATCGAGCCGAGTGCCACCGCCACCAGGAACGCGAGCCATCTCCCGGGGCCCGAGGGCAGCGTGAAGTCGAAGACGAGCGCGCCCACCGCCATCGGGACGACCCCGCGGCCGAGCAACTGGTAGGCCGAACGGCCGAGGTTGGCCGAGAACCACCAGGTCTGGAGGTCCACGGGGCGGTAGAGGTCGACCGCGATGTCCCCGGTCCTGATCCGCTCGATCAGCTCCTCCTCGAAGCCGCCGCCCATCAGGCCGCACACGGTGATGAGCGCCTGGCCGATCCACACATAGGCGAGCGCGTCGTCCATGGAGTAGCCGCCGAGCTGCGGGCGTTCGTCCCACAGGGCGATGTACGTGTACGACAGGATGAGGCCGAAGACGGTGTTGGTGAACACCCCCGCCGCCGTCGCCACCCGGTAGGTGGCATGGCGCCGGAAGCCACCCGCGGCCACCGTCGCGTACAGCCGCAGCATGCGAACCCTTCCCCCCTCCTGGATCACCTCCGGAAGGTCATCCGGAAAGCGCCGAAAAACGGCGAAGCGCACGACCCTAGCGGCGAGCCCCCACACACCGCGAGCGATTTTCCCCTCACTTCACGTGATTCGGCGCTGCCGATTCGGGTCGTATTCCGGAGTTTCGTCACTTTCCGGGCAATATGAGGTGCCATGCCCCCTTCCTCCGGTACGAGTGACACCCCCCGGCCATCCGGCCCGGGCTGGGAGCCGAGGGACCCCACCCTCTCCGCTCCGCCACCTCCCGCACGGAAGCGTCCCCCGCGCGCCCGGCGCCTCCGGCGCGTCCTGCGGACCCTGTTCGGCCTCGCCCTCCTCGGCGCGCTGCTCCTCGGCGGGGCCTTCGTCGCCGGCTACCTCCTGGTGAAGATCCCCCCGGCCAACGCCGCCGCCCTCGCCCAGTCCAACGTCTACCTCTACCGCGACGGCAGCCCCATCGCCCGCGACGGCGAGGTCAACCGCGAGAACGTCCGGCTCGAACAGGTCCCCCTGGGCGTCCGCCAGGCCGTCCTCGCCGCCGAGGACCGCGACTTCCACACCTCGCGCGCCGTCGACCCCAAGGCCATGGTCCGCGCCGCCTGGAACACCGTCACCGGCAAGGGCCGCCAGTCCGGCTCCACCATCACCCAGCAGTACGTCAAGAACTACTACCTCGGCCAGGAACAGACCCTCAGCCGCAAGGCCAAGGAGTTCTTCATCGCGATCAAACTGGGCCGCGAGAAGACCGAGGAGGAGATCCTCCAGGGCTACCTGAACACCAGCTACTTCGGCCGGAACGCCTACGGGATCCAGGCCGCCGCCCGCGCCTACTACGGCAAGGACGTCGAACGCCTCGACACCGCCGAAGGCGCGTACCTCGCCTCCCTCCTCAAGGCCCCCAGCGCCTACGACGTCACCACCCACCCCGAGAACCGGGCCAAGGCCGTCGCCCGCTGGAACTACGTCCTCGACGGCATGGTCACCGAGGGCTGGCTCGGCCGCGCCGAACGCGCCGCCGCCCGCTTCCCCCTCCCCCAGACCGCCCGCCCCGCCACCGGCCTCTCCGGACAGCGCGGCTATCTCGTCCAGGCCGTCGAGGAGTACCTGACCGACCAGGGCGTCATCGACGAGAAGACCCTCGCCGGCGGCGGCTTCCGGATCACCACCACCCTGGACCGCGCCAAACAGGAGACACTCGCCCAGGCCGTCGAGGACCGCGTCATCTCCCGCCTCGACCCCGACCGCAACCCCGCCGACCGCTACGTACGGGTCGGAGCGGCGGCCGTCGACCCGGGAACCGGCAAGGTCCTCGCGATGTACGGCGGCATCGACTACACCCAGCAGTACGTCAACAACGCCACCCGCCGCGACTACCAGGTCGGCTCCACCTTCAAGCCCTTCGTCTTCACCGCCGCCGTACAGAGCGGGGCGCAGACCCAGCACGGCCTGCCGATCACCCCGTACACCCTCTACGACGGGACCAACCGGCGCCCGGTCGAGGGCTGGAGCGGCAGCCCGTACGACCCCGCCAACGAGGACGACGCCAGTTACGGCGAGATCGCCGTCGGGGAGGCCACCGACCTGTCGGTGAACGCCGTGTACGCCCAGATGGCCGTGGACGTCGGCCCCGCACACGTCCGGCGGACCGCCGTCGCCCTCGGTGTGCCCGGCTCCACCCCCGACCTCACCGCCTCCCCCTCCATCGCCCTCGGCCCGGCCACCGCCAGCGTCCTCGACATGGCCTCGGCCTACGCGACGCTCGCCGCGCACGGCCGGCACGGCAGCCACACCCTCGTCGAGGCCGTCACGAAGGGCGGCAGGACGATCGACCTGCCGTCCCGGCAGGCCCGGCAGGCGGTCAGCCGCGAGGCCGCCGACACGACCACGTCGATCCTGCGGAGCGTCGTCGAGGCGGGTACGGGCACGGCGGCGCAGGCCGCCGGGCGGCCGGCGGCGGGCAAGACGGGCACGGCGGAGGACGACAAGGCCGCCTGGTTCGCGGGATTCACACCGGAGCTGGCGACGGTCGTCGCACTGATGGGCCAGGACCCCGAGTCGGGACGGCAGGAACCGCTGTACGGGGCGCTCGGACTGCCCCGGATCAACGGCGGCGGGGCGCCGGCCGAGATCTGGGCCCAGTTCACCCGGGACGCGCTCGCGGGGACCACCCCGCGCGACTTCGACCTCCGGCTGATGCCGGGGGCGGAGGAGATGCCGCCGGTGCCGCCGATGCCGGACGGACCGGAGAGCCAGGACAACCAGGAGGGTCAGGAGAACCAGCAGGGGGACCCGTACCTCACGGGCGAGGCGGGGCCGGGGGCCGAGGCCGAGGTGTCCCGCAGCCCCCTGCCCTCACGTCCACCCGTACGGGGCCGATGAACCAGGGCCGGTGACCGGGGCCGGTGACCGGGGTCAGTGGCCGGGGTCAGTGGCCGGAGGTCGCCTTCAGCCCCACCACGGCGACCAGCAGCAGACAGACGAAGAAGATCCGGGCGGCGGTCGCCGGCTCACCGAGCACGACCATGCCGAGCACCGCCGCACCGGCCGCGCCGATACCCACCCACACGCCGTACGCGGTACCGATCGGCAGCGTCTTGGCGGCATGCGACAGCAGCAGCATGGAGGCGACGATCCCGGCGCCGGTGAACACGCTGGGCCAGAGCCGCGTGAAGCCGTCGGTGTACTTCATACCGATCGACCAGCCGACTTCGAGCAGACCCGCGACCACGAGAAGAACCCAGGCCATGACGACGACACCTCCGCGAGACGGAACTACAGGAGTGCGTCGTCTTGTCGTCATCCCGGTACGGCGCGTCTCGTCGGGTGTCCCCAGGCTAGCAAAGAACGAGCAAAGGCCCTGGTGACGATGGTCACCAGGGCCTCGGGAAGCCTTCGGCTACAGATACAGCCCGGTCGAGTCCGTCGCGCCCTGGAACCGGTCCGCGGCCACCGCGTGCAGGTCCCGCTCCCGCATCAGTACGTACGCGACACCCCGCACCTCGACCTCGGCACGGTCCTCCGGGTCGTACAGCACCCGGTCACCGATCTCGACGGTACGGACGTTCTGGCCGACCGCGACCACCTCGGCCCAGGACAGGCGACGGCCGACGGCGGCGGTCGCCGGGATCAGGATGCCGCCGCCGGAGCGCCGCTCCCCCTCGGGGGAGTCGGTGCGGACCAGGACCCGGTCGTGGAGCATCCGGATGGGCAGCTTGTCGTGCGTGTTCTCGCTCACGGTCCGAACCTACCTGCCCGGGCGTGTCGCCCGTGGCGGGGAGGGGTCATCCCTTGCGCTTACGGGACGAGGAAACGATCAGTCCGATCACCGCGACGGCGACGACCGCCACCGGCACGACCCGCTCCAGACGGGGCGCGCCGTCCTCGTGCGTGAAGCGGGCCTTCACGTCGGAGACGACGCGGTTGACGGCGACGAAGGCGCGCCCGGCGGTCTGGTCGACCGTCGAGGCGACCTTGGCCTTGGCGTCCCCGATGATCGTCTTCGGGTGTACCCGAATGCCGATCTCGTCGAGTGTGACGGCGAGCTGCTCGCGCCGGCGGACGATGTCCGCCTCGATCTGCGCAGGGGTCCTGGCGTCCGACACCGCGCTGCCTCCGTAGTCGTGTATCCGGTCGTTGACGGACAGTGTGTCAGCTCCACCCCCGCTGAGCCGCGTCCGCCCCCCATTGGGCGTCCGCCATTAGGCTCTGGACGCGTACGCGAACACTCCCGAGGAAGAGCGAGCCATGAGCGAGCGACTGCAGCCCGGCGACACCGCCCCCGCCTTCACCCTGCCCGACGCGGACGGCAACGAGGTCTCCCTCGCGGACCACAAGGGCCGCAAGGTCATCGTCTACTTCTACCCGGCGGCCCTCACCCCCGGCTGCACGAAGCAGGCCTGCGACTTCACCGACAACCTGGACCTGCTGGCAGGCGCGGGCTACGACGTCATCGGCGTGTCCCCCGACAAGCCGGAGAAGCTGGCGAAGTTCCGCGAGAAGGAGAACCTGAAGGTCACGCTGGTCGGCGACCCGGACAAGACGACCCTGGAGGCGTACGGCGCCTTCGGCGAGAAGAAGCTGTACGGGAAGGTCGTGACGGGCGTGATCCGCTCGACGGTCGTGGTCGACGAGGACGGCAAGGTCGAGCACGCCTTCTACAACGTGAAGGCGACGGGCCACGTGGCCAAGATCATCAGGGACCTGGGCGTCGGGGCCTGACGCCTCCCCTGGAACGGCCCGCACCCCCGAAAGGGCGGTGCGGGCCGTTTCGTATACCGGACGCGATATTCGTACGCGTCATGACGTGACCGTCCGATATTCGGCTCGTTACTCCGTACGAGGCCACGAACGGGTGGCCGGATCCGAGGGGGTCCGATGGGGACGAGCGCGTTCACACAGGAGCGGCTCGAAGTGGCGGCGCGGGGAGCGCGGACGCTGACGGAGGCGCTGGAATGGCTGGGGGTGGGCCCGAAGAGCTCGACGCGAAGGTACGTGCGGGAGCGCATGCAGAAGCCGGGCGTGGACACCTCGCACTTCCGCGCGCCGTCCCAGCGGGGAAAGCCCCGGCGCCCCCGGACACCCGAGGCCCTGCTCGTCGAGCAGACCGGCCCACAGACCCGGCGCATCCCGAGCGACCGCCTCACATGGGCGATGAAGGACTCGGGAGTACGGAAACCAGTGCGCAACGTGCGGTACGGACGCCCAGTGGCGCGGCCGACCACTCCCGCTGGAGGTCGACCACATCGACGGAGACTGGCGCAACAACCGGATCGAGAACCTGCGGTTCCTCTGCCCCAACTGCCACTCGACGACCGACACCTACCGAGGCCGCGGCAGGAGACGAGCCTCGTGACCAACGCCGCTCGATGCACCCGCGAGCGGTTGGCCGAAGCCGCCGCGCAGTGCTCGACCATCGACGAGATCTTCGCCTTCTTCGACTCGCAGCCCTGCGACAAGCTCCGCCGCTACCTGCTGAAGCGCTTCGCCCACTACGAAATCGACCGGCGCTCTCCGCATCTTGGGCAAGCCCTGCACAGGGCAGATGCGCGCGCTATTCCGCCGATGGACCGCGGAGGATGGCCTCAGCACGTCCCACTTCCTGGGGCAGGCGCACGCGCGAGGACAACAGGGGCCCACCCCGGTGAAACGACCTGAGGACATTCTCGTCCGCCACGGCCGGGGGCTCCGGACCAGAACTCACCTGCTGCGTCGAGCACTCCGTGAGTCCGGCGTCCCCGAGGAGTGTGCCGACTGCGGCATCGGCACCGAGTGGCTCGGCAGACCCATGACCCTGGAGATCGACCACATCAATGGGGACTGGCGCGATGACCGCGCCGAGAACCTTCGGCTACTTTGCCCCAACTGCCATGCGGTCACCGACACCTGGTGCCGGGGAGGGCGCCGACGCACCTCTCCGACAGGCTCGCGGTGACCGCTACCATGGCTGTGCAAGCGGCCGTGGCGAAATAGGCAGCACGCGCGGGCCTTAGGAGCCCGTGGGAGAAATCCCGTGAGGGTTCGAATCCCTCCGGCCGCACGATAAACGGCCTGCGAATCGAAGGACCGATTCGCGGGCCGTTCGTATGCAAGCCCTCAGCCCAGCAGCTCCTTCACCACCGGCACCAGGGCGCGGAAGGCCTTGCCGCGGTGGCTGATCGCGTTCTTCTCCGACGGGGAGAGTTCGGCGCAGGTCACGTCGTGGCCCGTCGGCTGGAGGATCGGGTCGTAGCCGAAGCCGTTCGTGCCCGTCGGGGCATGGCGGAGGGTGCCCTCCATGCGACCCTCGACCACCCGTTCCGTGCCGTCCGGGAGCGCCAGGGCCGCCGCGCAGGCGAAGTGGGCGCCTCTGTGGGCGTCGTCGATGTCCGCGAGCTGGGCCAGGAGCAGGTCCAGGTTCGCGCGGTCGTTGCCGTGGGTGCCGGCCCAGCGGGCCGAGAAGATGCCGGGGGCGCCGTTCAGGACGTCGACGCAGAGGCCGGAGTCGTCGGCGACGGCCGGGAGGCCGGTGGCCTGGGCGAGGGCGTGCGCCTTGAGGAGCGCGTTCTCGGCGAAGGTGACACCGGTTTCCTTGACGTCGGGCACGTCGGGGTACGCGTCCGCGCCGACGAGTTCGAGGTCGAGGCCCGCGTCGGCGAGGATCGCGTGGAGTTCGGTGATCTTGCCCGCGTTGCGGGTGGCGAGGATCAGGCGCTGTCGGGTCATGCCCCCGATTATCCCGGGGTGCAGACCTTCGCGATCTCGCTCGCGCCGTCCGTGATCGGCTGGATGTCCGGGGTGGTGTCGCCGTTCTTGACCGCCGTACGGACGGACTCGACGCCCTTCGTGAGGTCGTCGACCGCCTTCGCGAGGTCGGCGTTGTCGGTGGTGTCCTTGAGGTTGCCGAGCTCGGTGCTGATCGAGTTCAGGGACTCCTCGATCTGCGTCGGGTCGTTGGAGGCGTTGGAGACGGCCTGTTCGAGCTTGGTCACGGACGTGGCTATCGCGTCGGCGGTCTTGACGCAGTCCATGGCGGTGTCGAGGGCTCCGCAGCCGCTCAGGACGGTGGTGAGTGCGGCGGCCGTGGCCACGGCGAGTGCGAGTCGGCGCTTCAAGGCATCCCCTAAATACGAACAGACGGACAGACGGACAGGCGGACGGACAGACAGACGGGCGGGCGCACGGAGCTTATCCGTGTGCCCGCCCGTCATGACGCAGCCAGGTGTCAGAGGGTTCCTTCGAGGGCCTTGCGCTGGATCTCCGCCAGTTCGGCGCAGCCGCCGGAGGCCAGGTCGAGGAGGGCGTTGAGCTCCTTGCGGTCGAAGGGCTCGGCCTCGGCGGTGCCCTGGACCTCGACGAAGCGGCCGTCGCCGGTGCAGACGACGTTCATGTCGGTCTCGGCGCGGACGTCCTCCTCGTAACAGAGGTCGAGGAGGGGGACGCCGTCGACGATGCCGACGGAGACGGCGCCGACGGTGCCGGTGAGGGGCTTGCGGCCGGCCTTCACGAGCTTCTTGCCCTGGGCCCAGGCGACGGCGTCGGCGAGGGCGACGTACGCGCCGGTGATGGCGGCGGTGCGGGTGCCGCCGTCGGCCTGGAGGACGTCGCAGTCGAGGACGATCGTGTTCTCGCCGAGGGCCTTGTAGTCGATGACGGCGCGCAGCGAGCGGCCGATGAGGCGGGAGATCTCGTGCGTACGGCCGCCGATCTTGCCGCGGACGGACTCGCGGTCGCCGCGGGTGTTGGTGGCCCGGGGCAGCATGGAGTACTCGCCGGTGACCCAGCCTTCGCCGCTGCCCTTGCGCCAGCGCGGGACGCCTTCGGTGACGGAGGCGGTGCAGAAGACCTTGGTGTCACCGAAGGAGATGAGGACGGAGCCCTCTGCGTGCTTGCTCCAGCCGCGTTCGATGGTGACGGGGCGGAGCTGTTCGGGGGTACGGCCGTCGATGCGAGACATGGGACGAGCCTAGCCGTAGCCGTGGGGGCGGAGGGCCCGGCCGTGTGGTGGCGGAGGGCCCGGGTCTTCATGACGAAGGGCCCGTTCCCCTGCCGGAACGGGCCCTTGTCGACGTGAGCCGTTCGCTCACGTCAGGTCTCACATCAGGTCTTCGATCTCCGCGGCGATCGGGTCCGCGTCGGTGCCGATGACGACCTGGATGGCGGTGCCCATCTTCACGACGCCGTGGGCGCCGGCGGCCTTGAGGGCGGCCTCGTCGACGAGCGCGGGGTCGACAACCTCGGTGCGGAGCCGGGTGATGCAGCCCTCGACCTCTTCGATGTTGTCGATGCCGCCCAGCCCGGCGACGATCTTCTCAGCCTTGGTGGCCATGTGTTTCTCCCTGTCCGTTCTGTTCGCGCGAGCGCGAATCTCGGCGCACCTGCGGTCCGCTTTGTCACGGTAACCCACGGTTGGCCCAACTTCGCGAGCGTGTGCCGCCGTTCTGCCGAATGATGACGATCACCGGCGGCCTGTCCTCAGCAGGCTCCCGGAGCCTACCGCAAGTGGTCTACACCAGTGTGCAACGAGACGCGGACCCGGCTTGTTCCGGGCAGGGAGGACGCCGATGAGTACCGACAGCGCCGCGGCAGCGCCCAAGAAGTCCGTGTGGGGCGGACTCTTCCAGGGCCTGCAGAAGATGGGGCGCAGTCTCCAGCTCCCCATCGCCGTCCTGCCGGCCGCGGGCATCATCAACCGGCTCGGCCAGCCGGACGTCTTCGGCGCAGAGGGTCTCGGCTGGGACAACGTCGCGAAGGTGATGGCGGGCGCGGGCGGTGCTCTCCTCGACGGCAGCCTCGGCCTGCCACTGCTGTTCTGCATCGGTGTGGCGATCGGCATGGCCAAGAAGGCGGACGGCTCGACGGCGCTCGCGTCCGTCGTCGGCTTCCTCGTCTATTACACGGTGCTGCGCCAGTTCCCGAAGGACTGCCCCGCCGGTACGCAGGACATCGGCGGCGGCTGCCTCGGCACCGACGACTCCTTCGCCGGCTACACCTACCAGAATCCCGGTGTCTTCGGCGGCATCGTCATGGGTCTGCTCACCGCATACCTCTGGCAGCGGTACCACCGGACGAAGCTGGTCGACTGGCTGGGCTTCTTCAACGGCCGCCGGCTCGTCCCGATCATCATGACGTTCGTGGCGATCGCGTTCGCGGCGCTCTGCCTGTGGGTCTGGCCGCCGATCGGTGACGGCCTGGAGAGCTTCAGCGACTGGCTGGTCGGGCTCGGCGCGTGGGGTTCGGGCATCTTCGGCCTGGCGAACCGGGCGCTGCTCGTCATCGGCCTGCACCAGTTCCTGAACGTGCCGATCTGGTTCCAGTTCGGCACGTACGAGAAGCCGGACGGTACGACGGTCCACGGTGACATCCCCATGTTCCTGGCGGGTGACCCGAACGCCGGCCAGTTCCTGACGGGCTTCTTCCCGATCATGATGTTCGCACTGCCGGCGGCGGCGCTGGCGATCACGCACTGCGCCAAGCCGCACCGGCGCAAGGAGGTCGGCGGCATGATGCTGTCGGTCGCGCTGACCTCGTTCGTCACGGGCATCACCGAGCCGATCGAGTACTCGTTCCTCTTCATCGCCCCGCTGCTCTACGCGATCCATGCCGTGCTGACGGGTGTGTCGATGGCCGTGACCTGGGCGTTCGGCGTGAAGGACGGCTTCAGCTTCTCGGCGGGTCTGATCGACTACGTGATCAACTGGAACCTCGCGACGAAGCCGTGGCTGATCATCCCGATCGGTCTCGCCTTCGCCGTCGTGTACTACGCGATCTTCAGGTTCGCGATCACCAGGTTCAACCTCCCGACCCCCGGCCGCGAGCCGGACGAGGTGGGGGACGAGATGGAGCGGGAGAACGTCAAGTGACCCCGCGATCACCCTTCGGAGGATGATCGATTCGGGGCTTTCGTCCCCTTCGTAAGCCCCGCGCAAGGCCCCTGGACCTGACGGTCCGGGGGCCTTATGTCGTGCATTTCGCCCCATGGCCGAGCACACAAAATTCGCAGGTTCCTTATCTAAGTCTCACGTGCTAAAACTGGTCTACACCATTCACTGGTGTAGACCACGCGGTCCAGACCACCGCGTTCCACGAGACGTCGCCTCCCCCCGTGTCCACAGCCCTGGCGGCGCCTTGCCTTACTGGAGGAAGTTGATGAGTACGGCCACCGCCCAGGCCGCCGCTCCCGCGAAGAAGCGCGGATCCGGCCTGTTCCAGGGCCTGCAGAAGGTCGGTCGCAGCCTGCAGCTGCCGATCGCCGTTCTGCCGGCCGCGGGTATCTTGCTCCGTCTCGGCCAGCCCGACGTCTTCGGCGCCGAAGGCCTCGGCTGGGACAAGGTCGCCGCCGTCTTCGCCACGGCGGGCGACGCGGTCTTCGCCAACATGCCGCTGCTGTTCTGCGTCGGTATCGCGATCGGCTTCGCGAAGAAGGCCGACGGATCGACCGCGCTCGCCGCGCTGGTCGGCTTCCTGGTCTACAAGAACGTGCTCACCGCGTTCCCGACCTCCGAGGCCGTCGTCAACACGACCGCGAACAAGGGTGTCGACGTCGCCGCGACGTACAACGACCCCAAGGTCTTCGGCGGCATCATCATGGGCCTGCTCGCCGCGGTCATATGGCAGCGGTACCACCGCACGAAGCTGGTCGACTGGCTCGGCTTCTTCAACGGCCGCCGGCTCGTCCCGATCATCATGGCCTTCGTCGGCACCATCATGGGTGTCGTCTTCGGTCTCCTCTGGGAGCCCATCGGTGGCGTGATCACCGACTTCGGCAACTGGATGACCGGCCTCGGCGCTCTCGGCTCCGGCATCTTCGGCGCCATCAACCGCGGACTGCTCCCGGTCGGCATGCACCAGTTCGTGAACACCGTCGCCTGGCAGGAGATCGGTTCCTTCACCGACTCCACCGGTGCCGTCTGGCACGGCGACCTGCCGCGCTTCTTCCACGGCGACCCGACCGCCGGTCAGTTCATGTCCGGATTCTTCCCGATCATGATGTTCGCGCTGCCGGCCGTCGCACTGGCCATCACCCACTGCGCCCGTCCCGAGCGCCGCAAGGTCGTCGGCGGCATGATGTTCTCGCTCGCCCTGACCTCGTTCGTCACGGGCATCACCGAGCCCATCGAGTTCGCGTTCATGTTCCTGGCTCCGCTGCTGTACGTGATCCACGCGGTGCTCACCGCCGCCTCGATGGTCATCACGTCGGCCCTCGGCGTGCACCACGGCTTCACCTTCTCCGCCGGTGCGCTGGACTACTTCCTCAACTGGACGTACGCCTCCAAGCCGTGGCTGATCATCCCGATCGGCCTCGCGTTCGCGGCGATCTACTACGTGGTCTTCCGCTTCGCGATCACCAAGTTCAACATCATGACCCCGGGCCGCGAGCCCGAGGAGGAGATCGAGGACCTCACCAAGGCGTGAGCCCTCCCGCCTGACGAAACGTCGGCCTTCAGGACCTGATCGTGGTCCTGGAGGCCGACTTTCTTTTTCGGGGCGCATGCCGGAGTCACAGCCCGGGAATTGCCGCCGGAGCGACCTGACAAACTCACGGACAAGATCACGTACATTCCTTCCCCCCTCCATAGGATTAGACCAATCGAGCCGGGGGAACCGCTCGGCGCACCATCCCGACGGGCATGACCGGCCCGTCACGACCAGGAAAGAGAAGCACATGAGCCTCTCCACGCTGCGCGAGATGAACTTCACGACCATGTCCGACAGCGAGACCGACGCCGTTTCCGGCGGCCGCCTCTCCAAGGCCCAGTGCGCCGCGATCTGGGCCAACGCCCAGGCCAACATGCTGGGTTACGGCTGTGGCGGCAGCTACACGGACTACATGGCCATCTACAACCGTGAGTGCCGGTAGCAGATAACGCTGCCAGGAATCACCTGACAGCAGTCTATGAACGGCGGCGCCTCCACTCCGGAAAGGAACCCGGAAGCCGAGGCGCCGCCGATCCGCATCCCAGGGGGCGCAAGATGAAATGGCAGGCCTATCACACGCATCAGGAAGGTGATACGGACTGCGGCCCGGCCTGCGTGCGCACTGTCCTGCGGAGACACGGAGTGCACGTGGACTCCGCGATTCTTCGGGAATCCGTGGGGCTCGGCGAAGGCGGTGCGAGCCTTTTCCGGCTCCAGCAGGTGCTCGACGACTACGGCGTCACCTCCCAGGCCTTCCGCCTGACCGTGAACGAGCTGCACCAGGCTGTCACGCTGGCAGGACCTGCCATCGCCCTGACGGCGGACGAGGGGCTCTCTCACTTCGTCGTCGTCCAAGAAGCCCTGCCCAACGGCGACTTCGTCATCAGCGACCCATGGTTCTACCGGCCGAGGACCGTGACCGCCGACGAGCTGTCGCAGACCTTCTCCGGTGAGACCCTCGTCTCCGAGACCCCCTCGACCGACGTCGGCCGATGGGGGCGCTTCAGGCATTCCTGGAAGCAGAGCGTCTTCGTGAACGAGGTCCGCGAGAACCGGCGGACAATCACCGGGGTCATCGCTCTGACGCTCCTCGTGGCCGCGCTTTCGATCTCCAGCAGCATATATCTCCAGGTGTCCGTCGACAGATTCCTGCAGTCGGACAGCATCAGCGCCCTCACGCTGACCTCCCTGGCCTTCGTGGGAATGGTACTGGCCGCCGGAGCTCTCCAGTACATACGCGGGCTCATCATCGTCAGATTCGGTCAGCGCGTACAGAGGAACCTGTCCGAGCGCTACGTCGATAAACTCCTCCGTCTACCGGTCCGCTTCTACTCGGGCCGCAGAACCGGAGACCTGGCAAGCCGGCTCGATGACGTCCAGGGAATACAGACGCTCCTGACTTCCACCACGATCGGCGTATCGGTGGACATGGCCATCGTGCTCATCGTCGGCAGCTACCTCGCTTGGTCGAGCCTGCCTCTCTTCGGCATCCTCATGAGTTCCGCATTCATCACGGTGGTCGCCTCGTGGAGTCTCTATCGCGGCATTCGGGAGACATCCGAGGAAGCATTGCAGCGTGACGCCACGCTCAAATCCGAACTGATCAACGTCCTCAACCACCACGAGGTCGTGATCTCCCACGGAAAGCGTGCTTTCGCGGCCCGGCGGATCTCCGACGCTTTGTCACGGCGTATCGAATCCGAGACGAGACTCGGGCGCCTCGACAACCTCTCCGCCACGATCCGGCTGGTGACCCACGGCTGCTTCGCCGTCACCGTGACCTGGATCGGCCTCCTCCAGGCCCAGAGCGGCCGGATCTCGCTGGGGCAGGTCCTCAGCTTCATCTCGCTGTCCGGGTACTTCCTCACCTCGCTGGTGAACATCTCCACCCTGCAGACCACGCTCCAGCGGAGCTCCGCCGCGATCGGCCGCTATCGGGACATCATGACCCAGCGTGAGCCCGTCGTCCTCCCGTCTCCCACGGACGTCCACGCACGTCCGGGCGGCGCGCCCGCACAGCCGGACCTCCCGCACGGAACGCCCTCCGCCCTCTCGGCACGAGGCCTGACGTTCTCGTACCCGGGCACCGCGCGCCGCGTCGTCGAAGACGTCTCCGTGACCGTCCCCGCCGGGCGCTCGGTGCATCTGGCAGGGGACAACGCCTCGGGAAAGAGCACCCTCCTGAAGCTCCTGGCAGGCCTGCACACGGCGGACGCCGGGACGGTCTTCCTCGGTGGTGTGCCGCTCGAAAGCCTCGATCCCGACACCGTCCATCGCAAGGTCCTCTATCTGCCCGAGATCCCGATGATCGTCAACGCGACCGTCCGGGAGAACCTGACGCTGGGAGCACACCACTCCCAGGACGAAGTCGATCAGGCTTGCGCCTTGGCCCATGCGACATCCGTCGTCGACTCCCTCGACAAGGGCTACGACGAGGTCCTGCGGGAGGACGGGACCCGCCTGTCCCGAGGCCAGCTGCAGAAGCTCGCCCTGGCACGCGCGGTGTTGATCCGCCCCGACGTCTTCCTGTTCGACGAGAGCTTCAGCGGCATCGACCAGGACGCCTTCGTCCAGATCTGGGACTCCCTGGCCACGACGGGAGCCACTCGCGTCCTGGTGGCTCATCGAGAGGTCGACGACCTGCGGTGCGACCTGACCATGCGCCTGGACAGCGCCCCCGACCGTGCCGCCCTGACGAAGGAACCCGCATGAAGTTCGCCGATGTCCTCGATCAGGCCTGGGCCGAGGATTCCGGCCCGCCGACCGCGCTGGGCCGGGATCTGCGGCTCGTCCGCGCGGCCGCCCCGGAACTGCTCGCGCTGGACGTCCCGGCCGGCTCGTACGGCGAGCTCACCGGCGCCTATCGGCCGGACCGGGCAGGCGCCGTCACCGCCGTCGTACTGACACACGACGAGGAGCAGGTGATCGGTGCGTGTCTGCGCGCCCTGACCGACGACTGCGACCGCATGCTCCTCGTCGACGCCGAGTCCGAGGACTCGACCTTGGGCACCGCGAGGTCCGCCGTCGCCCATGTGGAACACGTGACCCGCGCGTGGACCGACGACTTCGCCGCTCAGCGCAACGCGGCGTTCGAGCAGGCCGGCCCGGGCGGGTGGCTCGCCCATGTGGACGCGGACGAAACCCTGTCGGCGGAGAGCAGGGGGCGGCTGCGGGCCGTCCTGTCGGCTCTGGACCACGTCCTACCCGGTGCCGACCTGGTGGTGTCCCCTCGCATTCTCGACACGAGTCAGGAATGCCATACGGACACCCGGCGGGTCGTCCGCTCCGGCTCGGCCCTGCGGTTCAAGGGGCGTCTCCACGAGCGGCTGTACGACGCGCACGGCGCCCAGCCTCCGTCCGTCGAGGTGGACGTGGTCTTCCACCACACCGGCTACGAGCCGGAGGTGATCACGCGCAAGGGGAAACGGGAGAAGTACGCACGGCTCGTGGAAGTGTGTCTGACGGAGGAGCCGTCGAATCCGAAGTGGCACTTCTACGCGGTGCGCGACGGCCTCGTGGGTCGTCAGCCCGGTCCCGACGAAGCCCTCGCACTGTTCCGGAGGCTCCGGGAAGCACACGCCCTGTACGACCGGGTTCCTCTGTCCGACTACGAGGCGGAGCGCTGGACCGACAGCCTGGTCCTCCAGTGCGAGCTGGCCCTGGGGTTCGGCGGCGGTCGTGAGATCGGGGAGCTCGCGCCTCTCCTGCACGCGCGGGGGCGCGTCCTCGAAGCCTCGTACTACCGGACGTTCGCCGAGTTCAGTGCCCTGCTCAACCGCTCCTCGCGGCTGCTGGACGAGCTCTCCGAGGGAAGCCGGCACCAGCTGCCGGACCATCGGCAGCTGGTGGGCCGCAGCTACGACCTCCAGGCCCTGCTGGCACTGACATGCGGCCGCTACGACGAGGTGCCCGTGCTGCTGGGCGAAGCCCGGTCCCGCCGGGCCGGATCGCTCACGACGGCCACCGTGGAGTCTCTCGCGGACCGGCTGCCGAGCTGGCGGGACCTTCCTCAGACCTCGTAGACCGCGCCCGGTCGCGCCAGTTCCGACGGGCCCGTGTAGACCGCGCGGGCGTCCGCCAGGTTCTGCTCGCCGTCGGTCCACGGGGGGATGTGGGTGAGGACCAGGCGGCCCACCTGGGCCCGGTTCGCCTGGGCGCCGGCCTCGCGGCCGTTGAGGTGGAGGGCCGGGATGTCCTCCTTGCCGTGGGTGAAGGAGGCCTCGCAGAGGAAGAGGTCGGTGCCGTCGGCGAGCTCGTGGAGTGCCTCGCAGACGCCGGTGTCACCGGAGTAGGTGAGCGAGCGGCCGCCGTGCTCGACGCGGATGCCGTACGCCTCGACCGGGTGGCACACCTTCTCCGTGCGGACCGTGAACGGGCCCAGCTCGAAGGTGGACGACTTCAGCGTGTGGAAGTCGAAGACCTCGCTCATCGAGGTCGGCGACGGGGTGTCCGCGTACGCCGTGGTCAGGCGCTGCTCGGCACCCTCCGGCGCGTAGACGGGGATCGCGTCGCAGCGCCCGCCCTCGTGCCGGTAGTAGCGGGCGACGAAGTACCCGCACATGTCGATGCAGTGGTCCGCGTGCAGATGGCTGAGGAAGATCGCGTCGAGGTCGTACAGACCGATGTGTCGTTGCAGCTCGCCGAGGGCGCCGTTGCCCATGTCGAGGAGCAACCGGAAGCCGTCGGCCTCGACGAGGTAGCTCGAACAGGCCGAATCCGCGGACGGGAACGACCCGGAGCAACCGACGACGGTGAGCTTCATGGAGCGTGAACCTCCGTGGACGGGTGCGGAAAGCGCGCTGAGGGAGGGGGAGGCTGTGCGGTCTGTCGAGCGTAAGGCGCACCTGGGCCTGTCGCTCCTTCGTGGCGGCCCGTTGTGGGCGAACTCACGGGCTCTGTCACCGGTTCGGATGGATGGCGGGGCGTCACGGCGGAGTGGGGCGCGCGCCGGTACCGTCTTGAGGTATGGACACGTCATGGTGGCCCGCGCTGGCCGCGGTCGTGGTGATCGCGCTGGTCGTGGTGGTCGCCGGCGGACAGAAACGTTCGAACCGCAGGCCCGCGGGGCGGGGTCGGGGCCGTGCGCCGGAGCGGACCCGGCCGCCGGGGCGGCCCGCCGGGCCGCGGCCGGCTCCGTCGCGGCCGGCTCCGTCGCGGCTGCCGCGGGCGGGTGAGATCTGGTGGGCGGACGTGCCCTTCGAGGACGGGCCCGGGTCGAAGGACCGGCCCTGTCTGGTGCTCACGGTACGGGGGGACAATGCGCTCGTCGCCAAGATCACCAGCAAGTACCACGACGAGCGGCCGGGGGTGATCGCGCTGCCGCCGGGGGCGGTGGGCGACGCGCAGGGGCGGCCGAGCTTCCTGGAGACGGACGAGCTGCGGGACGTGCCGGTGCGGGACTTCCGCCGGAGAGCGGGAACGGCGGACCCGGTCGTGTGGGACCAGGTCCGCCATCTGGCGCGTTAGACCGAGAGGGTCACGCCCAGAGCTGGCCCTGGACCGTTTCGATCGCTTCCTCTGTCGTCTTGGCCGTGTAGAGGCCGGTCGACAGGTACTTCCAGCCGCCGTCGGCGACGACGAAGGCGATGTCGGCGCTCTCGCCGGCCTTGACGGCCTTGTTGCCGACGCCGATGGCCGCGTGCAGTGCGGCGCCCGTGGAGACGCCCGCGAAGATGCCCTCCTGCTGGAGGAGTTCGCGGGTGCGGGTGACCGCGTCGGCGGAGCCGACGGAGAAGCGGGTGGTGAGGACGGAGGCGTCGTACAGCTCGGGGACGAAGCCCTCGTCGAGGTTGCGCAGGCCGTAGACGAGGTCGTCGTAGCGCGGCTCGGCGGCGACGATCTTGACGTCGGGCTTGTGCTCGCGGAGGTAGCGGCCGACGCCCATGAGCGTCCCCGTCGTGCCGAGGCCGGCGACGAAGTGGGTGATCGTGGGGAGGTCGGCGAGGATCTCGGGGCCCGTGGTGGCGTAGTGGGCGCCCGCGTTGTCCGGGTTGCCGTACTGGTAGAGCATCACCCAGGACGGGTTCTCGGCGGCGATCTCCTTGGCGACGCGTACCGCCGTGTTGGATCCGCCCGCCGCGGGGGACGAGACGATCTCCGCGCCCCACATGGCGAGCAGCTGGCGGCGCTCCTCGCTGGTGTTCTCGGGCATGACGCAGACGATGCGGTAGCCCTTGAGCTTGGCGGCCATGGCGAGGGAGATGCCGGTGTTGCCGCTGGTCGGCTCCAGGATGGTGCAGCCGGGCGTGAGCCGGCCGTCCTTCTCCGCCTGCTCGATCATGTGGAGCGCGGGGCGGTCCTTGACCGAGCCGGTCGGGTTGCGGTCCTCCAGCTTCGCCCAGATCCGGACGTCGTCCGAGGGCGAGAGCCGGGGGAGGCGGACGAGCGGCGTGTTGCCGACCGCCGCCAGCGAGGAGTCGTAGCGCATGTGGATCAGACCATGCCGCCGGCGACGGCCGGCAGGATCGTGACGCTGTCGCCGTCGGTGAGCTTGGTGTCGATGCCGTCGAGGAAGCGGACGTCCTCGTCGTTCAGGTAGACGTTGACGAAGCGGCGGAGCTTGCCGCCGTCGACGATGCGGGCCTCGATGCCGGAGTGGCGGGTCTCCAGGTCGGCGAAGAGCGCGGCGAGGGTGTCACCGCTGCCCTCGACGGCCTTCTCGCCGTCGGTGTAGGTGCGGAGGATGGTCGGGATGCGGACCTCGATGGCCATGGCGTGGGCTCCTGTCGGAAGTGGCGTGGTGGGCGCGCGTGGCGTGGCGTACGCGCTTCTTGGGGCCCCGCGCGGAGGGGGTCGTACGGGAGAGTGCGCTCGGCCGGTCGCTCAGAGCGCAGCGCGGGACGTACACATCGCGCTGGCGAGGCGGCACAGGTCGACGTGCAGACGTGCCACGAGCAGGGGTGTGCCCGGAGTCTCTTCGCTCACGTCGTGGGAAACCATGGGCTCATCGTATCGATTCCCGGTCCGGGTTTCGGAATGTGATCTCACATGGCGGATAGTTTGTGACCGCCCACCGGACCGTGCAGGTAGACGACGGTCGGGCTGCCGGTCCTCGGGTGCGGGATGACCTCGGCGTCCACGCCGTAGACGGCGTTCAGGAGCTCGGGGGTGAGGACCTCGGCGGGGGTGCCTCCGGTGACGACCCGGCCTTCCACCATGACGTAGAGGCGGTCGCAGTACGCCCCCGCGAGGTTGAGGTCGTGCAGGGCGAGCAGGTTGGTGGTGCCCAGGGTGCGGACGAGGCCGAGGACGTCGAGCTGGTGGCGGATGTCCAGGTGGTTGGTGGGCTCGTCGAGGACGAGGAGGGCGGGGTCCTGGACGAGGGCGCGGGCGACCAGGGCGCGCTGGCGCTCGCCGCCGGAGAGGGTGGGGAACGGGCGGTCGGCGAGGCCGGCGAGGCCGACGCGGGCGAGGGCGGCCTCGGCGCGCTCCCGGTCGGCGCCGGTGTCGCCCTCCCAGAAGCGTTTGTGCGGGGAGCGGCCGAGGGCGACCAGTTCGCGGACGGTGAGCTCGAACTCGGTGCCGCTGTCCTGCGGGACGGTGGCGACGCGGCGGGCGCGGGCCTTGGGGCCGAGGGCGTGGAGGTCGTCGCCGTCGAGGGTGGCGCGTCCGGCGGTCGCGGTGAGGGTCCCGTAGACGCAGCGCAGGAGGGTGGTCTTGCCGCTGCCGTTGGGGCCGATGAGACCGACGGTCTCGCCGTTGCGGACGGTGAGGTCGGCGGAGCGGAGGCGTCTGCCGTACGAGAGTCCGTGGAGCCGTAGTTCGGTCACAGGGGTGCTCCTTCGGGGCGGCGGCGCATCAGCCAGAGGAAGAACGGGCCGCCGATGAGCGCGGTGAGGACGCCGACGGGGATGTCCTGGGGTGCGGCGACGGTCCGGGCGGCGAGGTCGGCGAGGACGAGGCCGAGTGCCCCGCCGAGGGCGGCGACCGGGAGGAGGCGGCGGTGCGGGGCGCCGACGGCGAGCCGGGCGGCGTGCGGGGCCATGAGTCCGACGAAGCCGACGGCTCCGCTGGCCGCGACCATGACGGCGGTGACGAGGGAGGCGAGGACGAAGACGGCGGCGCGGAAGCGGGCGGTGTCCAGGCCGAGCACGGTGGCGCCCTCCTCGCCGACGAGGAGCAGGTCGAGCGGGCGGGCGAGGCTCAGGAGGGCGCCGACGCCGAGGACGAGGACGGCGGCGGGCAGGACGAGGGTGTCCCAGCGGGCGCTGCCGAGGCCGCCGAGGGACCAGTACAGCGCCTCCTGGAAGTGCTCGGGCCTGCCGGCGACGACGAGGAGCAGGGTGGCGAGGGCGGAGAGGACGTACGAGACGGCGACCCCGGCGAGGACGAGCCGGGCGCCGGTCATGGCCCCGCCGCGGCGCGCGAGCCCGTAGACGAGGACGAGGGCGAGGAGCGCGCCGGCGAAGGCCCCGCCGGGCAGGGCGATGGTGGTGGTGACCCCTCCCCCGACGCCCAGGACCAGCACGAGGACGGCTCCGGCGGAGGCGCCGGAGGAGATCCCGAGGAGGAAGGGGTCGGCGAGGCGGTTGTTGACGAGGGCCTGGAGGACGGCGCCGACGACGGCGAGCCCGGCGCCGACGACCACCCCGAGCAGGACCCGGGGCAGCCGGACGTCGAGCACGATCGTGCGGTACGGGGAGGGGGCCGCCCGCCCGGTCAGGGCGTCGAGCACCTGGCCGGGCGGGATGCGGACGGAGCCGAGGGCGAGCGAGGCGATGCCGGCCAGGGCCAGGGCCAGGACGAGGCCGGCGACGACGAGGACGTACCGCGCCGTCCCGGAGGCCGGTGCGCTCTGCTCGGTCGGCGTCCCGGCCCTGTCGAGGACCGCGCTCACCGGGCCGGGTGGAGCTGGGCGGCGAGCTTGTCGACGGCGGCGGGGACCCGGACGCCGAGGACGGTGTCGGAGAGCGGCATGACGGCGAACCGGCGGTTCTTGATCGCGGGGACGTCCTTGAGGGCGGGGTCGTCGAGGAGCCGCTTCTTCTTCTGTTCGACGGTGGTGGAGCCGTAGTCGTAGATGACGATGATCTCGGGCCTCCGGTCGACGACCTGCTCCCAGGTGGCGTCGCCGAAGGCCTTGTCGAGGTCGGCGAAGACGTTCCGGCCGCCGGCCCGGGTGATGAGCTCGTTGCCGATGCCCTTGCCGCCCGCCGTGAAGGCGGTCTTGTCGCCGCTGTCGTAGACGAAGACGGAGACCGGCGGGGTGCCCTTGAGGCGCTTCTCGGTGGCGGTGACGGTCGCGCGTGCCTCGCGGGTCCAGGTCTCGGCCCGGTCGGGGACGCCGAAGGTCCGGCCGATCTCGCGGACTTCGCGGTAGAGGTCGTCGATCGAGGCCGAACCGGACGGGCAGTACTCGATGTTGAGGCGGGTTCCGATGCCGGACTTCTTGAGGTCGTCGCGGCCGCGGCCGTCCTTGGCGTCGAAGGCGGAGGCGTATCCGCCGTACACGAAGTCGGGGTTCGCGGCGAGCAGGGCCTCCTTGGAGGGGTACTCCTTCGCGAGGACGGGGACGGTGTCGTAGGCCTTCTTGTAGGCGGGGAGGACCGTGTCGTCGAGGTAGGCGGTGCCGACGAGCGACTTCTCCAGGCCGAGGGCCAGCATCACCTCGGTGACGTGCTGGTTCATGGTGACCACGCGCTTCGGCGGGGCCTGGTAGGTAGTCTTCACGCCGCAGTTGTCGACGGTGTACGGGAATCCCTGCGCGGTCTCTCCGGGCTTCGCGGAGGAGGTCTGCTCGGAGGGGGCCGAGCAGGCGGCGAGCAGCGGGACGAGAGCGAGCGCGGGCAGCAGCGGGCGGCGCCAGGACATGACGGTCGTGCCTCCTCCGGGGATTTCCACGTCCCCGATCGGTGGTGAGAGGCGGCAGGTCAGTTCCTGGCTCCCGCCTCCCGAGGAGGCGGTCACAGTGGCGGGACCGCACCGGATTCGCACCGGCTTCCTGGTTCCTGCCGCCCGTTGGTCCCGGACAGTCTCTCCTACTCGGCCCGGGACGGGGAGCCCGGCCTGATCGGCAGGACACCCCCTACGCGTAGGCCTCGACGATCTCGACGTCCTCTTCGGTCACGACGCCCTCGACGATGGTGAAGGAGCGGAACTGGAAGGGGCCCGCGTCGTCGGTGTCGGCGGTGGAGACGAGGACGTAGTGGGCCTGGGGCTCGTTCGCGTACGAGATGTCCGTGCGGGACGGGTAGGCCTCGGTCGCGGTGTGCGAGTGGTAGACGATGACGGGCTCCTCGTCCCGGTCGTCCATGTCGCGGTAGAGCTTGAGCAGGTCCGCGGAGTCGAACTCGTAGAAGGTGGGCGAGCGGGCGGCGTTCAGCATGGGGATGAAGCGCTCGGGGCGGCCGCTGCCGGCCGGGCCCGCGACCACGCCGCAGGCCTCGTCGGGGTGGTCCGCTCGGGAGTGCTCCACGATCTGGTCGTACAGGGCCCGGGTGATGGTCAGCATGCCGACAGGATAAGCAGACGGGCCGTTCCGTACCGAGGAGTGGTACGGAACGGCCCGGATGCTGAGACCTGGCAGTTCAGGAGCGCTTGGCGAAGGCGGCACCCTCGGGGTTGCGGGCCTTCAGGACCAGGTAGGCGACGGCGAGGAGCAGGCCCCAGGCCGGCGCTCCGTACAGCGCGACGCGGTTGCCCGCGTCCATGGCCATGGTCACGATGACCAGCGCGAGGAAGGCCAGGGCGAAGGCGCTGAGCCAGATGCCGCCGGGCGCCTTGAAGGACGACTCGGGCAGCTCGCCGCGGTCGGCCCTGGTGCGGTAGCGGATGTGGCAGATCAGGATGGCGATCCAGGCCCACATGCCGGAGATGGTCGCGAAGGAGACGACGTAGTTGAACGCCTCACCGGGCCACTGGTAGTTGATCCAGACGCCGACCATCATCAGCGCGGCCGAGAACGTGGTGCCGATCAGCGGGGTGCCGGAGCGGGTCAGCTTCGTGAAGACCTTCGGGCCCTGGCCGTTGAGCGCGAGGTCGCGCAGCATGCGGCCGGTGGAGTACATGCCCGAGTTACAGGAGGAGAGCGCGGCCGTCAGGACGACGAAGTTGACGATGGCGGCACCGACGCCGAGGCCCATCTTCTCGAAGGCCGCGACGAACGGGGAGACCCCCGGCTTGAACTCGGTCCACGGGACGACCGACAGGATCATGATGAGCGCGCCGACGTAGAAGACGGCGATGCGCCACGGCACGGTGTTGATGGCCTTGGGCAGGACGGTCTTCGGGTCCTTCGACTCGCCGGCGGTGACACCGACGAGCTCGACGGCGAGGAAGGCGAACATGACCATCTGGAGGGTCATCAGGGTGGAGTAGATGCCGTCCTTGCCGGCGAAGAAGCCGCCGAGGTCCCACAGGTGGGTGACGGAGGCGGTGTCGCCCGCGTCGGAGAAGCCGATGGTGAGGATGCCGGCGCAGATGAGGATCATGCCGATGATCGCGGTGACCTTGACCATGGAGAACCAGAACTCGAGCTCACCGAAGAGCTTCACCGAGATCAGGTTGGCGCCGTAGAGGATGACCGTGAAGACCAGGGCCGAGAGCCACTGCGGGATGTCCCACCAGTAGGTCATGTAGGTGGCCGCGGCGGTGACCTCGGTGATGCCGGTGACGACCCAGAAGAGCCAGTACGTCCAGCCGGTCACGAAGCCCGCGAAGGGGCCCATGAACTCGCGGGCGTACTCCGAGAAGGAGCCCGAGACCGGGCGGTACATGAGGAGCTCGCCGAGCGCCCGCATGATGAAGAAGATGACGAGTCCCGCGGCGGCGTACGCGAGGATCAGGCTCGGCCCCGCGATGGAGATGCCCTTGCCCGCGCCGAGGAACAGGCCGGTGCCGATGGCACCACCGATCGCGATCATCTGGATCTGGCGTGCACCGAGTGCCCGGTGATAACCCTCGCCCGAAACGGTGTCCGCGGCCTCGTCGCCGTCGTGCTGCTTGTCGACCTGCACTGAGGTCATGGTGGTGCGCCTTTCTCCATGCTGATCCGCGCGACTGCGAGTGAGTCTGCTGCGGATCAGGTCCTGATCCCCCCGGATGTGGAATGGAGTGCCACCGGCGGTCAGCCGGCCGAAGCGCCCTCGGGGACATGGGTGGCGTCCCCGAGCGGTCGTGAAGATTTATCACGCTGCGGGGGCTGATCGACGGGGGCGTGTGTGGCCCACGCCACACGAAAAGGCGAACAAAAGGGGCTCGGCAGAGTAAAGGCGGACGCTCTGATAACGCATTCGTTATCCGGATTTGAGCGTCCGCTGAGCGAACACCGTGCGCCCGAGGGTGCTACGGCATCAGGGTCTCGACGAGGGACTCCTGGAGCGCCCCCAGCCAGAGGTACGCCATCACCATCGGCTTGCGCGGGTCGGAGTCCGGCAGCCGGTACAGCTGCTCGCTCTCCTCGTCCTTGACCTCCAGACGGGTCCCGATCGTCAGCCGGAGGTCGTTGAGCGCCCCGAGCCAGGCCCGGGACTCGTCGGCGGTCAGCTTCAGGACGGCGCCGGCCTCGCCCGCCGACTCGCCGGCGAGCGCGTCCAGGCCACGGACGACCACGAGGGCGTCCTCGCGCTTGCGGGCCCGCAGGTCGTTCTCGGTGTAGCGGCGGAAGTCCGCGGCCGAGGCCCGCAGCTCCTCGCTCTCGTCCCCGTACGCGTCGGGGAAGAGCCGCCGGAGGGCGGGGTCGGAGGGGGGCTCGCTCGGGCCCTCGGCGAAGAGGGCGGCCAGCGGGTCGGCATCGGGCGCGGGCTCGTCGCCGGGGCCGATCAGCTCCATCAGCTGGACGGCCAGGGAGCGGAGGATGGAGATCTCGACCTCGTCGAGCGCGATGGCCGCGCCGCCGCCGGGCAGGTTGTCGAAACGGCCGGCCATCAGAAGCGGTCCTGGGAGAGGGTCGCCCAGAGGCCGTAGCCGTGCATCGCCTGCACGTCCCGTTCCATCTCCTCGCGGGTGCCGGCGGAGACGACGGCCTTCCCCTTCTCGTGCACGTCGAGCATCAGCTTGTGCGCCTTGTCCTTGGAGTAACCGAAGTACGACTGGAAGACGTAGGTCACATAGCTCATCAGGTTGACCGGATCGTTGTGCACGAGGGTCACCCAGGGCACGTCGGGTTCGACGACCGCGGAGACCTCCTCGGCCGATTCCGTACGTTCGATCTCAATAGGCGCGACGCTCACTCACCCCATGCTGCCACCCCGGAGGGCCCATCGCACAAACAGGTCACCCATACCGACCCCCTATTCGTCACTCTGACGATTTCTGCGCTAGCATCGCTGACATGAACGCTGCGGACCTTGGGCTGCCGGTGGACGTGCCGTCGACCGCGCTCTTCACCGATCAGTACGAGCTGACCATGCTCCAGGCGGCCCTCCGGGCCGGCACCGCCGACCGCCACTCGGTCTTCGAGGTCTTCACCCGGCGGCTGCCCGAGGGGCGCCGCTACGGCGTCCTCGCGGGCGTCGGCCGGGTCCTGGACGCCGTCGAGAACTTCCGCTTCGACCCCGCCGTCCTCGGCTTCCTGCGCGAGCGCGGCATCGTCGACGAGCCGACCCTCGCATGGCTGGCCGGATACCGCTTCTCCGGCGACATCTGGGGATACCCCGAGGGCGAGGTGTACTTCCCCGGATCGCCCGTCCTGCGGGTGGAGGGCTCCTTCGCGGAGTGCGTGCTCCTGGAGACCGTGATCCTCTCGATCCTCAACCACGACTCGGCCATCGCCGCCGCCGCCTCCCGCATGTCGGCCGCGGCCGGCGGGCGCCGCCTGATCGAGATGGGCGCCCGGCGCACCCACGAGCTGGCGGCCGTCGCCGCCTCCCGCGCCGCGTACGTCGGCGGCTTCGAGGCCACCTCGGACCTCGCGGCCGGCTTCCGCTACGGCATCCCGACCGTCGGGACCTCCGCCCACGCCTTCACCCTGCTCCACGACAGCGAGCGGGACGCCTTCCGGGCGCAGGTCGAGAGCCTGGGCCGGGGCACGACCCTGCTCGTCGACACGTACGACGTGGCCGAGGCCGTCCGCACCGCCGTGGAGGTGGCGGGGCCCGAGCTCGGAGCGGTCCGCATCGACTCGGGCGACCTGCTGCTCGTCGCCCACCGCGTACGGCAGCAGCTCGACGAGCTGGGTGCGCGGGACACGAAGATCGTCGTCACCTCGGACCTCGACGAGTACGCCATCGCCTCGCTCGCGGCGGCCCCGGTCGACGCGTACGGAGTGGGGACGCAACTGGTCACCGGCAGCGGCCACCCGACCTGCTCCATGGTCTACAAGCTGGTCGCCCGGGCCCGCTCGGCCGACCCCAAGGCACCCCTGGTGCCGGTCGCGAAGAAGTCCGTGGGCGGCAAGGCCTCGGTCGGCGGCCGCAAGTGGGCGGCGCGGCGGCCCGACGCTCACGGGGTCGCCGAGACCGAGGTCGTGGGCACGGGCCCCGTCCCGCCGGAGCTCGTCGACCACCAGCTCCTGGTCGAGCTGGTCAAGGGCGGCGAGGTCGTGGCCCGGGAGCCGCTGGAGGCCGCCAGGGCCCGGCACATCGCGGCCCGCGCCGGGCTGCCGATGTCGGCGATCCAGCTCTCGCGCGGCGAGCCGGTGCTGCCGACGGAGTACGCGTAGGCACAACGCGGGGACGCCCTCTCCCCTAGGGAGGGGGAAGTCTCTAGGCTCGAACCCACCCCCATCCGACGCGCTAAGGACACCCGCCATGCACCGCGCATTGATCGTTGTGGACGTTCAGAACGACTTCTGCGAGGGCGGCAGCCTCGCGGTGACGGGCGGCGCGGACGTCGCCGCCGCCATCACCGACCTGGTCGGCCAGACGGCGGGCACCTCCTACCGGTACGTGGTGGCCACCCGCGACCACCACGTCGATCCGGGCGCGCACTTCGCCCCGGAGGGCGAGGATCCGGACTACGTCACCTCCTGGCCGGTGCACTGCGTGGCCGGTACGGAGGGCGTCGGCTTCCACCCGAACTTCGCGCCCGCCGTCGCCAGCGGGGCGATCGACTCCGTCTTCGACAAGGGCGCCTACGACGCGGCGTACAGCGGCTTCGAGGGGCTCGACGAGAACGGGCGGACGCTCGCGGAGTGGCTGCGGGAGCGGGACGTCACCGAGGTCGACGTGGTGGGCATCGCCACCGACCACTGCGTCCGGGCGACGGCCCTGGACGCGGCGCGGGAGGGCTTCCGGACCCATGTGCTGCTCGACCTGACGGCCGGGGTCGCGAAGGCGACGACGGCGAAGGCCCTGGAGGAGCTCGCGACGGCGGGCGTGGAGCTGACCGGCGAGCCGGTGGTCTGAGAAGCCCCTGGGTGGTCTGCAGGCCCCTCGCGGAGCTACGCCGCGGGCTCCTTCGGGAGCGTGCGGACCGGGTGCCAGAGTTCCTGGGCGGCGCCGGGCGCGGATCTCCAGAGCAGGCCGTCGGGGTGGTGCAGGACGGCCGTGATCTCGTCCGGGGTGGGCGGCTCGCTGTTGCCGCGGAGGTAGACCGCGCGCAGACCGAGGTTCCGCAGCCGGGTCAGGGCGCGGGCGCGGTTGGCGGCGTGGACGAGGAAGCGGACCGAGGCCCCGTCGCGGGCCGGGCTGGGCAGCCCTATCGCGACGACCACGCTGCCGCCCGGCAGCTTGCAGAACCCTCCGTTGGGCATGCGGAACCACTCCCCCGTGGATCGGATGTCAATAAGAACTGCGGTCAGACGCACCTAAACACGATCGGCCGCCGCCCGCTAGGGGGCGACGGCCGATCATGGTTTGACCTGCGGTTTTACCGACTACTTGGTCGACGGACCAACCTGGACCGTGATCGTCTGGCCATCCTTCGGCTCCTTGACGACCTGAATCTTGGTGTTGGTGTCAGTTACCTTGACACCGGCACGCTCGGTCTCGGGGTACCAGTAGGTGCCCTTGCGGTCGTCGAAGACCGGGTTACCGGCCTGCGACGGAACCCAGGTGCCCACGCCCGCCTTGTGCAGCTGGAAGCCGTCCGTGCGGGAGAGGCTGAAGGGGGCGTCGTACGACTGGACGCGGTTGCGCATCAGCGTGCCGTCGGACCACTTCAGCGGGCTCGGGTGCGCGTCGATCGGGAGGATACGACCCACGCCCGGGTGCTTGGAGGTGTTGTTGTCCTTCTGGGACAGGTCCCACTTCCAGATGAGCAGACCGTTCTGGTACGGGTAGTGCTCGACCCAGCCGGCCTTCTCGCCCGTGAACCCGAAGTTGTACGGGCCGACCTTGAGGGTCGAGTCGTACGAGACGTACTGGCGGTTCTCCGCGATGTAGTACTGCTCGTAGTCCTTGCTGAAGCCCTTCGCGATCCGCGAGAAGCCCTTCGAGACCCAGCCGTTGTCACCGTTCTCGGCGTTGTCCGAGAAGACGGTGGCACCGTCCGCGGCGAGGGTGATGGCGTCGGCGGTGAAGCCCTTGCCGCCCGCGCCGCCGTCCGTCTGGTAACGGAAGCGGAGGTCGAACTTCTTGCCCGCGAAGGCGTCGAGGCTGTAGACGAGCTTCTTGTGCGCACCGGAGACGTCCGTCAGCGACGGGGAACCGGCGGCGTCGCGCGGGAGCGCCACACCGTCGGCCGTGCCGTCGAGGACGGTCCAGTTGGCGCCGCCGTCGGTCGAGGCCTCGGCGTAGAGGAAGTCGTAACCCTTCTCGATGTCCCACCAGCCCTGGAGCTCCAGGGAGGCCGAGGACTTGCCGGTCAGGTCGACCGGGCGGGTCAGGGTGTTCTTGAGGTCGTCACCCATGTTGCTCCACCACTGGGTGGCACCCTCGGCGGGGGCCACGACCTCGGTGGGAACCGACTTCTTCGGCAGCTCGACGACGAGCGCCTGCGGGTTCTTGGTGTTGTACTCCGAGACGCCCAGCTTGTGGGTGGTCTTGGTGCCACGCTGCCAGTCGTTGACCTTGGCGTAGTTCAGCCAGCCGAGCTGGAGCTTGTCCCAGGAGGTCATGTCGCCGGGGAGGTCGCCGATGGCGTCCTTGCCCTGGCCGAGCCAGGAACCGGACGACATCAGGGTCCAGAACCCGGTCGAGTTCTCGCCGCCCGAGGTGTCGTAGTGGTCCGGCAGACCGAGGTCGTGGCCGTACTCGTGCGCGAAGACGCCGAGGCCGCCGTTCTCCGGCTGCATCGTGTAGTCGCCGACCCAGATGCCGGTGTCGCCGATCTGCGTACCGCCGGACTTGTTGTTCGCCGGGCCGGTCTTGCCGGCGTTGGTGCCGTACGCGTACCAGCGGTGGGCCCACAGCGCGTTGGTGCCCTCGGCGCCGCCACCGGCCGACTCGTCCTCGCCCGCGTGGACGATCTGGAAGTGGTCGATGTAGCCGTCGGGCTCGTTGAAGTTGCCGTCGGCGTCGAAGTCGTAGCGGTCCCACTGGTCGTACTGCGCCAGGTCGGCCTTGATCTGGGCGTCGGTCTTGCCCTGGGCCTTCTGGCCGGCCGCCCACGCGGTGACGCCGTCACGGACGGTGTCCCAGACGTTGGGGCAGTTGGTGTCGCCGCAGTAGTTCGAGCCGTAACGGGCCTCGTTGTAGTCGACCTTGACCCAGTCGGAGACCGCACCGTCGACCGAGTAACGGCCGGACGAGGTCTTCTCGTAGTAGGTCTTCAGGGACTGCTTCGGCTTGCCCTTGGCGTCCTTGCCGGTACCGAAGTACAGGTCCTGGAAGTGCTGCCGGTTGTAATCCGCCTGCCAGGCCGTGGAGTTGTCGTTCGCACGGTCCGGCTTGGCTATGCGGTTGTGCAGCGGACCGGGCTCGCCGCCGTACATCGGCTTGAGCTCGTCCGTGTCGTCGTCCTCGCGGTCGACGAGGGTGGTGTTGTCCACCTTGTCGCCGAACTCGACGAGGATCGTGAAGATCTTGTCGGTCTTCTCGCGGCCGAGCTCGACGTACTTCTTGCTGTCGAGCTTGACGACCTGCGAGCCCCCGCGGCGCTCGACCTTGGCCTCGCCGTTCAGCACCTGCTCCAGGGCGGCCTTGCGCTGCTGCTCCTGCTCCTTGCTGTACGGCCCCTCGAGGTCGTGGTCGACCGTCGTCTTGTCGACGGTCTGGATGCCGGCCGGCGACACCTTGCCGTCGCTGTCGGCCCAAGCGGTGGAGAAGGTCGAGGCGGTCGCGGCGGTGGCCGCGAGCGCCACGACGACTGCGGACGCTCTGATCGCCCGTCGTCTGTTGGTCACTTGATGTAGTCCTCCCCGGCGCCCACGCACCCGGACCGAAGGTGGGGTGTCCGTCCTGCGGGGTCGCGCGTCACAAGTGACGACATTTGACCGGAGTGGCGCCAGAAAAGACAGATCTTGACTTGCACATACCAACTGCACTATGCGGGTGCGGAATTCCGATAATCGGACACCCGATGGGCCTCGCTCACACCCGACCTGCCCGTCCGGCCGGCCGGCAGGCGCATCACGGCGGGCCTCGGGCGGATCGCGTGACTCCGTGCGCCCCCCGTGCACCGGCACGGTGGGTTAGGTCACGCTTACCGCTGGTTCCCTCCGGGCATCCACCGTCATAGAGTCGAACCGATGTCCTGAGGGGGCGGTACCTGTCATGCAGCGACCGAACGCCGCACAACTCGCCTACGGTTCGGCCACCGTCGTCCTCGCGACCGTCGCCCTGCTGTTGCTCTCCCGTACGACGACGACCTTCGGGATCGCGGTGATCTGTGCCGCGGGCCTGCTGCTCGGCGTTCTCGTGGCGGTGACGATGCCGGTACGGGCGAGGTCCGTCAAGACCTCCGCGGCGCAGGTTCCCGCCGCTCCCCCCGCTTCTTCGCCCGTCGGGAACGAAGAGATCCGGGTACCGGCCGCGCGCGTGGGCGCGGGCGCCGATACCCGGATCGGTTCGTGAAGCTCTGCTGAGCGGTCGGTCTACCCGACGGTCGTCTACTGGGCGGTGACGACCACCGTCTTCGCCGCCTTGTCGTGGAGGCCCTGCTTGTAGGGCTTGTCGACCAGGATGAGGATGAGGATGAGCAGCGGCCACAGGCAGGCGCAGCAGACCAGCGCGGGCAGCCACAGCACGATGGCCCGCAGCAGCGACTGGCTCATCGGGGGCGTCGAGCCGTCGTTGAGCATCGCGGTCCGGAGCTTCATCAGCTTCTTGCCGATCGTCTGGCCGTTCTTGGCCGTCAGCACCGTGTCGTAGGCGACGTACGCGACGATCGTGATGAGCTGGAAGACCAGCTGACTGCCGCCGTTGAGGCTGTTGACGGTGTCACCGAAGTCGTTGCCGTCCCGGGTCGCCCGCTCGTAGATGTCGAACGGGATGCCGATGATCGCCAGCGGCACCGTGACGATCACCCAGTCGATCAGCCGGGCCAGGATGCGACGGCCGGTCTCGGCGAGCGGCGGCATCCCGGAGAGCGGATCGGTCCCGCCGTAGCCACCGCCGTAACCCCCGTACGGGGGCGGGGGCGGGGGCATGTTGTCGTACGGAGAACCGGACGAGGGACCGTAGGGGCTCCCCGGCGGAGGCCCGGGCGGGGGCTGCCCGCCGGGCGGCTGCCCGCCCGGGGGTTGCCCGGGCGGGGGCGTCCCGTCAGGCGGCGGCTGGCCGGCGGAGGGCGGTGCGGGCTCCTGTGGCCTCTTGAGGAACGGGTCCTCCTCGGGCGGCTGGCCGGGCGGCGGCTGATCGGTGCTCATGGGGGCAGTGCATCCCGGGGGCGGCCACCCCGCACGAAATCAACGCCCGTTCGGGGGACGGCCCCGGCGTGATCGGGCCGGCCTCGATCCGCCGGACACCGGTTAGCGGGCGACGAAGGTGCGGGCCGCCTTGTCGTGCCAGCACTGCCGCCAGGGGCGGTCGAAGAGGCACCACAGGACGTTGAGGACGCCGATGACCAGGAGCCCGAGGACGCTGTAGACGAGCCAGCGCCGCAGGGCCGCGCCGAACCGCGGCGGCTGGTGCGCCTCGATGTCCCGCACCTCGATCCCGCACAGCTTCTTGCCCAGGGTCCGCCCCCACTTGGCGGTGGGCAGCGCCTCGTACAGGACGCCGATGACGAAGAACGAGGCGAGCGCGATGCCGAACTGCACGGAGGTCGTCGCGTCCAGGAGCCAGACCTGGACGGTCGTACCGGACTGCTTGGCCGCCTCGATCTTGCCGTCGATGTGGTCGAGAGCGGCGGTCACGAAGGGGAAGCCCGCGGCGCCGACGAGGGCGCCCAGGACGACGGTGTCGATCAACCGCGCCAGCAGGCGCCTGCCGAGACCCGCGGGGCGGGCGGCTGCCTGGGCGCGGGCCGCCTGCTGGAACACGTCCTCGACCGGCGGCTTCCACGGCAGGACCGGCGGCTGCTGCTCCTGCTGCTGCTGTTCCTGGGGCTGGGACTGGGACTGGGACTGCGGCTGCGGCTGCGGCTGCGGCTGGGGTCGCGGCTGGACCTGCTGCTGCGGCCGAGCCTGCGGCTGCTGTGCCCAGGAGGGCGTGGAGGGTACGGGGGCGGGAGCGGGGGCCGCGGGCTCGGGGGCCGACTGCGGGACGGGAGCGGGCGCGGGGGTGACGGGCATTCCGCCGAGACGCGCGGCTCCCCCGGTCGACCGGGGGTCCGCCGCCGGGGCGGGGGCGGGGGCGACCGCGTGGGGCTCGGCCGGCTCGCTCGCGCCCGCGACGGGCCACTCGGCCGGGGTCCTCGGGTCGGGGACGGCGGGGGCCCGCCGCTGCGGCTGGGGCCGGGCCGGGGGCTCGGGCTGCTGCTCCTGGGGCGCGCCCCAGGCGACCTTCTGGTCGCGTTCGCCTCCGAAGCCGGTCTGGCGGGCGGTGTCCGCCTGCCAGGCCGAGGAGGGCTCCGGCGTCACCGGCTCCTCCTCGAAGTCGTCGAAGAAGACGGGTCCCGTCTCCTCGACCGCCGGCACGGGGGCCGCGGGCAGGGCCGCAGGGACGGGCGCAGGGGCCAGCGCCTGGCTGTGCCCGTGGTTCTGTGCCGCGATCTGCGCCGGGCCTTGGGCAGGGTTCCGCGCCGGGCTCGGTGCGGGGGCCTGGCTCTGGGCCGGCGCGAGGTTCTGCGCCGCCGCCGGGTTCTGCGCGGCCGGGTACTGCGCGACCACAGGTGCCGGCGCGGGGCCGGAGGCCAGGATCGGGCCCGCGGGGATCGCCCCGGCGGGCGGGTTCGGCGTGCCCTCACCGTCCTTGGGGGCCGGCCGGCTCGTACCGGGTACCCAGGCGCCCCCGTTCCAGTACCGGATGTATCCGGGAATGGACGGGTCCGGGTAGTACCCCGCCTGCGGTACCTCTCCGCCGCCTCCAGGAGGAGTAGCCACTGCCCCGACTCCGTTCAGTCACAACGCCTTTGATCCCACGGCCGCTCCCCCGGGCATGCCGCGCCCAAGGAGGACAGTAACGAAGAACGTCCCCGAGGGAAGAAAGAGCCCACGAGAAAGACCGCCTTCGGGCGACAGAGACCGGAATCGATCACTCATGGTGATGTTCGGGCCGATGCCTCCGGGGTCCGCGGTGCTCCGCGCCCGCCTTTCCGGGTCTCTCAAAAACTTTCCGAAAAAACTTCCCGAAGTCGCGTAATGAACGGCGTGGACCCCGCTCTCTCCTGGTGAAGGCCCGTCCGGGGCCTCCACGAGAGGACGTACGACCATGCAGAACACCGACAACACCACCGTCGAGCGCGAGCTGGAGCTCAAGCTGGTGCTCTCCCCCGAGCGCGCCATTCCCGTCCCGGCCCGGCTCGCCTACCGCACCGACGACCCGTACGCCGTCCACATCACCTTCCACGTCGGCTCGGACCACCCGGTCAACTGGACCTTCGCGCGCGAGCTGCTCGTCGAGGGCGTCTTCCGGGCGTGCGGCCACGGCGACGTCCGCATCTGGCCGACGAAGGTCGAGGGCCGCAACGTCGTCCTGATGGCGCTCTCCTCCCCCGACGGCGACGCCCTGCTCGAAGCCCCGTCCGCGCAGGTGTCCGCCTGGCTGGAGCGGACCCTGCGCGCGGTGCCGCCGGGCACCGAGTCCGAGCGGCTCGGCATGGACGACGGGCTCGCCGAGCTCCTGGCGACCACCGTGATCACCGACGAGCTGTGGCTGCGCGACCCGTGGCCGTCGGACGAGTCGCAGGACGGCGAGCTGTGAGCCGCGTGCCGTACCTGACGCTCGTACCGGAGGTCTCAGAAGAGCTTTCCGGGGTTGAGCAGCCCCAGCGGGTCGAAGGTGTGCTTGATCCCGCGCTGGAGTTCGAGGCCGACCGGGCCCAACTCCCTGGCCAGCCATTCCTTCTTGAGGACGCCCACGCCGTGCTCGCCGGTGATCGTGCCGCCGAGGGCGAGCCCGAGCGCCATGATCTCGTCGAAGGACTCCCGCGCGCGCCGCGACTCGTCCTCGTCGGCATGGTCGAAGCAGACGACGGGGTGGGTGTTGCCGTCCCCCGCGTGCACGCAGACGCCGATGGTCAGGTCATATTTCTCCGCGATCGCCGACGTGCCGTCGAGCATCGCGGCCAGCTTCGTCCGCGGCACGCACACGTCGTCGATCATCGTCGCGGACTTGATCGTCTCCAGGGCCGTGAGGGAGAGCCGGCGTGCCTGGAGGAGGAGTTCGGACTCGGCCGTGTCCGCGGCCGGGACGACCTCGGTGGCGCCCGCGGCCGTGCACAGCTCCCCGACGGCGGCCAGATCGGCGGCCGGGTCCGGGGTGTCGAAGGCACACAGGAGGAGCGCCTCGGTGGTGTCGGGCAGCCCCATGTGTGCCAGCCGGTTGACGGCCTGGACGGTGGTGCGGTCCATGAGTTCGAGCAGCGACGGGGTGTGGCCGCGCTCCATGATCGCGCAGACGGCCTCGCAGGCGGCGGCCGTGGAGGGGAACTCGGCGGCGAGCGCGAGCTGCGCCGGGGGCTGCGGCCTGAGCGCGAGCACGGCCCCGACGACGATGCCGAGGCTGCCCTCGGAGCCGACGAAGAGCCTGGTCAGGTCATATCCGGCGACGCCCTTGGCGGTGCGGCGGCCGGTGGTCAGGAGCCGGCCGTCGGCGAGGACGACGTCGAGGCCGAGGACGTACTCGGCGGTGACGCCGTACTTGACGCAACACAGACCTCCGGAGGCGGTGCCGATGTTCCCGCCGATGGTGCACGTCTCCCAGCTGGAGGGGTCCGGCGGGTAATACAGGCCGTGTTCGGCGACGGCCCGTGACAGCACTGCGTTGACGACACCCGGTTCGACGACGGCGATCCGGTCGACCGGGTTGATCTCCAGGATGCGGTCCATCTTGACCAGGGAGAGCACGATGCAGCCCTCGGAGGCGTTGGCGCCGCCGGACAGGCCCGTGCGGGCTCCCTGGGGGACGACGGGGACACGGAGTTCGGTGGCGGTCCGCATGACGTGCCGGACCTGTTCGACGGTGCGCGGGAGCACGACGACCGCGGGGGTGCCGGCCGCGCAGAAGCTCGCCATGTCGCGGGAGTAGGAGGCCGTGACGTCCGGGTCGGTGAGGAGCGCCTCGGCGGGCAGCCCGGCGCGCAGCCGCGTCAGAAGATCGTCCATGCATCCAGCGTGGCACCCGGGGCCATCGGTGTGAACCCGCCGGAGCGGGCGCTTCGTGTGCTCTTCGTACAGGCGCGTACGGGCGCACAGTGAGCGCCATGAAGACCCAGAACGTGTCGAGGACGGTCCTTGCGGCGGGCGTGGGCGCGGTCCTCGCCGCGACGGCCCTGCTGTATGTCCCCGAGTTCGTCGGCCAGGGGCCGCCGCCCCCGCCCGGTCCGGCGGAGCGGGCGACGATCGCGGCGCACGCCGGCGCGCAGGCCGCGCTGCCGGACCTGGCCGCGCTGATCACCGACCGGGAGAAGTGGCTGCGGGACCACCCCGAGGACGACGCGTCCTGGGCGGCGCTCGGCGCGGCGTACACGGAGCGCGGGACGCGGATCGGGGACGTACGGGACTACCCGAGGGCCGAGCGGGCGCTGAAGCGGTCCCTGGCCGAACGGCCCGCCGCCCGGGGCAACGTGGACGCGCAGCTGGGGCTCGGGGCGCTCGCGGGGGCGCGCGGCGACTGGAAGTCCGCCAAGGAGTGGGGCGAGCGGGTGCGGAAGGCGGAGCCGGGGCGCTGGCCCGCGTACCCGGTCCTGATCGACGCGTACAACGGCCTCGGCGACTACGAGGCCGCCCGGAAGGCGGCGGAGAAGCTGGAGGAGCTGCACGCGGGCGCGGTCGTGCGCGCGCGGGCCGCGCAGGCGTACCGGAACCGGGGCTGGCGCGAGGACGCCGACGCGGCGGCCCTGGACGCGGCGGCGCTGGCGGAGACGGACGCGGAGAAGGCGGCGTCGCTGGGGCGGCTCGGGGACCTGGCGTGGGAGCGGGGCGAGGCGGCGGAGGCGCTCGCCCGGTACGGCTCGGCGCTGCGGCTCGTACGGGACCACGGGCCGTCGCTTGCGGGGCGTGCGCGGGCGCTCGCGGGCCTGGGCCGTACGGACGAGGCGCTGCGCGACTGGCGGGCGGCGCTGGCCCGGCTGCCGCTGCCGGAGTACCTCCTGGAGGCGGGCGAGCTGTACGAGGCGGTGGGCCTGGAGGGGGAGGCGCGGGCGCTGTACGAGCGGCTGCGGAGCGGCACGTGGGTGCGGGGCGAGGTGGCTCTGGGGCTGCTGGAGGCGGACCACGGCACACCGGAGGCGGCGGTCACGCGGCTGCGGGCGGAGTGGGCGCGCGGGCACCGCTCGGTGGCGGTGGCGGACGCGCTGGGGTGGGCGCTGTACCGGGCCGGGGAGCCGAAGGAGGCGCTCGGGTACGCGAAGCGGGCCACGGACGAGGGGCTGCGGAGCGCGCTCTTCACGTACCACCTGGGCGAGATCGAGCGGGCGCTGGAGCAGACCGGCCCGGCCCGCCGTCATCTGGCGGAGGCGCTGCGGATCAACCCGGAGTTCTCCCCGCTGCACGCCCGGCGGGCGGAGCAGGCCCTGACGGCCCTGGGCGAACTGCCCGACGAGCTCCCGAAGGAACTCCGCCCGGAGCCGCCCGCGCAATCCGCGAAGGCGGAGGGACCGAAGGCGGAGGGACCGAAGGCGGAAGAGGCGGCGGGGCCGAGGGAAGCGGCGGAGGGCGCGACGGCTGCCGACGGCGGCGGCGACGCGAAGGCCCCTGGGACGGCGGGGGCGCCCGGGACGGCGGAGGTGGCGGGCTCAGCGGCGGCGGGTCCCGGCCCGGCGGCCTCGGGCGCGGCACGCGAGTAGCGCGGGCGCGCGCCGTCGGAGGTGCTCCCGGCCCACCCCCCGTATGGGCCGGGAGCACATGCGGGAGGGTCCCGGAGCCGGAGCCCCGGAACCCTCCCGCACGGCGGTGGCGGCGACTAGAGGTTGCCGCGCTTCTCCTGCTCCCGCTCGATCGCCTCGAACAGGGCCTTGAAGTTGCCCTTGCCGAAGCCCATCGAGCCGTGGCGCTCGATCATCTCGAAGAAGACGGTCGGGCGGTCCTGCACCGGCTTGGTGAAGATCTGCAGCAGGTAGCCGTCCTCGTCGCGGTCGACGAGGATCTTCAGCTCGCGCAGGGTCTCGACGGGCACGCGGGTCTCGCCCGCCCACTCGCCGAGGGTGTCGTAGTACGAGTCGGGGGTGTCGAGGAAGGCGACGCCCGCGGCCCGCATCGCGCGCACGGTGGCGACGATGTCGTTGGTGGCGAGGGCGATGTGCTGGACGCCGGCGCCGCCGTAGAACTCCAGGTACTCGTCGATCTGCGACTTCTTCTTCGCGATCGCCGGCTCGTTGATCGGGAACTTCACCTTGAGGGTGCCGTCCGCGACGACCTTCGACATCAGTGCCGAGTACTCGGTCGCGATGTCGTCGCCCACGAACTCCTTCATGTTCGTGAAGCCCATGACCTTGTTGTAGAAGCCGACCCAGTCGTTCATCTTGCCGAGCTCGACGTTGCCGACGCAGTGGTCGATGGCCTGGAAGGTGCGCTTGGCCGGCGGCTCGACGATCGGGTTCGCGGAGACGAAGCCCGGCAGGTACGGGCCGTCGTAGCCGGAGCGCTCGACGAGGGTGTGGCGGGTCTTGCCGTAGGTGGCGATGGCGGCGAGGACGACGGTGCCGTTCTCGTCCTTCAGCTCGTACGGCTCGGTGAGGCCGGTGGCGCCGTGCTCGACGGCGTAGGCGTACGCGGCACGGGCGTCCGGCACCTCGATCGCCAGGTCGACGACGCCGTCACCGTGCTCGGCGACGTGGTCGGCGAGGAAGCGGCCCCGGTCGGTCGAGGCCTTGATGACGGAGGTGAACACGAAACGGGCGGCGCCGTTGGTGAGGACGTAACTGGCGGTCTCGCGGCTGCCGTTCTCCGGTCCGGAGTAGGCGACCAGCTTCATGCCGAAGGCCGTGGAGTAGTAGTGCGCGGCCTGCTTGGCGTTGCCGACGGCGAAGACGACCGCGTCCATTCCCTTGACCGGGAAGGGATCGGCCTTACGCGCGGTGGAGGGGGTGTGATCGATGGTCTCAGTCATGGCAGCAATGTCCCGCCGTTCGGCAAGGTGCGCAAGAGTTTGTTGTTCTGCTGGTCAATCTGTACAGCGACGCGCGAGTATGGCCGTGCGACTTGTACATCCTGACCACGGGGAGACCGTTGTGGCGATCGATCATTTGGACGGCCGGCTGATCACGCTTCTCGCGCGCGAGCCGCGCATAGGGGTCCTGGAGGCCTCGCGGCGTCTCGGGGTGGCGCGCGGGACGGTGCAGGCGCGCCTCGACCGGCTTCAGGCGAGCGGGGTGATCTGCGGTTTCGGCCCGCAGGTGGACCCGGCGGCGCTGGGCTATCCGGTGACGGCCTTCGCGACGCTGGAGATCAAGCAGGGCCAGGGGGCGGACGTGCGGGGGCACCTGGCGACGGTGCCGGAGGTGCTCGAACTCCACACGACGACGGGCCACGGCGACATGCTCTGCCGGCTGGTCGCCCGCTCCAACGCCGACCTCCAGCGGGTGATCGACAGGGTGGTGGGCTTCGAGGGGATCGTGCGGGCGTCGACGGCGATCGTGATGGAGAACCCGGTGCCGCTGCGGATCATCCCGCTCGTGGAGCAGGCGGCGCAGGAGTAGAGCGGAGGGCGGAGGGCGGCGAACGGGGCACGTACGCGAAGTCGCTGCAAAGAAGTTGCTGCAAAAGATCCTCTGCAAAGAAGAGGATGCAAAGAAACCCTTGCAACCTCTTCTTTGCAACTCTAGGCTTGGGCCATGCCCGAGCCCGAGAAGCACCTGAGCCGCACCCTGGACCCGCGCTCCCTGCGCGGTCTCGCCCACCCGCTGCGCATCCAGCTGCTGCGCGCCCTCCGTCGCTACGGGCCCGCCACCGCCTCCCAGTTGGCCGAGCGGCTCGGCGAGTCCAGCGGCGCGACCAGCTACCACCTGCGCCAGCTCGCGGCCGTGGGCTTCGTCGAGGACGACCCGACGCGCGGCAAGGGCCGGGAGCGGTGGTGGAAGGCGGCCCAGCAGGGGACGTCCGTGGACGAGACGCTCCACAAGAACCCGGACCCCGAGGTCCAGGGCGCCCTCGAGGTCTTCCTGTACGAGGTGGCGAGCATCCACACGCAGGAGCTGAACACCTACCTCGGCACCCGGCAGGACTGGCACGAGGACTGGCACGGCGCCTCGGACATGAGCGACTTCACCCTGCGACTGCCGGTCGAGAAGCTGCGCGAGCTGACCGGGAAGGTCCACGAGCTGATCGACAGCTACCGCGACACCGCCGACACGGACGCCCCGGGCGCCGAGCGCGTGCGGGTGCATCTGCACGCGTTCCCGCAGCAAGAGGACTGAACCGCCGCGCCACAGGCGCGCGCGCCTCCACTCCCATGGAAGGAACCCGCACCATGCACGCCGACATCCACCTGCAGCTGCACACCCTGGCCGCGACCGAGCTGCGGCACGCGGCGGCGGCCTTCCGCCGGCAGGCCGCCGAGCAGGCCCCCACCACACCCCTACGCATCCAACTGGGTTGGATGCTCGTCGAGTTGGGCCTGCGGATGGCCACCCCGGCGAACCGGCCGGTCACCTTGGCCGCATGACCGCCCCGGGGGGAAACGAGACCGCCGCCGGCACCGCCGCGGCGAAGCACGCCCGAGGCCCACTGGCCACCGTCCTCACCGCCAACGCCGTGTCGATCACGGGCAATTCACTCACCCTCATCGGCGTCCCCTGGTTCGCGCTCGACACCACGGGAAGCCCCGGCAAAGCGGGGTTCGTCGCCTTCTGCGCCGCCCTCCCCGTCCTCCTCTCCACGCTCGCCGGCGGACCGCTCATCGACCGCCTGGGCCGCCGCCGGGTCAGCATCGCCTCCGACCTGGTCTGCGGGCTCTCGCTCGCCACGATCCCGCTGCTGCACCGCCTCGGCGTCCTGGAGTTCTGGATGCTCTGCGCGCTGATGGCGGTCACCGGCCTGTGCCACGCGCCGGGTGAGACGGCCCGGCACGTCCTCGTCCCCGACCTCGCACAGCGGGCCGGGACGGCGCTCCCCCGGGTGGCGAGCCTGTACGACGCCGTGGCCCGCGGTGCGCGGATGGCGGGCGCCGCCCTCGCCGGTCTGCTCGTCGCCTTCCTGGGCGCCGACACGGTCCTGCTCCTCGACGCGGCCACCTTCGGCCTCTCCGCGCTGCTCGTCACGGCCGGCCTGCGCGGGGTGCCCTCGGCGGAGCCGATGCGCGACGGGCCCCGGCTCTCCCCCGCCCGCTACCGGGCCGACCTGCGCGAGGGGTACGCCTATCTGTTCCGGGCCCGGCTCATGCTCGGCATCATGGTCATGGTGATGGTCACCAACGGCCTGAGCCAGAGCTGGAGTTCGGTGCTGCTGCCGGTCCACGCCCGGGAGGAGCTGGGCGGTCCGGCCGCGCAGGGCCTGCTGGTCTCGGTCTTCGCCGGCTGCGCGCTCGTCGGGGCGCTGCTGTACGGGGCCGTCGGGGTGCGGCTCCCCCGCCGGGCCGTGTTCGCGGCGGGGTTCCTCGTCGGCGGCGCCCCGCCGTACGTGGTGGCCGCGCTGACCGACACCACGGCGCCGCTGCTCGTGACGCTGGCGGCGGCCGGATTCGGCGTCGGGGTCCTCAACCCGATCCTGACGACGGTCATGTACGAGCAGGTCCCGGAGGCGCTGCGCAGCAGGGTCGTGGGCGCGAGCACGGCCGGGGTGCTGCTCACGACCCCGCTCGGGGGTCTGGCGGCCGGCTTCCTGGTCGAGCGGGTGGGTCTGACGCCGACGCTGCTCGGGATCGGTGCGCTCTACTTCCTCACGACCCTCGCCCCGCTGGTCTTCCCCGCCTGGCGGGGAATGGACGCCCCGCCCGCCCCGCCGGCCGCAGCTGCCACACCTGCCCCGCCCGCCACGCACCCGGCGGGCACACCCGACGGCGGATCCGTCAGCAGCTCGGGACCTTCGACTCCTGCCCCTGTTCCAGGGCCCGGAGGGACGCGACCGCGTCGCTGAGCGCGGTGACGGGGACGAGCCGGAGGTCCTTCGGCTGCTCGGCCTGGGCGTCGGAGCACTCCGCCTTCGGTACGAGGAAGACGGTGGCCCCGTCCCGCGCGGCGGCCTGGGTCTTGAGAGACACGCCCCCGACGGCGCCGACCGTGCCGTCCGCGTCGATCGTTCCCGTACCGGCGACGACCTTGCCCCCGGTGAGGTCGCCGTCGTCGAGCTTGTCGACGATGCCGAGGGAGAAGAGGAGCCCGGCGCTGGGTCCGCCGATGTCGGCGAGGTGCAGGGTCACCTTCACCTCCTCGGGGTCCAGCTCGAGGTAGTCCAGGGCGGCGAGGGTCGCCGCGTCCTGGGACTGCTTCATCTGCCCGAGGTTGCGCTTCTCGATCTCGGCGTCGGACTTCCCCGACGGGTAGACCGACTCGCGCGGCAGGACGGCCCGGTCGGTGCGGAACCAGGCGTCGGCCACGTCGCCGAGGTCGACCTCGGTGGACGGCCCGGTCGCGAGGATGGTCGTCATCCGCAGCTGCCCCTCGGTCGGCCGGACCGGGGCACCGGTGATCGTGATGACCTCGCGCCCCTTGTCCTTGCCGAGCACGTCGGCGGTCGTGCCGGGCTGCGCGATCGCGTACGGCAGCGGCGCGAGCCCGACGACGGCGAAGAGCGCGGCGACGGGCAGGGCGCAGAGCGCGAGGGCACGGTGACGAGAAAGGCTGGAGAGCACGCATCCAATCTAACGGGACGCGTCCCTCCCCCGGGCCGGGGGCACGGGGGCCGGCAGGTGGCGGGCGAAGAAGGACCGCGTCCCGCGCCGCACGGCGTGGACCGCCGCCGCCGGGTCGGCCGGCCCGATGAGCGCGGCCCGCGCCGCCGCGGTGACGAGCCCGGCGGCCTGGAGCTGGGGCACGAGGAAGGCGTAGTCGCCGAACACCCAGTGGTTGCTGCCGGGCAGCGGGACGCGGTGGGCCGGCACGCCCGCCCAGGAGCGTGCGAGGCGTGCGGCGCCCTCGAATCCGTCCGTGCGGAACATGAGGAGCGGCCGGTCGAGGCCTTCCACGAGGTCCGGGTCCAGGTCGAGGTACCCCTCCAGGTTCACGCCCGCGGCGAGCCGGTCGTCGGTGGCCAGTGCGTGCACGGCGGCGGTGCCGCCCGCGGAGTGTCCGTACACACCGATCCGGCGGAGGTCCATGACGGGCATGCCGGGGGCGAGGGGCAGGCTCCCGAGCCGGTCGAGGACGAAGCGGATGTCCGCGACCCGGGTGTCGATCATGGTGCGGAAGGTCGCCGGGTCCGGATTCCCGCGCAGGACGGTCCAGCGCATCCCGCTGGGCAGCTCCACCTGGCTCGCGTCGCCGGGGTGGTCGACGAGGACGACGATCCGGCCGTGGCTCGCCAGGTCCTCGGCGAGGGTCGTGCCGAGCGTGCGGGAGTCTCCGCCGCCGGGGCTGTACACGAGTACCGGCCGGCGGCCCGGGAGGGCCGGGGCGTCCACGTGCCCGTGGGTGAGGGCCGCGCCCCAGTCGACGCCGGCGGCCGGCAGCCCGGGGCGCACCAGGGGCGCCAGGCCGGCGAACTCCCTGGCCTCCGCGGGGGTGAGCTGCGGGGCGCGCGGGTGGTCGCGGACGGTGCGGGCCGGGTACAGGACGCTGATCATGACCTCCCGTACGCCGGCGGCGGGCTCCCAGGGGTCGTTGCGGGAGGTGTCCGTCAGCGCGAAGGTGCGGAGGCCGGCGGGGTGGGGGCCGGTCGGCCCGGGCAGCCGGAGGGCGGCCGGTGCCGGTGCCGCGGCCCTGGCCCTGGCGGTGGCGGTGGCGGCGGCGGCGGGGCCGAGCAGGGTGGCGGCTGCGGCGAGGAGTGCGCCCTTGGCGACGGTGCGGCGGGCGGGTGCGGTGTGCTGGGTCATGCACGGCATCCTTGGGCGGGGCGGGGCCGCGCGCGAAGGTTCAGGCCAGGCCCGAAAGGCAGGCGGACGTCGAGGAGTTCGGACAGGTGCTGCGGATCCACTTCACGGCGGACGACCTCGCACGGGTGCGGTTCGCGCCCCGCCCGTCGCCCGTGCCGGAGCTGCACGCGGCCCTCATGATGCTGGGCGCACCGCACGAGGAACTGCTCTTCGGGCGCTGGCGGGGCAGACTGTCGCGCGCGCTGCCGGCGGCGGCCGGGCCGCTCGCGGACCTGGTGCCGGGCGGGGTGGCCCCGCACTTCCTCGACGTCCTCGGCGGGACGCGGGAGGAGGGCTTCGCGCTGATCCGCGCGAGCCGCCCGGAGTTCGTGCGGTCGGAGCTGGAGCGGGTGTACGCGGGCGGGGGTCCGGTGCCGTCGTGGGTCCACGCCCTGCACCGCGGGGACGCCGGGGCGTGGCGCACGCTGGACCGGGCGCAGGCGGCGGCGTACGAGACGGTCCTGGCCCCGGTGTGGCCGCTGGTCCAGGACCTGCACCGGGCGGAGTTCACCCGGCACGCGCTGACGCTCGCGGAGCAGGGCCTCGGCGCCGCCCTGACGGCCGCGGGCCCGGGATCACGGCTGCGGGACGGGGTGTGGGAGTGGCCCGGCGTCTCCGGCAGCCCCTACGGCCCGGGCGGCCGGGACGTGCGGCTCGACGGGCGGGGGCTCGTGCTGCTGCCGACCTTCCACTGGCGGGGCGGACCGCTCGTCCAGGACCTGCCGGGGTGCCCCGTGGTCCTCGCCTACCCGGCGGGCCGGGGCCTGCCGCTCGCCCCGGACGGCGACGGCACGCGCGAGGAGGCCCTCGCGGGGGTGCTCGGCAGGACCCGGGCCGAGCTGCTCCACGCCCTGGACGAGGCCAGGACGACGACGGGCCTGGCCCGCCGTCTCGGCGTCAGCAACGCGACGGCCTCGGCCCACGCCCAGGCCCTGCGCGCGGCGGGCCTGATCACCACGACCCGCACGGGCAGATCGGTCCACCACGCCCGGACACCGCTGGGCGCGCTGTTGGTCGACCCGCTGGACCGGTCCTAACGCAGGGCGTCGGCGACCTCGCGGGCCGCGTCGACGACGCGGGGGCCCACTCGCTCGGGGACGGCGTCCGCGAGCATCACGACGCCGACGCTGCCCTCGACGCCCGTGACGCCGACCAGCGGTGCTGCGGCCCCGCTCGCGCCGGCCTCCAGCTCGCCGTGGGTGAGGGTGAAGCCGGGTTCGATCAGGGAGCCCTGGCGGGCGGCGAGGATCGCGCGACCCGCCGCGCCCCGGTCGAGCGGGTGACGGAAGCCGGCCCGGTAGGCGACGTGGTAGTCGGTCCAGGTCGGTTCGACGACCGCGACGGCGAGCGCCTCCGCCCCGTCGACGAGCGTCAGGTGGGCCGTGGCCCCGATGTCCTCGGCGAGCGAGCGCAGCGCGGGCAGCGCGGCCTCCCGGACCAGGGGGTGCACCTGCCGGCCGAGCCGGAGCACGCCGAGGCCGACGCGGGCGCGGCCGCCGAGGTCGCGGCGGACGAGGGCGTGCTGTTCGAGCGTGGCCAGCAGGCGGTAGACCACCGTGCGGTTGACCCCGAGTTTGTTGGACAACTCGGTGACGGTCAGGCCGTGGTCCGTGTCGGCGAGCAGTTTGAGGACTCTGAGTCCCCGGTCGAGCGTCTGGGAGGTTTCCGCGGTCACGACGCCCTCTCCTTCGGAGTGAGTGGCGGCGGGCTCTCACGGGATCGCGACGCCGGTCCCGTCGGCGACGCACGTCAGAGGCCGCCGGCAGGAAGGGGTACACCGGCTGCGCTCCGCGGCGGCGCTGCCACGGGGCGATTGCTTTTGAGCCGGGACAGTAGCGACCCGCTCCGCTCAGCGGAAGACCTCGTCCAGAATCCGGGCGTCGGGGACCGGATAGAGACGGTTCGGGACCTTCGTCGGCCGGACGAGGGACTTTGGCTGACAAGATCGCCTTTGTCGTGCCTCTGGCGTGGAAGGTGCTCGGAGGCCGACCGTGGGGGCCTGCCTCCGGGCCGGGTCCCGTTCCGCGGGACGCGTGAGGCCCGTACGCGCAGACTCGTACGGGCCTCAGTGACATCCTGACCGACATCCGGCGGCGGTGCGCCGGATGCGGGAACTCACCGCATGCGGGTGGCCCACTCCTGGACCTTCTTGATCCGCTCGCGGATCTGCCCGGCGGTGGCCTCGGCGCTCGGCGGTCCGCCGCACACCCGCCGCAGCTCGGTGTGGATCACGCCGTGCGGCTTGCCGGTCTGGTGGACGTAGGCGCCGACCATCGTGTTGAGCTGCTTGCGCAGTTCGAGCAGTTCCTTGTGGGAAACGACGGGACGCCGCTCCGCGGGAAGCTCCAGCAGGTCCGCCTCGTCGTCCGGCTTCTTGCGGCTGTGCGCGATCTGCCGGGCCTGGCGCTTCTGCAGCAGCAGCTGGACCTGGTCGGGTTCGAGGAGGCCGGGGATGCCGAGGTAGTCCTGCTCCTCGGCGCTGCCGGGATGGGCCTGCATGCCGAACTCGGCCGCGTTGTAGAGGACGCGGTCGAAGACGGCGTCGGACTCCAGGGCCTCGAAGGGCAGCATGTCCTGCTCGCCGGTGTCCTCGTCCTGCTGGCGCTCGGCCTCGGCGAGCTCCTTCTCGGACTCGGCGTACGGGTCCTCCTCGCCCTGCTTCTTGGGCTTGTCGAGGACGTGGTCGCGCTCGACCTCCATCTCGTTGGCGAAACCGAGGAGGCTGGGGATCGTCGGAAGGAACACGGACGCGGTCTCGCCGCGCCTGCGTGAACGCACGAAACGGCCGACGGCCTGTGCGAAGAACAGCGGGGTCGAGATGGTCGTCGCGTAGACGCCGACCGCGAGGCGGGGGACGTCGACCCCCTCGGACACCATGCGGACGGCGACCATCCAGCGGTCGGTGTTCTCGCTGAACTCGTCGATGCGGTTCGAGGCGCCGGTGTCGTCGGAGAGGACGACGGTGGCCTTGGTGCCGGTGATCTCGCGGATGAGCTTGGCGTACGAGCGGGCCGAGTCCTGGTCGGAGGCGATGACGAGCCCGCCCGCGTCCGGAATGGACTTCCGGACCTCGGTGAGCCGCTGGTCGGCGGCCCGGAGCACGTTCGGCATCCAGTCGCCCTTGGCGTCGAGCGCGGTGCGCCAGGCCTGCGAGACGGCGTCCTTGGTCATCGGCTCGCCCAGGCGGGCGGCGATCTCGTCGCCGGCCTTGGTGCGCCAGCGCATGTTGCCGCTGTAGGAGAGGAAGATGACGGGCCGGACGACGCCGTCGCCGAGGGCGTTGCCGTAGCCGTACGTGTAGTCCGCCGAGGACCTGCGGATGCCGTCGTTCCCCTCCTCGTACGTGACGAAGGGGATGGGGTTGGTGTCGGAACGGAAGGGGGTGCCGGTGAGGGCCAGCCGCCGCGTGGCCGGCTCGAACGCCTCCAGGCAGGCCTCGCCCCAGGACTTGGAGTCTCCGGCGTGGTGGATCTCGTCGAGGATGACGAGGGTCTTGCGCTGTTCGGAGCGGTTGCGGTGGAGCATGGGCCGGACTCCGACGCCGGCGTAGGTGATGGCGACCCCGTCGTACTCCTTGCTGAGCGGCCCGGCGCTGTAGTCCGGGTCCAGCTTGATCCCTATCCGCGCGGCGGCGGCGGCCCACTGCTTCTTGAGGTGCTCGGTGGGCGCGACGACGGTGATCTGCTGGACCACGTGGTGGTGCAGCAGCCAGGACGCGAGGGTCAGGGCGAAGGTCGTCTTGCCGGCGCCGGGGGTGGCGACGGCGAGAAAGTCACGGGGCTGCTCCTGGAGGTACCTGTCCATGGCGCCCTGCTGCCAGGCTCGCAGCTTGCCGGCGGTACCCCAAGGGGCCCGGCCGGGGAAGGCGGGAGAGAGGTGATGGGAGGAGGTGGTGGTAGTAGTCACGATCTCCGGGTTCGACGCTCGTCCAGATATGACAACCGGGCCACCTTACCGGTGAGGCTGTGGCGAACGGGGCCGGACGAGGCCGTGACCTCGTCCGGTGCGGCGGTTGTCACACCTGCCGGATCAGCGTGCGAACCTCGGCAGCCGCGCTGCGATCTTGGGCACGTCGAGCGCCCCTTGGCACACGTCCAGGACGAACATCTCCGCCTCGTCGACGTCGAACGCGGGGTCGAGCGGATGGCCGTTCATGTGGAGGAACACCCAGGTCGCATACCAGGCGATGCGCTTGTTTCCGTCGACGAGACCGTGGTTGCGCGCGAGCGATTCCATCAGCGCGGCGGCCTTCTCCCAGATCTCGGGATAGGCGTCCTGGCCGAACACGCTCGTCTGCGGGCGGGCCAGGGCGGACTCCAGCAGACCGTAGTCGCGGACCTCGCTCGCCCCGAGGCGCCCCGCGAGGTTCAGGAGCTCCGGGAGCGTGAGGAAGTACGTCACGCAAGCCTCCGGTTGAGCTCCGCACTGGCCTTCAGGACATGCTCGGCCGCCTCGTTGAACAGCCGGGAGTGTTCGTTTATCGCCTTGATCACCGCCTCGTGCGCGAAGGACTGCATGCTGCGGCCCTCCGCCTCGGCGCGCTCACGCAGCGCGTCCAGCTCTTCCTGGGTGAACCTCACGTTAAGACCGGCCATGTACCACATGGTACCGAGTGGTACCGCACGGTGTCACGCGCTTTTCGGCTCCCCCAACCGCGTAGCGACCCACGCCCCCGCCGCCGCCACCCCCGCCATCGGCAGGAAGACCGCCGCGAAGGCCGTCGGGTGGGAGCCCGTCGCCGCGTGGGAGGTCACCGCGTGGCCGACCGCGCCGCCGCCCAGCGCCGCGAAGGCCGCGCCGCCGACCGCGAGGAGCAGGACGTTCGAGAGGCCGTCCGAGATCTGGAGGGCCGCCGAGTTCGCACCCGCCTCCTCCGGCGCCGACAGCTGCAGGAGCAGCACGCTCGTCGAGGAGATCACCGCGCCCATGCCGAGGCAGCCGACGGCCCAGGCCGCCGCGACCACCCACACCGGCACCGCCGCGATCAGGACGCTCGGCGCCGCCGCGATCGCGAGGGCGACGAGGACCATCCCGAGGACGACCAGGCGTTCGCGGTACGGCTCCGTCCACGGCCGGGCCTGGATCCACGAGCCGAGCGCCCAGGTGAGGCCGCCGACGGCGAGGGAGAGCCCGGCCAGGGTGACGCTCAGGCCGCGCTGGGTGACCAGCATCAGCGGGACGAAGGACTCGGCCGCGATGAAGGACCCGGCGGCGATGCCGCGCAGCAGGATCACCGCGGGCAGGCCGCGCGCCGCCCGGACGGTGCCGCGCGGCAGGAGCCCGCGGACGGCGGGCACGAGGAGCGCGACGCCCGCGGCGGCCGGAATCAGGGAGAGCCAGCGCAGCTCCTGCCCGGCGTACTGGAGCAGCCCCGCTCCGGCCGAGATCGCGAGCGCGAGGCCGATGCGCCGCCGGTCCCAGGGGGCGACGGGCGCCTGCGGGTCGGCGGGCCCCGAGGCGGTCCGGCGTATCGCGGGGAGGGCGAGGGCGAGCGGGAAGACGACGAGGGCGGGGATGCCGACGAAGACCCAGCGCCAGCCGAGGTGCTCGGTGATCGTGCCGGAGGCGAGAGGTCCGACCACGGAGGGGACGACCCAGCTCGCGGCGAACGCGGCCATGATCGCGGGCCTGAGGTGTTCCGCGTAGGCCCGGCTGACCACCACGTACAGCGCGACGATGACGAGGCCGCCGCCCAGTCCCTGCACGGCCCGGCCGAGGACGAAGAGCCACATCGTGCCGGCGGTCCCGGAGAGGAGCAGCCCGGCGGCGAAGGCGCTCATGCCGGCGGCGAGGGAGGCGAGCGGGCCGCTCCGGTCGGACCACTGGCCGGCCAGGACCATGCCGAAGAGGCTGGTGGTGAAGTACGCGGAGAAGGCGAAGGCGTAGGCGGAGACGCCGTTCAGCTCGCGGGCGGCGACGGGCATCGCGGTGCCGACGGCGGTGGCCTCGAAGGCGATGAGCAGGACGACGGAGACGATGCCGATGCTGAGCGCCCTGTGGTCGCCGTCGAGGACGGACCCCTTGGTGTCGTCGCGTGCGGCACGGGGTCCGGGGCTGTGGGCGGGGCCGGTGGTGACGTCGACGTCGACGTCGACGTCGGCGTCGGCCTCGCGGGGTTCGAGGGCGCTCATCCCCCCAGAGTAAGAGGTCAACCCGTGAATGACCCCTGTCAGGGACACCGGTCTTTGGTCCTCGGTCTCTGGTCCCGTACCCGCCCCGGAACGCCGACGGGGCGGCGTACTCCGACGTGGTGTCGGGGTACGCCGCCCTCGGGCGGTGCGGGGTGCGGGGTGCGGAGTGGGGTGCGGGAGGCGGCCCGCGGCCGTCACGGCGGCTACTTCGGGTCGCCGTTGAACTTCGAGGTCGACCAGAAGTAGCCGAGGACGGTGAGGCCCACGCACCAGGCGACGGCGAGCCAGCCGTTGTGGCCGATCTCGGTGCCGAGCAGGAGGCCGCGGAGGGTCTCGATGGCCGGGGTGAAGGGCTGGTACTCGGCGATCGGCTGGAACCAGCCGGGCATCGAGGCGATCGGGACGAAGGTGCTGGAGATGAGCGGCAGGAAGATCAGGGGCATCGCGTTGTTGCTGGCGGCCTCGGCGTTCGGGCTGATCAGGCCCATGCCGACGGCGATCCAGGTGAGGGCGGTGGCGAAGAGGACGAGCAGACCGAAGGCGGCCAGCCACTCCAGGGCGGTCGCGCCGGTGGACCGGAAGCCGATGGCGAGGGCGACGGCGCCGACGAGGACCACGCTCATCACGCACTGCAGGACGCTGCCGACGACGTGTCCGACGAGGACCGAGGGGCGGTGGATCGCCATCGTGCGGAAGCGGGCGATGATCCCCTCGGTCATGTCGTTGGAGACGGACACCGCGGTGCCGATGGTCGTACTGCCGATGGTCATCAGGAGCAGGCCCGGGACGAGGTAGGCGATGTAGTCGGAGCGGTCGCCGCCGCCGATGCCGGCGCTCATGGTGTCGCCGAAGATGTAGACGAAGAGCAGCAGGAGCATGACGGGCGTGAGCAGCAGGTTCAGCGTCAGGGACGGGTAGCGCCGGGCGTGCAGGAGGTTGCGGCGCAGCATCGTGGACGAGTCGCGCACGGCGAGGGAGAGGGAGCTCATCGGACGTTCTCCTCGGACTGGTTCGGCTGGGTGGGCTGTGCGGGCGGGTTGTGCGGGCGATCTGAGCGGGCGGGCTGTACGGGGAGGGATGGGCCGGGTTAGGCGGGCTGGTTCGGCCGGGTGGGCTGGGCGGGGACCTTGGAGCCGGTGAGGGCGAAGAACACGTCGTCGAGGTCGGGGGTGTGGACGGTCAGCTCGTCCGCCTCGACGCCGGCGGAGTCCAGCCGGTCGAGGAGGGACCGCAGTTCGCGCTGGCTGCCGTCGCTGGGGATCCGCAGCGACAGCGACTCGTCGTCCCTGAGCTCCTCGCCCGGGGCGAGGGCGAGGGTGGCGCGCCGGTACACGGCCGGGTCGGTGAAGCGGAGGCGTACGTGCCCGCCGGGGATGAGTCGCTTCAGCTCCTCGGCGGTGCCTTCGGCGACGATCCTGCCGTCGTTGAGGACGGCGATGCGGTCGGCGAGTTCGTCGGCCTCCTCCAGGTACTGGGTGGTGAGGAAGACGGTGACGCCGTCGGAGACGAGTTCGCGGATGATCTGCCACATGTTGTGGCGGCTGCGCGGGTCGAGGCCGGTGGTCGGTTCGTCGAGGAAGATGATCCGCGGGTCGCCGACCAGGGTCATGGCGATGTCGAGGCGGCGCTTCATGCCGCCGGAGTAGGTGGAGGCGGGCTTCTTCGCGGCCTCCGTCAGGTCGAAGCGCCGGAGGAGTTCGGCGGCGACCCGCCGCCCCTCGCTCTTGGACAGGTGGTGCAGGTCCGCCATGAGGAGCATGTTCTCCTCGCCGGTGATCAGGCCGTCGACCGCGGAGAACTGGCCGGTGACGCCGATCGCGGCCCGGACCGCCTGCGGGGCGGCGGCGAGGTCGTGGCCGCCGACGCGGATCTCGCCGGCGTCGGCACCGACCAGGGTGGAGAGGATCTTGACGGCCGTGGTCTTGCCGGCGCCGTTCGGGCCGAGCAGGGAGAAGATCGTCCCTGCGGGGACGGCCAGGTCGACACCGTCGAGTACGACCTTGTCGCCGTAGGACTTGCGCAGCCCGTTCGCCGCGATGGCCAAGTCGGTCATGGGGAGTGCTCCTTCAGGGATTTCAGAGGCTGGCTCGGTCAGGTGGTGCGGTGCGGTGCTGCGGTCATGCGCTGCGGTGAGGTGCTGCGGTCATGCGCTGCCGGCGTGCGGGCGGCGGTCAGAGGCTGCGGGCGGTGATGTCGCCGTACGCGGTGGTGGCCTGGATGTTCAGGCCGGCCTTGGCGCCCTCGCTGTTGCGGAGGGTGTTGCTGATGCGGCCGTAGGAGGTGCCGGCGTCGAGGGTGGCGGAGACACCGCGGGCGGCGCCGACCTCCAGGTCACCGGCCTCCGTGCGCAGGACGACCGCGCCGCCCATCGCCTCGGCGATCTTGATGTCGCCCTTGCTCGTGCTGATCTGCGCGGCGCCGCCCAGGCGGCCGACGGTGATGTCTCCGGCCTGGAGGGTGAGGCGGACGGCGGCGGTCTCGTCGAGCTTGACCGTGCCCTGCGCGCTCTCGAAGGTGACGTCTCCGAGGCGTCCCACGCCCCGGAGGTCGGCGGCGGCCGTCTTCGCCTCGACGCGGGAGCCGGCGGGGAGCTGGACCGTGACCTCGACCGAACCGGAGCTGCCGAGGATCTTGCTCTTCGGCTGCGCGGCCTCGATCCGCAGGACACCGTCGGCGTAGGCGACGGCGACCTGCCCGGCGGCCTTCACGTCGCGGCCCTTCGAGGCGTTCGCCGGGAGGACCTCGACCGTGGCGTCGGCCCGGTCGGCGGCGATGAAGCGGATGTGGCCCGCGGGGACGTCGAGGACGACGTCGATCGGGGCGGTGGCGGGGAACTGCATGTCGAACTCCTTGGCTTCCTGCGGACTGGGCGGCTGCCGGACTCTTGTCCGCGCCGTTTCCGACAAGAGAAACGCTACGTTGCATTCAAAGCTCAAGCAACAACTGCGTTGCATCAAATCCCCATCAGTACAGGTCAAGACCGAGATTTCATTGCAACCATCATGAGCTCTAACGCAACGAGCAAGGCTCGCGCGTTGCAATGAAATGGAAGTGAACGCTATAGTGCGGGCATCAGAGGAGTACGAAGGAGACAGCGATGCCCGGAGGCAGGCTCACCCAGCAGGAACGTCAGCAGATCGCGCTGGGACTGGCCGACGGCCTCGCCTACGCCGAGATCGCCAGACGCCTCGACCGTCCGACCTCGACCGTCACGCGCGAGGTGATGCGGAACGGCGGTCCCACCTCCTACCGCGCCGACCTCGCCCACCGCGCCACCGAACGCCGCGCGCACCGGAGCAGGCAGAGCGCGCCCCGGAGCCCGGAGGCGCTCCCGCAGGCCCACGGCCGCGACCCCGAGGCGGTGCGCGAGTACGAGGAGGTCCTCACCACCGTCTTCATGCAGTCCGGCATGCCCAAGATGATGTCCGGGGTGATGGCGTGCCTCTGCATCAGCGACTCGGGCAGCCTCACCGCGGCCGAGCTCGTCCAGCGCCTCCAGGTCAGCCCCGCCACCATCTCCAAGGCGATCGGCTTCCTGGAGAACCAGGCCTTCGTCCGCCGGGAACGCGACGAAGGCCGCCGCGAGCGCTACACCGTCGACGCCGACGTCTGGTACCAGTCGATGATGGCCAGCGCCCGGGCCACCGCCCAGATCGTCGAAACCGCGCAGCAGGGCGTCGGCATCCTCGGCGCCGGCACGCCGGCCGGCACGCGCCTCGAGAACATCGCCCGCTTCCTCGACTTCGTCAGCGAGAGCACCGCGCGCGCCGCGGAACAGGCCCGCGCGATCCTCCACACGACCTCGAAGACGCCCCAGGAAGCCGCGCAGGACGACACTTCCGCCTGAGCGGGCCCGACTCACCGTGAACGGGGTGTGGCAGCCCCGTTGCAGTCGCATGGCACGGCCCCGGAAACCCTTGAGCCCCTCCCGGCCGCCGCCCTACGGTCGTACCAGTGCACAACACGACCGTGTGCCCGAGTGGTTCAGGGGCTCGCCTGCAAAGCGAGTTACGTGGGTTCAATTCCCGCCACGGTCTCCACCGCCTTGACCAGGCAAAAGTGAGGGCGGCATCCCATCCGGGGTGCCGCCCTCACTTTTCGCCCGGCCGGGACAGACCCGCAGAGCGAGTTGCGTCGGCTCCGATTCCGATCACGGTCTCCACGCTCCCGCCCTCAGGACCTTCCCCGGCGCACGTCGCGTGTGCCACAGTCCGCCCATGAGTGATCAAGTCAGACGCAGACTGGGCATATTCGCCGGAGTCGGCCTCGCCGGCGGCCTGCTGCCCGGCATCACGCTGGGCGCGGAGACCGTCGACGCCGCCTTCTCACTGGTCGTCGCGGCCGTCGTCCTGACGGTCCTCACGCAGCTGGTCCACGTCGGCCCGTCGGGCCGCGTACCGGTGCCCGTCCTCGGCGCCCTCGGCGCGGTCGGCTTCGTCCAGGACGCGCTCATCTGGTGGTTGCTGTCCTGGCTGGGCCCGAAACTCTCGGACCTTCGGATCGAGGGCCTCGCGACGATCCTCCTCGCGGCCCTGATCACCCGCGCGACGGTCCTCCTCCTGTCCCAGATGTCCTCGGCGGTCGAGATCGCCGAGGACTGAGGGTGCTCGTTCCCGATTCGCCTCAGCAAGTTCTGTGCACGTTCCCTGCCTTGGCAATCACCGCGATCATCGTCACGTCACCACGCGTGCAGGCAATTCCCGCTGGGAATTCCCGCATGGAGGAGGGTGTTCACGCCACTTCGGCGCGCACGCATCCCTGATTCACCTTCGCAACCCGGACACCCCGAGCGTTCCCGGCCTCTGCCCGCCCCCAGCCCGCCGCCGCCACCGAGCGTCTCGATAGGCTCGCCCCGCCCCGGTTCGCCCCGGGGACGCCTCGACTGGAGTCACGACGACAGTCATGACGACAGCAACGACGACAGGGGGACTCACCGGTGGAACGGTCGCGCACGCAGGGGGACTCCGCGCCGGCTCGGGCGGCGGCGCGGACGGCTCCGGACCGGCGGATCGGTCCGTACCGGCTGATCACCCGCCTCGACCCGCCCGGCACCGCGGTCCCCTGCCGCCGCTTCGTGGCCCGCACCCCTGACGGCGGCCGTACCGTCCTCCTGAGCACTCCCCTGCCCGGCACCGACCCGGCGCGCTTCGCCGCCGAGGCGGCCGCGGCCCGGCACCTCCTCGGCCCGTGGATCGCCCCGGTGACGGACGTCGCCGAACCGGCAGGACCCGCCGGACCCCTCTGGTACGCGAGCCCCTACGTCCCCGCACTCCCGCTCCCCGTGGCCCTCGCCGTCCACGGCGGACCGCTGCCCGAGGCCACCGTCCGGGCCGTCGGCGCCGCCCTCGCCGAAGCGCTCGCCGCCGCGCACTCCCAGGGCCTCACGCACGCCGGAGTCTCCCCCGCCGCCGTCCTGCTCACCGCCGGCGGCCCCCTGCTGAGCTGCTTCGGCGCCGTACGGGCCGCCGCGCCCGACGGCGAGCCGCGCACCGGGCTGCCGGGCCTCGACGCGGGGGCGCTCGCCCCCGAGCAGGCCTCGGGCGGCCGGCCCCGGCCGCCCGGCGACGTCTTCGCCCTCGGCGCCGTCCTCGCGTACGCCGCCACCGGCCACACCGTGCCCGAGCGCGAGGAACTCCCGCCGACCCTGCGCCAGGTGGTCTCCTCCTGCCTGGCGCGCGACCCGGCCGACCGTCCGACAGCGGCCGCCCTGATGGCCTCGCTCGCACCGCCGACCGCGCACCACACGGTGCTGAACTCGGCCGGCGTGCTGCTCACCCCCGGCTGGCTGCCGGGCCGGGTGATCGCCGCGCTCGCCCGCCAGTCGGCGGAGCTGCTCGCCGCCGAACTCCCCGGACTGCCGGAACAGACGGGCCCCGCGGAACACGCGACACCCGCCCGCGCCTGACACCCGAGGCCCGCACGCCTCCCGTCCCCACCCGGCGGGTCACCCCGCCCTCACCTTCGATCCGACGGACCTGACCTCATGCTGTCGCCCCTGACCCACGACGACCCGGCCGCCGTCGCCACGTACCGCCTTCTCGCCCGCCTCGGCTCCGGCGGCATGGGCACGGTCTACCTGGCGCGCACCCCCGGTGGCCGTACCGTCGCCCTGAAGACCGTGCACGCCCGGCTCGCCACCGACCCCGCCTTCCGCGCCCGCTTCCGGCTGGAGACGGACGCGGCGCGGATCATCGGGGCGCGCCACGGCGCGGCCGTCGTCGACGCGGACCCGCTCGCCGAGACCCCGTGGCTGGCGACCGAGTACGTCCTCGGACCGCCGCTCGACGACGCCGTCGCGCTCGGCGGCCCGCTCCCCGAGCCGACCGTCCGCGCGCTCGGCGCCGCGCTCGCCGGTGCGCTCGCCCAGCTGCACTCCTCGGACGTGGTCCACCGCGACCTGAAGCCCTCGAACGTCCTGGTCACCGCGTACGGCCCGAAGATCATCGACTTCGGCATCGCCCGCGCGGCCGGCGACGACCATCTGACCCGTACGGGAGCGGCGGCCGGCACCCCCGCCTTCATGTCCCCGGAGCAGGCGAGCGGCGAGGAACACCCCCCGGCCGGCGACGTGTTCGCGCTCGCGGGCGTCCTGGTCTTCGCCGCCACCGGCCACGGCCCCTTCGGTACGGGCTCCCCGGCCGACCTCCTGTACCGCGTGCGCTACGCCGAGCCCGACCTCAGCGGCGTACCGGAGGCGCTCCTGCCGCTCCTCACGGCCTGCCTCGCCAAGGACCCGGCCGCCCGCCCCACCACGGCCGACCTCATCGCCCATCTCCACGACGGCCACGGCGAGTTCGCGGACCACCTCCCCCCGCTGGTCCTCGCCGACATCGCCCGCCGCGCGACGGACGTCTGGCTCCACGCCCCGCACCGCCTGCCGGGCCCGGCGGGTGCCGCGTTCGCCGAGACCGCCCCGAGCACCCCGATCTCCCGCCGCCGCGCCCTCACCCTGGGCAGCGGCTCCCTCCTCGGCCTCGCGGGGGCGGGCGCGGGTGTGTGGGCGTGGCTGAACTCCCGGGACACGGAGGGCGGTTCGACCACGGGCGCCGGCCCGACCCCGACGGGCCCCACGGCCATCCCTGCCCCGACCTCACCCGACGGCGCGCCCGCGCCGCTCTGGAAGGACGACGTCCTCGACCGCGAGGAGAGGATCGCCCCGCTGCTGGCAGGCCCCGATGTCGTGGGCTTCGCGGAGACCATCTCCTTCCGCGCCGTCGACACGAAGGACGGCAGCGAGCTGTGGGCCGACTCGCGGGTCATGGAACCCCACCAGATCACCACCGACGGCACGAACTTCTACGTGTCCGACGGCAACTACGAGGGCCCCGGCGCCCTGAAGATCCGCACACTCGCGGCGCGCACGGGCAAGGAGGCGGCCCGGACGATCGAGCTGAAGGGCATCGACGGAACGACCACGCAGCTTCTCACGGCGGTCGGCGGCATCCTCTTCACCGCCTCGCGCCTGGGCAAGCGGGAGATCGACCCGGACGCGGACAACGTGGGCTGGCACCTGCTCGCCGTGAACCTGCGCACGGGCAAGGAGGCATGGCGGCATCCGTACGAATGGGACGGCGTCCGGCCGTGGCTCGCCCAGGTCGTCGGTGACCGCCTGATCCTCGGCAAGAACAGCGGCGACCTCGACTCGTTCCTCGTCCAGGCGAGGGACGTGCGCACGGGGCGGCAGCTGTGGAAGCGCCGGCTGCCGCTGAAGAAGTCCGCCGGGTTCGTCCCCGGACAGCTCTCCGCCGACGAGCGGCACGTCTACACGGGCGGCGACCGCCTCCGCGCCGTGCGCCTGACGGACGGGGCGGTCGCCTGGGAGTACGGCACAGGCAAGGACCCCATGGCCTACGGAGTTCCCGCCGTCGCGGACGATCTCGTCTACACGAACGTGAGCGGCCGGGGACTCGTGGCCGTCAACGCAATGAAGGGCACCGAGTTCTGGGCGGAGGAGCCGGGCAGTCGACCGCTGGCCCCACACGTCTACTTCAGGCCGGTCATCGGGAAGAAGTACGCGTACGCGCCCGTGCGCGGCGGTCTGAGCGCGGTCGACCTGGCGACGCGCCGCTCGGACTGGGTCTTCCCGACGGACGCCACGCGGTATGTCGTCGACAAGGAGCGGGCCCGCATCATCGGCGCCGGAACGTCGACCGTCGCGGCCATCCCCTACGTCTGACCCCGATGCCCCGACCCCAGTGTCCCCACCGTCCCCACCGTCCCCACCAACCGGAAAGCATCTCGTGACCACGCAGCCCCTCGCCACCGGCGACCCGCTCCGGCTCGGCCCGTACCGCCTCCTCGGCGTCCTCGGCGAGGGCGGCATGGGCAAGGTGTACGTCGGCCGGGACGCCTCCGGCGCCCCCGCGGCCGTCAAGGTCCTCCGGCCCGAGCTCGCCCACGACCAGCACCTCGCCCAGCGCTTCGTGCGCGAGGCCGACATGGCGCGGGCCGTCACGAGCCACGGCGTGGCCCGGGTCCTCGACGCGCAGACGGAGGGCGGGCGGCCGTGGATCGCCGCCGAGTTCCTCGCCGGTCCGACGCTGGACGTCGCCGTCCGCGCGTACGGGCCGATGGACGTGCCGACGGTCCGCGCCCTCGCCGCCCACCTCGCCCGTACGCTCCACGACATCCACGCCGCGGGGCTCGTGCACCGCGACCTGAAGCCCGCGAACATCGTGCTCACCTCGACCGGCCCGCGGATCATCGACTTCGGCATCGCCCGCCCCGAGCACGGGCTCACCCTCACGACCACCGGCCAGATCCCGGTCACCCCCGGGTACGGGGCGCCGGAGCAGGTCCTCGGGCAGCGCGTGGGACCGGCCTCCGACATCTTCTCGCTCGGCGCGGTCCTCGCGTACGCGGCGAGCGGCCGGCGCGCCTTCGACGCCGCCCATGTGGCGGCGGTGCAGTACGAGGTCGTCCACGGCGCCCCGGACCTGAGCCTGGTGCCGCCGGAGCTCCAGGAGCTGATCGGCCCGTGCCTCGCGAAGGACCCGGCGTTCCGCCCGGCTCCGCCGCAGGTCGTCCAGGCCTTCGCCCCGCCGAAGGGCGCCGACCGCGCCTGGCGCAAGGGTCCGCTCGCCGAGGACATCAAGCGGCGCGAGTCCTCCACGAAGCGCCTGGCGGCCCCCGAGGAGACCGCCGTACCCGGCGCGAGCCCGTCCCGGCGCCGCTTCCTCACCGGCGCGGCCGTGACCGTGGCGGTCCTGGGCGCCGGTGGCGGGGCGGGGGCCTGGTGGCTGAGCGGCCGCGGCGAGGAGAAGTCACCGACGGCCGATGTGCCGCCCGCCGTGGCGACCCCGGAGGCGGCCTTCGTCTCGATCATCGACACGGCGTACGGCGAGGTCCCGAAGCCCCTGTGGGGGCCCGTCGACATCGCCGTCGACGAGACCGAACTCCCGCTGCCCGTACGGGACGTGGTGGTCGTGCAGGCGAAGACGGGCGGTCTGCTCGCGCTCTCCGTCACGAAGGGCAAGGAGCGGTGGCGGGCCAAGGAGATCGACACCGCCGCCGGTTACGTCTCCGTCGCCGGCCGGCTCGTCGTGGGCGTCGACAAGAACGGCGTCGCGCACTCCTTCGTCGCCTCCACCGGCAAGCCCGTCTGGCAGACCCAGAACGACGTCGACCACCTCCTCGCCGCCGACGACACCCACGTCTACCTGGTGTCGAAGGACAACGAGCTGCGGGCGATCGACGCCTGGACCCTGGCCACCGCCTGGACGCGCCCGATGACCTCGCCGCGCTCCCCCCTCGGCCCGGCGAAGGCCGCCGTGGGCAGGAAGCGGCTCGTGATCCACGGCCGGGACGGCTGCGTCGCCGCGCTCTCCACGGAGACCGGCGAGACGGAGTGGGACGTCAAGGAGCAGGGCACCGACGGTCAGGCCCCCGCGCTCGGCGACAACACCGCCTACCTCGGCGGCCGCACGCTCACCGCCCGCCGCCTCGACCGCGGCGACTACCTCTGGGACGAGGAGGCCAAGAACGACGAGGGCCCGGGCTGGAGCACACCGGCCGTCGACGGCGACCACGTCATCGCGGCCGACGGATACAATGTCTACCGCTACAAGACCATGCTCGACATCGACTTCCCGGTCTCGGAGTGGTACGAGGTCCTGGACGGCACGGGCATCGGCACGGTCAACCCCCCGGCCGTGGCGGGCTCGACGGTCTGGGTCCACGCGCCCGACAACACCCACGTCCAGGTCGTCCACCAGAAGACCCACGAGCGTCTCTTCGTCGCGAAGATGAAGAACGAGGGCGCCTACCAGCTGGCGAGCGACGCGAACCGCGTCTTCATCGCCCGCGGCGGCCGGCTGTACGCCATGCCGGTCTACGGCCAGTAGCGGCGAGGGGCGTGGCGGCGCCCGCCCCGCCCCGCCCCCTCACGACGTCGGGTGCGCGGTGGGCGAGGGCACGCCCGTCGCCAGCCCGTCCTTCTCGCAGCCCAGCTTCTCGGAGACCTGCCGGGCCGCCGCGTTGGCGAGGGTGATCAGCCGGGTGCGCTGCTCCAGGTCCGTTTCCGGGATGCCTCCGGGGCCGTGGACGACCGCCTCGACGACGATGTCGTGGGCCGGCTCCTTGAGACTGCAGGAGAAGTAGAGCCTGCCGAGCCCCGAGGAGGAGTACGCCTGCAGGCCCGAGGCGTAGGAGGTCACGACCTTGGCGTGTTCCTGATTCAGCCCCGGGGCCTTCTTCGCCGGGCCGAACTCGATGGAGAGGCCGTCCTTCTCCCCCTCTGCGGGCAGGAGCCAGCAGTACTTCACCGGCTGCGGCCGGTACGAATCGGCCAGGGGCGCCTCGGTCGCGTCCTTCAGCAGGTCGAGAGCCTTGTCCGGCTCGGACATGCCGTCGCGGAAGCGCTCGCTGCCCATCGCGGCCGTGAGCGCGGCCACGGTGGGCGCGTCCTTCGCGAAGCCACGGCACACCTCGGCCGCCGTCAGGCCCTTCGCCTCCTCCGCACCGTCGCCGGTGTCGCCGCCGGAGCAGCCCGTGAGGAGAGCGGCCACGGCGACGGCCGCACCGATTCCTGCCATCGCGTTCCTCATACCCGTCACTTCTTCTCGTACGGGTCGGGGAGCGAGTTGTCGCGGGAGTGCATGCGCGAGTCCCGGACGTACTTGACCAGCTCCTCGTCGAGGTAGTTGCGGTCCCGCTCGCTCCAGCCGGGGGCGTTCGCGTAGGCGATGCCCGGCCTGAGCGAGTTCTCCTTGCCCATGGCCAGTGCCTCGTCCTTCAGGTCGTCCGACTTCTTCTTGAGCAGTTCGTCCTTCTCGTACTTCTCGGCCATGTCGTCGGCTTCCATGCCGATGAAGGTGACCACGGCGCCGCCCACCGTCTCGGCCGCCAGCGGTACGAGCACGCCACCGGCGCCACCGGTCAGGGCGACGACACCACCCGCGGCGACCGCGCCGACCCCGAACTTGACCCATTCGGTGGTCCTGCCGACGGCCTTCTTGTGCTCCTCGGAGTCCTTCTCGTAGTCCTTGTCGATCTGCGCCATGCGGGACTCGTCCATGATTCCCTGCGCCTCCGACCCGACGCGCAGGGTCGTCCGGGCGTCGGTGAGGTCGCGGTCCTCGAAGGTGGAGCCGGGCTTGGGGCCGACCTCGTCCAGGACGCTCGTCGTGTACAGCATCTCGGCCGCCGAGAGCGTGGAGTGCCCGGTCTCGCTCTGCGACACGATGCCCATGAAGTTGACGGCGTCGCCGCGGTTCCAGAGCAGCCCGGTGTCGAACTCCTCGCCGAACCGCGACTTGCCCTTGTCGTCGTTGTTGCCGAAGGGGGAGTTCGTCTTCTCCTCCATCGTCGTGTCGCTGTCCGTCTCCAGGGAGCGGTTCAGCTCGTCGATGTAGGCGGCGCCCATCTTGCCGAGGCTGTCGTCGATGCCCTTCTGCTCGTGCATGTACTTCGGGTCGCTGCCGTAGTGCTCGACGACCTTCTGCATGACCTCCGCGTTCTCCTTGGTCCGCACGTCCTTGAGACCCTCGGTCTCGGCGTCGTACGGATGGCCGGTGGTCGCGGATTCGAGGGCGTGGCCGAGCGCGTTGTAGCCGGGCTCCCTGGTCCTGTCGCCCTTGTCGTTGATCTCCTCGGGCCACTCGCGGTCCTTGGAGAAGTAGTCGAAGGGGTCGAGCTTCTTGTTGTCCTTGGTGTTCTCGGGCGTGACGTCGATGCTGCTGTTGAAGAAGTCCGTCGACGCCTTGGGGTTGTGCCCGAGCGCCTCCATGAAGCCGATCATGGGGTCGTTGCCGAGGTCGCCGCCCTGCCAGTTCAGGTGGCTCGGCATGCCGGTCAGCTGGCGCCAGGCACGGTCGGCGGGCAGCCGTCCGTCGTGCGTCATCTTGCGCTCGGTGGTGACGAGGCCGTTGCCGTAGTCCTTGAGGAACTTGTCGTCGTAGTCGCCGACGCGCATCAGGTTGCTCATGACCTGGAAGCCGTACGGGCTGGTGCCGCGCGTCTGGATCGGCTCGCTGCCGGCCTTGATGACGTCGGACTTCCACTGCTCCATCTCGGGGCTCGTGGAGTGGGTGGCGGTGGCGAGCGTCATGCTCCAGTTGGTCTGGAGCTCCTTCAGCTTGTCGCGGTGGTCGACACCGAGGCGCGAGCCGTCGCTCGGGTCGCCCATGTCCGCCCAGTACTCCATGCTGCCCTTCGGCCCGACCTCCAGGGCGAACTTCTCGGCGAAGTACGGGTCCTTCTGGTTGGCCTTGAAGAGGGCGTTGAGCCTGTCGATCTCGGCCGGGGTGGCGTCGTCGCCCTTCTTGTACAGCTCGTAGGCGGCATGCGCGTCCTCGGCGTCCTGCGCCTTCGAGGCGGCGGCGAGCGAGTCGTACTTCGTGCCGGCGAAGTTGTTCTGGTCGTTGCCGACGAGGCTGCGGAGCGCGCGCGACGCCACGTCGTCGGCGTTGTTCGCGCGGTCGATCGCGGCCTTGATGGCGGACCGCATGGCCTCGAAGTCGGCCTGCTCGGGCTTGGGCCCGTCGTAGTCCTTGGAGCGGCGGTCGGGGTGGATCAGGTAGCTGACGACACCGTCCTGGTCGATGCGTATGCCCTTGCCGGGGGCTTCCGCGACGAGCTTCTCCAGCTCGGTCTTCGCGGCCTGGAACTCGCTCTCCGCGTCTCGCAGGATGTTGCGGATGCTGGTCGCCCCGATGAGGGCGTCGCCGAACTCCTTGGCGGTCTTCCGGACGAACTCCTGGGTGACCCCGGCGTTCTCGCCCTTCCAGTCGGCCTTCTCGGCCTTGCCCTTGAGGCCGTTGTCGGCCTTCTCCTTGGACTTCTCCAGCTTGGACACCGCCTCCGACCAGACCGTGGCCGCCTCCTTGAGGCTGCCGAGCCGGGCATGGAGAACCTGGTCGAACTTCAGCATCTAACGTCCCTCGTCAGCTGTTGCCGTGCCGCTTGCGGTGCCGCCTGCCCTGCCGTCGCAGGCTTACTTGAAGTGCTCGTTGATCGTGGACATGGAGAAGTTCGTGACCAGCACTTCTTCATGGTTCGCGTGGCTGAGGACCGTGTCCTCGAGGTGGTTGTGGATGTGCGCGCAGGCGCTGAGGAGCGTCTCGGCCTGGCCGCGCCAGCTGTCCCACATGGTCCACATCGCGGATCCGGTCAGGAACCCGTCGCCGTCGAGGCTCTTGGCCGCCGCGTCCGTCTGGGCGCCGGCGTGGAAGGCGTCCCGCTCGAACCAGTGGAAGAGCTCCTGGGCCTCGTTGCCGATGGCCTTGAGGTCGGCGGACGTCACCTTGTAGTCACTGGCACCACCGCCCCCGCCGGACTCGGCGGGCACGCTGTTGAGCCTCATGGCAGCGCTCTCGCTGCGGACTTGGCCCCACTCCTCGTCGAACGACATCTACTTCCCCTGGTGAGTCACGGACGTTGTTCAGTGGCTGTGCAGGACGGAGTCAGTTCCGCCGTGAACGGAGTACGGGTACGGCGACACCGACACCGAGCAGCACGGCCGCACCGACCCCGAGCCCGATCCAGAGCCCGGTGTTCCCGCCTTCCTCTGCCGCGGCCTGCGGGGCCGGCGCGGGGGCGACGGTGGTGGCCTCCACCGGACCGGGGTCGGCCGGGGCGGTGGTCGCGGGAGCGGAAGGCGTGGCGGTCGCGACCTCGGTGAGGTCGTCGATGGGCCGGACGTCGGCCGGACCGGGGTCACCGGGCGTCTTCAGCGCACGGAGCGGGCGGATGGCTCCGTACCCGAGGAAGTCACTGCGCTTCTCGTCCCCGGCGGGCTTGGCGACGGTGTTGAGCATGACCTTCAGGACCTGGTTGTTGGTCCAGTCGGGATGCTTCGACCAGAGGAGCGCGGCGGCGGCGGAGGCGAGGGCGGTGGCGTCACTGGTGCCGCTGGACTTGCAGAAGCCACCGTTGTTGCACGCGGCGAAGATGTCCTTGCCGGGGGCCACGATGTCGACCTGGTCACCGTGCTGGGACGTCGGGACGTGCTTCCCCTTGTTGTCGGAGGCACCGACACCGACGACGCCGGGAGTGGCCCCCGGGTACTCCACTCTGTTGCTCTTGTCGCCGGTGTTGCCGACGGAGGCGAAGACGAGGGACCCCTTGTCGAGGGCGTACTTCACAGCATCCGTGAGCGCCTTCGAGCCCGCGTTGACGCCCTGCGAGATGTTGATGACCTTGGCGCCGGAGTCGACCGCGAACCGGATGGCCTCGGGGGCCACCCTGTTGAACTGCTCGTCCGAGGCCGCGGCGCTGCGGTCCTGGTCCGGGGCCGGAAGTCGAATGGGGAGGATCTTCGCCCCGGGGGCGAGGCCGAACGCCCCCGCCCCGCCGTTGGCCTTGCCCGTCCCGGCGATCATCCCCGCCATGCCCGTGCCATGGTTCGCGAGGTCGGTGTGTTCGTCCCCGGCCGCCTTGGGGGCCAGGTCCTTACCGTCCAGAACCCGCCCCTGGAGGTCGGGGTGGGTGGCCTCCACGCCGCTGTCGATCACTGCGACCGTGACGCCTTTGCCTGTGCTGAGCTGCCAGATCTCCTCGGCCCCCATGGCGTCGAGGTGCCACTGCTGGTCACGGGCACCCGCTGCCTGGGCGGGAACGGAGGCGATGCCCACCAGCAGCATCCCCAAGGCGGCCGAGGCGGTGACTCGGGCACGGCTCCGACGCGTACTGCTGGTAGACATCTGCTTCCTCGCGCTGATCAGTCGATGACGGGCGGCGCCACGCGGCGGTTGCCCTGCTGCCAGGTCTCCTCGTCCTCGACAAGGTAGTCGGGACGCTCTCCGTTCGTTTCCTCGCGCTCGCGGCCGGCCGGTGTCGTGGCTCCGCGCACGAGGCCGGAGCCGCCGGGCGTGAAGGGACGCGCACCGGCGCCCGCCGCAGCGCCGGGGCGCTGCGCCTTGCCGCCGACGACCCCGCCGGACTCACCGGCGAGTCGACGACCGCCGCTGATGCCGTTCTGGCCGGCGCCCATGCCACCGCCCATGGAGGTGCCCATGCCACCGCCCATGGGGCCACGGCCCATGCCCGTGCCGTTACGCGCGCCCTGCTCCGTGCCGATGACGGTGCTGCGCGGGATGCCGGTCGCGGGACGCCCGTGCGTGCTCTGCACCTGGCGTCCGCCACTGATGCCCTCGCGGGGAACGCTGAGACCGGTGCGCTGGCTGCCGGGCACCGGGCCACGAGGGTTCCCGTTGCCCCCGCTGATGGGCGGAGTGGAGGTCAGGGGACCCTGTCCGCTCTTCGAGGGGAACGGCGGCATGCCCGTGGTCACGTACGGAGGCGTACCGCCGTCCTTGGTGACCGGCGGCGGCGTGTTCTGCGTCGGTCCGGGGCCGGTCGTGGTGGGCGTCTGCTGCGGCAGCGTGTCCACGTTGTCGATGCCGAGGTCCACGGGAACTTCGGGCCTGACGTCGGTCGGGACGTCGGGCCTGTCGCCAGGCTTGACCACGTCCGTCGGGCCGGTCCGGTCGCCCGTCGGCGGGGTCACCGGCGAGTCGGGCGTGGTCCGGGTGTCCGGCTGTGTGCGGCTGCTGTCCGTACCTGTCCGTGTGTCCGGGCCCGTGGTACGGCTGTCGCTGGTCGGGTACTGGACGCGATCGGTCACGTTCCGATTAGTTCCGGGGTCCGCCGGCACGAACGCCCCCGGCGGCGGCGGGAACGTCGGAGGAACGTTGTTCCTCATGTTGGAGCTCGACCACGCGTACGCGGACGAGAGGCGGTCCATCTCCTTGGCCGCCGCCTCCTTGTTCGCCGCCTCCTTGGCTTCGATGGCGGCGAGCTCCTCGCTCGCGGCCATCGAGGACCGGGCCTGGCCGGCGATGTGCCGCGAGTCGGGGTCGTTGCGGTACTTCAGCGCCGCTTCGAGGTTCTCCTTGGCGGACGCGTGGGACGTGTACCGGGGCATGGCGCTCTGCGCCGAGGCGATGGCGGAGGAGTTCTCCTCCATCCACTTGGCCCCGGCCTTGCTGTAGTCCGCGAGCCCCTTCGTCGAATTGGCCACGTTGGTGGCCCACTCGACGAAGGCCTTCTCGGCCTCGCCCTCCCAGTCCATGCGCCGCATGCTGGCGCTCAGCTCTGCGGCGATCGTCTCCAGCTGCTCCGAGACCGACTTCAGTCGCTGCGCCGCGTCGCCTACATAGAAACTGCTGGCCTCGTCCAGCCACGCCAACATCTGCTGATGGGACATGGCGCGGAAGTTCGTTCCGCCGCCTCCGCCGCCCTCTGCAGGCCTCATCTCTCGCCTCTTCCCCGTGTCCCCGAAATTCTGTCCGACACCCGCCTACTTGTAGATGCCGCCATCCTCAAGACCCTTGGCGCCTTCGCTCTCCGGCGCTCCGCGGCCCGCTTCCTTGTCCGCCTTCTCCTTGGCGTCGAAGGTCCGCTGGTGGATGTCGATCATCTTGCGCTTGATGTCGTCGTCCATCTCCTCGAAGCCGTTCTTCGAGGCGACGACCGCGATCCCGAGCCCTTCCAGGCAGTCGTTGAGCAGGCCGGAGAGCTCCACGAGGCGCGAGAGGGTCCCGTCGTACGCCGCGTAGGCGCCCTGGGCCTCGCCCCAGGCCGCCCCGCCGCCACCGAACTGGGTGCGGGTCACCGGATTATCGGCCTTCAGCTTCCCGGGGCCGGCGGGCGAGCCCTGGAGCTCCTCGATCAGCCCCTCGACCTGCTTCCTGAACGTCTCCATGGAGTCGGCGCTGTACTTGACGGCCATCGCCCGCATCCCGGACGCCATCCCACCCAACGAGGCTTCCATGCCCGCGCTCCTCCCCCGTGTGAACTACCGTGCCGCGTCAACTCAAGTCTAGGAGTTCACTGTAGTCAGGAACGACGACAGAGCGCACCTCCGGGTTGCACAAGCAACGGACATCACATGGTTACGAATTGGGCACGGCGACGGCCGCCTGCGGGCGGATCGGGAGGCGGTTGACGGGTCGTCCGGTCGCCGCGCGCACCGCTGAGGCCACTGCGGCGGGTGAGGTGACGACCGGGACGGCGCTCGCCGCCTTCGCTCCGAACGGGGCGACGACATCGCGCTCTTCGATGAGTTTCACGATGCGAATGTCCGGGGCATCCAAGGATGTCGGAAGTGCGTAGCCGGTGAAGTCGGGGTGCCGGACCAGGCCGCGGGCGGTGCGGAGGTTCTCCGTGAGGGCCGCGCCGACGCCCTGGGTGACGCCCGCCTCGATACGGGTGGCGAGCTGGGCCGGGTTGAGGATGCGGCCGACGTCCTGGGCGACCGCCATTTCCACGACCCGTACCGCGCCGAGTTCGATGTCCACGTCCACCACCGCGCGGATCGCGCAGAAGGCGAGGCCGACGAAGGCGTCGCCCTGGCCGTCCTCGTCGAGCGGCTCGGTGGGGTGGGGGCGGCACTGGGCGGTGGCCCAGAGTTCCTTGCCGTCCATCGCCTCCGTGACCGTCGTCGACAGGACACCGTCGTACGAGGTGATCTTGCCGTCGGTGATCTGGAGCAGCTCGGTCGACATGCCGAACTTGTGGGCCAGCGGCTGGAGGAGCTGCGTGCGGACCATCTTGGCGGCGCGCTCCACCGCCCCGCCCGAGACCCAGGTGTGGCGGCCGTGGGCCGAAGGGCCGGCCGGCGGCTGGTCGGTGTCGACGGGCGCGACCTGCACCTCGTCGATGCCGAGGGTCTCCTGCACGATCTGGCGGGCGAGCGTCGAGAAGCCCGAACCGGTGTCCACAGCCGAGCAGATGACCGTGGCCACCCCGTCCATGACCCGCACGGTGGCGGTCGAGACCTCGTCCATGCCCTCCGCGCCCAGCATGTGCACCATGCCGAGGGCGTAGCCCACGCCCCGCCGCACCGCGCCGGGTTCGCCCGCGCCCTCGGGGCCGCCCGGCAGCAGCCAGTCGTCCTCCGGGGTGTCCTTGGGGAGCGCCGGGAGGGGGAAGTCGCGTACGGCGGAGAGGAGTTCGGCCACCGGGGCCGGGCAGGTCACGGTCTGGCCGGTCGGCAGGATGTCGCCGGTCGCCATCACGTTCCGCATGCGCAGCTCGGCCGGGTCCACGCCCAGTTTGGCCGCGAGCTTGTCCATCTGCGCCTCGTAGGCGGCGCACACCTGCATCGCGCCCTCGCCGCGCACATGCCCGGACGGGGGGTTGTTCGTCCGGACCGCCCAGCCCTCGACGAAGGCGTGCGGGACGACGTACGGGCCGCAGGCGAAGGCCACGGCCGCCGCGAGCGACTCGGACGAGGAGTCGGCGTACGCGCCCGCGTCGAGCAGGATCTGCGCCTCCACCTTCACCAGGTGCCCTTCCGCGTCCGCGTGGTGGCGGTAGCGCAGCAGGGTGGGGTGGCGGTGGGCGTGGCCGAGGAAGGACTCCTCGCGCGTAGCGGTGAGCTTGACGGGGCAGCCGGTACGGAGCGCGAGGAGGCCCAGCGGGATCTGGAAGCCCGGGTCCTCCCGGTCTCCGGTGGCGCCCGGGACGCCGGTCACGACGACCTTGACCTGCTCGGGCTGGAGACCGAAGCAGGCGGCGGCCAGGTCCCTGTCGGTGTGCGGGTCGGTCGAGGCCGTGTACAGCTCGACGCCGCCGTCGGGGCGGGGCACGGCGAGGCCGGCCTCGGCTCCGATCGGTGCCGGGTCCTGGCGGCCGATCCGGTACAGGCCCTCGACGATGACCTCGCCGGTGGCCTCCGGGTCGCCGAAGCGCAGCGGGATGTGCCGGATCAGGTTGCCGTCGGGGTGCAGCGCCTCGGCGGCGAAGGCCTTCTCGGGGTCGGTGACCGGGTCGAGGATCTCGTACTCGACGCTGATCGCGGCCGCGGCGAGCCGGGCCGTGTCGGGGTGGTCGGCGGCGACGGCCGCGAGGGCCTCGCCGTGGTGCCGGACCAGGTCGGAGGCGAAGACGGGCCGGTCGGCGACGCGGCGGCCGTACGTCGCCGCGCCCGGCACGTCGGCGGCCGTCACCACGGCCCGTACGCCCGGCATGGCCGTCGCGGCCGTCGTGTCGACGGAGACGATCCGGGCGTGCGGGTGCGGGGAGCGCAGGATCGCGGCCCAGAGCAGGCCCTCGGCCCACAGGTCGGCGGCGTACGGGAAGGTGCCCTCGGTCTTCGCCCGGGAATCGGCCTGCGGGAGCGAGGTGCCGAGGCCGTGCGCGGGCTGCTCCTGGTCCGGTGTCCCGGGGGTGTCCAGGACGAGGGGAAGGGGAATGGCGGTGGTCGCGTCGCTGCTCACGCCGTGCCTCCGTCGTGCGCGTGGGGAATCTGATGCGGTACGCGGGGCTCGGCCGCCTCGGGACCGGTGGGTGCCGAGGCCGCGGCGCTCGCCTCGCGCTCGGCGACGACGTCCCGTACGGCTTCGAGCACGCCCCGGTAGCCCGAGCAGCGGCACAGGTTGCCGGCGAGGGCCTGGCGGGTCTCCAGCTCGGTGGGGGCGTGGTTGCCCTCCAGGAGGTCATGCACGGTCATGCACATGCCGGGGATGCAGAAGCCGCACTGCACGGTGCCGCACTTCGACATCGCCCGCTGCACGTCGGACGGCTCGCCGTCGGTGGCGAGGCCCTCGACCGTCCGCACCTCGGATCCGGCGGCGGTCGCCGCCGGCACCAGGCAGGAGGCGACGAGCCGGCCGTCGACCTTCACGTTGCACGCGCCGCACTCGCCCTGGGAGCAGCCGTCCTTGGCTCCGGCGAGGCCGAGGCGCTCGCGCAGGACGTAGAGCAGGGACTCTCCGATCCAGGAGCCGGTGACGGGCCGGTCGGTGCCGTTGACCCGCAGGGTGTACGAGGTGTGGGGGTGCTCGTCGCTGTCCGTGGAGGCGTAGGCGCCGGGCGCGGGGGCCGTCGCGCCGAGCCCCTCTGCCGGGACCTCGTCCGGGACGTCCGCCGGGACCTCGTCCGGGACGTCCGCCGGGACCTCGGCCGGAGCCTCTTCCGGGACCTCCGCGGCCGGGTCCGTGTGGACCTCCGCCGGAGCGTCCTCCACGCCGTCCTCGTCGGCGGCCGCGCTCTCCGCGACCGGCTCCTCGAAGGCCGGCTCCTCCGGCAGCGCCCAGGGCGCGGCCGCGCCGCCCGGCAGGGTCGCCGGGGCCTGGTCGTACGAGGGGGGAAGCGGGGGCTCGACCGTCTCCGGTACGGCCGCCTCCTGGACGACCGCCCCGGGTGCGGCCGGCTCCGGTGCGGCGACCGGGATCTCCCACTGGCCCGTGGAGCCCGCAGCGCCCGCGAAGTTCCACTCCGCCGTCGCGTGCGGGTCCTGGCCGAACGCCTCGCCGTGCTGCACGTGCTCGCCGTGCTGCACGTGCTCGCCGTGCTGCACGTGCTCGGGGTGCTGAAGGTGCTCGCCGTGCTGAAGGTGCTCGGGGTGCTCGACGTACTCGCCCTGAGCGAAGTACTCGGTCCCGTGACCCTGCCCCTGCGCCGGGCCCTGACCGTAGTCCTGGACCTGCTCGGCCTGGTCGAAGTGCTGGACCTGCTCCGCCTCCGTCGGCAGGTGCACGTTCCACGTGCCCGTCGCCGAGGGGTCGGTCGCCGCCGCCGGGGTGAGCGGCTGCAGCGGCATGATCATCGGCGGTACGTAGCCGTGGCCCGGCGCCTCCAGGGGCACGCCGTCCAGCATGAAGTCGGGCGGCAGCTGGACGAAGGCGGTCGCGTCGCCGTCGTACCCCTCGCTCTGCGGGATCGGCTCCCAGCCGCCCGGGTTCCCGTGCTGTTGGTCGTTGCTCATGCCAGTGCCCTCCCCAGTGCCCGTCGGGCGAGTGCGGCGACGGTGCGCCGCAGGTGCAGTACGGCGGGCGGCAGCTGTTCGTCGCCCTGCGGGTCCGGAATGCATGCGGCGGCGACGTACTCGCCGAACGCCGTGAGCGCCTCCGGGGCCAGCCCCCGGTCGTTGTCCCAGTCCACCAGCGAGGCGATCCAGCGCTCCGCCTCCAGCGGGCGCAGGGGCATCGGGGCGACGGCGCCGACCGCGCAGCGCACCCCGCGCCGGGCGGGGTCGAGGACGACGGCGACGGAGGCGGTGGCGCGGGCCGGGCCGGTGCGGCCGGTGGCCTTGAGGAAGACCTGGGGGGCGTGGAGCAGCGGGACGCGGACGAAGCCGACCAGCTCGCCGGGGGCCAGCAGGTCGCGGCCGGCGAGGAGGTGGGAGACGGGGATCTCGCGGGTGCCGAGCGGGCCCAGGACGACGAGGTCGGCCTCCAGGGCGGCGAGCACGGGCAGCGAGTCGCCGGTCGGCGCGGCGGTGACCACGTTGCCGCCGAGGGTGCCCGCGTTGCGGATCTGGGGCGGGCCGGCGGCGCGGGAGGCGGCGGCGAGGGCCGGGATGAGGGCGGCGAAGTCGGGGCGGCCCATCCGGGCGTGGGTGAGGCCCGCGCCGAGGAGGGCGTGGCCGTCCTGGTACTGCCAGCCGCGGATCTCGTTGATGCGGCTCAGGCCGACGAGTCCGGCGGGGCGGAGCTGACCTCTGTTGACGGCGGCCATCAGGTCGGTGCCGCCGGCGACGGGCACGGCGGCCGGCATGGCCGTGAGCGCCGCCACGGCCTCGTCGAGCGAGGCGGGCAGCGTCACGGACTGCGCCGTCTGTGGTGCGTGCGTGGTCAACCCGCTGCCCCTTCCCGGTGTCCCGGTGGTCCCCGACTGTGCCCGGCCGTCGCGCCTGCTGTCACGTCTGTGGTCGCGCCTGCGTGTGGGCGTACCGTACGTGCTCACAGGCCGGACGTGGCAACTCTGGCACATCTTCCGAGCCGTCCGGCGCGAGGGTCCACGAAGGACTGTTCCGTCCAGGACGCCCCATGAGGGACGGTAACTTCCCTTTCGCCGCTCTTGGGTGAACCGGGGACGCGAGCTGCCTCACACGATCGGGGGCGCCCCCTCCAGGGGCCTGCCGAGCACCCCCGGACGCCGCTGCCAGGGGTGGGGGCCGGCGGGCGGCCGGTAGTCGACGCCGAGGGCGTCGAGGCGCCGGTAGTGGGTGTCCATCCGGCGCTCGAAGCCCGGGTAGTCGCGGTCGTCCGGGGCGGGCAGCGCGGACCAGGCGACCTCGGCGAAGGCGGCGAGGCGCGGGAAGACCTGGTAGTCGACGCGGGCCCGGTTCTCCATGACCTCCGTCCAGACGTTGGCCTGGGTTCCCAGGATGTGGGCGGCGGCCTTGGGCGAGATGCCCGGCGGAACGGGATCGAAGCGGTAGACGTCCTCCAGGGTGCGGACGTACCCGATGGGCATCGGCTCGTCCTCGCCCGGCGCCTGACGGTGGTCCAGGTACACCTGCTGCTCGGGGCACATGACGACGTCGTGGCCCGCCTCGGCGGCGGTGATCCCGCCCGCGTAACCCCGCCAGGAGGAGACGGCGGCGCCTTCCGCGAGGCCGCCCTCCAGGATCTCGTCCCAGCCGATCAGGCGGCGTCCTCGCGCGGCGAGCCAGCGGTCGAAGTGGCGGATGAACCAGGACTGGAGGCCGTCCTCGTCCCCGACGCCCAGCTCCTCGATGCGGGCCTGGGCGGCCGGGGAGGCCTTCCACTGGTCCTTGGGGCACTCGTCGCCGCCGATGTGGACGAAGGTGGACGGGAAGAGTCCGAGGACCTCCTCCAGGACGCCCTCGTAGAAGCGCAGGACGGCCTCGGTGGGGGCCAGGACGTTCGGGTTGACTCCCCAGGTGTCCCAGACGGTGAGGGCGGCGGTGTCGACGACGTCGGTGTTGCCGAGCTCGGGGTAGGCGGCGATGGCGGCCTGCGCGTGGCCGGGGAGGTCGATCTCGGGGACGACGGTGATGTGCCGCTCGGCGGCGTACGCGACGATCTCGCGGATGTCGTCCTGGGTGTAGAAGCCGCCGTGCGGGGTGTCGTCCCAGAGGGGCGAGGCCCGGTGGCCCCACTTGCTGCGGGAGCGCCAGGCGCCGACCTCGGTGAGGCGGGGGTGCCGCTCGATCTCGATGCGCCAGCCCTGGTCGTCGGTGAGGTGGAAGTGGAAGACGTTGAGCTTGTGGGCGGCGAGCAGGTCGAGGCAGCGAAGGACGTCGTCCTTGGGCATGAAGTGCCGGGAGACGTCGAGGAGGAGGCCGCGCCAGCCGAAGCGTGGCCGGTCCTCGACCGTGATCCGGGGCAGCTCCCACTTCCCGTCCTTCACGGGCGCCTTGCGGTACGCCTCCGGGCCGAGGAGCTGCCGGAGGGTCTGGGCCCCCCAGAACACCCCGGCGGGGCCGCCGCCCTCGACGAGGACGGCGGCGTCGGGGGCTTCCGTGGTGAGGCGGTAGCCCTCGGGGCCGTGTTCCCGCTCCACGTCCGCGCTGATCCGGAGCCGGACCGCGTGCGGTCCCGCTCCGTCGGCCAGGGGCAGTCCGGTGGCGGCGCCCAGGGCGGCGCGGAGCCGGCGGGCGGTGGATTCGGTGCCGGGTCCCGTGTCGAGCGTGGTCCGCTCGTCGAGAGAAACGGCGCCGGGGGTGGACGGGCGGCGCACGAGGAGGGGTACGGGGATCAGGGCGTGGTCTGCGGTCATCGCGTCAGTCCTTCACCGCCCCGCCCAGTCCCGAGACCAGGCGGCGCTGTACGAGTACGAAGAAGACGAGCACCGGGAGGGTCATCACGGTCGAGCCGGCCATGATGCCTCCCCAGTCGTTCTCGTCGGGCTTGAAGAAGACGAGCAGGGCCATCGGCAGGGTCGACTGCGAGGTGTCGCTGATGAGGAAGGACTTCGCGAAGAGGAAGTCGTTCCAGGTCGAGATGAACGAGAAGACGCTCGTCGCCACGAGGCCGGGGAAGACCAGCGGGAAGAGGATCTGCCAGAGGAAGCGCGTACGGCTCGCGCCGTCGATCTGGGCCTGTTCCTCCAGGGCTTCAGGGACCGCCTTGACGAAGCCCCGGAGCATCCAGATCGCGAAGGGGAGCGAGAAGGCGAGGTGCGGCAGGATCAGCGAGCCGAGGGTGTTGAGCTGGCCGAAGTCCCGCATGAGGAAGAACAGCGGGATGGTGAGCGCCTCGACCGGCACCATCTGGGCGACCAGGAACATGACGAGGAGCGTCGTCCGGAACCGGAAGCGGAACCGCGTGACCGCCGTCGCCGCCAGGAAGGCGATGAGCGCGGAGGCGAGGACGACCGTGCCCGCCACGATCAGCGAGTTGAGGAAGTAGCGGCCGAACTCCTGCTGGTCGAAGACGCGCCGGAAGGAGTCGAGGGACGGGGAGAGCGTCCACGGCCGGGGCTCCGTCGACTGGATCTCGCCCGCCGGCTTGAGGGCCGAGAGGACCATCCAGTACAGCGGGAAGGCGACGGCCGCCGCGACGAGCAGCGTGACCGCCTCGGCTGCGAGGCGCCCGGGCCGCCGGACGCGGAAGAGGGTCGGGCTCAAAGTTCTTCTCCCTGGCGTCGCAGGAGCCGCAGGTAGACCAGGGTCACGGCCAGCAGGATCAGCAGCATGACCACGCCGATCGCCGAGCCCAGGCTGTACTGGGACGAGGCGAAGGCCTTCTGGTACGCGTACACGTTGAGGACGAGGTTCTGGCCGGCGATGCCGCCGCCGTTGGTCATCACGTAGATCTGGGTGAAGAGCTTGAAGTCCCAGATGATCGACTGGATGGTGACGACGACCAGGATCGGCCGGAGCATCGGCGCCATGACCGAGCGCCAGATCCGCCACTGCGAGGCGCCGTCGAGGGCGGCGGCCTCCAGGACCTCGGACGGGATGGCCTTGATGCCCGCGTAGACGGTGACCATCACGAACGGGAAGGAACACCAGACGACTTCGAGGAGGACCAGGGCGAAGGCGCTGTACCGCCCGTACGTCCAGGAGAAGTCGCCCAGGCCGAGGAGCCGGTTCACCGGGCCGAAGTCGGGGTCGAAGAGGAAGACCCAGACGGTGGAGCCGGTGACGGCGGGTGTGGCCCAGGCGCCGAGCGCGGCCACCATCAGGGCGAGCCGCGGCAGGGCCCGGACGCGGGTCAGGAGGACGGCGAGGGCGCAGCCGACGGCGAGCGTGGTGACGACGCAGGCGGCGGCGAAGAGGACGGTGGCGAGGAGGACCTGCCAGAACTGGGGGTCGGTGAAGAGGGCCGTGTAGTTGCCGAAGCCCTTGAAATAGGTGGGTTCGCCGCCGCTGACCTGGGCCTGGGTGTACTCCAGGAAGGAGATGAGGCCGAGCTGGTAGACGGGGTAGACGAGGAGTCCGCCGATGACGGCGAGGGCGGGCAGGAGGTACAGCCAGGGGGTCCAGGCGCTCGTGCGGCGCCGGACGGTGCGCGTGGGTGCGGGGGTGGGGGTGCGGCCGGTGGTCCGCGTGCGGCCCCGGGGGGCCGGGAGCGTGGCGGAGGTCGTGTCAGGGGTCGTCATGCGTGCGGCTCAGCTCGTCGGCGCGAAGGCCGCGTCCATCTTCTTCGCGGCGTCGTCGGCCGCCGCCTTGACGTCCTTACGGCCGCTCACGACCTCCTGGAACATCGTGGGCAGGACGAGGGAGGAGTCGATCTGGCCCCATCCGGGTGACGCCGGGACGAACCTGGTGCCGGCGTCGAGGGTGTCGATGAAGGGCTTCACGAAGGGCTGGCGCTGTGCGGCGGCGGCCCGTACGTCGGTGTAGGTGGGCAGGAAGCCCATCGCGTCGAAGAGCTTGCCCTGGGTGTCCTTGCCGGTGAGGGACTTCAGGAGGTCGACGGCGAGGGTGCGGTGCGAGGTGCTCTTGAGGATGCCGATGTTGTTGCCGCCGGCGAAGGCAGGGGCGATGGAGCCGGGGGCCGTGCCGGGCAGCGGGACGACCGCGTACTTCCCCTTGACGGTGCCGGCCTCGACGGCCGCGTGGCTGAAGTCGCCGCCGATGGCCATGGCCGCCTTGCCGGAGGCGAATGCGGTGACGGTCGCATTGCCGCCCATCTGGGCGCACTTGGCGGCCGGGCAGTTGTCGTCGCCGAAGAGCGAGGTGTACGTGGCGATGCCCTTGAGCGCGGCCTCGCTGTTGACTGCTGCTTTGTAAGAGCCGTCGTTCTCCGTCGCGAGTTCGCCGCCGGCGGCCCAGACGAAGGGCATGGCGCCGTAGGTGTAGGCGCCGCCGACGGCGATGCCGTACAGGTCGGGCTTCGCCTTGCGGATCTTCTTGGCGGTGGCGACGAGTTCGGCCTGGCTCTTGGGGGCGGTGAGGCCGAGTTCCTTGAAGACGTCGGTGCGGTAGTAGAGGGCGCGGAGGCCGACGAAGAGCGGGGAGCCGTAGACCTTGCCGCCGACGGTGACGGACTTCCGGGCCGTCGGGTCGGTGTCCTTCGCCTCGCCCCAGGCCGCGAACTCGGCGCTGATGTCGGCGAGTCCGCCGTCCTTGACGTATCCGGCGGTGTCGGTGTTGCCGTACTCGATGAGGTCGGGAGCGGACTTGGGGTCGTTGAAGGCGGCCTTGACGCGCTGGGCGCGGGTCTCGACGGGGATGTACTCGACCTCGACCTTCGCGCCCTGGTTGCGCTTCTCGAAGGCGGCGACGGCCTGGGCGACGACCTGTTCCTTGGGCTTGTTGCTCACCTCCTGGAAGAGCCAGACGCGCAGGGTGCCGCTCTTCTCGTCCGCCGCGGCCTTGCCGTCCGAGGTCTGGGGCGCGCAGGCGGTGGCGGTGAGGCCGGCGAGCAGGAGTGCGGCGGCCGGAGCGGCAAGGCGGGCAGGAAGCTTCATGGCGGATCCCCTCCAGGTGCGTTGCAACATACGCAATGAGCGTTTCGTTCTGCACAACACGCGTGAGGTTAGGCGTGGTTCCGGTGAGCCGACAAGAGGTCTCGACCACCTCAACCACTCCGTGACCGGCGAAAGCACCCTGCGCAACGGGGCCGGGGGGGGGACGCGGAGAGGGCGGAAAACGCGAAACGACCCCCGCCGCACGCACCGAAGTACGCACGACGGGGGCCGCCCCGACGTCAGGACCTACCGGATCTGCGGGATCCGCCTACTTGTCCTTGCCGCCCTTGTCCTTGTCGCCACCGCCGGCGCCCATGGACTCGTAGATCTCCTTGCACATCGGACAGACCGGGTACTTCTTGGGGTCGCGCCCCGGTACCCAGACCTTTCCGCACAGCGCCACGACGGGAGTCCCGTCGAGGGCGCTCGCCATGATCTTGTCCTTCTGGACGTAGTGGGCGTAGCGCTCGTGGTCGCCGTCACCGTGGGACACCTGTGGAGTCGGCTCCACGAGGGTTCCCGTACCTGCCCCGCGCTCGGGCTCGAGAGTGCTCATAACCGCCAAGGGTACTGAAAGCCGTGGGGCTCAGTTGAGGGACGGGTCGTCGGGGTACGTCGCGATCATGGCCAGTTCCCCGCGCTGGCGGCGCAGGACCTGCCGCCAGAGGGTCTCGGGGTGCGGCGAGGAGACGTCGCCGGGCTCCGACTCGACCACGTACCAGGCTCCGTCGCCCAGCTCGGTCTCCAGCTGGCCGGGGCCCCAGCCCGCGTACCCGGCGAAGATCCGCAGCGAGCCGAGGGCGGGGCCGAGCAGCTCGGGCGGGGCCTCCAGGTCGACGAGGCCGATCGCCCCGTACACCCGCCGCCAGCCGAGGGGGCCCTCGTCCCCGGGGATCACGGCGACGCCGAGCGCCGCGTCGAGCGAGACGGGGCCGCCTTGGAAGACGACTCCGGGTTCGCCGGCGAGTGCGGCCCAGGGCGCGAGGATGTCGCCGACGGTCACCGGCGTCGGCCGGTTGAGGACCACGCCGAGCGAGCCCTCGTCGTCGTGATCGAGCAGCAGGACGACCGCGCGGTCGAAATTCGGGTCCGCCAGCGCGGGGGTGGCCACGAGCAGCCGTCCTGTGAGCGAGGACACCTCGGTCATGCGACACATGATCCCGCATCTTCGGCGTTCGCGGGGGTTGTCGGGCGCGATCGGGGCGCGGCGGCGGGAAGTCGGCGGCCTTCGCAGTTCAGAAGGGCGCGGGAGGTCTTCGCGTACGGGCGACGCACGGACGAACCGACACAAGCGGACGGTAACGCTCCGCAAGATCACGAGAACAGAGGGTGTTGTGCCGAATTCATTACATCTGACAGACCCCCCGACGCACCCGATCGGGGTCTCATGGCCCCTTACCCTTTTCTCTGGCCACCCGACCGACCCGACCGGAACGCGAGATTCATGACCGGCACAGACGATGTCCTGCTTGTCCACGGCGGAACCCCGCTGGAGGGCGAGATCCGCGTCCGCGGCGCGAAGAACCTCGTGCCCAAGGCGATGGTCGCCGCCCTGCTCGGCAGCGGTCCCAGCCGACTGCGCAATGTGCCCGACATCCGTGACGTCCGCGTGGTCCGCGGACTGCTCCAGCTGCACGGTGTGACGGTCCGTCCGGGTGAGGAGCCCGGCGAGCTCGTCCTCGACCCGACGCATGTGGAGTCCGCGAACGTCGCCGACATCGACGCGCACGCCGGCTCGTCCCGCATCCCGATCCTCTTCTGCGGCCCGCTGCTGCACCGCCTCGGCCACGCCTTCATCCCGGGCCTCGGCGGCTGCGACATCGGCGGCCGGCCGATCGACTTCCACTTCGACGTGCTGCGCCAGTTCGGCGCCACGATCGAGAAGCGGGCGGACGGCCAGTACCTGGAGGCCCCGCAGCGGCTTCGCGGTTGCAAGATCCGCCTCCCGTACCCCTCGGTCGGCTCGACCGAGCAGGTGCTGCTCACGGCGGTGCTCGCCGAGGGCGTCACCGAGCTGTCGAACGCGGCGGTGGAGCCCGAGATCGAGGACCTCATCTGCGTCCTGCAGAAGATGGGCGCGATCATCTCCATGGACACCGACCGGACCATCCGGATCACCGGTGTCGACCGCCTCGACGGCTACACCCACCGGGCGCTCCCGGACCGCCTGGAGGCGGCCTCCTGGGCGTCGGCGGCGCTGGCCACCGAGGGCAACATCTACGTGCGCGGCGCCCAGCAGCGCTCGATGATGACCTTCCTCAACACCTACCGGAAGGTGGGTGGCGCCTTCGAGATCGACGACGAGGGCATCCGCTTCTGGCACCCGGGCGGCTCGCTCAACGCGATCGCCCTGGAGACGGACGTGCACCCCGGCTTCCAGACGGACTGGCAGCAGCCGCTGGTCGTGGCCCTGACGCAGGCCTCCGGCCTCTCCATCGTCCACGAGACGGTGTACGAGTCGCGCCTCGGCTTCACCTCCGCGCTGAACCAGATGGGCGCGCACATCCAGCTGTACCCCGAGTGCCTGGGCGGCTCCGACTGCCGCTTCGGCCAGCGCAACTTCCTGCACTCCGCGGTCGTGAGCGGCCCGACCAAGCTCCAGGGCGCCGACCTGGTCATCCCCGACCTGCGCGGCGGCTTCTCGTACCTGATCGCGGCACTGGCCGCCCAGGGCACGTCCCGGGTGCACGGTATCGAGCTGATCAACCGCGGCTACGAGAACTTCATGGAGAAGCTCGTCGAGCTCGGCGCCAAGGTCGAGCTCCCCGGCAGCGCGCTGGTCTGACGCGCCAGGACACCGCCGTGAGCGTGTGCGGGCCCCTGTGGGGCCCGCACAGGGCATACGAAAGGGCGGCCACCCCCTGACAGGGTGGCCGCCCTTTCTGCGCCTCTAGGCTGCCTTACTTGCCCTTGGCGGCTTCCTTGAGCTTCGAGCCCGCGGAGACCTTCACGCTGTAGCCGGCCGGGATGTTGATCGGGTCGCCGGTCTGCGGGTTACGAGCGGTGCGAGCGGCACGGTGGGTGCGCTCGAAGGTCAGGAAGCCGGGGATGGTGACCTTCTCGTCGCCCTTGGCGACGACCTCACCGACGGTCTCGGCGAGAGCGGCCAGCACGGCGTCGGCGTCCTTGCGGGTCACCTCGGCGCGGTCGGCCAGGGCGGCCACCAGCTCACTGCGGTTCATGTTGTTACTCCCGTGTTCTTCTTGCCTGTGAGGCGTGCCACGCGGCGGAAGCCGCGTGATTGGGTACAGCGAAGCCGATGCTGCCAGGGCCTTCGGACAGTCCCCGGACCCGGGTCTAATGACAGACCCTCGCGCCCAAACACGCATCCTGCCCCCACCAGCGGCGGGAACGCCAATCCGGCACCCCCTGGGGTCACACGAAAAGCGCCGGAGCCCCGTAGTGGTGACGTTCCGTCGACTCCGTGATTTCCGTACGGAGCCGAAAAGCCACCCTAAAGGCGGGTTTGCGGCATCGCGAATCGCGACGCGCCGTCAGCGCCCGCTCGCGGCCTTGGCCGCGTTGCGCACGGCGCCGGCCACCGCGCCCGCGACCTTGTCGTTGAAGACCGACGGGATGATGTAGTTCGGGTTCAGCTCGTCCTCGGTGACCACGCCGGCGAGGGCGGAGGCCGCCGCCAGCATCATCTCCGTGTTGACGGTACGGGACTGAGCGTCCAGCAGGCCGCGGAAGACACCCGGGAAGACCAGGACGTTGTTGATCTGGTTCGGGAAGTCCGAGCGGCCCGTGGCGACGACGGCGGCCGTCTGGCGCGCGGCGGCCGGGTCGACCTCCGGGTCGGGGTTCGCGAGCGCGAACACGATGGCGCCGTCCGCCATGGCGGCGACGTCCTCGGCGCCCAGCAGGTTCGGGGCCGAGACGCCGATGAAGACGTCCGCGCCGACGACGGCCTCCTTGAGGGTGCCGGTGACGCCCTCGGGGTTGGTGTTGTCGGCGATCCAGCGCAGCGGCGAGTCGGCCGGGGCGTCCACGAGGTCCGCGCGGTCGGCGTGTACGACGCCCTGGATGTCGGCGACGACGGCGTGCTTGACGCCCGCCGCGATGAGCAGCTTGAGGATGGCCGTACCGGCCGCGCCGGCACCGGACATGACGACCCGTACGTCACCGACGCTCTTGCCCACCACGCGCAGCGCGTTGGTGAGGGCGGCGAGGACGACGATGGCCGTGCCGTGCTGGTCGTCGTGGAAGACGGGGATGTCGAGGGCCTCGCGCAGCCGGGCCTCGATCTCGAAGCAGCGGGGCGCGGAGATGTCCTCCAGGTTGATGCCCGCGAAGCCGGGGGCGATCGCCTTGACGATCGCGACGATCTCGTCGGTGTCCTGGGTGTCGAGGCAGAGCGGCCAGGCGTCGATGTCGGCGAAGCGCTTGAAGAGGGCGGCCTTGCCCTCCATGACCGGCATGGCGGCCATCGGGCCGATGTTGCCGAGGCCGAGGACGGCGGAGCCGTCGGTGACGACCGCGACGGTGTTGCGCTTGATGGTGAGGCGGCGGGCGTCCTCGGGGTTCTCGGCGATCGCCATGCACACGCGGGCGACGCCCGGGGTGTAGATCATGGAGAGGTCGTCACGGTTGCGGATGGGGTGCTTGGACGCCATCTCGATCTTGCCGCCGAGGTGCATCAGGAACGTACGGTCGGAGACCTTGCCGAGGGTGACGCCCTCGATGGTCCGCAGCTGCTCGACGATCTCGTCGGCGTGGGCCGTAGAGGTGGCGGCGATGGTGACGTCGATGCGGAGCTTCTCGTGGCCGGAGGCGGTCACGTCGAGGCCGGTGACGGATCCGCCGTGGGACTCCACCGCCGTGGTGAGCTGGGAGACCGCGGTTCCGCTCGCGGGAACCTCCAGCCGGACCGTCATCGAGTACGAGACGCTGGGCGCCGTTGCCATGGCCGAGTTCCTCTGCTTTCCCTGAGCTTCATTGCTACGCCGCCCCGGCTGGTTGCCCGGCGGCGCCCTCCGATGGTCGCACCTACCTGCGGGTAGCAGGTAATGCGGTCATTTTGTTTTCGGAAAGTAGTTTCCACCATACGAGAGACGCTGGGGAAACAGAAGAGGCCCCCGTCACCAGGGGTGACAGGGGCCTCAACTTTGTACGTACGTCTAAATGGCACCGACCCGCCATGCTCGCCTCGCGGCAAGTGGTCCCTCTAAGGGACGAAGGTTGGGCCCGGGGGCTTGGATCGAGCCGGTGCCACGACAAGGCTAACAAACCACCCTGCTTGGTGATTCCAGCGCCACAGGTTGACCGGAAATCGGCCCCCGGACCCTCCTTCCGGCTCAGCCGGGCGGCCCTTCCGGCTCAGTCCCGCAGCAGGTCCGGCACCCCTGCCTCGTCCGGCATGTCCCCCGGCCCCGCGACCACCGTGAGCTGCTGCGTCGCGCGCGTCAGCGCCACGTACAGCACCCGCAGGCCGGCCGGGGACTCGTCCGCGATCTCCGCGGGCGAGACGACCACCGTCGCGTCGTACTCCAGGCCCTTCGCCTCCAGGGAGCCCAGCGCCACCACCCGGTCGCCCAGCTCGGCCAGCCAGCGGGCGGCCTCCGCGCGCCGGTTCATGGCGACGACGACGCCCACCGTGCCCTCGACCCGCTCCAGGAGCAGCGCCGCCTCGGACCGTACGGTTTCGGCCAAGTCACCCTTGTCCTGAACCGGGACGAACCGGGGCTCGACGCCCGTCGAGCGGACCGCGCGCGGCGATTCCTTGCCCGGCATGGCGAGGGCGAGCACCTTGGCGGCGAGCTCGGCGATCTCCGCCGGGTTCCGGTAGTTCACGGTCAGCTCGAAGCGGCGCCGGGGCCGGCTGCCGAGGGCCTCGTCCCGCGACTCGGCGGCCTCGTCCGGGTCGGACCAGGAGGACTGCGCCGGGTCGCCGACGACCGTCCAGGTGGCGTGCCGGCCGCGCCGTCCGACCATCCGCCACTGCATGGGCGTGAGGTCCTGCGCCTCGTCGACGATGACGTGCGCGTATTCGGTGCGCTCGGCGGCGAGCCGCTCGGCGCGCTCGCGCTGCGTCTCCTCGCGTACGGGCATGAGCTCTTCCAGGCCCGAGAGCTGGTCCAGCGGGTCGTACTCCCGCTTCTTGCGGGGCCGTGCGGGGGCGCCGAGCAGGGTGTGGAGCTCGTCGAGGAGCGCCACGTCGTGGACGGAGAGCTCCCGGCGGCGCAGCGAGCGGGCGAGCCGCCGCACCTCTCCCGGGTTGAGGATCCGGCGGGCCCAGCGGCCGAGCCTCCGCTCGTCGGCCATCGCGTCGAGCACCGCACGCGGGGTGAGCTCGGGCCACCAGGCGTCGAGGAAGGTGAGGAAGGAGTCCTCCGTCGACACGTCCTCGTCGAAGGAGGAGCGCAGCTCGGCCGCGAGCTCGGGGTCGCTGTGCCGTCCTGCCGAGCCGGACTTGGCGTACAGCGCGTCGAGGAGCAGCCGCCGGGCGCGCGGGCGCAGCAGGTTGACGGGGGCGGTGCCGCCGAGGACGTTGTGGCGGATGCGCCGCAGGTCGTCGGCCTCCAGCTCGATCCGTCGGCCGAAGGCGACGACCCGGAGCCGGTTGGGCGTCCCGGTGGGTGCGGGGGCCTCCTCGCCGAACTCCAGCTGGTCCCCGGCGGGCTGCCGGGGCGCGGGGGTCTCCAGGGCGCCGCGGGCGGCCTTCCGCAGCACGTGGACCATGCGGGAGGAGCCCTTGACGCGGGCGACGGCCGGCTCGTCGTAGGCGGTGGCCTCGGCTCCGTCGACGAGGTTGCCGACGGCGCGGATCGCGACCTGGCCCTCCTCGCCGAGGGAGGGCAGGACGCCCTCGGTGTACGAGACGAGGAGCGGGGTCGGGGAGACGATGAGGATGCCGCCCGCGTACCGCCGCCGGTCCTGGTAGAGCAGGTAGGCGGCCCGGTGCAGGGCGACGGCGGTCTTGCCGGTGCCGGGCCCGCCCTCGACGTACGTGACGGAGGCGGCGGGCGCGCGGATGACGAGGTCCTGCTCCGCCTGGATGGAGGAGACGATGTCCCGCATGGTGTGGCTGCGGGCCTGACCGAGGGCGGCCATCAGGGCACCGTCGCCGATCACGGGCAGCTCGCGCCCGTCGAGGGTGGCCCGCAGCTCGGGGCGCATCAGGTCGTCCTCGACGCCGAGGACCCGGCGGCCCTTGGAGCGGATGACCCGGCGGCGGACGACGCGGCCGGGGTCGACGGGCGTCGACCGGTAGAAGGGCGCGGCGGCGGGGGCGCGCCAGTCGATGACGAGCGGCGCGTAGTCGGAGTCGAGGACGCCGATGCGGCCGATGTGGAGGGTCTCGCCGATGTCGGCCGTGTTGTCGTCGCGTACGGCGTCCTCGGCGGGCTCGACGGAGGTGTACGCGCCGTCCGGGCCCTTCTTGCCGTCCTTGCCGTACAGCAGGTCGATCCGGCCGAAGAGGAAGTCCTCGAACTCGTTGTTGAGCCTGTTGAGGTGGATGCCGGCACGGAACACCTGGGCGTCGCGCTCGGCGAGGGCGCCGGGCGTGCCGACCTGGCCCCGCTGGGCGGCGTCGTTCATCAGGAACTCCGCCTCGTGGATCTTCTCCTCCAGCCGGCGGTAGACCCGGTCAAGATGTTCCTGCTCGACACCGATCTCACGGTCCCTGACCGTGTCCACGGCTTCCTGCGCGGCCACCTAAGGCCCCCTTCTGACGTGCACTGGGCAGCCGTCGAGCGTACGCCACCGGAAGGCACCGTGTCAGGCGCGATCACCGTTCACGGGGCGTGATCCCGGAAAGCCGGGCGGCGGGTCGTCGTGGAGGAGCCGCTGGAAGAGGTGGTGGTCGCGCCACTCGCCGTCGATGTGGAGGTAGCGGGGCGCGGTGCCGATCTGCACGAACCCGCTCTTGGCGAGGACCCGTTGGGAGACGCGGTGGTCGAGGACGGTGCACGCCTCGATCCGGTGCATCCCGAGTTCCTCGCGGGCCGCCCGGCAGGCCTCCTCGACGAGCGCGGTGGCCACGCCCCGCCCGGCGTGTTCCCCGTCGACCCAGTAGCCGAGGGAGCCGCTCCGGAAGGGCCCGAGGACGATCCCGGAGAGGACCGCGGCGCCGATCACGGTGTCCCCCTCGACGGCGAACCACCGCACTCCGCCGTCCGCGAGCCGCTCGGCCTGTCCCTCGGCGGTGTAGTACCGCTCGGGCCGGTACGGCTCCCAGGGCTTCATGTACTCCCGGTTGCGCAGCAGGGCGGCGGCGAGCGCGGGCGCGTCGGCGTGTTCGGCCGGTCGGATGCGGAAGGAGGTGGCGGCTGCGCTCATCCCCGTACCGTAACTCCCTTGCCGGACAGGCCCTCGCGGCCCCGGCCGTGATCCGTCGGAGAGGCCCTACGGGGTGTCGTACTTGTCGTCCGCCGTCGGGTCCAGGGCGAGCCGGTAGCCGCGCTTGACGACGGTCTGGATCAGCTTCGGGGTGCCGAGCGCGGTCCGCAGGCGGGCCATCGCCGTCTCCACCGCGTGCTCGTCGCGGCCGGCACCGGGCAGCGCCCGCAGCAGGTCGGCGCGGGAGACGACCCAGCCGGGGCGGCGGGCGAGCAGTCCCAGGAGGGCCATCCCGGCGGGCGGGACCGGGCGCAGGCGGCCGTCGACGAGGACGGCGTGCCCGCGGACCTCCATCCGGTGGCCGGCGACGGGCAGGACCCGGGAGCGGGCCGGGAGCTCCGTGCAGAGCAGCTGGACGAGCGGGCCGAGCCGGAAGCGCTCGGGCTGGTACGTGTCGATGCCCTCCGCCTGGAGCGGGAGCGCCGTCACGGGGCCCACGCACACCGCGAGGACGTCGTGCCGGAGCGCGGCGACGAGCTCCGCCCGTACGCCCTTCTCCTCCGCGCGGGAGAACAGCGAGACGGCGGCCGGGGCGCTGGTGAAGGTCACCGCGTCCAGGGTGCGGGCGAGGGTCGCGTCGAGGAGCCGGTCCAGGGGGCCGGTGTCCTCCGGGGGCATCCAGCGGTAGACGGGGACGACGACGACCTCGGCGCCGCCGGCCGTGAGGGCCTCCACGAAGCCGGGCAGCGGCTCCCCGTGGAGCTGGAGGGCGACGCGCCGGCCGTCCACGCCCTCCGCGAGGAGCCGGTCGAGGACCTCGGCCATGGACTCCGAGGAGGGCGACCAGGACTCGGTGAGTCCGGCGGCCCGTACGGCTCCCTTGACCTTGGGGCCCCGGGCGAGGAGCTCGACCTCCCGGAGGACGGCGAGGAGCTCCTCCCCGTGCCCCCAGCCGTCGGCGGCCTCGACCCAGCCGCGGAAGCCGATCGCCGTGGTGGCGACGACGACGTCCGGGGCGTGGGCGATGAGCTCCTTGGTCGCGGCGAGGAGTTCGGTGTCGTCCGCGAGGGGCACGATCCGCAGGGCGGGACCGTGGACGACGGCCGCGCCGCGCCGGCGCAGCAGCGCGATGAGTTCGTCCGCGCGCCGCGCCGCGGTGACGCCGACGGTGAAGCCGGCGAGGGGGCCGTGTTCTTGCTCGTCCATGGGACCAGATGCTGACGGGGCCGCGTGTCGGACTCGGTTCGCGCGTATTTCCTGGTCGTTACGGTCCGCGCCGGGCACGGTGGATCACACCTTCGCGTAGCCGGGCCGGGTCTCCGGGTCCTCGGCGCCCTCGGCGGTCTCGGGCACGGACGTCGGCCGGCGAAGGTATACCGCCCAGGTGACGACGATGCAGGCCGCGTAGAAGGCGAGGAAGGCGACGAAGGCCCCGGTGCCGGTGCCGGCGGTCTGGAAGGACTGGCGGAAGGCGAGGTTGATGCCGAGCCCGCCGAGCGCGCCGACGGCTCCGATGAGGCCCATGGAGGCCCCGGAGAGCCGCCGCCCGTAGGCCTCGGCCGCTTCCCCGGCGAGACCCTTGCGGTGTCCCTGGGCGAGGAAGATCGCCGGGATCATCTTGTACGTGGAGCCGTTGCCGAGGCCGCTGAGGACGAAGAGGCCGATGAAGCCGATGAGGAAGACGGTGAGGGACTCGATGACGGAGGCGTAGATCACCACTCCGGTCGAGGCGGCCATCGCGGCGAAGGTCCACAGGGTGATGCGGGCGCCGCCGTGCCGGTCGGCGAGGGAGCCGCCGACGGGGCGGATGAGGGAGCCGAGGAGCGGGCCGATGAAGGTGAGCGAGGCGGCCTGGAGCGGGGTGCGTCCGAACTGGGTCTGGAGGACGAGCCCGAAGGCGAAGCTGTAGCCGATGAAGGAGCCGAAGGTGCCGATGTACAGGAAGGCCATGATCCAGGTGTGGCGGGCCCGCACGGCCTCCTTCGCGGCTCCGGTGTCGTTCTTGACCGGGGCGAGGTTGTCCATGAAGAGCGCGGCGCACACGGCGGCCGCGACGATCAGGGGCAGGTAGACGCCGAGCACGATCCGGGGGTGCATCGCTCCGGCGGTGCCGATGACGAGCAGGCCGACGAGCTGGACGACGGGGACGCCGATGTTGCCGCCGCCCGCGTTGAGGCCGAGTGCCCAGCCCTTCTTCCGCAGCGGGAAGAAGGCGTTGATGTTGGTCATGGAGGAGGCGAAGTTGCCGCCGCCGACGCCGGTGAGCGCGGCCACCAGGACGAAGGTCGTGTACGAGGTGCCGGGCTCCATCACCGCGAAGGCGAAGCCGGCGGGGAGCAGGAGGAGCAGGGCGCTGACGACGGTCCAGTTGCGGCCGCCGAAGCGGGCCACGGCGAAGGTGTACGGGATCCGGATCAGCGCGCCGACGAGGGTGGCGGTCGCGATCAGGAAGAACTTCCCGGCCGGGTCGATGCCGTACCGCGGTCCCATGAAGAGGACCATGACCGACCACAGGCTCCAGATGGAGAAGCCGATGTGCTCGGAGATCACGGAGAAGAGGAGGTTCCGCTTGGCGATCCGCTCCCCCTTCTCACGCCAGAAGGTCTCGTCCTCCGGTTCCCACTTCTCGATCCATCGGCCACCCATCACGCACCTCCACGGAGTCGGAACCCTGATGCGACCGACGCTAGGGAGGCCGCGTTTCAGCCCGGTGCCGCGAGGTGACGGGGACGGAACCTTGCTCTCACCCGGAGTACGGGGTCCCTGTGAGCGCCCCCGTTTTTCTGGGCTCGGTTCTCCCCCTGCCTTCGGCGGGGGACCCCGCGGGGCGCTGAAGCCCTCAGGCGCCCGGCAGTCCCGGCTCCCCCTCCGGCAGCCAGCAGCCCGCCGGGCGGGTCCGCCAGTCCTCCCGGGCGCCGATCTCGGCGACGGCGGCCCGCAGGGCGTCGAGGCCGGGATGGCGCAGCCCCTTGCGCCACACCAGGCTCACGGGCGACAGGGGTACGGGGTCGACGAGCGGGCGCAGCACACTGCCCGGCATGGACGGGAAGCCGACGACGGCGAGGACCGGGGTGCGGTGCTTGGCCATGATGCGGCCGAACTCCTCCTTGCCGACGGCGAGCGGCGCGGGCGGGGCGATCGCGATGCCGCGCCCGGCGAAGAGCCGTGCGGCGAGGTCGGTCCACTCGGGCGTGCGGTCGTTCCCGGCTCCCGCGTAGATCCGCTCCCCGGCGAGCCCGGCGAGCGGGACCTCGGGCAGGGCGGCGAGCGGGTGGTCCTCGGGGAGGATCACGGCCATCCGCTCGTACCGCACGAAGACGGAGTCGAGCCGCGCCCGCAGTCCGGCGTCGAGCCCTCCGTAGCGGCCGAAGGAGGCGTCGAGCCGGCCGGCGAGGATCTCCCGTACGGCGCCGGTCAGCCCGCTCTCGTAGCGGGCCATCAGCTCCTGGTCCGGGGCGAGTTCACGCGCCCGGACCAGCACCTCCTCCGGGCCGAGGCCGGGGCTGTTGAGGTCGACGAGGAGCGGCCGGGGCGCGGCGCGGAAGGCCTCGGCGAGCTCGTCGTGGGCGGCCAACACCCTTCGCGCGTGAGGGAGGAGCCGTTCGCCGTCGGCGGTGAGGGCGACCTGCCGGGTGGTCCGTACGAAGAGCTCGGCGCCCAACTCCCGCTCCAGGCGCCGGATGTCACGGCTCAGGGCCTGCTGGGCGAGGTAGAGGCGGGCGGCGGCCCGGGTGAAGTGCAGCTCCTCGGCGACGGCGGTGAAGGCACGCAGGAGGCGGGGGTCGATGTCGTACGAGGAGGTCACCGCCGCATTTAACAACACGGGTGCGTGAATGGCCACCGATCAGGTGTTGGACCGGCGGGGACCGCGCCCGCGAACCTTGATCCATGCCGCAACCGGACCTCACCCTCACCCCGGCGGGCCCGGCCCTCGCCCCGCGCTACGGCGAACACCCGCAGCCGGCACCCTGGACCGCCGATCACCGCCCCACCCCCTCCCGGCCCCTTCCCCGCAACGCCTACCTCCGCCTCTTCGCCCTCCCCGGCACCCGCGCCTTCACCGCGGGGAACCTGATCGCCCGGATGCCCAGCGGCATGTTCGGCATCAGCGCCGTGATCATGATCGCGGGCCGCTACGACTCCTACGCCCTGGCCGGCGCGGTCACCGCGACCGGCCTGGCCTCCGGAGCCCTGGCCGCCCCCTGGATCGCCCGGCTCGTCGACCGCCGCGGCCAGGCCCGCGTCGCCGTCCCTGCCGCGGCGTACATGGCGCTGGGCCAACTGCTCCTGCTTCTCTGCGTCCACGAGAAGGCCCCCGCCTGGACGCTCTGCCTCGTCGCCGCCGCCACCGCCACCGCCCCGAACATGGGCGGCATGTCCCGGGCCCGCTGGGCACACCTCCTCCGGGACGACCCGGACGCCCTGCACACCGCCAACGCCTTCGAGCAGGCAGTCGACGAGCTCTGCTTCATGCTCGGCCCGGTGCTCGCCGCGTTCCTCTGCTCGACACTCTTCCCGGAGGCCGGCACCCTCGTGGCCGCGGCCCTCCTCCTCGGCGGCGCCCTGCTCCTCACCACGCAGCGCGCGACCGAGCCGCCGATCGCGCCCCGTACCGCCGCGGGCTCGCCGCTGCGGACCAGGGGCATGGTGCCGCTCCTCACGGTCTTCCTCGCCACCGGGGCGGTCTTCGGCTCCATGGAGGTGGTGGCCCTGGCCTTCGTGGACGGGCCCGCCGCCGGCCCCGTCCTCGCCCTCCAGGCCGCCGGCTCCTGCGCGGCGGGCCTCCTCTACGGCCGCGCCCGCCGCACCGCCCGGCTCGGCACCTGCCTGGCCGCGATGGCCGTCCTGATGGCGATGCCGCTGCTCGCCGCCACGACCGGCTCGCTCCTCGCCCTCGCGGGCGGCCTGCTGGTGGCGGGCATGGCGACGGCCCCGACGATGCTCACGGGCATGGGCCTGGTCCAGCGGCTGACACCCGCGTCCCAGCTCAACGAAGGCATGACCCTCGCGGTGACCGCGCTCCTCGCCGGCGTCGCGGCGGGCTCCGCCACCGGCGGCTGGGCCGCCGACCACGCCCCCTTCCCCGCCTTCGGCTTCCTCGCCCCGATCGCCGCGGCGACCCTGGCGCTCGCCCTGTGCACGGCGACCGGCACCGGCCGGCGCACCCGCGTCCCGGCATGACAAAGGCCCGGCAGTCGTGAAGACTGCCGGGCCTCTGCCCACATGGGATGAGTGGAGATGGCGGGAATCGAACCCGCGTCCAACGGTGCGGAATCAGGGCTTCTCCGTGTGCAGTCTGGTACGAGTTTCTCAGCCCTCCGGATCACCCAGACAAGTCCGGAACGGGCTCAGTCACTGTTTGATTTCCCTCCGACCCCCGTGACCGGGGCTGGAGGTTTAGATCCCTAAATGACGCCAGGATCCGGGTCGGGACCACCCCCGGGCTGACGCTCCTCACAGAGGCTTCTGTTCGTTACCTAAAATTAGGCAGCGAGGGCGAAGCGGGAGTTATCGCTCTTGGTGTTGGCGATTATTGGTTGCGACATATGGTTTACGAGATCATTGCCGCTTCCTCGACACGCTTCCCACTGCTTCGACATCCGCTGTCGAAACCGATCATCCCCATGTTGCTGTATTCAATTGAAAACACAGTTCAAACGCCGCACCCTCTGTGGGGTGCGTGACCCATCGTACGTGACCGACGGGTGCCCGTGCCAGCGAATTAGCCGCGCTCGGCGGCCTGCGCCGCCCGCTGCCGCCGCTTCGCCGCCGCGATGGCCCGGTTGGTCTCGCGCGTGTCCTGCTGCTCGCGCAGCGTCTGGCGCTTGTCGTACTCCTTCTTGCCCTTGGCGAGCGCGATCTCGCACTTCACCCGGCCGCCCAGGAAGTACAGCGCGAGGGGCACGATCGTGTGACCCGTCTCCGAGGCCTTCGACTCCAGCTTGTCGATCTCGGCGCGGTGCAGGAGCAGCTTGCGCTTGCGCTTGGCCGAGTGGTTGGTCCAGCTGCCCTGCATGTACTCCGGGACGTGGATGTTGTGCAGCCACGCCTCGTGGTTGTCGATCTGGACGAAGCCGTCGACCAGCGAGGCCCGGCCCATCCGCAGCGACTTCACCTCGGTGCCCATGAGCACGACACCGCACTCGTAGGTGTCGATGATGTGGTAGTCGTGGCGCGCCTTCTTGTTCTGCGCGATCAGCTTGCGCTCGGGCGCCTTGTCCGTCGTCTTCTTCGCAGGCTTGCCCTGCACGTTCACGAGTCCCTTTGCCATAGTGCGGTCATTTTCGCACTACGAGCCCCCTCCGAGGCCACTCAATACCGTACGGGCCCGCTCCTCGGCCTTCTCCGCCGCCGTCAGGTCGGGGGTGATGCCCCGGCCGTCCACCGTGTGCCCGGCGGGCGTGCGGTAGTGGCCGACGGTCAGCTCCGCGACGGAACCGTCCGGCAGCGCGCTCGGCATCTGCACCGAGCCCTTGCCGAAGGTCCGCGAACCGACCGTGACCGCCCGGCCCCGGTCCTGCAGGGCGCCGGTGAGCAGCTCGGCCGCGCTCATCGTGCCGCCGTCGATCAGCGCCACCAGGGGCCGGCCGGTGTCGCCGCCCCCGTCCGCGTACACGGCCCGCTGCTCGCCCTCGACGTCGTACGTGGCGACCAGGCCGCCGTCGAGGAAGGCGGAGGCGGCGACGGCGGCCTCCGCGACCAGGCCGCCGGAGTTGCCCCGGAGGTCCAGAAGGACTCCGGCGCCGGCGGGTGCCTCCCGTACCGCGTCCCGTACGCGCGCGCCCACGCCCTTGGTGAAGGCGGCCACCTTGATCAGGACGGCCCCGTCGTCGAGGCGGCGGACGGTCACCGGGTCCGTCGCGAGCCGGGCCCTGCGCAGGGTCTCCGTCCAGGCGGACGGGCCGCGCTCGACCCGGAGGGCGACGGCCGACCCGGGGACGCCGTCGCCGCGGAGCAGGGAGACGACCTCGGAGACCGAGAGCCCGCCGACCGGGCGTCCGTCGACGGAGAGGAGCCGGTCGCCGGCCCGGAGCCCGGCCCGCTCGGCGGGGCCGCCCGCCTGGACCCGGGTCACCTGGACCCCGTTCTCGGCGGTCCGGCCCGCGGAGAGGCCGACACCCGTGTAGGCGCCGTCGAGGGCCTGCTCGAAGTCGGCGTACTCCTTCTTGTCGTACACCGCGCCCCAGCGGTCACCGCTGCGGCTGACGAACTCCTCGGCGGCCTGCTTGCCCGACTTCCCGTCGGCCATGGCCGCGGCGGCGGCCCGGTTCAGGGCGGCGCGGTCCACCGTCGCCGCACGGGCGGCGTCCGGCGACTCCGCGCCCGCGGCGTCCCGCCGGGGCAGGGACCCGGTGGCGGCGGCGGTGGCGAGGACACCGGTGAAGACCAACGTCAGAACGGCCCCACGGAGCACTCCGCGGGGCCGGATACAGAAATGGCGATCGGTGCCGGCCGACATGGCGCCCACTCTAGGACAAGGGAAAGGCGCCGCACGGGCTTTGCCCGCACGACGCCATTCGCCGTCAGAGGTGTCTTCTCACACCTTCAGGTACTTGCGCAGCGCGACGAAGGCGGCCACGGCCGGCATCAGCAGGCCGATGGCGAGCACGAGCGGCAACTTGGCGAGGACGGCGTCCCAGCCGATGAAGTTGACCAGCTGCATCTTCTCGGCGAGCGCGATGCCGTGGTCGATGAGGAAGTACCGGCCGACGAGCAGCAGCACGCAGGCGACGGCGCCGCCGAGGAGTCCGGCGAAGGCGGCCTCCATGATGAACGGCATCTGGATGTAGAAGCTCGACGCACCGACGAGCCGCATGATCCCCGTCTCGCGGCGGCGGCTGAAGGCCGAGACGCGGACGGTGTTGACGATCAGCATCAGCGCGATGACCAGCATCAGGCCCATGACGCAGAGAGCGGCGATGTTCATGCCGTTCATCAGGTCGAAGAGGTTCTGCAGGGTGTCCCGCTGGTCCTGGACCGACTCGATCCCGTCACGCCCGGCGAAGGCGGTGGCGACCACCTGGTACTTCTCCGGGTCCTTGAGCTTGACCCGGAACGACTCCTGCATCTGGTCCGGCGTGATGACGGAGGCGATGGCGGTGTCGCCGTACTCCTCCTTGTACCGCTTGAACGCCTCGTCGGTCGACTCGTAGAAGACGGACTCGACGATGTCCATGTCCTCCAGATCGCCCTTGATCTGCTCCTTCTGCTGCGCCGTGACGGCGCCCTTGGGGCACTTGGTCCCGTCGGCCGCGTCGGCCTTGTTGCAGAGGAAGAGGGAGACGTTGACCTTGTCGTACCAGAAGTCCTTCATCGTGCTGACCTGCTCGCGCATGAGCAGGGCGCCGCCGAAGAGGGCGAGCGAGAGCGCCACGGAGATGATGACCGCGAAGGTCATCGTGAGATTGCGCCGGAGACCGACGCCGATCTCGGAGAGCACGAACTGAGCGCGCATGGTGTGTTCTGTCCCCTACCTGCTCAGTGCTGGTATCCGTAGACGCCGCGCGCCTGGTCGCGGACGAGCCGGCCCTGCTCGAGCTCTATGACGCGCTTGCGCATCTGGTCGACGATGTTCTGGTCGTGGGTCGCCATGACGACGGTGGTCCCTGTCCTGTTGATGCGGTCGAGCAGCTTCATGATGCCGACGGAGGTCTGCGGGTCGAGGTTGCCGGTGGGCTCGTCGGCGATCAGCAGCATCGGGCGGTTGACGAAGGCGCGGGCGATGGCGACGCGCTGCTGCTCACCACCGGAGAGCTCGCCCGGCCGCCGGTCCTCCTTGCCGCCGAGTCCGACCAGGTCGAGCACCTGCGGAACGGCCTTGCGGATCTCGCCGCGCGGCTTGCCGATGACCTCCTGGGCGAAGGCCACGTTCTCGGCGACGGTCTTGTTGGGGAGCAGGCGGAAGTCCTGGAAGACGGTGCCGAGCTGGCGCCGCATGTGCGGCACCTTCCAGTTGGAGAGGCGGGCCAGGTCCTTGCCGAGGACGTGCACCTGGCCTTGGCTGGCGCGCTCCTCACGCAGGAGCAGCCGCAGGAAAGTCGACTTTCCGGAGCCGGACGAACCGACGAGGAAGACGAACTCCCCCTTCTCGATCTCCAGGGAGACATCCCGGAGCGCGGGGCGGTTCTGCTTCGGATAGGACTTGGAGACGTTGTCGAATCGGATCACGGATGCACCACGGTCGGCCGGGAGTAGGTGTGCGTGACCTTACGCGAACGGGGAAGGCCCGCGCAGTCGCGGTCCTGGCTTGCGTGCTTTATCCTTTTCGCCCTTTCGGGCGGAAGGCGGGCATTCCGGTGGGGCGCGCCGAAACGCCCCGGAGCTGGCAGAGTGGTAGGGGGAACGTCCGGGCCCCTCCGGGCGTTGTCCTGGTGTGGATCCCTGTGCGGGAGGAGGAGAGCGCATGACCTACGACCGACTGGTGTGCGCCAACTGCGCGGCCCCGGTCGCCGAGGGCCGTTGCCCCGTCTGCCGCGCGAACCGGGAGCGTCTGACCCCTCAGGGCCTGACCCCCGCGATGCTGCTGACGCTGGCGATCGCCCTACTGGCCGCGATCGCGCTGCTCGCGGCAGTCCAGGCGGCCTAGAGCGCCCACCGGGGGCCGGCCCGGCCGGACGGACGTCACACACGAGCCGGAAGCATGACGAAGGGCCGGGGGGAGCGATCTCCCCGGCCCTTCGTCATGCACGCGCGTTCAGGTCCACGCACTCGCGTCCACCGTCACGCGCTCACGTTCACGCGGTTCCGTCAGACGGCGGCGTTGCCGCCACCCGCGACGAGACGCGGCAGCATACGGAAGCCGATGCCGCCGGCGATCATGGTCGCGGCACCGATGACCAGGAACGAGGTCTCGGCCGCACCGGTCTCGGCGAGCTCCTCCTTCGCCTGGCCCTGCTGCACGGGCTGCGAACCGGCGTTGTTGGTGTCGGTGTTGCTGTTGCCGGAGTCCACGCACTCGGCGCCGTCGAGGTCGACGGTGCAGGTGCCGGCGTCGCCGGAATCGCCGGTGGAGCCACCGGCGTCGGCGCCGTCGTCCGGAGTCACGGGGCTGTCGGTCGCACCCGGGTCGGTCCCGTTGTCGGTCCCGCCGTTCTGGTTGCCGTTGTTGCCGCCGTTGTCGTTGCCGTTGTTGCCGTTGCCGGGCTGCGTGGTCTCGTTGCCGCCGGGCTCGGTGGTCTCGTTGCCGCCGGGCTCGGTGGTCTCGACCGGCGGGGTGGTCTCCACCGGAGGCGTCGTCTCGACCGGCGGGGTGGTCTCCACCGGAGGCGTCGTCTCGACCGGCGGGGTGGTCTCCACCGGAGGCGTCGTCTCGACCGGCGGGGTGGTCTCCACCGGAGGCGTGGTCTCCACCGGCGGAGTCGTCTCGACCGGCGGGGTGGTCTCGACCGGCGGCGTCGTCTCGCAGCCGGTGTCACCCGGGAGGCACGTGGGCGCCGGGGTCGGGTCGTTCTCGTTGAAGGCGCCCACGGCCTGCGCGGCACCGGCCGCGGTCAGCGAGGCTCCGGCTGCGATCATCGCTCCGGCGGCGATGCGCGCGAAACGGATTCGCATCTGCTTGGTCATCTGGCTGCTACCCCCAGTAGCTCAACTCGTCATGGGGCAGCGCTCGGGGCCGCGCGCAGCAGGGGCGGCGTCACGACTGGGCCGGCCCCCGTTCACAAGCGCCCCAGAAATGCGCATGCCAGTACGTCACCCTTCCGAGTTTCCGATGAAGCGTCAAGGCCGTTGCGCGTGCGATGCCCGAAAGATCCACAAGTACCCGGCATCGGACGATGCAACTGTGACGTAATCCCGTAACTCCGGGCCCGGCAAGACCAGTTCCCTTGTCGACAAAGCGCCCTGACGGCCCCTCTTCCGCTTGCGTCAGCGAATCCGCGCGAGGGTACGGAACGAGTCCGGGCCCCGCACCGAGTGGATGCGGGGCCCGGAATCGTACGGCTGAACGGGTCAGCCGGGAGGGCTACTTGTCCTGCTGCTTGCGCCAGCGGATGCCGGCCTCGAGGAAGCCGTCGATCTCGCCGTCCAGGACCGACTGCGGGTTGCCGACCTCGAACTCCGTCCGGAGGTCCTTGACCATCTGGTACGGGTGCAGGACGTACGAGCGCATCTGGTTGCCCCAGGAGCTGCCGCTGTCCTTGAGCGCGTCCATCTTCGCGCGCTCCTCCTGGCGCTGACGCTCCAGGAGCTTGGCCTGGAGGACGTTCATGGCGCTCGCCTTGTTCTGGATCTGGGAGCGCTCGTTCTGGCAGGAGACCACGATGCCGGTCGGGAGGTGCGTGATGCGCACCGCCGAGTCGGTGGTGTTGACGCCCTGGCCGCCGGGGCCCGAGGCGCGGTAGACGTCGACGCGGAGGTCCGACTCCTCGATCTCGACGTGGTCGGAGGACTCCACGACCGGGAGGACCTCGACGCCCGCGAAGGACGTCTGGCGGCGGCCCTGGTTGTCGAAGGGCGAGATACGGACCAGGCGGTGGGTGCCCTGCTCGACGGAGAGCGTGCCGTAGGCGTACGGCGACTTCACCACGAAGGTGGTCGACTTGATGCCGGCCTCTTCCGCGTACGAGGTCTCGTAGATCTCCGTCGCGTAGCCGTGGCGCTCCGCCCAGCGCAGGTACATGCGCTGGAGCCGCTCGGCGAAGTCGGAGGCGTCGACGCCGCCGGCCTCGGCGCGGATGTTGACCAGGGCCTCGCGCTCGTCGTACTCACCGGAGAGGAGCGTGCGGACCTCCATCTCGTCGAGGGCCTTGCGGACGGAGATGAGCTCCGTCTCGGCCTCGGCGAGGGTGTCCGGGTCGTCCATCTCCTCGGCGAGCTCGAAGAGCACTCCGAGGTCGTCGATCCGCCCGCGCAGGGTCTCGGCCTTGCGGACCTCCGCCTGGAGGTGCGAAAGCTTGCTCGTGATCTTCTGCGCCGCCTCCGGGTCGTCCCACAGGGACGGGGCCGCGGCCTGCTCTTCGAGCACGGCGATGTCGGCCCTCAGCTTCTCGAGGTCCAGGACGGCCTCGATCGACCCCATGGTCGAGGAGAGGGACTTCAGCTCTTCGGATACATCGACGACTGCCACGCGTCCAGCGTAACGGCTCCGGGCCGGGAGCCGAACCTTTGCCCGTCACGGCCGATCTCCCCGCATCCGGGAGGGCCGCCGCGGCCGCCCTCCCCGGTACGGACGGGAGGACCGGCCGACGGCGGGACGACCGCTACGGCTGGGAGGACTGCTTCGAGTCCTGCGGCGGCGCGTCCCCGTCCCCGGAGGCCACCAGGTAGCCGCCGGCGCCGAGCGCTCCGGCGACCACGGCCGCCGCGACGGCCAGGGTGATCCTGCGCTTGCGGACCACGCCCGCCTTGTGGCGTGCCGAGCCGGGGCGCGGGGCGCCCGCCGAGCGGGGGGCCCGGGCGGTGCCGAGGGGGCCGCCGGAGAGCTCGTCGGGGGCCGGGACCCGCATGGAGGTGTGGGTGTCGCGGTTGGAGTCGGCGGAGGCACCGGGGACGAGCGGGACGGCGGCGCGGCGCGGGCCGGGCTCACCGGTGCCCGCACCGGTGGCGTACGCGTCCTCCTCGTACTGCTCCGACGCCTGGGCGGACGCCGGGGCCGGGTCCGAGTCGGGCTCGTCCACGTCCAGCGGCGGGATGCCCTTGAGGAGCGGCAGGACGTCCTTGAGGCGGGCGGCGAGCTCGGAGGCGCGCAGCCGGGATGCGGGGGCCTTCGCCAGGCACTGGACGATCAGCTGCCACAGCTCCTCGGGGATGCCGGGGAGCGGGACGACGGTCTCGGTGACGTGGCGGCGCAGGACGGCGCCGGGGTGGCCGCCGCCGAAGGGCGTGAAGCCGGCGAGCAGCTCGTACAGGACGGTGGCGAGGGCGTAGATGTCGACGGCGGCGCGCGGCGGGAGGCCCTCGACGATCTCGGGGGCGAGGTAGTCGGGGGTGCCGATGATCCGGGTGGCCTTGGTGCGGCCGGGGGTGTCGATCAGCTTGGCGACGCCGAAGTCGGTGAGGAGGGCGGGGTGGGCGCCGCCCGGGCCGAGCGGGCCCTCCATGTCGAGCAGGATGTTCTCGGGCTTGACGTCGCGGTGGACGACCCCGGCGGCGTGCGCGGCGGCCAGGGCGTCGGCGACGTCGGCGGTGATCGCGACGGCGGCCTCGGGGGCGAGCCGCCGCTCCCGGTCCAGGCGGGTGCGCAGGTCGGTGCCGCGCACGAGGTCCATGACCAGGGCGAGGTCGTTGCCGTCGACGACGAGGTCGCGGACCTTGACCACCCGGGGGTGGTCGAGCCCGAGCAGGGCGGTGCGCTCCTGCACGAAGCGGCCGACGAGCTCCTGGTCCGAGGCCAGGTCCTCGCGCAGCAGTTTGACGGCGACGGGCCCTTCGGGCCCCTCGCCGAGCCACACCGTTCCGGCGCTGCCCCGCCCGAGGATCTGGTGGGTGGTGTAGCGGCTGCCGATGTTCCGTGCCAAGACTGCTCCCTCAGCGGCTGCGGTTCGCGTCAAAGCTACGCGTCCGCAGCCGCCGGTCGTCACTTCCGAACGGAAATCACCCTTCGGAAGTCGATAAATCGGCAGTATTACTGCCCCGTACCGCCGGTAGTACCCCCGGAGCCGGTGGCCTCGCCGATCGTGGAGATCCAGTCGGTGACCTTCGAGATGCCGTCGCCGATGGCCTCCCAGTAGCCCTTGCCCTCGGCGATCCAGCCCTGGAGCGGGGTCAGCTCCCAGATGAGCCAGCCCGCGACCACGAACAGGACGATCGTGAACAGGCAGCCCTTGAGGCAGCCGAGGCCGGGGATCCGCATCGGGTTCGCGCCGCGCTGGCGCGGCGGGCGCGGCTCGCGCGGCGCGGGCGCCTGGGGCGGCGGCTGCGGCGGCGTGTACTGCTGCTGGGGCGGCTGCTGCTGCGGCTGCGCGTACTGCTGCGGAGGCGGCGGCGCGTACTGCTGCGGCTGGTGCTGCGGCTGGTACTGCTGCGGGGCGGGGCGCTGCGGCTGGTGCTGCGGCGGCCGCTGCTGGCCGTACTGACCGGGCTGCCCCTGCTGGCCGTACTGGCCCTGCTGGCCCGGCTGCTGCTGCGGGCGCTGCGGGCGGCGGCGCAGCGGGTCCTCGCTCGGGTCGAGGTACTGCACCTGCGTCTGCTCGTTGCGGTCGCGGGCCGCGCGCAGCTGGCTCTGCCAGGGGTGCGGGTCCTCGGACTGCGGCGGCTGGGACGGTACGGGGGGCATGACGGCCGTCGGATCGGCGACGCCCGCCGGGCCGCTGGTCGGCATCACGCTGGTCGCGGCGGCCGGGTCGTAGTGCGACGGGGATCCGCCGGTGCTGGGCAGCACCTGGGTGGCCCCGGCCGGGTCCACGCCCGGGGTCTCGGGGACCGGAGCGGGCGTCGGGTCGGGGGCGAGAAGCGCCCCGACACCGTCCGCCGCCTCGATCTGGGCGGGCGTGGCGTGGACGCCGATGCCGGCCGCGACGGCGCGCAGGCCGCGGGCGAGGTTCTCGGCGCTCGGACGCAGGTCGGGGTTCTTGCTGAGGCAGCGCTCTATGACCGTCCACAGGGGGCCGGGGACGGTCGAGGGGCGGCGCGGCTCCTCGCTGAGGTGCCGGTGGAGGACCTCGAGGGCGGTGCCGCCCGCGAACGGGGGCCGGCCGGTGACCAGCTCGTACAGCAGGATGCCCGCGCCGTAGATGTCGACGGCGGAGGTCTGCGGGCGGCCCTCGGCCGACTCGGGCGCCACGTACGCGGGCGTGCCGACGAACTCGTGCGTCCGGGTCAGGCCCGGTGAGTCCGCGAGGCGCGCGATGCCGAAGTCGGTGAGCATCGGGTGCATCTGGCCGCCCTGCTCGGCGAGCAGGACGTTGGCCGGCTTGAGGTCGCGGTGGACGACGCCGTCGGCGTGGCTGGCGGCGAGCGCGTCGGCGATCTGGGCCGTCAGGAGCGAAGCGGCGACCGGGGTGAGCGGTCCGCTCTCCCTGATGTACCGGTGCAGGTCGGGGCCCTCGACGAGGTCCATGACGAGGGCGAGGACATCGCCCTCGACGACCAGGTCGCGGGTGCGCACGATGTTCGGATGGGTGAGCCGGAGGAGCACGGACCGCTCGCGCAGGAAGCGCATCACGATGTCCGCGTCGTTGGCCAGCTCCTCCTTCAGGACCTTGATCGCGACGGTCTCGCCGGGCTGGCCGGGCACGGCCGCCTCGGCGCCCGCCGTCTCCCGCTGGCGGGCTCGCCAGACGGTGCCCGTGGCGCCGCGTCCGAGCGGCTCCTCGAGCAGGTACTTGCTGCCGATAGGCCGCACGTCACGCGCTCCCTGCTGATCGTGGTCCTGGGGTGGTCTCGTGTGGTCCCCGGGGTCCCTGTTATGTGTTGTGACCCGTCCGGGTGTCGGACCCACTTTAGTGCCGCCGAACGGGTCACAGGCCGGTCGTCCACAGGCGGAGATTGCCCTGAGTTTGTCCGGAAGAAGACGCTCCGCGGGTCTCGACGGTTGCCCTGCATGCTCCCGAGGCATGCCCAACCAGGCATTTTTTGGACCACAGCCGACCATTCAAGATCACTTGTGGCCGACCCGGGGGCGTGTTGTCGGTGGCAGGTGCGAGGATGCCTACAGCACGTCGCATCAGTGGGGTCGGGAGCCCCCCGCGCCGTGCCGACCTGTACCGGGCGACGCGTCCGTGCCGGGTGGGGGGAGTCACACAGGGCGGTCCCCCTGCCGGGCATCTCGCGCAGAAGGGACCGCTGACGGCGATGCAGATCCGGCTGACCGTCCTCGCGCCGCACACGGGCCATGGCAGCCACGGCGGCCACGGCGCCGCGCGCGCCTGCGACGTGCTCGTCACGGCCCCCGCCGGAACGGCGCTCGCCGCCGTCGCCTCCGGTCTGGCCGCCGCCGTCACGGGCCCCGACAGCTCCGCCTCGGGCACGACCGTGCTCTACGCGGGCGGGGACCGGCTCGACGGCCGGCGCAGTGTGCTCGGCGAGCCCCCGCTCGTCGACGGCGCCGTCCTCTCGCTCCAGGTCCCCGGCCCCGACGAGCGGGTCGGCGAGGCCGCGTCCGCCCGGCTCCACGTGGTCGCGGGCCCGGACGCGGGCGGAGTGCATCTGCTGCACGGCGGACCGATCAGAATCGGCCGCTCCGTCGACGCCGACGTGCCGCTCGACGACCCGGACGTCTCGCGCGCGCACTGCACCGTGACCGTCGGCGACGACGGCCGCGTGACCGTCTCCGACCAGGGCTCGACGAACGGGACGACGCTCGACGGCGTGCCGGTCGGCGACCGCCCGGTCCGGCTCCTCCCCGGCTCCCTGCTGCGCCTCGGCGAGTCCGCCCTCCGTCTGACCGGCCCCGGCGACGAGCCCGGCGGTACGGAGGCGTTGGCGACGGCCCCCGACGGCGAGGGCCATCTGCGCATCGCGCGCGGGACGGCCGGGCCGCCGAGCGGTGCGCCGACGCCCGTCGGCCTTTCGGGACACACGTCTGCCGACGCCACGCACGGGGGCGCGCGCGGTGTCCCGTACGACCCCTCCCACGCCCCGCACCGCACGTCCCAGGACGGCCGGAGCGGCGACGGGTACGTGGATCCGTACGCGCAGCCGTACGCCTCCGAGCCCTACCGCGACCGCCCCGATGCCTCCGCCTCCCCCTCCCCCGGCGCCTCCGGCCACGCGCGCGCGGAGGAGCCCGAGGGCGCCCACGACCCCGCCGGCGGCGAGGCCCACAGCAGGACCCGCCGGACCCGCCCCCAGGGCGCCGCGCCGGCCCCGGCACCCGGCCGCACGGGCGGGAAGCGCGGGCTCGGCGCGTGGGCCAGGCGCCTCACCGGCGGGCGCGAGGAGCTCCCGGCCCCGGACGGCGGCTCCAGGACCTCCCCGGACACTCACGCGGGCACTCCCGCCGACACCCTGGGCGGCGCCCGTACGAACCCCGGCGGACGGGACACGGCCACGGGGCCCGGCTCAGGGCCGGGAGCGGGCTCCGGGCTCGGACCGGGGCCTGTGGCGGACACCTGGCCCGACCCGGCCACCGTCCTGCTCACCGCCCTCGGCCCGGGCCCCCGCCTCTGGGAGCGGGCCCAGGACCACGCCGAGTCCCTTGTGGTCCGGCTCGGCACGACCGACCGCGCCGAGCTCTCCGGGGTGCCGGTCACCGTCGGACTGCGCGAGGCCGGTTCGCTCGGTCTCGCCGGCCCTGCCGACCGGCTCGCCGGGCTGGCCCGCTCGGTCGTGGCCCAGCTCGCCGCCCTGCACTCCCCCGCCGATCTGGAGATCGTGCTGATCAGCGCCGACCGGAACCGCTCCCTGGAGGAGCGGCGCCGCGCCTGGGGCTGGCTCGGCTGGCTCCCGCACGTCCGCCCGGCCCACGGCCAGGACTGCCGCCTGCTCCTGGCGTACGACCGCGAGCAGGCCCACGCCCGGACGACCGAACTGACCCGGCGGCTCGACGACGGCCCCCTCGGGCCCGGCTGGCCCAGCGCCGACCGCGCGTCCGTCGCCGAGGCCGCCGCGCGCCACACGGGGACGTCGACGGTCGTGATCGTCGACGGAGACCCCGGTTCCGCCGCGCTGCGCGAGACGGTCGCGCGCCTCGCGGGCGCCGGAGCGGCGGCGGGCATCCACCTCCTGTGCCTTGCCGAGGCGCCCTCCGCCACCCCGGAATCACCGGTCGCCGCCACCTACGAGACCGCCTGCACCGCCTCCCTCGCCTTCCGCGAGTGCGGGGCCGCCGTGCTCCTGAGCGGCGACGTGGCGACGGCGCTGCGCCTGGTCCGCACCTCCGGCGGGCGGGTCGCCGGCCACGGCACCGTCGGTGTGGTCGACGCGGTCTCCGTCGCCTGGGCCGACCGGTTCGGCCGGGCCCTCGCCCCGCTGCGCACGGAGACGGCGGCGGCACCGCACGGCCGGGCCGCCGCGCTGCCCCCGTCGGCACGCCTCCTCGACGAGCTGGGTCTCGCCCGGGCGACCCCCGCCTCCCTGCTGGCCCGCTGGGCCTCCGCCGGGGACGGGACGGCCGTGCTCGGCGCGGGCCCGCGCGGCCCGCTGTCGGTGGACCTCACCCAGGAGGGCCCGCACCTGCTGATCGAGGGCCCCGCGGGCAGCGGCCGGACGGAGCTGCTCCGCTCGATCGCCGCGTCCCTCGCCGCCGGCGGGCGTCCGGACCGTCTCGGCCTGCTCCTCGTGGACGGGGCGGGCGGCGACCGCGGTGAAGGCCTCGCGGTCTGTACGGAGCTGCCGCACGTCACCGAGCACCTCGTCGCCTCCGACCCGGTGCGGATGCGGGAGTTCGCGCAGGCGCTCGGTGCCGAGCTGAAGCGCCGGGCGGAGCTCCTGGGCGACGGCCACTTCGCCGACCGGCGCGGGTCCCGTTCCGCGCACACGGCCGCCGACCGGCTGATCGGCCAGCGTGCCCCGAGTGCGACGGAATCCGTGCCCCAGGCCGCCCGCGCGACGGTCCGCGTGTCCGACGCGGGCGACCTCCCGGACCGGCCGAGCGGCCGCACCCTGCGCACGGGCGACGGCACGATCGGCTCCCTGCCGAGCACACACGGCACCCGCACCCCGGACGGCGACATCGGCGGCCGGCCGAGCGGCCGGATCACGTACGCGGGCGCGGACGACGTGAACGGCCGCTCCAGCGGGCGCGTGCCGTACCCCGGCGCGGACGACCTCGGAGGCCGCTCCAGCGGACGCGTGCCGTACCCCGGCGCCGACGACCTGGGCGGCCGCCCCAGCGGACGTACCCTCCGCGTCGGCGACGACAACGACCCGCTCCGCCCCGGCGCGGACGACGTGGGCGGACGCTCCAGCGGGCGCGTGCCGTACCCCGGCGCGGACGACCCGAACGGCCGCTCCAGCGGGCGCGTGCCGTACCCCGGCGCGGACGACCTCGGAGGCCGCTCCAGCGGACGCGTGCCGTACCCCGGCGCCGACGACCTGGGCGGCCGCCCCAGCGGACGTACCCTCCGCGTCGGCGACGACAACGACCCGCTCCGCCCCGGCGCGGACGACGTGGGCGGACGCTCCAGCGGGCGCGTGCCGTACCCCGGCGCGGACGACCCGAACGGCCGCTCCGGCGGACGCCTCCCGTACCCCGGTGGCGACGACCTCGACAGCCGCTCCAGCGGGCGCGTGTCCCGCGCGGGCTCCGGGGACCTCGGTGACCGCCCGAGCGGGCGGGTGCCGTACCCCGGCGCCGGTGAGGGCGGTGACCGGGCCGGTTCCCGTGCGCGGTCCGCGGCCGGGGACGGGTTCCTGGCGGACACGCCCAGCGGGCGGCTTCCCCGGCGCGAGAGCGGGTCCCCGGACGACCGGCCGAGCAGCCGGACCCTCCGCACGGGCGACGGCGACCTCGCCGACCGCCCGAGCGGACGCGTACCGCACCCCGCCGGCGAGCAGCCCGGGACGGCCGACCAGGCAGCCGGGCGGATTCCGCGGCCCGCCGTCGGGGAGTCCGGCTCCGCCCGGGCGGCGGGCGCCGGGCCGCTGCCGCGGCTCGTCGTCCTCGTCGACGACTTCGACGCCCTGGTCGCCCCCGCGCTCGGAGCCTCCGGCCGCCCGGCCGCCGGCTCCGTGGTGCGGGCCCTGGAGGCCGTCGCCCGGCACGGCGAGCGGCTCGGGGTGCACCTCGTCGCGACCTCGTCGCGGCCGGACCGCACGGCCGACACGGAGCTGGCCCACGGGGCCCGGCTGCGGATCGTGCTCGACGCGCCCCCGGTGGCGGCGGGCCCGGACGTGCCGGCCGCGGGGCGGGGCAGGCTCGGCCACCCGGACGGCCGCGTGACCCCGTTCCAGGCGGGCCGCGTGACCGGCCGCATCCCGCGGACGGCCACGCTCCGCCCGGTGGTCGTCCCGCTGGAGTGGGAGCGGATGGGCGACCCGCCCACCCGCCGCCCGGTCCGCGAGCTGGGCAACGGCCCGACGGACCTGGCCCTCCTCGCGAGCGCCCTCGACCGGGCGGCCCGTTCGGTCGAGGCGACGCCCATACCGCCGCTCGCCCCCGCCACACGCGCCTGACGGAACGTCACGAGGGCGTCACGATCGCCCGCTTGACGCGGAAGGCGGTATTGCGGGGGCTCCGCAACCCGGCGTAGACCTGTCGGACGGGACAGCGACGCGCACGGGAGAGACGGGGCAGCGATGCGTACAACTCTTCGTCCACGCAAGACCGCAGTGACCCTCACCGCACTCACGGCGCTCACCGCGCTGGCCCTCGCGGCCTGCGGCGGGGGCGGTGGGAGCGACGGTGAGGCCGGCAAGGACCCGAGCGGCACCCCACCCGGCTCCGGCACCTCCCTCAAGGGCGAGAAGATCGAGGTCGCCGCCGTCTGGACGGGCCCGGAGCAGGAGAACTTCACCAAGGTCCTGCGGGAGTTCGAGAAGCGCACCGGCGCGACCGTCACCTTCGTGCCCGCCCAGGACCCGATCGTGAACTTCCTCGGCACGAAGATCGCCGGCGGCTCGCCACCCGACGTGGCGATGCTCCCGCAGGTCGGCGCGATCCAGCAGGCCGCCGCCCAGAAGTGGCTGAAGCCGGTCGGCCCCGAGACCGAGGCCCAGCTCGCCGCGAACTACTCGCCGGGATGGCAGCGGCTCGGCGCGGTCGGCGGCACCCAGTACGGCGTCTACTTCAAGGCCGCCAACAAGTCCCTGGTCTGGTACAACACCGCGGTCTTCGAGAACGCGGGCGCGACCGAGCCGAAGACCTGGAAGGAGTTCCTCACCACCGCCGAGACCATCTCGGCCTCCGGCGTCACCCCGGTCTCGGTCGGCGGCGCGGACGGCTGGACCCTCACCGACTGGTTCGAGAACGTCTACCTCTCCCAGGCGGGTCCCGCCAAGTACGACCAGCTGGCCAAGCACGAGATCAAGTGGACCGACCCGTCCGTCGCCGCGGCCCTCACCACACTCGCCGAGCTGTTCGGGAAGCCGGCGCTGCTCGCGGGCGGGACGAGCGGCGCACTGCAGACCGAGTACCCGGTATCGGTCACCCAGACCTTCACGGGCGGCGACCAGCCCAAGGGCGCGATGGTCTTCGAGGGGGACTTCGCGGCCGTCAACATCGCCCAGACGAAGGCGAGGATCGGTACGGACGCGAAGGTCTTCCCGTTCCCGGTGGTCGGCGGCGGCACCGCTCCGGTCGTGACGGCCGGCGACGCGGCCGTGGCGCTGAAGGACACCAAGGGCGCGCAGGCGCTGCTCGCCTTCCTGGCCTCCCCGGACGCGGCGAGGATCTGGGCGGCCGAGGGCGGCTTCCTCTCCCCCAACAAGAACCTGGACCCGGCCGCGTATCCGAACGACGTCCAGCGCGAGATCGCCAAGGCCCTCGTGGACGCCGGTGACGACTTCCGCTTCGACATGTCGGACCAGATGCCGCAGTCGTTCGGCGGGACCCCGGGCAAGGGCGAGTGGAAGGCGCTCCAGGACTTCCTGAAGAACCCGAAGGACGTCGCCGGGACGCAGGCGCGTCTGGAGGCGGACGCGGCGAAGGCGTACCGGGCCGCCGCGAAGAGCTGAGGCCCCGGCATGCCGAGGACCGCCCGCACCGACACCAGGAGCACCACCAGGGACAGGAAGAGGAGCAGGGCGGTCGCGGCGGGGTTCCTGCTCCCCGCGCTGCTCCTGCTGGGGGCGCTGGTCGTCTACCCGATCGGGTACTCCGTCCAGCGCTCGCTCTTCGACCGCTCCGGCTCCTCCTTCGTGGGCCTGGACAACTACCTCGCGCTCGTCACCGACGACTCGCTGCGCACCGCCGTGCGGAACAACCTGATCTGGCTGGTTCTCGCCCCCGCGGTCGCCACCGCCCTCGGCCTGCTGTTCGCCGTGCTGACCGAACGCATCCGCTGGGGCACGGCGTTCAAGCTGGTCGTCTTCATGCCGATGGCGATCTCGATGCTCGCGGCCGGCATCATCTTCCGGCTCGTCTACGAGCAGGACCCGGACCGGGGGGTCGCCAACGCCGTCTGGGTCGGGGTCCACGACACCTTCGCAGAGGCCTCGGGCTTCCCCCGGGCCCGGCCGCTCCCCGTCCACCCGCTCACGGCGGCCGGCGGCGGCGCGTACATCACCAAGGAGGCGGTACGCGCCGGGCAGCCCGTCCGTCTCCCGCTCGTCGGGGTGGCTCCCGGCCGGATGCCCGAGGAGGCCCGCCCGGCCCGCGAGCCCGCCACGCCGCCGGCCACCGGGGACGCGGTCACCGGAACGGCCTGGCTGGACTTCACCAAGGGCGGCGGCGGGAGGCCGAACGTCGTCGACCCGGCCGAACAGGGCCTCGCCGGGCTGCGGATCGAGGCGCTACGGGACGGGAAGGTGGTCGCCACCACCACAGCGGCGGCCGACGGCACCTTCACCCTGCCCGCCGACCGCGCCGACGGAGCCGTACTGCGGCTGCCCGCGAGCAACTTCCGGGAGCAGTACGACGGCGTGGAGTGGCTGGGCCCCTCGCTCGTCACCCCGGCCGTGATCGGGGCGTACGTGTGGATGTGGGCCGGCTTCGCGATGGTCCTGATCGGCGCCGGGCTCGCGGCCGTACCGCGCGAACTGCTCGAAGCGGCGCGGGTGGACGGGGCGAACGAGTGGCAGGTGTTCCGCCGGATCACGGTCCCGCTCCTGGCCCCGGTCCTCGTGGTCGTCCTCGTCACCCTGATGATCAACGTGCTCAAGGTCTTCGACCTGGTCTTCGTCATCGCGCCGGGCTCGGCGCAGGACGACGCGAACGTGCTCGCGCTCCAGCTGTACCGCTCGTCCTTCGGCACGGACGCGGACCTCGGGGTCGGCTCGGCCATCGCCGTCGTGCTGCTCCTGCTGGTGCTGCCGGTGATGGCGGTCAACATCCGTCGCATCCGAAGGGAGACCCGCCGATGACCTCCCTCACCCCGAGGACCTCAACCACGTCGGAGGCCTCAACCACCCCGAGGACCTCAACCACCCCCAAGGTCTCCACCGCCTCCAGGGTCGCGGCGCGCGCGGCCGGCGGCGCGGTCCGCGTCCTCCTCGTCCTGGCCGGCCTGTTCTGGCTGCTCCCGACGGCCGGGCTGCTCTTCTCCTCCTTCCGCGCGCCCTCCGACATCGCGGGGAGCGGCTGGTGGGAGGTGCTCGCGGCCCCGGCTCAGCTGACGACCGAGAACTACACCCGGCTCCTCGCGAACGGCACGATCACCGGCTCGCTCCTCTCCACCGTCCTGATCACCGTCCCGGCCACGCTCCTCGTCCTCCTCCTCGGCTCGTTCGCCGGATACGCCTTCGCGTGGCTGGAGTTCCCGGGCCGCGACTGGTGGTTCCTGGGGGTGGTGGCGCTGCTCGTGGTCCCGGTGCAGGTCGCGCTGGTCCCGGTGTCGAAGCTCTTCGGCGCGGTCGGGCTCTTCGAGACGACGCTCGGGGTCGTCCTCTTCCACACGGCGTTCGGCCTGCCGTTCGCGATCTTCCTGCTGCGGAACTTCTTCGCGGAGATCCCGCGCGAACTCCTGGAGGCGGCGCGGCTCGACGGGGCGGGCGAGGTCCGGCTCTTCACACGGGTGGTGCTGCCGCTCGGCGGTCCGGCGATCGCCTCGCTGGGGATCTTCCAGTTCCTGTGGGTGTGGAACGACATGCTGATCGCGCTGATCTTCGCGGACTCGCAGTCGCCGCCGATCACGGTGGCGCTCCAGCAGCAGGTCCGGCAGTTCGGCAACAACGTGGACGTGCTGGCGCCCGGGGCGTTCCTGTCGATGGTGGTGCCGCTGGCGGTGTTCTTCGCGTTCCAGCGGCAGTTCGCGTCGGGGGTGATGGCTGGCGCGGTGAAGTAGGTCCTCCGGGAGCGGTGCAACAGGCCCACCCGGAGCGGCTCGGGGACGCCTCAGGCGCGCAGCGCCGCCACCGCCGCGCGCGCGAGCCGGTCCACGTACCCCTCGGGCAGGGGCGTACGGACGACGACGAGGCGCCAGTAGAGCGGGCCGACGACGAGGTCGAGGGCCTCGGCCGGGTCGGTGTCCCCGGGGAGTTCACCGCGGGCGACGGCCTCGCGGACGATGCGGGCCATGACGCCCTGCTGGCCGTCGAGCAGCGCGTCGCGGATGGCGTCGGCGATCTCCGGCTGCCGTGCGGCCTCGACGAGCAGGTCGGGGATGACCTGCGAGGCGATCGGGTGGCGCAGGGCGTACGAGGCCATCTCCAGGAGCGCGCGGACGTCCCCGTCCAGGGAACCGGTGGCGGGCACCGGGACGCCCTGGGCGGCGAAGGCGCCGACGAGGTCGAGGACGAGCGCGAGCTTGGACTTCCACCGCCGGTAGACGGCGGTCTTGCCGACGCCCGCGCGGCGCGCGATGCCCTCGATGGACATCCGGGCGAAGCCGACCGCCGCGAGCTCCTCGAAGACGGCGTCACGGATCGCCTCGGTCACGTCCTCGCGGAGTACGGCGGCTCCGGCGGGGGTGCGGCGGGGGGTCGGTTCGCTCATGAACGGCATCCTAACCAACGACGACGTTACGACGATACGGTTGCGTTCCGACGTGAGAGCGCCCTAACCTCCACGTAGCGACGATACGGACCCGTTCCATCGCCGACGATGCCCGCACCCCTCGTCGAAAGCGCCCGCCGTGACCACCACCCCGACGCTCCCCGCGCCCGGCACGAAAGCCCCACAGGGACCCACCCCCGAGCCCCCCGGCCCCGCGCCCGGCGCACGAACCCCCGCGCCGCAGGCACCCGCCCCCGACCTCCGCGCGCTCGCCCTGCGCCACGGTCTGACCGTCAGCGGCGCCCGCCCCTCCCTCCCCGTCTACGTCCGGCAGCTCTGGTCCCGCCGCGACTTCATCGCCGCGTTCGCGACCGCCCGCCTCACCGCCCAGTACAGCCAGGCCCGCCTCGGCCAGGTCTGGCAGGTGATGACCCCGCTGCTCAACGCGGCCGTGTACTACGCGATCTTCGGCGTCCTCATGAACGCCAAGCACGGCGTCCCCGACTACGTCCCGTTCCTGCTCACCGGCATCTTCGTGTGGACCTTCACCTCCGACACGGTCCTGGCCGGCACCCGCGCGATCAGCGGCAACCTGGGCCTGGTGCGTGCCCTGCACTTCCCGCGCGCGAGCCTCCCGATCTCGCTCGCGCTGCAGCAGCTCCAGCAGCTCCTGCTCTCCCTCACCGCGCTCGGCGTGATCCTCATCTGCTGCGGCGAGTTCCCCACCTGGAGCTGGCTGCTCGCCGTCCCGGCGCTCGCCTGCCAGGCCCTCTTCAACGCCGGCGCGGCCCTCGTCCTCGCGCGGCTCGCGGCCCGCACCCCGGACATCAGCCAGCTGATGCCGTTCGTGCTGCGCACCTGGATGTACGCCTCCGGAGTCATGTGGTCGATCCAGAACCTCGCGAGCACCGCCCGCTTCCCGGACACCGTGGTGCTGGCCCTCCAGTGCAACCCCGCGGCGGTCTACATCGACCTCATGCGCTTCGCGCTGATCGAGAGCTACACGGCGGCTCAGCTGCCGCCGCACGTCTGGGCACTGGCCGCCGGCTGGGCCCTGCTCGCCTTCACGGGCGGCTTCATCTGGTTCTGGAAGGCGGAGGAGACGTACGGCCGTGGCTGACATCCAGGAAACCCCCACCCCCACCCCCACCGTCGTCGTCGACGACGTCCACATCACCTACACGGTCCACGGCGGGCACCCCGGCGGCCGGGGCAGCGCCACCGCCGCCCTCGGCCGGATGCTGCGCCGCGGCCGCACGGTCCCGGCCGGCCGCCGGGTCCACGCCGTGAAGGGCGTGAGCTTCGCGGCGTACCGGGGCGAGGCGATCGGCCTGATCGGTTCGAACGGTTCGGGCAAATCGACGCTCCTGAAGGCCATCGCGGGCCTCCAGCCCGTCGAGAAAGGCCAGGTCTACACCCACGGCCGACCCGCCCTCCTCGGCGTCAACGCGGCCCTGATGAGCGATCTGACCGGCGAGCGGAACGTGGTCCTGGGCGGCCTCGCCATGGGCATGAGCCGCGCGGAGGTCCGCGAGCGCTACGACGGGATCGTCGAGTTCTCCGGCATCAACGAGAAGGACGACGCCATCTCCCGCCCCATGCGGACGTACTCCTCCGGGATGGGCGCCCGGCTGCGCTTCTCCATCGCCGCCGCCAGGAGCCACGACGTCCTGCTCATCGACGAGGCCCTGTCGACCGGCGACGCGCGCTTCCGGCGGCGCAGCCGGCGGCGGATCGACGAGCTGCGGGCGGAGGCGGGGACGGTCTTCCTGGTCAGCCACTCGAACTCCACCGTCACGGAGACCTGCGAGCGCGCGCTGTGGCTGGAGGCGGGGATCCTGCGGATGGACGGCCCGGCGAAGGAGGTGGTGGCGGCGTACGAGGAGTTCACCGCGGCAGCAGCCACGGCGGGCGCACCCGGCACAGCGGACACCAAAGCGGAGTAAACAAGACATAGCGGACTACAGTGCGGAGGGATGACGAACGAGCACCCGCAGCCGCCACGCCGGGCCCGGACCGACCCTCCGTCACCCGCCACGCCCCGGTCCCCCACCGCGCCGGCCTCGCCCACCGCACCCCCTCCCCCCTCCCTGACCGGGTCCCCCTTCGACTCGGACACCTTCACCTCCGCCACCTTCGTGACGGTCGGCCGCGGCCCCACCCTCGCCCTCGCCGCCGTCTGGCTCCTCACCCGCGTCGGCATGCTCCTGCTGCTGCTCCGCGACGACCTCGGCATCGGCGGGGTCGCCCGAGAGGTGGACCTCTACCGGCACTGGTACGGGCAGTTCGCGAACGGCACCTTCCCGCCGGGCGACGTCACCTGGCAGTACCCGCCCGGCGCGGGCCTCGTGATCATGGCACCGGGGCTCCTGCCCTCCCTCACCTACTTCCAGGCCTTCGTGGTCCTCGCCCTCCTCGCGGACGCGGTCATCACCTTCGCCCTCGCCCGCGCCGACAGCGAGCGCGTCACGCACGGCGCCTGGTACTGGGTCTGCGGCCTCCCGCTGCTCCTGCACCTCCCCCTCGCGCGGTACGACGTCCACACCACCGCCCTCGCCGTCCTCGCCCTGCTCGCCGTCAACGCCCGCTCGACGGGCGCCCATCAGTTCGGCGGCGCGCTCGCCGGGATCGGCGCCATGGTCAAGGTCTGGCCGGCGCTCACCCTGATCGGCACGCCCCGGGGCCGTACCACCCGCGAGGCCTGGACCGCCGCCGTCACCGCCGCGGTCGCCCTCGTCGCCACCCTCGCGCTGTTCTTCTCCGGCTCGTTCGGCTTCCTCCGCATGCAGGGCAACCGCGGCATCCAGGTCGAGTCCCTGGGCGGCACCGCCCTCGCGCTGGCCAAGGCCGCGGGCATCTGGCCGGGCCGGGTCGAGTTCCGCTACGGCTCCTTCGAGTACGTCGGCCCGTACGCCTCCAGCCTGGGGCACCTCGCGCTGCTGCTCACCGTCATCGCCCTCGGCTGGCTGCTGCTCTGGCGCGTCCGGGCCCGGCGCTGGACCCCCGCGACCCCGCTCGACGCGGCCTTCGCCGCCGTCCTGCTCTTCACCGTCACGAGCCGGGTCATCAGCCCCCAGTACATGGTCTGGCTCCTCGGCCTCGCGGCCGTCTGCCTGACCTCCCGCCGGACCGTGATGCGCCCCGCGGCCCTGCTGCTGCTCCCGGCGGCCGCGCTGAGCTCGCTCGCGTACCCCGTCCTGTACCTGGAGGTCCTCGCCGGCACGCCCTCCGGCATCACCGTCATGGCCGTCCGCAACGCCCTGCTCCTCGCGGCGGCCCTGCTCGCCGCCCGCCGCCTGTGGACCTCGACGGTCACCGGGCCCCCCGAGCAGGCCGACTGAGGATCAGGCCGCCGGAGGACGAGGGAAGGGCCCCACCGGAAAACCGGTGGGGCCCTTCTCCACGTGCTTCACACGGCTAGCCGTGCTTCACAGGACTAGCTGTGCGAACGCAGCAGCGTGCGCATCGTCCGCATGGCCACCGACAGGTTCGCCAGGTCGAAGGTGTCCGAGCCCTGGATCTCCTCCAGGGTCGTCCGCGCGCGGCCCAGGATCGCCGCGTTCTTCTCCTCCCAGGCCTTGAACCGCTCCTCCGGGCTCGACGTGCCGTTGGCGGCCGTCAGGACGTCCGCGGTGAGCGCCGAGTGCGCCGCGAAGAGGTCCTCGCGGATCGAGGCGCGGGCCATCGACTGCCAGCGGTCGCTGCGCGGCAGCTCGATGATCCGGTCCATGAGGTCGGTGATCCGCAGCCGGTCGGCCAGGTCGTAGTAGACCTCGGCCACCGCGAGCGGCTCCTTGCCCGACCGGTCCGCGATCGCGACGATGTCGAGGATCGGGAAGGCGGACGAGAAGCCGGCGACCCGCAGCGCGAGCTCCTCCGGCACGCCGACCTCGGTCAGCTCGGTCACGATCGACTGGTACCACTCCAGGTCCGCGCCGTGCAGCAGCTCCGGCAGACGGCCCCAGACCTCCTCCACCCGGTCGGCGAAGAACTCGATGGTCTCGCCGATCTGCAGCGGCTGCGGCCGGTTGTTGAGCAGCCAGCGGGTGCCGCGCTCGACGAGCCGGCGGGAGTGCAGCCGCATCCGGGTCTGGACGTCGGCGGGCACCTGGTTGTCGAGCGCCTCGACGGCGTCCCAGACCTGGCCGAGGCGGAAGACCACCCGGGCCGCGGTCTGCGCGCGGACGATCTCCTCGATCGACGCGCCGGTCTCCTCGCGGAGGCGGTGCAGGAAGGTCGAGCCACCGGTGTTGACGGTGTCGTTGACCAGGACCGTGGTGATGATCTCGCGGCGCAGGGCGTGGTTGTCGACGGCCTCGGTGAACTTCTCGCGCAGCAGCGTCGGGAAGTACGCGTGGAGCAGCCCGCGCAGGTACGGGTCGTCCGGGAGCTCCGTACCGATCAGCTCGTCGGCCACCGTGATCTTGGTGTACGCGAGGAGGACGGCGAGCTCCGGCTGGCTCAGGCCCCGGCTGTTGTTGAGCAGCTCGCGGATCTGCCGGTCGTTGGGCAGGAACTCCAGCTCCCGGGAGAGGCTGCCGTCGCGGCCCAGGCGGCGCATGAAGCGCTGGTGGGCGTGGAGCAGCGAGGGCGACTGGGTGACGGCGTTGGCGAGGGCCGTGTTCTGCGCGTAGTTGTTGCGCAGGACGAGCGTGCCGACCTCGTCCGTCATCTCCGCGAGGATCTTGTTGCGCTGCTTGACGGTCATGTCGCCCTCGGCGACGAGCCCGTTGAGCAGGATCTTGATGTTGACCTCGTGGTCGGAGGTGTCGACGCCGGCGCTGTTGTCGATGGCGTCGGTGTTGACCTTGCCACCCTCGCCCTCGGGGCCGCCGGTGCGGGCGAACTCGATGCGGCCCAGCTGGGTCGCGCCGAGGTTGCCGCCCTCGCCGATGACCTTGGCGCGGACGTCCTGGCCGTCGACGCGGATGGCGTCGTTGGCCTTGTCGCCGACGTCGGCGTTGGACTCGGCCGAGGACTTGACGTACGTACCGATGCCGCCGTTCCACAGCAGGTCGACGGGCGCGTGGAGCACGGCCTTCATCAGCTCGGCCGGGGTCATCTTGGTGACGCCGTCCTCGATGCCGAGGGCGGCCCTGACCTGCGCGTTGACCGGGATGGACTTGGCGGTGCGGGGGTGGATGCCGCCGCCTGCGGAGAGCAGCGAGGTGTCGTAGTCCGCCCAGGACGAGCGGGGCAGGTCGAAGAGGCGGCGGCGCTCGGCGTACGAGACGGCCGCGTCGGGGTTGGGGTCGATGAAGATGTGCCGGTGGTCGAACGCGGCGATCAGGCGGATGTGCTCGCTGAGCAGCATGCCGTTGCCGAAGACGTCACCGGACATGTCGCCGACGCCGACGACCGTGAAGTCCTCGGTCTGGGTGTCGTGGCCCAGCTCGCGGAAGTGGCGCTTGACCGACTCCCAGGCGCCGCGGGCGGTGATGCCCATGCCCTTGTGGTCGTAGCCGGCCGAGCCGCCGGAGGCGAAGGCGTCGCCGAGCCAGAAGCCGTATGCCTCGGCGACCCCGTTGGCGATGTCGGAGAAGGTCGCGGTGCCCTTGTCGGCGGCGACGACGAGGTAGGTGTCGTCCTCGTCGTGGCGGACCACGTCGAGCGGCGGCACGACCTCGCCCGCGACCAGGTTGTCGGTGATGTCGAGCAGCGCCGAGATGAAGGTCTTGTAGCTCTCGATGCCCTCGGCGAGCCAGGCGTCACGGTCCACGGACGGGTCCGGGAGCTGCTTGGCGACGAAGCCGCCCTTGGCGCCGACGGGCACGATGACGGTGTTCTTCACCATCTGCGCCTTGACCAGGCCGAGGATCTCCGTACGGAAGTCCTCACGGCGGTCGGACCAGCGCAGACCGCCTCGGGCGACCTTGCCGAAGCGCAGGTGGACGCCCTCGACGCGCGGCGAGTACACCCAGATCTCGAAGGCCGGGCGGGGCGCGGGCAGGTCGGGGATGGCCTGCGGGTCGAACTTCATCGACACGTAGGAGTGCGGGGCGCCGTCGGCGGACTTCTGGAAGAAGTTCGTCCGCAGCGTGGCCTTGATGACGGTGAGGAAGGACCGCAGGATCCGGTCCTCGTCCAGGCTCGCGACCTGGTCGAGGGCGGCGTCCAGCTCCTCCAGGAGCGCGTCGATCAGCTCGGTGCCGGCGCGCTGGCGCTCCGGGGCCATCCGGGCCTCGAAGAGGTTGACGAGCAGCCGCGTGGTGTGGACGTTGTTACGGAGGGTGTCCTCCATGTAGTCCTGGCTGAAGGTCGCACCGGCCTGGCGCAGGTACTTGGCGTAGGCGCGCAGCACCATCGCCTCGCGCCAGTTGAGCCCGGCGGAGAGGACGAGGGAGTTGAAGTTGTCGTTCTCGGCCTCGCCGGTCCAGGTGGCGGCGAAGGCCTCCTGGAAGCGCTCGCGGGCGTCGTCGCCGAGGTAGTCGCCGCCGTTGCCGGTCGGGAGCGGCATCCGCAGACCGAAGTCGTAGACCCAGGCGTGGGTGCGGTCGGCGCAGCGCAGCTCGTACGGGCGCTCGTCGGTGACCTCGACGCCCAGCCGGTTGAGGACCGGCAGGACGGCGGAGAGGGAGATCGGATCGCCGGTCTTGTAGATCTTGAAGCGGCGCTCGCCGGGGCCGGCGACGACGGGCTCGTAGAGCGAGAGCGCGAAGTCCTTGTCCGTACGGGCGAGGGCCTCCAGGTGGACCAGGTCGGCGACGGCCGCGCGCGGCGAGTGGTCGGCCTTGTAGCCCTCGGGGAAGGCGTTCCCGTAGCGGCGCAGCAGCTCGGCGGCGCGCTCCTCGCCCAGCTCGGCGTTGAGCGCCTCGCCGAAGCCGTCGGCCCAGGAGCGGGCGGCCTCGACGAGCCGGGACTCGATGCGGTCGACGTCGGCGTCGGTCAGCTTGGCGAGCTCGGTGCCGGGCTTGACGCGGACGACGAAGTGCAGCCGGGAGAGGATCGACTCGGTGTTCCAGGCGGTGAAGTCGACGCTGGTGCCGTCGAGCTCCTCCTTCAGGATGTCGATGATCCGCAGCCGGACGCGGGTCGTGTAGCGGTCGCGCGGCAGGTAGACGAGGGCCGAGTAGTAGCGGCCGTACTCGTCCTGGCGCAGGTACAGCCGCAGCCGGCGGCGCTCCTGCAGGTAGAGAACCGACGTGACGATGGACTGGAGCTGGTCGACGGGCGTCTGGAACAGCTCGTCGCGCGGGTAGGTCTCCAGGATCTGGAGCAGGTCACGGCCGTCGTGGCTGTTCGGCGAGAAGCCGGCGCCCGCCAGGACCTCCTGGACCTTGCGCTTGACGACGGGGACGCGGCGGACGGACTCGGTGTAGGCGGCGGACGAGAACAGCCCGAGGAACCGGCGCTCACCGATGACGTTCCCGTCGGTGTCGAACTTCTTCACACCCACGTAGTCGAGGTACGAGGGGCGGTGCACGGTCGCCCGGCTGTTGGCCTTCGTCAGGATCAGCAGCTTGTGCTCGCGCGCCTTGGCGCGGGCGTCGGCGGGCAGCCGACTGAAGGAGGGCGAGACGGGGTGGGCGTGGTGGCCCTCGTCGTCGCCGGCGTGCTGCGGGTCGGAGCGCAGGATGCCGAGGCCGGTGCCGGGCACGGCGGACAGGGCGTCGCCGTTGACGAGCTCGTACTCACGGTAGCCGAGGAAGGTGAAGTGGTCGTCGGCGAGCCAGCGCAGCAGCTCGCGGGCCTCGTCCACCTCGGTGGGGCGCAGGTCGGAGGCGGTGGGCTCGGCCGGGAGGCCCTCGGCGATCCGCAGAGCGGCATCGCGCATCTTGTCCCAGTCCTCGACCGTCTCGCGGACGTCGGACAGGACGCGGAGCAGGTCCGCGGTGATCTGCTTGAGGTCGGCGCGGTCGGTCTCGCGGTCGATCTCGACGTGGATCCAGGACTCGGTGAGCGCGTCGTGCGGCAGCTCGCCCTCGATCTGGGCCGCCAGGACCTCGATGAGCCTTCCGGCGACGTCACGGCGGACGAGGACCTGCGGGTGGATCACGACGTGGATGCCGCGGCCCTGGCGGGACAGCTCGTTGGTGACGGAGTCGACGAGGAAGGGCATGTCGTCGGTGACGACCTCGACGACGGAGTGGCTGCTGGTCCAGCCGTTCTCCTCCACCGTCGGGGTGTGGACGCGCACGTTCGCGGTGCCCTGCGGGCGGTTCTCCGCGAGCCGGAAGTGAGAGAGCGCGGCGCCGAACACGTCGACCGGGTCCCGGTCGCCGAGGTCCTCCGGCGCGGTGTGCAGGTAGTAGCGCTGGAGGTATTCGAGCACGGTGTCCCGGTCCGGGCGCTCGCCCGAACCGCCAGGGCCCGTCGGAAGTCGCCCCCCGACCGGGCTGTGCTCAGCTACCCGAGCGGCCCTTTCGAGCAGCTCGGCCTTGGCTTCGTCCAGCTTGGTCTGCATGTCCTCTGACTCCTGTCGCGCGCCGTTGCGTGACGTCGGTGGAAGAAAGGGCACAACGCCACGACGCGGTGATTCCTGTCGAAGACGACGGTATGCCCGGATGAGAGATGCCCAGGTCGTTATCGGCCACAGAACGCGGCGCGCCCGGACGGAGAGGATCGGCGAACGCACGGTCGACCCGACCGCTGTAGCGGGTCGGGCGGCAGCCGGGGGCTTCGCTGCCCCCACGGCGTATCGCGCTGATCACGGCAAAAGCCTATCGCTCTCGCCCCCCGAAGCGTCATGAGCCGTATGCGTACAAAAGAGCGGGCCAAGTTTGACGATATGGACAGCGACACGTGTCCTCTTGGCAAAGCGGCCCGCCCGGGGCAGCGTGTACGCAAGCATGGGCACAGCACGACAGACCGACCCATCTGTGACCTGGGAGAGCCATGGCGAAGATCCTGATCGTGACCGGGGACGCGGCGGAGTCGCTGGAGGTGATGTACCCCTACCAGCGCCTCCTTGAGGAGGGTTACGAGGTCGACATCGCCGCCCCCGCCCGCAAGCAGCTCCGCTTCGTCGTCCACGACTTCGAGCCCGGCTTCGACACGTACACGGAGAAGCCCGGCTACACCTGGCCCGCGGACCTGGCCTTCTCGGAGGTCGACCCGGGCGCGTACGTGGCGGTGGTGATCCCGGGCGGCCGGGCACCGGAGTACCTGCGCAACGACCCGGAGCTCCGCAAGATCCTGAAGGCCTTCTTCGACGCGGACAAGCCGGTGGCCCAGATCTGCCACGGCCCGCTCCTGACGGCGGCGGTCGGCGGCCTGGAGGGCCGCAGGGTCACGGCGTACCCGGCCCTGGAACTGGACATGCAGGCGGCCGGCGCCACCTTCCAGGACACGGCAGCCGTGGTCGACGGCCTCCTGGTCTCCTCCCGGGCCTGGCCGGACCACCCCACCTGGATGCGCGAATTCCTGAAGATCCTCCGAACAAAGTCCTGACCGCGGGCCGGGTGCCAGGGCTGGTTGCGGATCTGCACCCGGCGAGTGCCGGCATGCGTTCCGCCGGGGCGTGGGCGTCCCCCCTCTGGGGGAGCATGCCCACAACCACCCACCGGGCCGCACCCGGCCCCCACCGCGCCCACCAAAGGACAGAGCCACCCTGCGGACGCAGCCCGCGGACAGCCTCAGCCGCCCCGCCCCGCAGGGGTGACAGGCCCTAGACCAGCTCCTCGGCCACAGCGACCGCCTCCGCGAGCGAGTCCACCACCGGCGCACCCACCCGCTCCAGCGAAGCCCGACTGTGCGACCCCCCGGTGTAGAGCACCGCCTTCGCACCCACGTGCGCCGCCGCCACCGCGTCGTCCGCCGCGTCGCCGATGACGACCACCCGGTCCGCCGGGACGGCGAGCGCGGCCAGGTGCCGCACCATGTGCCCGGACTTCCCGTCCTTCGACGCGTCGACGCGCCCGTCCATCCGCACGAACCGCTCGGCGATCCCGTGCCGCCGCACCAGCGGTATCAGCTCCGTGTGCGGCGCCAGTGACAACAGCGACTGCGTGAACCCGGACTCCTGCCGCGCCGCGAGCAGCTCCGCCGCGCCGGCGGTCAGCAAGCAGGCCTCGGCCCGCTGCCAGTAGTGCCGGTGGAAGGCCCCGTCCATGACGGTCCACTCCTCGTCCGTGGGCAGCCGCCCCATCAGCCGCTCGTAGAACTTCGGCACCGGCACCGTGTACAGCTCGCGGTACCGCTCCAGGGTGATCGATTCGAGCCCGAGCTCGGCGAAGGCCGCGTTCGTCGCTCCGATCACCGCGCCGATGTCGTCGAGCAGTGTCCCGTTCCAGTCCCAGACCAGATGCTTGCCGCGCAAGCCGTCGTGCTTCCCCATGGAGAAACGGTACCGGCCCCCTCCGACAACGCCCCCGGCCCGGGGCCGACCCACCTGCCCCACTACCGCCGCAGCAGCTCAGGAATCTCCTGCACCCCGAACCACAGCAGCTCATGGTCCTCGGCCCCGTCCACGACGAACTGGGCGTCGTCGTCGCCCTGGTCCGCCGCCCCGAGCGCGCCCGCCGCCGCCGTGACGTCCTCCACCGCGTCGTCCGCGTCGGCGTGCACCGCCCCCGCCTTGGCCAGCGGAACCGGCCCCGTGATCCGGACCTCGCCGATGGAACCGGCGTCGTGCCCCCCGTCGGGGTCGGCGGCCACGTCCTTGTCGGCCACGTCGACGGCGAGGACGACCCGGCACCGGGGCGCCCCGGGAAGGCCGGCGAGGAGCCGCAGGGAGGCGGCCGCGGCCCGGTTGAGCGCCGCGTACTCCAGCTCCTCGATGTCGTCGGAGACGTACCACTCGCGCAGTGCGGGGGTGACGGCGTACGCGGCGATCGGTCCGGGCCCCAGCTCGCCTGCCGTGTGCACCTGTGCGAGACCGGGGAGGGTCAGAGGGACGTACACGCGCATGGCTGGCCGCTTTCGTAGACGGAGAGGCCCTCAGGATACGTGCGGAGTCCCCCTTCGGGGCGGCAGGCCGAAGGCGCCGCCCGTCCACCGCGGTCACCCCCCTCCAAGCCCCTGAAGAGCCACTTTTCCCCCGCGTCACCCTGATAGGTGATCCCGCCCGATGGCTCCCGCGCGGCCAGGGACTCCTTGCGGGGGCTCCGACCCCGCCCGTACAAGATCCCCAACAGAAGTTACCGACCGGTACCACTCGGTTACGCAACGACAGGGGCTCACCATGGACAGCTACACGGCCACCACCCGCCCGCGCACTCCACGCCCCCGCACCGCCCCCGGCGGCCCCGCCGGCACGAGGCCTCGCGGCGGCGCGGGCACCCACCCCCGGACCCCGGCCCCGCCGCGAACCCTCCCCCCGCACACCGTCTTCGCGGAGCGCCTGCTCGCGGTGCTCAGCGGCGAGCGGCCGGTCCACTGGATGCTCGGCCACACCGTCGGCGAGGCCTACGAGCAGCTCGTCCACCTCGCGCCGGCGACGCCCCTGCGGTCGCTCGGCCCCCGCCCGGTCCTGCGCCGCTGCTCCGTCCAGCTGGACCGGCACCGCACGGCCATGGAGGCCTTCGCGAGCATCGCCACCGGCCGCCGCGTCCGGGCCATGGCATTCCGCCTGGAGCTCGGCGCCGACCAGCGCTGGCGCTGCGCCGCCGTGGAGCTCGACGGACTCGGCGTGGCCGCCCGGCACCCATGACGAAGGGGCCGGCACCCACCGGGTACCGGCCCCTCCACTCACGACCTCACAACGTCCACCGCATCAGCAGCCCGCGTCACGACGCAGACCGCGTCAGCGGCCGCGTCACTTCTTGCGACGACGCCCGCCGCTCGCGTTCTTCTGCGCCTTACGACGCTCCGCCCGCGTCATCCCGTCGCCGGAGTCGTCACCGGACTCGAAGTCGCCCTCGACGACCCCGCCGTCGCCGTCGACGGTCGGCGCGGAGAAGTGCAGCCGGTCCGGCCGCTGCGGCGCGTCGAGCCCCTTGGCGCGGATCTCCGGACGCCCGTTCCCGGCGGGGACGGCGTCCGTCTTGTCGAGCGAGGGAGCGCTCGACTGCACCGGGACCTCCTCGACCTGCTGCTCGACCTGGACCTCCAGGTTGAACAGGTAGCCGACGGACTCCTCCTTGATGCCCTCCATCATGGCGGTGAACATGTCGAAGCCCTCGCGCTGGTACTCGACCAGCGGGTCCTTCTGCGCCATGGCGCGCAGGCCGATGCCCTCCTGGAGGTAGTCCATCTCGTAGAGGTGCTCGCGCCACTTGCGGTCCAGGACCGACAGGACCACACGCCGCTCCAGCTCACGCATGATCTCCGAGCCGAGCTGCTTCTCACGGGCGTCGTACTGCTCGTGGATGTCGTCCTTGACCGACTGGGCGATGAACTCGGCGGTGATGCCGGCCCGGTCCCCGGCCGCGTCCTCCAGCTCCTCGACGGTGACCTTCACCGGGTAGAGCTGCTTGAACGCGTTCCACAGACGGTCGAGGTCCCACTCCTCCGCGAAGCCCTCGGCGGTCTCCTGGCGGATGTAGTCGTCGATCGTGTCGTCCATGAAGTGCTGGATCTGCTCGTGCAGGTCCTCGCCCTCCAGGACGCGGCGTCGCTCGCCGTAGATGACCTGACGCTGCCGGTTGAGGACGTCGTCGTACTTCAGGACGTTCTTGCGCGTCTCGAAGTTCTGCGTCTCGACCTGCGACTGCGCGGAGGCGATGGCACGGGTGACCATCTTGTTCTCGATGGGCACGTCGTCCGGCACGTTGGCCATGGCCATGACGCGCTCGACCATCTGCGCCTTGAACAGGCGCATCAGGTCGTCGCCGAGCGACAGGTAGAAACGGGACTCGCCGGGGTCGCCCTGACGGCCGGAACGACCGCGCAGCTGGTTGTCGATACGGCGCGACTCGTGGCGCTCGGTACCGAGGACGTACAGGCCGCCGAGCTCCTTGACCTCCTCGAACTCCGCCTTCACGGCCTTCGCGGCGCGCTCCAGGGCGCCGGGGAGGGCCGCGGCCCACTCCTCGACGTGGTCGACCGGGTCGAGACCCGCCTGGCGCAGCTCGGCCTCGGCGAGGTCGTCCGGGTTGCCGCCGAGCTTGATGTCCGTACCGCGACCGGCCATGTTCGTGGCGACCGTGACGGCGCCGCGGCGGCCGGCCTGGGCGACGATGCTGGCCTCGCGGTCGTGGTGCTTGGCGTTGAGGACCTCGTGCTGCACCCCGCGCTTGGAGAGCTGCTGCGAGAGGTACTCGGACTTCTCGACGGAGGTCGTGCCGACGAGGATCGGCTGACCCTTCTCGTGCTTCTCCGCGATGTCGTCGACGACGGCGGCGAACTTGGCGACCTCGGTCCGGTAGATCAGGTCGGACTGGTCCTTGCGGATCATCGGCCTGTTCGTGGGGATCGGGACGACGCCCAGCTTGTAGATCTGGTGGAACTCGGCGGCCTCGGTCATGGCCGTACCGGTCATGCCGGAGAGCTTCGAGTACAGGAGGAAGAAGTTCTGCAGGGTGATCGTGGCGAGGGTCTGGTTCTCGTCCTTGATCGCCACCCCTTCCTTCGCCTCGATCGCCTGGTGCATGCCCTCGTTGTAGCGGCGACCGGCGAGGATACGGCCGGTGTGCTCGTCGACGATCATGACTTCGCCGTCCATGACGACGTAGTCCTTGTCCTTCTTGAACAGTTCCTTCGCCTTGATGGCGTTGTTCAGGTAACCGACGAGCGGGGTGTTCACCGACTCGTAGAGGTTGTCGATGCCCAGCCAGTCCTCGACCTTGGCGACGCCCGCCTCGTGGATGGCGACGGTGCGCTTCTTCTCGTCGACCTCGTAGTCGCCGGTCTCCTCGATGCCCTTGAGCGGGTTGCCGGGCTCGCCCTTGGAGAGGCGGGTGACCAGCTTGGCGAAGTCGCCGTACCACTTGGTGGCCTGGTCGGCCGGGCCGGAGATGATCAGCGGCGTACGGGCCTCGTCGACGAGGATCGAGTCGACCTCGTCGACACAGGCGAAGTTGTGGCCGCGCTGGACGAGCTCGTCCTGGGACCACGCCATGTTGTCGCGGAGGTAGTCGAAGCCGAACTCGTTGTTCGTGCCGTACGTGATGTCGCAGGCGTACTGCTCACGACGCTGGGCCGGGGTCATGTTGGCGAGGATGCAGCCGACCTGGAGGCCCAGGAACCGGTGCACGCGGCCCATGAGCTCGGAGTCACGCTCGGCCAGGTAGTCGTTCACCGTGATCAGGTGGACGCCCTTGCCGGAGAGCGCGTTGAGGTACGCGGGGAGGGTGCCGACGAGGGTCTTGCCCTCACCGGTCTTCATCTCGGCGACGTAGCCCAGGTGGAGCGCGGCGCCACCCATGAGCTGTACGTCGTAGTGGCGCTGTCCGAGGACGCGCTTGGCCGCCTCGCGGACCGTCGCGAACGCTTCCGGCATGAGGTCGTCGAGGCTCTCGCCGTCGGCGTACCGCTGCTTGTACTCATCGGTGAGCGCCCTCAACTCGGCGTCGGAGAGGTTGACGAAGTCCTCTTCGATGGAGTTGACCTGGTCCGCGATGCGGTGCAGTTTGCGCAGGATCTTGCCTTCGCCTGCACGCATGAGCTTGTTGAAGACGGACACTGAGGCTGGTCTCCTTGCCGGTCGGGCCTGGCACTGGGTCTTGTGATCGACGCGAGCGCGGGCACGGCAGGTGGTCCCCACCGCAACGGCCATCGTAAGCGAGACCGCCCTCGCGAAGGGAGGCCCGCAGTGCCCGAGCCGCGAGGCCACCCTCACAGAGAACGCACGAGGTGGGCGGAAGGTGCCGCCCCACCCGAAAAGTGTTCGCTTCCGGCCGGGCGGCTCACGACAATCCAGTCATGGAACCGATCACCCTCACCACCGATCGACTGCGCCTGCGGAACTTCGTCCCCGGCGATGCCGACGCGGTGTACGACATCTGCCAGGACCCGGACATCCGGCGCTGGACGGTCGTACCGGACCCGTACACCCGGCAGGACGCCGAGTTCTTCCTGCACCGGCTCGTGCCGGACGGCTGGCGCGAGGACTCGGACTACACCTTCGCCGTCGAGCCGGTGGCCGGCGGCCCGCTGCTCGCCGCGGTCTCGCTGACCAGCCGCGGCTCGGGCGTCTGGGAGGTCGGTTACTGGCTCCGCGCGGAACACCGGGGCCACGGCTACATGACGGAGATCGTCAGGGCGCTGGCCCACTGGGCGTTCACCGGCCTGGGCTGCACCCGGCTCCTCTGGCGCGCCGAGCTCGGGAACGCCGGGTCGCGCGCGGTCGCCGAGCGCGTCGGCTTCGCCGTTGAGGGTGTCCAGCGGGCCGGCCTCGTCAACAAGGGCACGCTCCGCGACTGCTGGGTCGGCGCCCTGCTCCCCTCCGACTTCGGCCTGCCGAGCCCGCTGCCGTACCTCCCGGCCCGCGATCAGCCCGCCCAGGCCTGATCGCGGGCCCGGTTGTCAGTGCCGAGCTCTAGGGTGCGGATCATGACGACTGCGCCGCGCCCCGCCGCCGAACTCTCCGCCGACGAAGCCCGCCGGATCGCCCTGCGCGCCCAGGGGTTCCTGGGGGCGCCCGACCGCAGGGCCGGGGTCCGCGGGGTGCTGCGCGCCCTCGGTCAGGTCCAGCTCGACACGATCTCCGTCCTGGCCCGCTCGCACGAGCTCATCCCGTACGCGCGCCTGGGCGCCGTCGGCCGTACGACGGTCGAGGACGCCTACTGGACCGAGTCGCACGCCTTCGAGTACTGGTCGCACGCCGCCTGCATCCTGCCCGTCGAGGAGTGGCCGCACTTCGCCTTCCGCCGACGCGCCTACCGCGACCGCCCGCACTGGGGGCACGAGCTGTCCCCGGGGGCGTACGACAAGGTGATCGACCAGCTGCGGGACCGGGGGCCGCTGACGGCGACCGAACTGGGCGGCGCGAAGAACAAGGGCGAGTGGTGGGACTGGTCCGACTCCAAGATCGCCGTCGAGCGGGCGCTGATGCACGGCGAGGTCGTCGTCACGGAGCGGCGCAGCTGGAAGCGGGTGTACGACCTGGCCGAGCGGGCGATCCCGCAGGAGCTGCTCCACGACGACCTGGACGACACCGAGTGCGTGCGGCGCCTGGTCCGCCAGGCCGGCGAGGCGCTCGGTGTGGGCACCCGCGCGGACATCGCCGACTACCACCGGATCAGGGCCGAGCAGTTCGACGCGGTGGTCGAGGCCTCGGGTCTGGTGCCGGTGACGGTGGCGGGCTGGGGGAAGCCCGCCTGGGCGGACCCGGCGGCGCTGGCGACGGAGCCGCGCGGCCGGCACCGTACGACGCTGCTCTCGCCGTTCGACTCGCTGATCTGGGAGCGCCCCCGCACGGAGCGGATCTTCGGTTTCACGCACCGCCTGGAGGCGTACGTGCCGAAGCCGAAGCGGGTGCACGGCTACTTCGCGATGCCGGTCCTGGCCGGCGGCCGGCTGGTCGGCCGGGTGGACCCGGCGCGCGAGGGCGGCACCCTGGTCGCCCGGCAGGTCACCCTGGACGGCCCCAAGGCCGTACCGGCGGTGGCTCAGGCGCTGCGCGAGGCGGCCGAGTGGGTCGGCTGCGACGCGGTCTCCGTGGTCCCGGAGCGCATGAACCACCCGGAGCTCGCCCCGGACTTGGTACGGGCCCTGGGCTGACCCCACGAGCCCATCAGCGGTCCAGGGCGCCGACAGCGGCCCTAGCGGATCTCCAGGATCTTCTCCCGCATCGCGTAGACCACGGCCTCCATGCGGGAGTGGAGCTGGAGCTTCTCCAGGATGTTCCGCACGTGGTTCTTCACCGCGTTCTCGGAGATACTGCATCCCCCCGGGGGATAACCCCCGGACCCCCAGCAGCACCTCCCCCGTGCCGGAGCCTCAGCGGATCTCCAGGATCTTCTCCCGCATCGCGTAGACCACGGCCTCCATGCGGGAGTGGAGCTGGAGCTTCTCCAGGATGTTCCGCACGTGGTTCTTCACCGTGTTCTCGGAGATGAAGAGCTCCTTGGCGATGTCCCGGTTGTTCATGCCGGTCGCGACGAGCTTGAGGACCTCCAGCTCACGGTCCGTCAGCCGAGGCGCGGGCACGAGCCTGCGCTCGTCGGTGCGCTGGATCATCGACTTGAACTCGGTGAGGAGCTTGGACGCCATCGACGGACTGATCTGCGACTGCCCGTCGGCGACCGCGCGGATCGCCGTGGCGACCTCGTCGGTGGAGATCTCCTTGAGGAGGTAGCCGGTCGCCCCTGCCTTGATCGCGTCGTAGAGGTCGGCCTCCTCGTCGCTGATCGTCAGCATGATGATCTTCGCGCTGGGGGCCACCTCCTTGATCGAGGTGCACGCCTCGATGCCGCCGCGCCGGGGCATCCTCACGTCCATCAGGACGATGTCCGGCAGCAGATCGGCGGCCTTGTCGACCGCCTCGGCCCCGTCACCGGCCTCGCCGACGACCTGAATGTCCTCCTCCTGGGCGAGGACGATCTCCAGGCCTCGACGGAAGAGGGCGTGATCGTCCACGACAAGGACCCGAATCGGCTCCTTGCGACAGTCGGCACTGTCCGAATCCGATCCGTCCGGCGCGCTCTCCGGAGTGACTGCCCCAAAGGGCTCACGCCCCCTGAGCACCGGCCCGAAGCTGTCCGCCATCGTTCCTCCCCCTGAAGGCCGTGGCCTGAATTCGTTTCCGGTCCTCCAACCGCTGCTCGACGAGCACCGGTTGGCGTGCACGACATGATTTCATGCCCCGGCGGCGCGCGGGGTTACCCATGGGCGCGCGGGGGTGCCCCTGGGGGCGCGAACCGCGCTCCAGGGGCACCGTGTGGGACTCCTGAGGTGTTTGTGGGTGGTGCGGTGGCGGGCCGTCAGCCGCCGAGTGCACCGCCGGCGCCGCCGCCCTCGGCGAGCGGGTCGCTCTCCAGGTGGATGACGCCGTAGTCGTACGCGTGTCGCCGGTAGACGACGCTCGGCTGCTTGTTGTCCGAGTCGACGAACAGATAGAAGTCGTGGCCGACCAGCTCCATCTCGTAGAGCGCCTGGTCGAGCGTCATGGGGGCGGCCCGGTGGGTCTTCTCACGCACCACCAGCGGGCCTTCGCCCTGGACCTCGATCGAGCCCATCATCGTGGTGGGCACCTTGTCGGACTCGTCGGCGACCAGCTGGCCGTTTCCGTTGAGCTGGGCGGCGCCGGGCACCACGTCCCCGACCTCCGCTGCCGACAGCCTGCCGTTGCCACGGCGGGTGTATCGCTTGTCGTGCTGCTTGCGCAGCCGGGCCTCCAGCTTGTCGCTGGCGAGGTCGAGGGCTGCGTACGGGTCGCCTGCCGCCGCTTCGGCCCGGATCACCGGGCCTCGGGAGTGGAGGGTGATCTCCACGCGGTCCGACCGGTCGGCCTGCCGCGGGTTGTGCTCCTTGGACACCTCGACGTCGAGGCTGATCACCTTGCCGTCGAGCTTCTGGATCTTCTCCAGCTTCAGCTTCTCGGCCACGTGCTTGCGGAACCGCTCGGGCACCTCGGTCTTGCGGCCCTTGACGACGATGTCCACGCAGAACTCCGTTCCCGGATCGCCCTGATCGGCACCTTGGCCGCAGGGCATCTCCCTTTGCACCAGACTCCGGTGGTTACCGGAGCTCGGACTCGGCGACTTTCACCTCCTCCTCCCCAGTCGACAAGATCCCCACCCCATCGACACGAGGTTAATTCGCCCTGAACTCCTGTCCTGTAGGCGCAACCATGTATTCGGCGAGGCAGTGGCATTCGCCATTCCTCACAACCGAACATAGCCCCTTCGGACGGGTGTCGGCACCCGCTACCGCGACATACCTCCGATCGGGTGCTCTCACCTCTCACCACCTGCAACGATCCAAGTTCCCGGCGAGTTCCGGTTTATTTCGAACGAAGCGGGAGAGGATGCGATCACAGCCGCCCGCCGCTGTTCGAATCCGTGCTGCGCGGAACTCTCCTGCGATCTTTCCGTCATTGCCTGAGGTAATCCAGGAATGAACGGTCGGTGTACGGCTCCGAGTGCGCGCGCCGCCTCCGCGAGCGAGGCGCCCGTCGTCATCAGATCGTCCACGAGAACCACCCTTCCGGTCCCGAGCAGGCGCGCACCGCCCGGTACGACCTCCAGCGCCCCCGAGAGGTTCGCCAGCCGTCCGCGCGCTCCGAGACCCGCCTGGTCCGCCACGTACCGCCGTTGACGCAGCACGGGCACGACCCGCGCGGCCCGCCCGGCACGCCGCAGCCGGGCGGCCGCGGCCAGCGCGATCCGTCGCGTCGGATCGTGGCCACGCGCCCGCACGGAGCGCCGTGAGGACGGCATCGGTACAAGGAGCAGGGGCGGGGAGGCGGGGCCCGTGACGGGCCCGGCAGCGGCCGTCACGGCGGCGGCGAGCGCCCCGCCCAGGGGTCCGGCGAGCGCCAGCGCCCCACGTTCCTTGTGAGCGAGGAGGAGTTCCCGTACGGCGTCGGCGTACGGCGCGGCGGCATGGACCGCCGGCAGCCCCGCGGGTTCGGGCGCGGGCTGCACCCTGCGCGGTCCTGAGCCGGTCAGCGCGCCCGCGCACTCCGGGCACAGGACGGTGCGCGGCCTGCCGCAGCCTCCGCAGGCCACCGGCAGCACCAGCCCGGCGATCTCGCGCCACCACCCCCGCATGACTCCACTGTGCGCGCTCCCGCCGCCACGGACCACCCCTGTGGAAAACCGTCAGCCACCGCTCCCGGGGCCCGCCGCCCGGCCCCCGCACCGAGGCACACCGGCCCCGCACCGGAAACCCCGCCGAGCACCGGCCGGGCACCCCGAATCCGTCAGGTCGCAGCTCGACCCGACGATTTCGCCCGCTCCCCTACCCGGGGTAGACCGCCGAAGCGCCCGACTTGACCACCGACTGCCAGTTGGTGCCCGGAGCCAGCCGGACGATGCCGTCGTTCCCGGAATTCGCCACCACCGGCGCCCCGTCGCCGTTCGGCGCGGCGACCGAGGTCACCCCGTTCAGGCCGGGGAGCACCGAGCTCGCCGAGGTCGAGCCGTCCGTCTGGAGGTAGCGGATCTGCTGGACGCCGCCCGCCTCCTTGCCGACGACGACCAGACGGCTCGGCCCGGCCCAGGAGACGGCCGTGACCGACTCCATGCGCGGCGCGGCGGGCTGCAGGTCGACGACCGAAACCGCGGGCTCCGCGCCCTCCTTCTGCCGCTCGATCCGGCCGATCTGCAAGGTGGTGCGCTCCCCCTGCTTGACCAGCAGGGCGATCCGCACGCCGTCCGCCGAGACCCGCAGGGCCTCCACGCGCATGCCCTCCGTCAGCCACGGCGCACGGACCTCGACGGGTTCGCCGGAGCCGCCCGGCACCATCCACAGGTGCGCGTCGGCGGGGTTGCGGTCGGCGACCCAGAGGTCGCCCCGGCCGTCCCAGCTCGGCGCGGAGAGCCGGTCCGTGGGACGGACCGCCTTGCTCGACAGCACCGCCGGCAGCGGGTCCTGCTCCGTGGTGATCGAGGAGACGAACAGATCGCGTCCGCCCGACCCGACCCCGGCGGCCCGGGTCTCACCACGGTCGACGGCGACCGAGGTGAGCGGCGTCGTGCCGCTGCCGAACGGCCCCGGCACGACCCCTGCGGGCTCGTCGGTCTCCTTGCCCTGGACCGCCAGCATCTTCAGCTTGCCGTGCTCGTCGAGGAAGTACGGGTTCTCCTGCGGCGCGGTGTTGCGGACCGCCGCGAACTCCGCCGCCTGCTCCTTGCCCAGGCGGCACAGGGACTCCCCCTTCGGCTTCAGGAGCTCGACCTGCTCGACGCGTACGGAGGTCAGGTCGCCCAGTGTGAAGAGCAGCTGCGCCGCCATCCGCCGGCACGCCTCGCCGCTCACCAGCTCGGCCTTGGCGTTGAGCGGCACCTTCAGCGTGGACTGGTCGTCCGTCGCCAGCGAGGTGACACCCGCCTTCAGCTCCGTACCGGAGGGAAACTGCGAGTCGACGGCCGTCTTCAGCCAGTTCGTCGGCCCTTCGAGCAGCGCCTTGACGGTCTGCGTCACGGGATCCATCCGGGTGACCGGGTCCTGCCGCTGCCGGATGTAGACCGGGTCGGCCACGAGCCAGTCCTCCCGGGAGGCGAAGTAGTACTTGTTGACCGACCGGTAGTTGCGCAGGAAATCGGCCTCGCCGAGCACCAGACCGGACGGCAGGCTGTCGATGCGCCATTCCTTGCCCTTGCCGTCCTCGGAGGGCTGCTGCACGACGTGGATCGACTGGACGTACGCGGCGGGGCTGTGCGGCTGGTAGGCGTGGCGGGCGTCCACCGTCGCGATCTTGCGGCCGGAGAGCGGGTAGGCGCGGCCCTGGTTGTCCGGGTCGGCGTTCCGGTCGGCCTGTTCGCGGTCGGGCGCGGTGGTGAGCACCGTAATGCTCTGCTCCGGCTTCCAGGTCTTCGAGGCAGCGTCCGTCAGATACTTGCGGGCGGTGGCGAAACCGGGGTCGTCGCTGGTCATGGCCTCCAGGAAGCCGTCGACGATCTCGTCCGGGTCGGCGTTCTCCCGGGGGGCGACGGCATAGACCCGCACCTGCGAGTCACCGAGGTTCGCCCCCTTCACCGTCTCCACGTCACCGCTGTCGGGCATCGTCGCGCACCCGGTGACGACGAGCCCGCCGCACGCGGCCAGCACGATCGCCCGTGTGTTCCCGCCCCGCCCCGCGCGTCCCTGTCGGGAGTCAGCGCCCACGTGTCCCGTCCTCCCGCTCCGCGTTCCCGGTTCCCCCGGCCGTCGCCGTGCTCGCCCCGACGCCGTCACTCTCCGTCGCCGCTCGCGGCACCACTCTGGACCCGCTGCCGGGCAGGGCCGTCGGGTCGACGGTCGCCCTCGGCGCCGCGGGCAGCCTCGGCGGTACGGGGAGCGACGGCCTGTCTCCGGCGGGCTGCGCTGGAAGCGCCACGCGGCGCGTGCTCTCCTGTACGCGCCCGGCGGTCGCCTGTTCACGATTGCGCCGCGAGTCCTCGGGCTCCAGCGGGATCGGGGAGCCGCGCAGCGGTTCGTCCGCGGTCCTCGGCAGGGTCAGCCGGAACTGCGACCCGCCGCCGGGCTCGCCCCAGGCCTGCAGCCAGCCGCCGTGCAGCCGCGCGTCCTCCACGGCGATCGACAGTCCGAGGCCCGTACCGCCGGTGGTGCGCGCGCGGGCCGGGTCGGCGCGCCAGAAGCGGTTGAACACCCGGGTCGCCTCGCCCGGCTTGAGTCCGACGCCGTAGTCGCGGACGGCGACGGCGACGGCCCCGCCGGCGGCGGCGAGCTTCACCACCACGTCCCGTCCCTCACCGTGCTCGACGGCGTTGACGACGAGGTTGCGCAGCACCCGCTCGACCCGGCGGGCGTCCGCCTCGGCCACCACCGGCTGCTCGTCGCCGAGGACGACGATCCGGGTGCCCTTGCGCTCGGCGAGGGGTTCGGCGCCACCGATGACCCGGCGCACGACCTGGCGCAGGTCTATCGGCTCGGCCTCCAGGGCCGCCGCTCCCGCGTCGAAGCGGCTGATCTCCAGGAGGTCGGAGAGCAGCGACTCGAAACGGTCGAGCTGATCGCCGAGGAGCTCGGCGGCCCGTCCGGTGACGGGATCGAAGTCGACGCGGGCCTCGTGGATGACATCGGCGGCCATCCGGACCGTGGTCAGCGGGGTGCGCAGCTCGTGCGAGACGTCGGAGACGAACCGGCGCTGCATCCGCGACAGCTCCTCGAGCTGCTGGATCTTGAGCTGGAGGCTCTGGGCCATCTTGTTGAAGGCCTCGCCGAGGCGCGCGATGTCGTCCTCGCCGGTGACCTTCATCCGTTCCTGGAGGCGGCCGGCCGAGAGCCGCTCGGCGATCCCGGCGGCCATCCGGACGGGCGTCACGACCTGCCGGACCACGAACCAGGCGATGGCGCCGAGCAGCACGACGACGAACAGGCCGGCGGTCGCGAGGGTGCCCTTGACGAGGGTGAGCGAGTCCTCCTCCTGCGTCAGCGGGAAGAGGTAGTACAGCTCGTACGGGGTGCCATCGGCGTCGTTCAGCCGCTTGCCGATCACCAGCCCGGCCTCGGACGGTTCACCGCTGGTGTAGTAGATCCGGGTCGACTTCTGGAAGGTGTTCGAGCCCTGGGCGACGTGGAGCCTCAGGTCGGCGGGGATGCTCTTGGTGGGGTCGACCTCGCCGGAGGCGCGGGCGCCACGGCTCGCGGTGTCACCGGTGTCGAGGGAGAGCGCGACCACGTTGAAGGCGCTCTGGCCGCCACTGGCGAGTTGCTCGACGAGCGTGGAGCGCCAGTTCACGGACGCGCCGGTCCGGCCGCCGTCCTGCTGGCCGGGCGCCGACGAGGTGATCGCCGCCCGGTCCTGCGCGGCGGAGAACCCCCCGGCGGCCTGGCTCTGGGCGGCCTGCTCCTTGGCGTCGAGCAGCCCGTTGCGGACCTGGCCGATGACGACGAGGCCGAGCAGCAGCACCACGCCGAGGGACATCAGCAGGGTGCCCGCGACGACCCTCAGCTGAATGTTCCGGCGCCACAGCCGCACAGCGGGCAGCAGCGGTCGGCGGACCCAGCGGGCGAGGAGCCGGAACACCGGTCCCCCCGGTGCCCCGTCGCTGAGGAGCCGCCCGCCCAGCAGGCGGCCGAAACGCGGGCCCCCCCGCCCCGGTCCGGCAGCCCGCCCCGTACGGTCTCCCGGGTCCCCGGGCTTCGGAGCAGTACTGCCTGTAGTCATTGTCAGCTCGGTCCCGCCTTGTAACCGACACCACGGACGGTCACCACGATCTCCGGGCGCTCGGGGTCCTTCTCGACCTTCGAGCGCAGCCGCTGGACGTGCACGTTCACCAGCCGGGTGTCGGCCGCGTGCCGGTAGCCCCAGACCTGCTCCAGCAGGACCTCACGGGTGAAGACCTGCCACGGCTTGCGCGCCAGTGCGACCAGCAGGTCGAACTCGAGCGGGGTCAGGGCGATGGACTGCCCCTCCCGCTTCACGGAGTGCCCGGCCACGTCGATGACCAGGTCACCGATGGTGAGCTGCTCCGGCGCCGGCTCCTCGGACCTCCGCAGCCGCGCCCGGATACGGGCGACGAGCTCCTTCGGCTTGAACGGCTTGACGATGTAGTCGTCGGCCCCGGACTCCAGGCCCACCACAACGTCGACAGTGTCACTCTTCGCGGTGAGCATGACGATCGGCACACCCGACTCGGCCCTGATGAGCCTGCACACCTCGATGCCGTCCCTTCCGGGCAGCATCAGGTCCAGCAGCACCAGGTCCGGCTTGGCCTCCCGAAAAGCGGCAAGCGCCTTGTCACCGTCCGCGACGAACGACGGATCGAACCCTTCACCCCGCAGCACAATCCCGAGCATCTCGGCCAGTGCGGTGTCGTCGTCGACGACAAGAACGCGTCCCTTCATATCGACATCATCCCATTAGCCAATCGTTACCTGCCGTGACCTGTCCCACAGCGTCTCCCCCAGCCCGGGCCGCGACCTCGTGGATCGCGCTCCTCTCGGCCCGCCGTCGCACGGATCGCGCGTCCTGGTCGGGCATTCGCACAGTGTGCCGCCTACCGCCCGGACAATGAAGGTCCGGACAAAGGTACGAACGAGACTGCCGCTCCCGCCCACGGATGGCCCCCACGTGGCACGATGGCACCCGGCCCGCCGCCGTGTCCGGTGTCGGCCGCCGTGACCGAGCCGGTTCGCCGATCCGGCACCGCGACCATTTCCCGAGGTGGACGAACCGTGAACGACACTCCGGGCTGGACCTCGCCCGGATCCGCCCCCTCCGACGGCCAGGACGGCTCCGGGATCCCCCGGCCCACCACCCCCGCCGACGCGAACGGTTCCGCCCCTCAGTGGTCCAAGGACCAGCCGCCCGCCGGCCGCTGGACCCCGCCCACCGGCCAGACGCCACCCCCGGCCCCCGGCCAGAACTGGGGGGCTCCGCCTCCGAACGCGCACTGGGGCAAGCCGCCGGCCGCGAAGCCGGGCGTGATCCCGCTCCGCCCCCTCGGCCTGGGCGAGATCCTCGACGGCTCGGTGAAGACACTCCGCACCTACTGGCGCACGGTGCTGTCCTTCTCGGTCATGGTCTCGGTGATCTCCCAGGTCGCCAGCATCCTGGCCGAGCGGTATCTCGTCCCGAAGACACCGGCGCTCAGCCCTGACGCGACACCCGCCGAGCAGCTGGAGCAGTCGGTCCAGTCCGCCCAGGACTCCATGATCGGCCTCGGCCCCGCCCTGATCGTCACGCTGATGGCCTCCGTCGTCTGCGCCGCCCTGCTGACCGTCGTCATCAGCCGCGCGGTCCTGGGCCGCCCCGTCTCGCTCGGCGAGGCCTGGCGCGAGGCCCGCCCGCGCCTGCTCCAGCTCATCGGACTCACTCTGCTGATGGCGGCCATGAGCGCCGGCATCATGCTCGCCGGTCTGCTGCCCGGTCTCCTGATCGGCGGCGCCCCGGGCGTGGCCCTGATCGTGCTCCTCGGGCTCGGCGCCACGGTGGCGGCGATCTGGCTGGTGATCCGCTTCAGCCTCGCCTCCCCGGCCCTGATGCTGGAGCGCCAGGGCGTCATGACGTCGCTGAAGCGCTCGGCCAAGCTCGTGCAGGGCTCGTGGTGGCGGATCTTCGGCATCACGATCCTGACCCAGCTGCTGATCTTCGTCTTTGCCATGATCATCGCGATCCCGTTCACCATCGTCGCCATCGCGGTCGACGGCGACGGCTTCTCCGGAATCCTCACCGGCTCCGCCCCCACCTTCGGCTGGACCTTCCTGATCATCACCGGCATCGGCGGCGTCCTCACCAGCGCGGTCACCTACCCGATCTCGGCCGGCGTCACGGTCCTCCTCTACGTGGACCAGCGCATCCGCCGCGAAGCGCTGGACCTCGAACTGGCCCGGGCCGCCGGCCTCCCCGGCTACGGCCCCACTCCCGGCGACGAGACCGTCGGGGGCTGATGCCGTGACGGTCCCGGGGGGAACGACCGCACCACTCACGCTCCAGCGCGCCGACGGCGACGTACCGGTGGACATCTCCCGCATCCCCGCCCGCGAGGCGGCGGAGCGGGAGCTGTCCGAGCCGATGTACCACCAGAACGATCCGAACCTCCTCCAGCGCGGGCTCGACCGCTTCTGGGAGTGGGTCGACGACCTCTTCAGCGCGGCCTCCGGGGCCACCCCGGGCGGCGGCGTCGGCCTCGTCGCCATCGTCCTGATCGTCATCGCCCTCGTCGCCGCCCTGTGGTGGCGACTCGGCACCCCCCACCGCTCACCGGCCACCACCGGCGACTCCCTCTTCGCCGACGGCCCCCGCACCGCCGACGAACACCGCGCGGCCGCCGCCCGCCACGCCACCGCCGGCGACTGGAACCAAGCCGTCCAGGAACGGATGCGGGCCATCGTCCGCTCCCTCGAGGAGCGCGTCCTGCTCGACCCCCGCCCCGGCCGCACCGCCGACGAGGCCGCCGCCGAGGCCGGCCGCTCGCTCCCGTCCCACGCGGACGACCTGCGCCTCGCCGCCCGCGCCTTCGACGACGTGACATACGGCGGCCGCACCGCCGACGAGCCCGCGTACCGCCGCATCGAGGAACTGGACACCGCCCTGCAGCGGACCCGGCCCGCCCTCGACACCGCTTCCCCAGGGGCGCCCTCATGAGCCGACCGGCCGCCGAGTCCACCTCGACCGCCCCGTCCGCCCGCCAGATCTGGACCCGCGTCCGTGGCGCCGCCCTCGTCCTCGCCCTGATCCTCATCGGCGGCATCGCTCTCGCGACGATCCGCTCCACCGAATCCCACGGCGCCCTCGACCCCCGCTCCGCCGACCCCACCGGCAGCCGCGCCGTAGCCGAACTGCTCAGGGACAGCGGCGTCACGGTCACCACAGCCACCACCCTCGACGAGGCGACAGCAGCCACGGACGCCCGCACCACACTCCTCGTCACCACACCCGACCTTCTGACGGAGACCCAACAGGCCACCCTGCGCGCCACGATGACCCGGTCGGACACCCGCACGGTCCTCGTCGGCGCCGGTCACGCCTCCCTCCCCACCCTGGCTCCGGAAGTCACCAACGCCGCCGACACCCCGGTGACGAACCGCGCCCCCGCCTGCACCCTGCCCGCCGCCACCCGCGCCGGCAGCGCCGAACTCGGCGGCGAGCGCTACGTCATCACCCCCGGCACCGAGGCCGACACCTGCTACCCCGCCGACGGCAAGCCGACCCTGGTCCGCCTCCCCAACAGCACCGGCACCGCCGACACCGTCCTCCTCGGCTCGCCCGACATCCTCTACAACAACCGTCTCGACCAGCAGGGCAACGCCTCGCTCGCCCTGCAACTCCTCGGCTCCCGGCCCCATCTCGTCTGGTACCTCCCCTCTCTCGCCGACGCCTCGGCCACCGCCGACACCCCCGCCGGCGACACCACGGACAACTTCCTCTCGCTCATCCCCTCCGGCTGGCTGTGGGGCACGCTCCAACTCGCCGTCGCCGCCCTGCTCGCCGCCATCTGGCGCGGCCGCCGCCTCGGCCCCCTGGTGACAGAACGCCTCCCCGTCGCCGTCCGCGCCTCAGAGAGCACCGAGGGCCGCGCCCGCCTCTACCGCAAGACGGACGCCCGCGACCGCGCCGCCACCGTTCTCCGCACGGCGACCCGAACCCGCATCGCCCCTCTCCTGGGCGTCGCCGTCCAGGACGCCCACTCCCCCGAGCGCCTGCTCCCCGCGCTCTCCGCCCGTCTCCCCGAGACCACCGCGGACCCTCGAACCCTCCTCTTCGGCCCGGCTCCCGCCGACGACGCCACCCTCATCCGCCTGGCGGACCAACTCGACGCCCTCGAAAGAGAGGTACGCACCTCATGAGCGCCCCGACCCCCGAGACCGCTACGGACTCGGACAGCGCCCGCGCCTCCTTGGAGGCCCTGCGCGCCGAGATCGCGAAGGCCGTGGTCGGCCAGGACCCCGCCGTCACCGGTCTCGTCGTCGCCCTGCTCTGCCGGGGACACGTCCTCCTCGAAGGCGTCCCCGGAGTGGCCAAGACCCTCTTGGTCCGCTCGCTCGCTGCCGCCCTCGAACTCGACACCAAGCGCGTCCAGTTCACCCCCGACCTCATGCCGAGCGACGTCACCGGCTCCCTGGTCTACGACGCCCGGACCGCAGAGTTCTCCTTCCAGCCCGGCCCGGTCTTCACCAACCTGCTGCTCGCCGACGAGATCAACCGCACGCCCCCGAAGACCCAGTCCTCACTCCTCGAGGCGATGGAGGAGCGTCAGGTCACCGTCGACGGCACCCCGCGCGCCCTCCCGGAACCCTTCCTGGTCGCCGCGACCCAGAACCCTGTCGAATACGAGGGCACCTACCCTCTCCCCGAGGCCCAACTGGACCGCTTCCTCCTGAAGCTGACGGTCCCTCTGCCCTCACGCACCGACGAGATCCAGGTCCTCACCCGGCACGCCGATGGCTTCGACCCCCGCGATCTGAAGGCTGCCGGCGTCCGCCCGGTCGCGGGCCCCGCCGAACTCGAAGCCGCCCGGGCCGCCGTGGCCAAGGTCGCGGTCTCCCCCGAGATCGCCAGCTATGTCGTCGATATCTGTCGTGCCACGCGTGAATCCCCCTCACTCACGCTCGGGGTCTCCCCCCGAGGCGCCACCGCCCTGCTCTCCACCGCCCGCGCCTGGGCCTGGCTCACCGGCCGGGACTACGTCACCCCCGACGACGTGAAGGCCCTCGCACTCCCCACCCTGCGTCATCGCATCCACCTGCGGCCCGAGGCCGAGATGGAGGGAGTCACCGGTGACTCCGTCATCAATTCGATCCTCGCCCACGTCCCCGTCCCCCGCTGAGAACGGCGCCCCATGGCCCTCACCGGACGAACCGCGCTGCTCGCCGCCCTCGGATCGCTCCCCGTCGGCATCCTCGCCCCCAGCTGGGCGGGGATGCTCGCGGTGAACGCGCCCCTCTCACTAGCAATTCTGTGCGACTACGCCATGGCCGCGCCAGTAAGAACGCTCCAGTTCACTCGAAGCGGTGACACATCCGTTCGACTCGGTGACGCGGCAGAAGTCCAGCTCACGGTCACCAACCCGTCCCGCCGCCGCCTCCGCGCCCACCTCCGCGACGCCTGGCCGCCCAGCAGCTGGCTCCCCGGCACCGAGCAGGCGGCGTCCCGTCACCAGCTCACGGTCCCCGCCGGCGAGCGCCGCCGCCTCACCACCAGACTCCGCCCCACGCGCCGCGGCGACCGCCGAGCGGAACGGATCACCGTCCGCTCGTACGGCCCCCTGGGCCTCGCCGCCCGACAGGGCAACCACGAGGTGCCCTGGACCGTCCGCGTCCTGCCGCCCTTCACCAGCCGCAAGCACCTGCCGTCCCGCCTGGCCCGCCTCCGCGAGATGGACGGCCGCACCAGCGTGCTGACCCGCGGCGAGGGCACCGAGTTCGACAGCCTCCGCGAGTACGTCCCCGGTGACGACACCCGCTCGATCGACTGGCGCGCCACAGCACGCCAGACCGCGGTCGCCGTCCGCACCTGGCGCCCCGAGCGCGACCGCCACATCCTCATCGTCCTCGACACGGGCCGCACCTCGGCCGGCCGTGTCGGCGACGTCCCCCGGCTGGACGCCGCGATGGACGCAGCGCTTCTCCTCACCGCCCTGGCCTCCCGAGCCGGTGACCGCGTGGACCTCGTGGCCTACGACCGCCGCCTCCGCGCCCAGGTCCAGGGCCGATCCGCGGGCGACGTTCTGCCCGCTATGGTCAACGCCCTCGCCCCGCTCGAACCGGAGCTCGTCGAGACGGACGCCCGCGGCCTCGCCGCCACGGCCCCGTCACGTGCCCCGCGCCGCTCTCTCGTCGTCCTCCTGACGGCCCTGGACGCGGCCCCGATCGAGGAGGGCCTCCTCCCGGTGCTGCCGCAGCTCACGCAGCGCCACACGGTTCTGGTGGCCTCCGTCGCCGATCCCCATACCGCCGTCATGGCAGGAGCCCGCGGCACGATCGAAGCTGTCTATGAAGCCGCCGCCACCACCCAGACGCAGTCACAGCGTGCCCGTACGGCGGACCAGCTCCGCCGCCACGGCGTCACCGTCGTCGACGCCTCTCCCGACACCCTCGCTCCCGCCCTGGCCGACGCCTACCTCGCCCTGAAAGCAGCCGGCCGCCTCTGACCCATGGCCTTATATCCGTCTCCCGGCCAACCCTCCGAAGGGGATCCGGCCCGTAAACGCAGAAAAGCCCCGCACCATAAGGTGCGGGGCTTTCCCACAATGATTGTTCGGCGGCGTCCTACTCTCCCACAGGGTCCCCCTGCAGTACCATCGGCGCTGAAAGGCTTAGCTTCCGGGTTCGGAATGTAACCGGGCGTTTCCCTAACGCTATGACCACCGAAACTCTATGAAGATATGAACCGCCGCACCACCCAAAGGGGGGCGTGTTCGTTACTTCAGAACTAACACAGTGGACGCGAGCAACTGAGGACAAGCCCTCGGCCTATTAGTACCGGTCAGCTCCACCCATTACTGGGCTTCCACATCCGGCCTATCAACCCAGTGGTCTACTGGGAGCCTTACCCTCTCAAGGAGGTGGGAATACTCATCTTGAAGCAGGCTTCCCGCTTAGATGCTTTCAGCGGTTATCCCTCCCGAACGTAGCCAACCAGCCATGCCCTTGGCAGGACAACTGGCACACCAGAGGTTCGTCCGTCCCGGTCCTCTCGTACTAGGGACAGCCCTTCTCAATATTCCTACGCGCACAGCGGATAGAGACCGAACTGTCTCACGACGTTCTAAACCCAGCTCGCGTACCGCTTTAATGGGCGAACAGCCCAACCCTTGGGACCGACTCCAGCCCCAGGATGCGACGAGCCGACATCGAGGTGCCAAACCATCCCGTCGATATGGACTCTTGGGGAAGATCAGCCTGTTATCCCCGGGGTACCTTTTATCCGTTGAGCGACGGCGCTTCCACAAGCCACCGCCGGATCACTAGTCCCGACTTTCGTCCCTGCTCGACCCGTCGGTCTCACAGTCAAGCTCCCTTGTGCACTTACACTCAACACCTGATTGCCAACCAGGCTGAGGGAACCTTTGGGCGCCTCCGTTACCCTTTGGGAGGCAACCGCCCCAGTTAAACTACCCATCAGACACTGTCCCTGATCCGGATCACGGACCGAGGTTAGACATCCAGCACGACCAGAGTGGTATTTCAACGGCGACTCCACCATGACTGGCGTCACGGCTTCAAAGTCTCCCACCTATCCTACACAAGCCGAACCGAACACCAATATCAAACTGTAGTAAAGGTCCCGGGGTCTTTTCGTCCTGCTGCGCGAAACGAGCATCTTTACTCGTAGTGCAATTTCACCGGGCCTATGGTTGAGACAGTCGAGAAGTCGTTACGCCATTCGTGCAGGTCGGAACTTACCCGACAAGGAATTTCGCTACCTTAGGATGGTTATAGTTACCACCGCCGTTTACTGGCGCTTAAGTTCTCAGCTTCGCCACACCGAAATGTGACTAACCGGTCCCCTTAACGTTCCAGCACCGGGCAGGCGTCAGTCCGTATACATCGCCTTACGGCTTCGCACGGACCTGTGTTTTTAGTAAACAGTCGCTTCTCGCTGGTCTCTGCGGCCACCCCCAGCTCAAGGAGCAAGTCCTATCACCGGTGATGGCCCCCCTTCTCCCGAAGTTACGGGGGCATTTTGCCGAGTTCCTTAACCATAGTTCACCCGAACGCCTCGGTATTCTCTACCTGACTACCTGAGTCGGTTTAGGGTACGGGCCGCCATGAAACTCGCTAGAGGCTTTTCTCGACAGCATAGGATCATCCACTTCACCACAATCGGCTCGGCATCAGGTCTCAGGCTTAATGCGTGACGGATTTGCCTATCACACGCCCTACACCCTTACCCCGGGACTACCACCGCCCGGGCTGGACTACCTTCCTGCGTCACCCCATCGCTTACCTACTACCACCTTGGGTCGACGGCTCCACCACTTTCCTTTCCCCGAAGGGTCCGGAACGGCTTCACGGCCTTAGCATTAATGGGCTCGATATTGGGCGTTTCAAAGCGGGTACCGGAATATCAACCGGTTGTCCATCGACTACGCCTGTCGGCCTCGCCTTAGGTCCCGACTTACCCTGGGCAGATCAGCTTGACCCAGGAACCCTTAGTCAATCGGCGCACACGTTTCTCACGTGTGTATCGCTACTCATGCCTGCATTCTCACTCGTGAACCGTCCACAACTCGCTTCCGCGGCTGCTTCACCCGGCACACGACGCTCCCCTACCCATCACAGCGGGCGTTGGCCCTATTGCTGCAATGACACGACTTCGGCGGTACGCTTGAGCCCCGCTACATTGTCGGCGCGGAATCACTTGACCAGTGAGCTATTACGCACTCTTTCAAGGGTGGCTGCTTCTAAGCCAACCTCCTGGTTGTCTCTGCGACTCCACATCCTTTCCCACTTAGCGTACGCTTAGGGGCCTTAGTCGATGCTCTGGGCTGTTTCCCTCTCGACCATGGAGCTTATCCCCCACAGTCTCACTGCCGTGCTCTCACTTACCGGCATTCGGAGTTTGGCTAAGGTCAGTAACCCGGTAGGGCCCATCGCCTATCCAGTGCTCTACCTCCGGCAAGAAACACACGACGCTGCACCTAAATGCATTTCGGGGAGAACCAGCTATCACGGAGTTTGATTGGCCTTTCACCCCTAACCACAGGTCATCCCCCAGGTTTTCAACCCTGGTGGGTTCGGTCCTCCACGAAGTCTTACCTCCGCTTCAACCTGCCCATGGCTAGATCACTCCGCTTCGGGTCTTGAGCGCGCTACTAAATCGCCCTATTCGGACTCGCTTTCGCTACGGCTTCCCCACACGGGTTAACCTCGCAACACACCGCAAACTCGCAGGCTCATTCTTCAAAAGGCACGCAGTCACGAGACATAGCAAGCTATGTCCGACGCTCCCACGGCTTGTAGGCACACGGTTTCAGGTACTATTTCACTCCGCTCCCGCGGTACTTTTCACCATTCCCTCACGGTACTATCCGCTATCGGTCACCAGGGAATATTTAGGCTTAGCGGGTGGTCCCGCCAGATTCACACGGGATTTCTCGGGCCCCGTGCTACTTGGGTGTCTCTCAAACGAGCCGTCAATGTTTCAGCTACGGGGGTCTTACCCTCTACGCCGGACCTTTCGCATGTCCTTCGCCTACATCAACGGTTTCTGACTCGTCTCACAGCCGGCAGACTGTGAAAGAGAGATCCCACAACCCCGCATGCGCAACCCCTGCCGGGTATCACACGCATACGGTTTGGCCTCATCCGGTTTCGCTCGCCACTACTCCCGGAATCACGGTTGTTTTCTCTTCCTGAGGGTACTGAGATGTTTCACTTCCCCTCGTTCCCTCCACATGCCCTATGTGTTCAGGCATGGGTGACAGCCCATGACGACTGCCGGGTTTCCCCATTCGGAAACCCCCGGATCAAAGCCTGGTTGACGGCTCCCCGGGGACTATCGTGGCCTC